>NZ_AUTC01000146.1 GCF_001461695.1 Sinorhizobium fredii USDA 205 | reverse complement strand
CTTCGCAAACGCCGGCTACGCTTCCGTCAAAACATGAAACGCTCTAGGCCAGAAGAAAACTCAGCGAACGAAAAAGCCCGGCACAGAAGTGCCGGGCAAGAAGCAGGGTTTTGGCAATCCCTGCGGGGAAGCTAGGTTTGGCGGAGAGTCCCGGATGTCGGCTGCGGTCAATCAGTCCTGATCCTGCAGCCGCACCACCCTCAGAGCCTATCGCCCATAGGCGCCGGCCGGCGCACCCTCAACGGCGCGCCGCTTGAACTGGCGGATCGACGCGTTCATCCAGACCATCGAGATCGCGACGATCGCGAAGAGCAGCATGAAACAGCTCGACCAGAGGCCGGTCCAGTCCTTGAGGAAACCGAAGGCGACGGGCAGGATGAAGCCGCCGAGGCCGCCCATCATGCCGACGACGCCGCCGACGGCGCCGACATGCTCCGGATAATAGGCCGGAATGTGCTTGTAGACGGCCGCCTTGCCGAGGCTCATCACGAAGCCGAGTACGAAGGTCACGCCGACGAAGACGACCGGCGTGATGTGCAGAACGGAGCCACCCTCGGGCACGGAAAGAATGAGCGTTGCCACGGCGGACACGGCGAACATCGCATACATGATCTTGCGCGCGCCGATCCTGTCGGAAAGCGCTCCGCCATAGGCACGGAAAATGCTGCCGGGAATGGAATAGGCGGCGGCGATCATGCCGGCCGTTTCGAGGTTGAAACCGTAAACGCCAACCAGGTAACGCGGCAGCCACAGCGCCAGGGCGACAAAGCCGCCGAAAGCAAAGAAGTAGTAAAGCGAGAAGCGCCAGACCTGGACGTTCTTGAGAGGGGCGAATTCGCTGAGGAAACTCTTGCGCGGCTGGCTTGTCTCGCGGCGGGCGCGGAACTTCGGGTCATCTTCAGTCGTGAACCAGAAGGCGATGGCGGTCAGCAGGAGCCCGGCGGCCCAGACCTGCGCGACCATCTGCCAGCCATAGGCGACGAGAACGAGCGGCGCCAGGAACTTGGTCACCGCAGCGCCGACATTGCCGGCCCCGAAGATGCCAAGCGCCGTACCCTGCTTTTCCGGCGGAAAGAAGGGCGAGACATAGGCGACACCGACGGCGAAGGAACCGCCCGCAATGCCGACGCCAAGGCCGGCGAGCAGCATCTGAGGATATGTCGTCGCATAGGCGAGGAGGAAGGTCGACAGTGCCGCCGCCACCATGGTGACCGTATAGACAAGCCGGCCGCCATAGCGGTTGGTCCAGATGCCGAGCACGATACGGATCAGCGAGCCGGTGAGAATCGGCATGCCGATCAGAAGCCCGAACTGCGCTTCGCTGAGGCCAAGCTCCTGTTTGATGCGAACGCCAATGATGGAAAATATCGTCCAGACGGCGAAACAGATGGTGAAAGCCGTCGTCGAGACCCACAGGGCGCGGCCTTGTTCCTTTGCGGTGGTTTTCTGTGTCGGATGAACAGAGGACATGGCTTCTCCCGGCGCGACAGCGCCATTCGATCGTTGATCCTGGAAATGCCCCGAACTGAGCGCCTCGCTTGATAGCGATCGGCGCTTCCACCGTGCTTAAGCAACTTTGCTTCTGGTGCGCGACATTGGGCACCGCCGGCGGCTTGCTCGGGCTCGGTTTAATGGATGCAAGTGACGTGCCAACTGAAGACGTTCCGGAAAATAAAACGAATTCAAATAATTGGCCTGCCAGACAACCAAGGTCCGCGCTTGAGGTGCTAAAATATTAGCCCGACGCACCAGCAGTGATGAATTAATAGGCATGGACCAGTAGCCCATCTGCATCTAGCTTCGCTCGCGAGCCGTCGCCGAGGGAACTCCTGGTACGCGATATCGTTCTCCCTGATGACTAAATCACGATGATTTTGGGTCCGATCGACCCAGATTCATAAACGTGATCGATTCCAAAGGGTTAGAGAGGGATGCGGGCGGAAAACCGCGCTCACATTTCCTCATCCCGCTCTCAGGGAGTGCTGCAGCATGTTCACCCGAAGGCATCATCGCCAAACGCCCGAAAAGCGGGCCTCTGCCACCTTCCCGATCGGCGTCCTTTTGCTCGCGATCTGCGCCATCTTCGTCTACTTGACGATCGGCGGCGGCCTGTTGGAGACCGACACCGTGGTCTATACGCCGCAGATTGCCGACGCGACCGGGCATCGCTGACGGTCCGAGGCTGCTGCATGATTCCTTAAATCGGAATCCATTTAAGGACAAAATCATGCAGCGTTTCGAGGTGCTACTTCGACCTTGGCGCGTCCGATTGGACGCGCGGCGCTGTAGGGCTCCCGTGGCGTGCGAGCGGCACCGACGGCTCTCGCCAAGCGTCGAACCTTTCGCGGCGCGCCGCATCGAAATGTGCAAGCCAAAATAGAAGCTTGGGAACGAACAGGACCGGAGACAGTTAGATGCGGCAGAAGCCAAAGGACGCCGACATGTTCAAAACATGGAACGAATGCGTCATCGTGGATTTGCCCGATCTCGACGGTATTCAGATCGTCTGGACTCCGGCCGAAGCGGCTACGTTGCTCAGCGAACATTGGCCGGTCTCCCATGGGAGCGCCTACAACGCCGCACTCAATGCCTGTACCGATGGCATGCTGGGCACCGCTTCCCACGATCAAGCGCGGCAGACCTTTATCTCCGCGATCGAGGAAGCGAAAGTCAGGATGATGCGGTGAGCCCTCCACCCGAACGGCCCCCGCCCGAAGAGGGCGACCTCCAGCAACGAGGCAGCTCAATACGCCAACAGAGACATCAGCGCTCGTCGTCCGTCACCTTCGGGGGAACGCGACCGGTATGATGGACTGGATTGTTCTTTCCGCCTGGTTCGGTCGGCTTCTCGCGCCGCTCCGATGTTCCGCTCCGGGCTGGCGGCTCGTGCGTTTTGTCGGTGCCGGGTTGCGCAGCCTGATCTGGTAGCGCATGCGGATCCACAGGCATTTCCTTGGAATCCGGCTTCCATGTTGGAGACGGCATCGGGTGATCCTTAAGGTGGTCGTTCTTGAGATTTGTCATCGTCGCGATCCTTTCCTTCTGGGGATCGAACGGTCGGCTCGCCTGAAGGTTCCTTGGCAGTCGGGCGGTGGGCGGACGTCAGATGGAACCTATCTTTTGACAAGTCAGTTCGAGTGACAGCCAATTATTCGCAAAGGAGCGATTTCACGTGGCGAAGAACGTTCCGGCGCAGCCAGAACAAGCTCCGGACCGGTTGCTGACTGCGCGGCGTTCGCGGGCATTCGTGCTTTTGGTCGCCATCGCGGCGGGTATCGTCGTGTGCTACCTACTGGCCGTGCCTTTCCTGCCGGCGCTAACCTGGGCGCTTGTCCTTGCAATCATGTTCCACCCGCTCACCGGCGGATATCAAAGGACCTCCGCTATCCGGACATCGCCGCCGCAGCGACGGTGGCAATCGCCGCTTTCGTTGTTGCGGTGCCGCTCACCCTGGTTGCGGAGCGGCTGGTGAATGAGGCGGCCAGAGGCGCGCAGATCGTCGCGGAAGCGCTGAGGACGGGGAGTTGGCGCGACGCCATTGCCACGTATCCGCGTATCGGGCTGGTTCTTCTCTGGATTGAGACCCAGCTTGACCTTGCGGGCCTCGCAGGCAATGCTGCCGCTCTGCTCACCAATTTCAGCGCATCCTTGGTCCGCCGCTCGGTGGTGCAGATCATCGACGTCGTCCTGACCTTCTACTTCCTGTTCTATTTCCTGCGCGACGGGCGCGAAGCCTTAAACATGCTCAAGAAGTTCGCTCCACTGACCTCCGCAGAGATGGACAAGCTGTTCCTTCGCGTCAGCGAAACGGTCCACGCGATCGTGTTCGGAACCTTCGCCGTTGCGGTGGTGCAGGGTACGTTGGGCGGACTGATGTTCTGGCTGCTGGGCCTGCCGTCGCCGTTGCTCTGGGGTCTGGCCATGGGCCTGCTGGCGATGGTGCCGGTTCTCGGCGCTTTCATCATCTGGATTCCGGCCGCGCTGTCCCTCGCGCTCACCGGCGAATGGGGCAAGGCATTGATCCTGACAGCCTGGGGAGGCGTCGTGGTCGCGACCGTCGACAACCTGCTCTATCCGATCTTCGTCGGAGATCGGCTGAAGCTGCACACGGTATTGGCGTTCATGAGCATGATCGGCGGCGTCTTCGTGTTTGGGCCGGCGGGGCTGGTGATCGGGCCGGTGACCTTCACGGTGACGCTGCTGCTGCTCGACTTCTGGCGCGAACACAACAGAGAAAACGACAACTAGCTCATCGCCGCTTCGTCCACTTCCGGTTCGCCCGCGCATCCTTTGGCAGACGGATCGATTTCCAGCTCCACCAGGATCGGGAGATGATCGGAAGCGACCCGCGCAAGGGCACTGCTATGCACCTTGCAATCGCGCACGCCTATCCCTTCGCCGACGAAGACGTGGTCGAGCCGCAGCAGCGGTAGTCGGGAGGGGAAGGTCGGCCGGGGCTTGGCTTTCAATTGGAGCTGCACGTCCTTGAGGTGCGCAGCCAGCAGCTTGTAGGCGGCCGAGCGGGCGATGGCGTTGAGGTCTCCCGCCAGAACGACTCGCGAGTCCGCTTGACCTATTCCGCCAAGCCAGCCGGGGCCGAGCAAAGTCGTTGCCTGGCGGACCCGCTCCGAACCGCGCAGTCCAAGATGCGTGACGATGACCTGGAGCTTGGCGTCAGCGAGGTCGATCTCCACCCAGAGCGCGCCGCGCGGCTCTCCGGTCGACGGCAGCACATCCGCCTTGACGAGGCGCATCGGCAAGGCCGTCAGCACCGCATCGCCGTATCGCTCGTCTTTGAGGTGCAGAGCCGGATGGAAATGTGCTTCCATGTTGAGATGGGTGGCGATCATATGAGCCTGGTCTATTCCGCCGCTGCGGGCGCGGCCAACATCCACTTCCTGCAGGGCGATAATGTCGGGTCGGCATTCACTGACGACCGCGGCGACGCGCGCCGGGTCGAGCTTCCGGTCGGTCCCGAAGCAGCTATGGACGTTGTAGGTGAGGAAACGTAGCGGTCGAGGCATGATCCTGCTTTATCGGCCCTACTGCATGTTTCCTTAAATCGCAGCCGATTTAAGGAAACATGCAGCAGTTCAAAGTGCTACAGCGACCTTTTGCGCGTCCAATAGGACGCGCGGCGCTGTAGGTCTTGCGTTCGGGAACACGCAGGACCCGCTTTTCGTTCCGAGAGACGCGCAAAGGAACGAGGCCGATGCCGAATAAAATCATCGCCAGAACATTCATACTCGCTGCCATCAGCGTCGCCGTCTGGCTGATCTACCGGACGCTTCGTCAGTACACGTTCGACGAGATCGTCCGCTCGATGCTGCAGATCCCCGTCGGACATCTGCTGGCGGGAATCGGCTTCGTCTTCCTCTCCTATTTCTGCCTGACGCTGTTCGACACCCTCGCGGTGCGCTACGTCGGACAGAAGCTCCCTTATCGTCAGGTGGCGCTCGCCTCCTTCACCAGCCTCTCGATCGGCCACAATGTCGGCGTCGCAGCCCTGAGCAGCGGAGCGGTGCGATACAGGTTCTATTCGCGCTGGGGATTGAGTGTCGAGCAGGTGGCGAAGATCATTATCTTCTGCGGCGTCACGGTCGGCCTCGGCCTCATGACGCTGGCCGGTCTCTGCTGCCTGATTATGCCGGAGAGCGCCGCGCGGATCATCGGCCTGTCGGAAGGCGGCGCCCGTCTTCTCGGTATCGCCTGTCTTGCCGGTTCGCTAGGCTATGTGGTGATGGCCGGTTTCTTGCGTGGTTCGCTGCGCTTGTTCCGCTGGAAGTTTGAAATGCCGCCGCAGCAGATCGCAGCCGGTCAGATCGTCGTCGGCACGGCCAACTTCCTTTGCGTCAGCGCCTGCCTGCATCAACTGGTGCTGGCGTTCGGAGATGCCGGCTTCTTCGAGACGGCGACGGCCTATGTCGGCGCAAATCTGACGGCTCTTGTCAGCCACGTCCCGGGCGGCATCGGCGTGCTCGAGGCCACAATAGCCTTTCTGCTCGGACAGTCGGCAAGTATCGGCGCGTTGATCGCCTTCAGGGCGATCTATTTCTTCCTGCCGCTACCGCTCGGATTGATTTTGCTGTCGATCGCCGAAGTCCGTCACTGGGACAATGCGAAGAGCTTGGAAAGCAAGGCGAAAAGCTGACCAATCCAGCGCTGCAGCAATGCACGCGTGCGATGGAAAGGCCTGAACGGACTGCGCGGATCGACGATATGCGTACCCCAGACAAGGTCGGTCGCACCATGGCCTTCGATCCCGTCGAAGGCCCGCAGACCGCGCGAACGTGTGTTCAGCCTGTCGACGACGGCGACAAGAGAGCCTGTTTCCTGCAGCGCCCTCTCGACCTCGCTCGGCTCAACACCGAGATGCTCCGCCAGCAGCGCGTTGCGAAAGCCCGCGATCGCGGTACTGTGCGCCTCGCTCGCCGCCTCGACCGCGACGTCGCATTCCGTGTCAAAGCCTTCCGAGCGGTGATTGAAATTCGACGAGCCGACACGCAGGAACCGCTCGTCAATGGCGACCACCTTCGAGTGGATGATGACCTCCTGTTCGGAGCCGTCCGCTTTGGGCACCACGGGATAGGCGACCCGCAGCCTGCCGTGGCGATCCATCTGCTTCAGCCGACGGATGAGGCGGTCGCGATTGCCTCCCATCACGACCTTCTCCAGAAAACCGTGGGAACTGCGGGTGGTGACCACCACGATCTCGGGACCGTCGGGCTCCCGCAGCCGCTCGCCCAGCAGCTTGCCGATCCGATGCGAAGCGAAGTACTGGTTCTCGATATAAATGTGGCACCGGGCGCCGCGCAATGCGTCAAGCGTCAACCGCAACGCCTCCTGTCGCCCTCGTCTTTTGCCGAAACCCGGCTCGGTGCGCGCGATGGCAATCCGGCAATCCGTCAGGACCGGTTCTATGCCGGGCGGCCATGCGACCGCCGCAGACTCTGGTGCATCGATGTCCTCGCCGACCGAGGACTTCCAGCGGAAGCGGCAGAGATCTCCGATGGCTCGGCTGGCGTCCCCCTCCAGCACCACCTGGATGTCATGGACCGGATCGTAGGGATTTCCGTCCGGATCACGGCGCAGATCATTCTCGGCCAGATGATCCGGCGTGTCCCAGCGCCGCGCGGTCAGGTCGATGCCGCCGACGAAAGCGATGCGGTCGTCGATCGAGGCGAGCTTCTGATGATGCGAGCCGCGAAATGCGCGGTGGCTGGCAAAACGAAGTTCGATCTGCGGATGCGCGGCCCATTCCTGCTTGCGAAACAGCCGCAACGATTTTCCCGAATAGATCGGCCCCATCGCCCAGATGAGGATGCGGATTCTGAGTTTCGGTTTTCGCGCCGCCAGCCGCTCCAGCTTGGTGCCGAGTGCCTCTGCGTCGGGATCGTCAGGAAGTAACTTGATGCGGGGATCGAAATCCCATCCGGTGATCCAGAGCTGCTCCTCCGCCTGCTCGATAACCTGATCGAGACAGGCATAGTAGGCGGCCCCGTCAACGAGGAAGTGCACACGATCGGCAGGCGCGCTGCGCCAGATGTTCTCGGCTTCCCTGATGATCGGTCGGCGCGTCCGACTCCATCGGTTGGGCGAACTGCCGGTGAAAACGGTCTTCCAGGCCAAGCTTCTTTTCCCGTGGTGGCGACTGCAAAAAAATCCATTTCAACCGAGATTGTTCCCGTCACGCCCGCGGAACAAAGCTCGGTCGAATGGTGTTGTGCCTGAACCGATGTCAAACCGGCCCGCCATGCCCCTGCCCAACGCGACCTACCGACTGCAATTTCGAAACGGGATGGACTTCGAAAAGGCCGTCGGGTTGATCCCGCATCTCGTCGGGCTCGGCATCTCTCATCTTTATGCCTCGCCGATATTTTCCGCGGTCAGCGGCTCGACGCACGGCTATGACATCGTCGACTTCAACGAGATCGATCCCACTTTGGGCGGCCGCGACGGATTTGCCCGGCTCCTCGGCGCGTTGAAAGCGAATGGGCTCGGTATCATCCTGGACATCGTGCCGAACCACATGGCCGCGAATCTCGAAAATAGCTGGTGGCACAGCGTCGTCGAATGGGGTCAATCGAGCGAATTCGCCGGTTATTTCGACGTCGACTGGCGGCAGCCGCTCACGCTGCCATTCCTGGGCGCGAGCTTCGAGGAAGAGCTCGCGGCTGGAAAGATACGGCTGGCATTCGACCGAGCCCGGAACTGCCTGGCCTTCGCGTATTATGACGCGCTCTATCCTCTCAATCCGGCTTCCTATCTGGCAGCTCTTGAAAATTGCAGTCCCGCTCTCGACAGGCTTGTCGCCGTCGCCAGCAGGGCGGAGGCCAGCGATGCGGCAGGCTTCCATGCCGAGATTACCTCTCTAGCGAAGGCACCCTCGGTCGCAGCCGCGCTGGACGAGCATCTCCAACGCGTCTCTACCGATAAGCCATTCTTAGAGCGGCTGCACGAAATGCAATCCTGGCGGCTCACAAGCTGGAAAACCGCGCAGGACAAACTCAGCTACCGGAGGTTCTTCGAGATAGCCGGCCTAGTCGGGCTGCGCGTCGAAGATCCGGCCGTCTTCGAGGCCACCCACCGATGCGTCCTTGGTCTCGTTCAGGCCGGGCTGGTCGATGGGCTCCGGGTGGATCACATCGACGGGCTTGCCGACCCCGAGAATTACCTTCTTCGGCTGCGTGAGCGCGCCGGCGCGCACGCCTACATCATCGTCGAGAAGATACTGGAAGCCAGTGAGGCCCTGCCGGAGAGCTGGCCGGTCGATGGCACCACCGGCTACGAGTTCATCTCGGCACTGGCCGATCTCCTCACGGACGAATCGTCCGAGCTTTGGAGCGACGGCCACCGATCCGCGACGGACATGGTTGTCACCGAATGCAAGCTGCAGGTGCTGAGCCACAATTTCAACACTGAAGTCAAAAGGCTCACCGGACTTGCAGCTTGCCTGCGGGACGATGATGCTCCATCGACCGACGACGAACGGATGGCCGAGGCCGTCCGTCGGTTGATCGCGGCGATGCCGGTCTACAGGACCTACCTCAGCGGTCGCGGCGCAAGCGAGCGCGACAGGCAGATACTCGGCGAGATCGGGTCCGAAGCGGGCGCTGCCGCACCGGAGGTCGCCGCTGAGATCGCGATGATCGTGGCTCGCCTGAAGTCGAATGACGGTTGCTCGGATCGCCAACTGGCAGCCCAGTTCCGGACGCGCTTTCAACAGTTGAGCGGCGCCGTCATGGCCAAGGCAGTCGAGGATACCTTCTTCTATCGCCGAGGCGACTTTCTCGCCGCGAACGAAGTGGGGGCCGCAGCCGACTGGACACCCGGTGGCGTCGACCGCTTTCATGAGAAGATGCGGGAGCGCGCCAGCAGAAGCCCCACCGGCCTGTCGGCGACATCGACCCATGATACGAAGCGCGGCGAGGACGCACGCGCCCGGCTCCATGTGATCAGCGAGGCGCCAGAGCTCTGGGCCGCCGCAATTGCACGCTGGCGCGACATGAACCGCGTTCACCATCAGCAGGGTGCCGACGCACCGGGAGCATCGGTCGAGCAGTTCCTCTACCAGAGCCTGCTCGGCGCCTGGCCGATCGAGCCGCTGAGTGACCCAAAGGATCTCGCCTTCCTGCAAGAGCGCATGTCGAACTTTGCCGTGAAGGCGCTTCGCGAGGCAAAACTGCGGACAAGCTGGGATTCGCCCAACGAGCAATATGAAGCGGCGGCCACGGGATTTCTCCACGACATTCTCGACCGGCGGAACCGGGAGTTCCTCGACGACTTCGAAAAAACGACGGCGCCTTTCATCCGAGCCGGACTGATCAACAGCCTCTTGCAAACGCTGGTGAAACTCACCGCACCGGGCATCCCAGACATCTATCAAGGCAGCGAGCGGCTCGATCTCTCCCTGGTCGACCCCGACAACCGCCGCCCCTTTTCAACGCGGCCTTCGCTGGCCGAACTGCCCCGACAGCCGACGATCAGCGACTTCGAAGACTGCAAGCAAGGCCTGATCAGGCTTTGCCTGACCTATCGCCACGCCGGGGGCGCGGAGCTCCTGGCGAAAGGCGGATATCTTCCCTTGGACGTCCACGGCCCTGCCTCCCGCCACGCCGCTGCATTCATGCGTCGCGCGCAGGATGGTCTTTCCGTCACCGTGGTCCCGCGGCTTGTCTTCCGCCACGTTGATGGGGACAGCCTGTCCCTCACCGCCGGCCTTTGGCAGGACACCTATCTCCTCTGGCCCGAAGACCGTGCGCCCAAGCGATTGCAGAACCTCGCAACCGGCGAAACCGTCGAGATTCGGCGTAGCATCCCGATGGGAGAACTTCTCGGCAGCTTCCCCGTCGCGTTCCTCTTTTCGGAATGATCCTGGCCGGACTCTCAGTGCACCCGGCGAAACCAGTCCTGCTTTTGCAGGGCCCTGATCCGGTCGAGGTGGAAATCCGCGATCACGAGCTCCGGCTGCGATGCGCCCATGGCGATGATCCTGCCCAAGGGATCGACCGCAAAGGACCGGCCGTCATCCTTCGGCGCCGGATAGTTCGCCACGGCCAGGCCGAGGACGGACTGGAAGGCCAGTGCCCGCACCCCCGCGACGCGCACGTCGCCGACAGCGGGATCATCAACCAGCGGGCAGCTGTTCGGAACGAGAATGATCTCGGCGCCGTCCCGCACGAGATCCGACGCTGCATCCGAAAATTCCCGGTCCATGCAGATCAGGATGCCGACCGCCACCTCTCCGGCATCGGTCCGGAGCCGGGCCACGCTGGAGCTCTCGCCGGCGGCGCAGGCTTCTTCCGGAACGTCGAAAAAACAGATGTGGCGCTTGCGCTGGTGGAGGACGACGTCGCCATTGCTATCGATCAGGATCGCAGCGTTGAAAGGCTTGGGGATGCCGCGCTCGAGAAAGGTCGCCACGATAGCTAGTCGGTTCCTGCGCGCCGCCTCTCGAAAGCGTTCCACATAGGCGCCGTCGATCGGCACCGCCGCGTCGATCCAGCCCTGTCGGGAGGCCTTGTCTTCGGGATCGAAGCGACTGTACCCATTCGAAAACATTTCCGGAAAGACGATGATGTCGGCGCCTTTCTCGGCTGCCGACGCAGAGATCGCGTCGACATCCACATCGTTCGTCACCTGCGCCATCGCCACACGAAGAGACCTGCCCACCAACGAATTCTCCTACAACCTTGAAAGCAAGAGGCATCTAGGAAGGGTTCGGGCAGAATCAACGGCCAATGCCGGTTCAGACCCCTATGCTGCGCCGCGAGGCGAGAACAAACAGCGCGCTCGCAAGGGTCGCGACGGCGCAATAGCTCATCGCACCAAGCGGGCCGAAGCCGTCGACGAAGAGGCCACCCAGCACCGCCCCGCCGGCGATCGCCACCTGGAAGGTTGCGACGATCAGGCCGCCGGTGCTTTCGGCGTGATCCGGGGCGGCCCGCACCATCCATGTCTGAACGGCGACCGGCAGTGCCCCGAAGGCAAAGCCCCAGAGGGTTACTGCACCCGCCGAAATGAGGTCATTAGAACCGAAGACCACCAGCGCCAGCGCCATGGCTGCGATGAGGAAGGTGCCGAGGCTGACGGCGGCCGTGATGCTGCGCTCGATTATGAAGCCGCCGGCGAGATTGCCGAAGAAGCCGCCGACGCCAAAGGCAAGCAGGATCAGCGAGATCGCCTCGATGCCAAGGGCAGGCACCTTTTCCAGGAACGGGCGAACATAGGTGAAGCCGGCGAAATGACCGGAGACGAAGAGCAGGACGGTGACGATGCCGATGCTGATGCTCGGCCGGCGCAAGAGATCGAGCAGAAGCTTGAGGCTCGGCACCGATTGCGGCGGCAGGCGCGGTACGCTTGCCATCTGCACAAGCAGCGTGACGGCGCCAAGCGCAGAGGCGACCAGGAAGGTGACGCGCCAGCCCCAGAGATCGCCGATATAGGCGCCCACCGGCGCCGCACAGACCGTCGCCAGCGAGACACCGGTGAAGATGATCGACATGGCGCGCGGCACGAGACGCATCGGCACGAGGCGCAGCGCGATCGCCGCCATCATCGACCAGAAGCCGCCTAGCCCGATGCCGAGAACCACACGAGCGACAAGCAGCATGGTGAGATTGGTGGCAAACGCCGCAAGCAGACTGGAGAGGATCAGCGCGAGGGTGAAGCCCCAGAGCACGAGCCGGCGGTCGAAACCGCGGGTGGCGATCGCAATCGTCGGCGCTGCTATTGCCCCGACCACGGCGGTCGCGGTGACCGCCTGCCCCGCCGTGCCGTCGCTGATCCCGAGATCGGCTGCCATCGGGGTCAGGACGCTTGCAGGAAGGAATTCTGCAGTGACGAGGCCGAACACGCCGAGCGCCAGCGAGATGACGCCGGCCCAGGCCGGTTCGCTGCGTTCGTCGGTCGCGTCCGCCACGAGGGGAGCATCCATGCTTGTCGCTATGTCTGTCATGAGGGCAATTCTCCAACAATCCGGGTCCCGGTTAGATAAGCCGTGACGTGCTGGACATTCCATGTTAGAAATTCCGGAATGCTTGATCATTCGTCCAAATTTCCGGCCGCAACCGCCGACGATGCCTTGACGGAGATGCTACGGGGCCTGCGCCTCGATGGCGTCGATTACGGGCGCTGCGAGTTGACGGCGCCCTGGGGAATCCGCTTTCCGGCCCATGAGGCGGCGCGGTTCCACTTCATCTGCGGCAGCTGCTGGCTGGGCGTTCCTGGCGGCCAGTGGATCGAATTGAAGCGCGGCGACGCGGTGCTGCTGCCGCGCGGGATCGAACATGCGCTGGCGAGTGCGCCGGGTGAGCCGCTATCGCCGCTCGAGGCCTATTCCGTCCGCGAGGTGTGCCACTGCGTCTACGACGTCTGCGGCGGCGGTCGGGGAGAAACGACGATCCTGTTCTGCGGCAGCCTGAAATTCAATGTCGATGCCATGCACCCGCTGTTGCGCATGATGCCCGACGTGATGCGCATCGACGCGCTTACCGCCAGCGAGCCGGCAATCCCGCACCTGCTCGACGCGATGGCGCGCGAGGTGGGTGCAAGCCGCGTCGGCTCGGGCGGCGTGTTGGCGCGCCTTGCCGATGTGCTCGCCGCCCTGATCATCCGGTCCTGGGTGGAGCACGGATGCGGCGACACGAGCGGCTGGATGGCCGCCGTCCGGCATCCGGCCATCGGCCGGGTGATTGCCGCCATCCATCTCGATCCCGAACAGAACTGGACGGTCGATTCTCTCGCCAAGGTCATGGGCGCCTCGCGATCCGGCTTTGCCCAGCAGTTTCATTCCGTGGTCGGCGAGACACCGGCGCGCTACCTGACGCAAGTCCGCATGCATCAGGCGCGGCAGTGGCTGAGCCGCGACCGCGTGCGCATCTCGGTCGTGGCACGGCGTCTGGGTTATGACTCGGAAGCCGCTTTCAGCCGCGCCTTCAAGCGCGTCATCGGCGTTCCGCCCAGCCACTACAGCGCCGTGCGTCTTTCAGACGCACAAAGGGTCTCTGTAGCACTTTAAATCGCTGCATGTTTCTGTCCTCAAATCGAACGCGATTTAAGGAAAACTGTCGCGGCGTCGAGGGGGCGCCCGGCCTCAGCATCGGAAGCGACCGGTAGTCCGTGAACGCAAACACCCGGCATTGCTGCCGGGCGTCAACGCCGCTCCGCACGAGGGAGGATCACGTGCGATGCGGAAAACGGAACTCTATTTGCCGGCATCCAGCCGATCGATTGCCTGGACATTGCCGGCCGAGGGACCGTGCGGATCGAATTCGGCGGCGAGCCAGGTATCGACGATCGATTTCGCCAGCTCCGGGCCGATGACCCGCGCCCCCATGGTGATGATCTGCGCGTTGTTGGACTTCGCCGCCCGCTCGGCCGAATAGGTGTCGTGGGTGAGTGCCGCTCGAATACCGGGGACCTTGTTGGCGGAGATGCAGACGCCGATGCCGGTGCCGCAGATCAGGATGCCGCGGTCGTTCTCCCCGGTGGTGATCGTCTTTGCGAGATGCTCCGACAGGTCGG
Organism: Sinorhizobium fredii USDA 205; assembly: GCF_001461695.1. GTDB lineage: Bacteria > Pseudomonadota > Alphaproteobacteria > Rhizobiales > Rhizobiaceae > Sinorhizobium > Sinorhizobium fredii. Next base: position 349,681 of record NZ_AUTC01000146.1, on the reverse strand, counting down.
CGTAGAAACCCGCCTGGCTCAGATCCTTGACCTCGACGTCGCTCCGGCCGGCGAGATGGGCGGCGATGACGTCGAGCAACGGCTTGCCTGCGCTATCGGCTCCGATTGCGATTTTCATAAGGGGTTTCCTTTCCGCACTTGTTCTATTCCTTCGGCCGGTCAGATCGCGCCGGCGACACGCTGCAGAATGTCGAGATAGCCGCCGACCTCCCAAGCGGAGCGGCCGATGAAGAGGCCGTCGATATGGGGCTCGGCGATCAGTTCCTCGCAGTTTGCGGGATTGACGCTGCCGCCGTAGAGCACCGGTACCGCGACGCCGAGCGCCGCTTCGGCCACCTCGGCAATCCGCCGGTGGCGGGCGTCGGCATAATCGGCAGTGGCCGGTATTCCGTTGACGCCGATCGCCCAGACGGGCTCATAGGCGAGCAGAATCGGCGCCTGTCTCGCGGCGCCCTCGAGGAGAGCGAACGCGCCTTCCACCTGACGCTTCAAGACCGCATCCGCCGCGCCCTCCTCCCGTTCGGCGAGCGTTTCGCCAATGCAGATCAGCGGAACGAGACCGTGCCTGACGGCCGCCGCCGTCTTGAGGCCGACGGTGCGATCGGTCTCGCCGAAATGTTCGCGCCGCTCGCTATGACCGAGCTCGACAAGATCGAGCCCGCAATCCTTCAGCATCAAGGGAGAGATCTCGCCCGTCCAGGCACCGGCATCCTCCCAATGCATGTTCTGCGCACCAACCTTGACGCTCGTCGCCTTCAGCCTCTCCTTCACCTGGCGGACTGCCGTGAACGGCGGAATGACGAAACGCTGGATGCGTGGATCACGCTCCTCATCGGCAGCAGCCAGCCCCTCGGCGAAGGCCATCGCCTCCGAGAGCGTCTTGTTCATCTTCCAGCTGGTGCCGACCCAGAGCCGCGACTTGCTCATGCCTTCTCCGCTATTTTTCGATTGTCGACGGTGATGAGCTTGACGCCCGCCTCGCCGAGCGCTGCGGCATGGTCTTCCGAAACCTCGCTGCCGGTCAGCACCGCATCGAAGACCTCGAGCCCGGTCAGGTAGTGCAGAGCTGCGCGGCCGAACTTGTCGTGGTCGACGAGCAGGTATTTGCACGTCGCCGACTTCACCATCTGGCGCTTGGTCTGCACGACCTCCTGGTCCTGATGGAAGGCGGTTGCGCCTTCGATCGCCGAACTCGACAGGAAGGCGACGTCCGCACGCAGCGAGCGCAGCGCCTCCTCGGTGACGATGCCGAAGAAGCCGTTGAATTTCTTGCTGTACTGGCCGCCGAGGGCGATCAGGTTGATGCCCGGCGCTCCCGACAGTTCGGCAATGACACCGAGATTGTTGGTGATGACGGTGAGCGGGCGGATGTCCTTGAGACAGGCGGCGATCGCCCCGGCGGTGGAACTGTCGTCGATGATGACGCTCTGGCCCGGCTCGATCAGCGTCACGGCATGTTCGGCAATCCGCCGCTTCTCGGCCGTGGCGATCTTCTCGCGGTAACGGAAATCGCTCTCGAACTGCGGGCTCGACTGGATCGACGCGCCGCCATGGACCTTGCGCAACAGACCAGCCTGTTCCAGGTCGTCGAGGTCGCGATGCACGGTCATCTTGCTGACGCCGAAGCGAATGGCGAGGTCTTCGACGGAGGCCGTTCCCGCCTCCATCAAAACGTCCATGATCGCCTGTCGCCTGTCTTCCGGCTTCACTGTCATTGTCCCTTTCGGTGCGGGTCCAGCCCCCGCACCTAAGAACATAACATGACGTTGTGATTTTTCAACTTATGCTGTGATATTTTGTTACTATTATCTGTGATCTTTATCGACGATTAAACCCCGTGTCGATGTGAGGTTCCCAGAACGCCACCGACTCACGGATCATCTCCACCACCCGGTGATCGGTCGGCTCGCGTTCGCGGAACGAGAGTTCCAGGCAGATCTCGTTGTCCGTGCCGCCGCCCTTTCTGACGGCATCGAGCAGGCGCTCCGGCGTGATGCGGCCGTCCCTGTTGTAGGCGGCGGTAAAGGGCCAATGGCCACCCTTGTTCATCGACGATTGCTTGATGTGGATGATCGGCGATTGCCGCGGAAAGCCCTCCGCCCAGGCATAGGGATCGATATCGGCCGGATTGTCCGAACTCACGTCGCCGTGGTCTATATCGACCATCATCTTCATCGGGATCGGCAGCTCGGCCTCGGCGAAACGGCGATCGAGCGCCCGGCATGCCTCGATCGTATGGCCGAATTCGCGGCCGACCGACATCGGCTCCCAGAAGACATAGGAAAGCCCTGCCGCCTTGGCGTGCTCCGCCACGTCACGCCAGCAGTCGATGGCGATTGCCATCAATTCCTCGCGCCGCACCGGGTCGTCGTAATCCTTGAGCGTGAAGATCGCGAACTGCGTGCCGATGGCGGAGGCACCGAGCTCTGCAGAGATATCGGCGAAGGTCCGGAACCAGTCGACATAGTAGCGGCGCACATCCGGGTCGGGATGGCCGAAATGGTTGAGCCGGCCATAGGGCCCGGTCATGCCCGAGGTGATCTTCACGCCGGTGCGGGCCAGGGCCGTCCGGAATTGCCGGGTCACCTTGCTGATCGTCGCCGCCGGCCAGCCCGGATTGACGAACTCGTGGGTGAGTTGCACGTAGCCGATGCGGATCCTCTCGGCGATCGTGTCGATCAGGTCGTCCGGCTCGGCAAAGCGGTTGACGAGAGGATTGGTATTGAGCGACAGCGTGAAGGCCATGGCCGGTCTCCTGGCTACCAGAGAAATTTTGGCAGAATGAAATCGGGGGTCGCAGCGTGCGTGGCGAAGAGCCGCCGCCGCTCATCCTCCGACTGGTGCTCGAGAATGCCGGTGGTCACCAATACCGAACCGAGGCCAACGGCCGCCGCGCCGGCAATGTCATGCTCGACGCTGTCGCCGATCGCGCAGACCCGTGCCGGATCGGGCCGGCCGAGGAAATCGAGCGCGAAGTCGTAGATGTCGGGGAACGGCTTGCCGATCCAGCGTACCTTGCCACCGAGCCCCTCATAGAGCTCGGCAATGCGCCCTGCGCCGAAGGCCTGGCCTCTCCGCGTCAGCATCACTTTGTCCGGGTTGGTGCAGAGGCAAGGGACGCCGCGCCGCGCCGCTGGTCGAAGCAAGTTCTCGTAATGGACAAGCGGATGGACGTCGCCTTCGCTTCCCGCGAGCAGCACGATATCGGCCTCCTCGCCGCTCTCGGTGCGGACGAGATCGAGACCCTTCAGCGGTGACAGGTCTCCGTCGCGGCTGATCAGCAGGCATTTCCGCGTTCCCCCCGCCGTGACCGCCCCTTCCCGCTTCAGGAGCTGCCAGGCAACCTCGCCCGAGGTCAGGAACCAGTCCCAGCTGCCGGGCTCGAAGCCAAGTTCCGCCAGGCGGCGGTCATTTTCCGCCGAGCGTTTGCCGGAATTCGATAGAATGATGATCCGCTTTCCTGCCTTCCTCAGGCGGACGAGCGTGTCGGCGGCACCCGGATAAGGCTCGCGCCCGTCCCTCAAGACGCCGAACTGGTCGATCACGAAGGCATCATAGGCGTCGGCGATCGCCGACAGGCCGGGGATGGTGCGGACGGCGCTCATAGCACTCCCGCCTTTCTCGCGCCGGATAGCGCAAGCCACGCCGTGCCGGCGGCCGCCTCCTCGGATTGCGTCGGCAGAAACGGCACGCCGAGGCTGCGCGCGCGGATCGCCGTCCAGGCCGGATTCCTGGCGCCGCCGCCGACGGTGCGGACCGAGCGGAGCGGAGGACTGCCGAGCGAAACGAGCCGTTCATAGGCTAGCGCCTCGACGCCGGCGATCCCTTCGAAGATCGCCTTCAGGAATTCCCCGTCATCGGCCGGGCGCGGCGTCATGCGCGGCATCAGCTCGGGATCCGCGATCGGGAAGCGTTCGCCGGGCTTCGTCAACGGGTAGAAATCGAGGCCCGTCTCCGTGTTCGGATCGATTGCCGCCGAAAGTTCGGCGATCCGCTCTGCGCTGAAATGCGCAGCAAGCACCGCACCGCCCGTATTGGAGGCACCACCGGCAAGCCACATGTCGCCGATCCGGTGACTGTAGAGCCCATAGTCCGGGGCAAATAGCGGCCGGTCCGACAGCATCTTCACCGTCAGGGTCGTGCCGAGCGCGCTGACGCCGTCACCGGGCCTGTCCGCGCCGGTGGCCAGGAACGAGGCACAGCCGTCCGTCGTGCCGGCAACGACAACCGTATCGCCCGGCAGCCCAAAGGCTTCCGCCGCCGCCGGCGAGATCGTTGCAGCGGGCGCGCCGGCCGGCAGAACGTCCGGCAGCAGTTCGGTTCGCGCACCGGTGCGGGCGAGCCAGTCCGGCCAGCGTCGGCTGAGCGGATCGTAGCCGGTCTTCAGCGCGTTGTTCTCGTCGGTAATGTCGTAGAGGCCGGTAAAATGCCCGGCGAGCCAATCCGCCTGGTGGATCACGCGGAAGACGCTGGGGAGCGCTTGAAACGCCAGCAGCTTGGCGAGACCGGAGGTCGTGCCGTGCGCGGCGCTTTCCTTCGGCGCTTGCGCGGTGATGCGGTCGAGAATGGCAGGGTCGGCGACCGGATCGTTGTACATCAGTGGCGTCGCAAGCGGCGCTCCATCGGCGGTAACCGGCAGCATCGTGCCGGAGGTGCCGTCAATGCTGATCGCACGCACGCGCGCCGGATCGATCGCCGCGAGCGTCTCCAGAAGGGCTGCATGCACGGCCTTCCACCAGCCGAGCGGATCACGATGGTCAGGAGAGAAGGCGGCAAGTTTGGCGGCGCCCGACGCGACGATTTCGCCAGCGCTATCCATCGCAACGGCACGGGCGCCGGACGTGCCGATGTCGATGCCGAGGACGAGCCCGCCTTCCTCGCTCATTGCAGCACCTGCCCGGCCCGGTTCAGCTGCTGGCGGTATTTCTCCGCATCCAAGCCGAGCAGCTCGGCATTTTCGGCATCCGTCAGATAGCGCAGTCGAGCGCTCGCCGGAATGCGCGCGGCGACATCCGAAAGGCAGCGGGCCATGGCAAGCGCGCCGGCCGACGCATCCTTCAGCACTAACGCCCCCTTGCCGGGGAACAGAAGGAGCGGCGGCAGCGTCCCTCCTGCGCCACGAAAACGTTCCTCGACTGAAAGAGCCGTATCCCCCGGCGCGGCGATGACCGAACCCTTGCCGAGAAAGATCACATGGTCGGGATAGAGGCTGCCGCCGGCGGCGATCCTGCAGCTTTCGAGGTCGGTCGCGGCATCATGCAGCCTTTCGTCATCCGGAAGTCTATAGGCGCTGTTGACGGCCAGGCGCGCAAGCGCCGGAAAATCAGCCGCCGGAGCCTGGCGCACGAGTCCGCCAAAACGATCCGAGACCTCGACAAGAAGAAGCGCCGCGTCCTCGATCGTATCGCCGGCGACCGCGAGGCCGTGATTGCCGAGCACCAGCACGGACGTCTCCGCATCGATTCGTTCGCCGATCGCTCTCGCAAGCGGCAGGCCGGGGCGGGCATAGGGAACGAAGGCGTAGGGAATGTCGTCAAGTCTATCGGCCGCGATCGCCGCAGCATTGGTCTGCACCACGGCTGCGATCGTCGCCACGCAATGGACATGGATCACCACCTTCTGCGGCAACAGCGCGTGCACCGTGGTCTCGATCGACGGCCTGAGACCGGAAGGATTGAGCTCCCGGATGACAAAATCCTGGGCCTTCTCCGCCGCCGGATCGTCTCGCTCCAGGGCATCGAGCAATGGGTCGAGGGCGACCGGCACCATGATGTCATCTGTACGCGCCTGGGCGAGCCAGAGTCCAGAAGCCTTGATCCAGAGGGTATCGCCCTCCTTGATCGAGGTATTGCCGCCGGCACCCTGGACAAGCTCCGGATCGGCGCCGATGCGCGCCGACAGATCCAGAAGCGCTTCGAATTCGGAGCTTCGCAACATCGCCTGCCCCTTTCTCATGCTGCCGCCTGCTGGCCCTCGAGCCAGCCGCTGAAGGCCCGCTTTTCGGCTTCGCTCATGTGCAGGCCATGCTTCGTCCGGCGCTCAAGCAGATCCTCCGCCGTCCGCGCCCATTCGGTTTCGATCAGGAAGCGGGCTTCCCGCTCGCGGAAGAGCCGGCTGAAGGCCGCGCCGAGCTCCTCGAGCGACGTAGCGCCGCCGATCAGTTCGTGGGTCCGCGTGCCGTAGAGCCTCGCATAATGCTTGGCGAGATCGGCCGGCAGCCAGCGATAGCGGGTCCGAAGCTCGCCGAGGAACTGATCGAAATCCGCGTCCACCATATCGCCGCCCGGCAAATGGGCACGCGCCGTCCAGGCCGGTCCGATCTTCGGAAAAAAGGGGTTCAACCGCTCCAGTGCATGCTCGGAAAGCTTGCGGAAGGTGGTGATCTTGCCGCCGAAAACGGAAAGCAGCGGCGCCTCGCCCTCTGCCGCATCGAGCTCGAATATATAGTCGCGCGTCACCGCCGAAGGATTTTCGGCGTTATCGTCATAGAGCGGCCGGACCCCGGAGAAGCTCTGGATGATGTCCGCATCGGCGAGCTGCTGCTTGAAATAGCGGTTCACCGACTTCAGCAGGTAGCCGATCTCTTCGGCGTCGGCGGCGACGTCCTCCGGCCGTCCCTCATAGGGGATGTCGGTAGTGCCGATCAGTGCCAGATCGTTCTGATAAGGGTTGATGAAGATGACGCGCTTGTCGGGATTCTGGACAAGATAGGCCTGCCGCCCCTCCCAGAACTTCGGCACGACGATATGGCTGCCCTTGACGAGCCGAACGCTGCGGCGGGAATTGAGCCCGGCAATCCGGCCGATCACGTCGTTGACCCAGGGGCCGGCGGTGTTGGCGACGCAGCGCGCGTTGACCTCGGTCTTCGCGCCCGTCCCTGCGTTGGTCATCTCGATATGCCAATGATCGCCACGGCGGCGGATGCTGGTACAGGCGGTGCGCGTCAGGATCCGGGCGCCCTTCTTCTCGGCATCGAGCGCGTTCAGGACGACAAGCCGGGCATCGTCCACCCAACAGTCGGAATATTCGAAAGCCCTGCGATAGGCCGATTTGATCGGCGCGCCTTCCGGCGCCGTCCTGAGGTCGAGCGTCCGCGTGCCCGGCAGGCGCTCGCGGCCGCCGAGATGGTCATAGAGAAAAAGCCCGAGACGGACGAGCCAGGCCGGCCGGTCGACGGGATTGTGCGGCAGCACGAAGCGCATCGGCCAGATGATATGCGGCGCCGATTCCAGGAGCACCTCGCGCTCGATCAGCGCCTCGCGCACCAGCCGGAATTCGTAGTATTCGAGATAGCGCAAACCGCCATGGACGAGCTTTCCGGAACGCGAACTGGTGCCCTGAGCGAGATCGTCCTTCTCGCAGAGCAGGACGGAGAGCCCCCGCCCCGCCGCATCGCGGGCAATACCCGCGCCGTTGATCCCGCCGCCAATGACGAAAAGATCGTATATGCCGGTTTCGCTCATCCCCGCCCCCTCAGCACGGATTGACCGGCGGCAGGCCGGCGATATAGCGGCGCACCTCTTCCGCGGCCATTTCGGCCGCATAGGTGACGGTTCGGACCGAGGCGCCGGCGATATGCGGCGTGAGGGTGACGTTGGGCAGCTTCAAGAGCGGCCAGTCGTCCGGCACCGGCTCGACCGCGAAGGTCTCCAGCATGGCGCTCGAGAGGTGGCCGCTGACGAGGTTGTCATAGAGCGCCTCATAGTCGCAGAGCGGACCGCGTGCGGTGTTCACGAAGATCACGCCGGGCTTCATCTTCGCGAAGGTCTCCGCGTTCATCATGTTCCGCGTTTCCGCCGTGACGCGCGGGTGCAGCGTCACCACGTCGGATCGCACCAGCAGATCGTCGAGCGAGACGTGCTCGACGCCGGCATTGCGGTCCTCGGCGCTCAACTGCACATAGGGATCATGGACAAGCACCTTGGTGCCGAAGGCGCGCAGCAGCTGGACGACCCTGGTGCCGATATTGCCGTAGCCGATGACGCCGACGGTCAATTCCGAAAGTTCGCGCCCCGTGCGGTCGGCCCGATAGAGATCGCCGCGCCATTCGCCCCGCCTCAGCGCCTCGTGGCCAACGCGGATCAGCCGCGTCTCGGCCAGGATGGCGCCGATCGTGAACTCCGCGACGGCACTCGCATTGCGGCCCGGCGTATTGACGACGCGCACACCGGCATCGCGGGCGGCATTCATGTCGATATTGACCGGACCGCCGCGGGAAACGGCGACAAGCTTCAAGTTCGGCAGTTCCGACAGCATCGCTCGCGACACGGGCGCAAGCTGCGTCACCAGGATTTCCGCGTCGCCAATGAATTCAATGATTTCTTTGGGTTTGCCGAGATATTCCTTCAGCCCGTCCATACCCTCGACCGCATAGCCATGTTCCATCGGCACGTCGGGCCAGGGCTGTTCGAGCAGGCGGATCTCATGCCCATCACCACAGGCCTCGACGATCTTGTCGCGGAACACATCCGGCAGCATGAACCGGTCGCCGATGATGGCTATCTTCTTCATTTCGGTCTTTCCTGTTGATCTCCCGTTCCGGCCGCGTGGGAGAGCGCGTGCCAGACCGGCCTGAGCGCGAGGCGCGACTGCTGATAGGCAGGGAAAAGCGCGTCATAGCGGCGGACGAGCTCCGCGTCGGCCGGCTCGGCGAGGGGCTGGTGCGGCCGCACCCAGTCGCCGACGCAATCGGCCATCGAGGGGTAGATGCCGAGCGAGACCGCGGCGATCATCGCGACGCCCGCCGCACCCGCCTCGTCGCGTTCGCTGGTCTGGATGCTGGCACCAAGCGCACCGCCGAGGATGCGGCGCAAGGAGGCGCTCCGCGCCGCGCCGCCGGTCAGGCGAATGCACTCGGGCAGCGGCCCCATTTCGGCATAGCAATCGCGGGCGGCAAGGGCGAGGCCGTCGAAGACGGCCCGCACCATGTCGCCAAAGCCGTGGGTGCTCGACAGGCCGACGAACGAGGCGCGCGCCGAGGCGTCGACGAAAGGACCGCGCTCGCCGGCTTCGGAAATATAGGGTTCAAAGAGAAGCGGCGTGCCCTTCGCTTCCTGAAGCCAGCCGTCCACATGGGCGAGCAGCTCGCCCTTGGACTTCTCGACCCCCATGCCCTTGAGCACGCCGCCGGCAATCGAAAGGATCCAGTCGATATTCAGCGTCGCCGCCATGTTCGACTGCATCTGAGTATAAGTATTGGGGATCGGCATGCACATCGTGTAGCCGGTCAGATCCCGGTTGAGCCGCACGTCCTCGGCACTCGTCGCCAGGCGCATATGCATGCCGGTCGAACCGATGATCGAACAGCCCGCATCGGTCCCCGGATCATAGAGCCCCGCACCGAGCGCCGTGCAGACCACGTCGACATAGCCGAGCACCACCGGTGTCCCGGCCGGAAGGCCGGTCGCCGACGCGGCAGTCTGTGAGAGCGCATGATGCGAAGCGGCCCCGTCGACGATGTCCGGCAGTAGATGCTTCAGAGTATCTAGACCGAGGAAGGAAATCACCTCGTCGCAATACTGGCGGGTGCGGAAATCGCCGAAGGTGAAGTTCGCCTCCGAGGGATCGGTGGCGCGCTGTCCCGTGAAGTTGAAATAGAGCCAGTCCTTGCAGTGGAAGGCCGTGGTGGCGCCGCGGAGCATTTCCGGCGCATTGTCCACCATCCAGCGCAGTTGCGGCCCCTGCTGGCAGGCCGCAAGCCCGGAGCCGGTGCGCGAGAACCGTTCGACATCGCCGCTGTCGCCGCGCAGCCGCTCGACCGTTTCGCCGGCCCGCGCATCGAGCCACAGCCAGCCCTTGCCGACCGGCTCGCCGTCGCTGTCGATCATCCAGGTGCCGTCTCCCTGACCGGTCACCGCGATCGCGGCAACACGGCCAGGGAGGTTCTCGATCCCGGCCGAGAGCTCGACCAGGGTTTTCACAGTGTCCGCCCAGGTGCGGCGCAGGTCCTGAACGCTGCCGGTCCGCCCCACCGCCTCATAGCTGTTCGGGACGGCGGCGATCGCGAGCTGCCGGCCGCCGAGGTCGAAGGCGACCGACTTGATGACCGACGTCCCCGCATCGATGCCGATCAGGATGTCGCGCATCAGGCGAGCTCCTCTCCATGCGAGATCGCCATGCCGCTCTCACCGTCGAAGACGTGGAGGCTGGCCGGTTCGAGGCGGATGCCGATCGGCTGGCCGACCTCGAGATTTGACCGATCGTGCTCGACCAGAACCAAGGTGCCGCCGGCGAAATCCGCAGCGATATGTGTCTGGTCGCCAAGCCACTGATTGACGGCGACGCGGCCGGTGACGCCGTCGGCGCTGCGCTTCACCGCATAGGGCCTGACGCCGAGAACCACCCGTTGGCGCCTTTTCAGCACGTCGCGGACAGTGTGCGAGAAGTCGGAAGCCGCGTATTCCAGCCGGATACCATCCTTGAGCCCGAAGGCTAGGCGGTTCTCGGAGGCCGTAACACTCGCCTCGAAGACGTTCATCGGCGGCTCGCCGACGAAGGTTCCGGTAAAGAGATTGGCCGGCCGCTCCTTGATCCGCTGCGGCGTGTCGAACTGCTGCAGCACGCCGCCTTCCATGACGGCGATGCGGTCGGCAAGGGCATTCGCCTCGGTCTGGTCGTGGGTGACGAGAATGGCGGTCAGGCCGCGTTCCTTGATGTAGTGCTTGATGCGGCCGCGCAGCACGGCGCGCAATTGCGGCTCGAGCTGCCCCATCGGCTCGTCGAGCAGGTGCAGGCTCGCGTCGCGGATCAACGCCCGCCCCAGCGAGGCGCGCTGCTGCTGGCCACCGGAAATCGAGCTCGGATAGCGGCCGAGAATGTCCTCGATCTCGAGCAGCTTGGCGATGCCCGCCACCTTCTCGTCGACGGTGCTGTGCGACAACTTCGAAGCCTTGAGCGCGAAGGCGATGTTTTCCCGCACCGTCAGCGGCGGGTAGAGCGAATAGCCTTCGAAGGCCATCGCCACGTTGCGGCGGACCGGCGGGAATGTCTGGATCTCGCGACCCCCGAGCGAGATCTTGCCGCGCGACACCGCCTCGAAGCCGGCGATCATCCGCAAGGTCGAAGTCTTGCCGCAGCCGGACGAGCCGAGAAGCGCGATGATCTCGCCCTTCCTGACATCCATGCTGAGCTTCTTGACGGCATGGACGCCGTAATCGATCGGCCCATAGAACTTGTCGACATCCTTCAACAACAGCGCGCTGTCGCTCATGCCGCTTCTCCATTCCGCTTGGAGGCGAGCTCCGATGGACGCATCAGCCGGCCGTTTTCCTTGTCGAACAGCAAGGTCGCCCGGCTGTTGACCGCAAGGTGCGCCGGCCCGGTTTGCGGACCTGGCGTTCCGGCCGGGCGCGACACAAGGATTTCGCGGCGGCGGGCGGTCAGAGTGAGGGTGACGGTTTTCTCGTTAAGTGGCGTTTCAGCCTCGACCGTGACCGGTATCGCTCCGGGCGCGGACGCATCCGTGAAGGCGATACTTTCCGGCCGGATGCCGAGCACGCAGGCCTTGCCGACGATCTCCGGCCCGAAGCCCGGCAGGCGGAGGCGGACGCCGGAGAGTTCCACGAAGGCGCCATCCGGCCCCCGCTGCGGCACGACGTCCAGGAGATTGATGGTCGGGTCGCCGAACAGCCGGGCGATCTCGATCTCGGCCGGCGTGTTGTAGATATCCGCCGGCGTGCCGATCTGACGGATGCGCCCCTCGAACATCACGGCGATGCGGTCGCCGAGCGCCATCGCCTCCTTGTAGTCCTGGGTGACGTAGATGACGGTGGCGCCTTGCGCGGCGAGCAGGCGCGGCAGCTCCAGACGCATCTCGAACCGTAGCTTGGCATCGACGTTCCGCAATGGGTCGTCGAGCAGCAGCAGCGGCGGCGAGCCGACCAGCGCCCGGGCAAGAGCGGTGCGCTGCTTCTGCCCGTTGGACAGCGCCTTCGGATGATGGGTGAGTACATGGTCGATCTTCAAGAGCTTCGCTACCTTCCCGACCCCGGCGGCGATCGCCTCCTTCGATGACCGCCTAGCCGTCAGGGCGCTGGCGATATTGTCGAAGGCGCTCATATGCGGGAACAGCGCGAAATTCTGGAAGGCCATGCCGACGCCGCGATACTCCGCATCGACGTCCGTCATGTCCGCGCCGCCGATCAACACCTGGCCTTCGTCCGGATCGACGACGCCGGCAACGAGCCTCAGGAGCACCGTCTTGCCGGCGCCGGAGGGGCCGAAGAGCACCAGCCGTTCGCCGTCGGCCACGTCGAGCGACAGGTCGTCGAGAACCGTCTGGCTCTTGTATCGTTTGACGATGTTCTTCAACTGCAGTGTCGTCATCAGCGATTATCCCTTCACCGCACCGAGCGACAGGCCTTCGACGAGGTAGCGCTGGGCGTAGAGTGCGAGAGCGAGCGTCGGCGTGATCGACAGCACGATGGCCGCGGCGATCTGGCCGTATTGGATGCCGGAGGCCGTGACGAAGGCAAGCGCACCGACCGTCACCGGCTGCTTGTCGGCCGATGCCAGCACCAATGCGAAGACGAAGTTGTTCCAGGCGAAGATGAAGGCGAGCAGGCCGGCAGCCGCGATCCCCGGTCCCGCCAGCGGCAGGGCGATCTTGCGGAAGGTCGCGAACCAGGAATGCCCGGCGATCCGATAGGCATATTCGACGTCGGCCGAGATGTCCTCGAAATAGCCGCGCACGATCCAGAGGATGAGCGGCAGGCAGATCAGCTGGTAGACCCAGATCAGGCCGAAATAGGTGTTCGAGAGGCCGAGCCATTGGAAATATTGCGTCAGCGGCAAGAGCACGAGGAGCGGCGGCGCGAAGCGGAAGGAGAGCAGCGTGAAGGCGATGTCCTCCGACCCCTTGAACTTGTGCCGCGCGAAAGCGTAGGCGGCGGGCACGCCAAGCAGCAGCGCCACGGCGACGGAGACGACCGACAGGAAAACCGAGTTGCCGAGATTGCGCATGAAAGCGATGTCGAGCGTTCCGGCGGCGGTCTGCAGCTTGCCGGTGATCAGCGCCGCGTAGTTGTCGAGCGTCGGCGTGAAGACCACCGATGGCGGAATCCTGAGGATCGTCTCGTTCGTCTGGAAGGACATCAGGAAAATCCAAACGATCGGGAACATGAAGAAAACGACGACCAGCGTCAGTGCGATGCCACGCAGGAGCCGTTCGAGCGGAGACATGGTTTCCATCTTGCCCTCCCTACGCCTCGCCGCGGGCGCGCTCGCGCAGGCGCAGCCAATTCTTGATGAAGACGTTCGACAGCGTGTAGGTGATCGCCCACAGGATGATCAGCAGCGCGGCGGAGCGGCCCACATTGGTCGACTGGAAGAAGTTCAGATAGGCCTCGACCTGGAAGACGGTCAGCGTATCGCCCGGACCGCCCTGGGTCATCGCATAGATGATGTCGAATTGCTGGATCGAGTCGAGCAGCCGGAAGAGCGTCGCCGTCAGGATATAGGGCGTCAGCATCGGCAGGGTGATGCGGAAGAACACGAAGGTGCGCGGTACGCCGTCGAGTGCTGCCGCCTCGAAGGGCTGGGTCGGCAGGGACCTGAGGCCGGCAAGCAGCAGGATCATGATGAAGGGCGTGTAGACCCAGATATCGACGAGCACGACGGTCAGGAGCGCGGTGTCCGGCGAAGAGGCCCAGCGGAAGTTTTCAAGTCCGATCAGGCTGGCGAAGTAGCTCAGGATTCCGAAGCCCGGATTGGTCATCAGCTTCCACATCAGCGCCGCGAGCGCCGGAGCCGTCATCAACGGCAGCAGCAGCATGATCGAGATGAAATTGTTGACGGTCGAGCGCCGCTGCAGAAGCAGCGCGATGCCGAGGCCGAGCAGCAGTTCCAGGATCACGGTGGTGCCGGCGTAGAGCAGCGACACCCTGAGCGTGTTCCAGAAGCCCGGATCGGTGAAGAAATTCAGATAGTTCTCACCCCAGTTGAACTGGCGTGCCCAGGGCTGGCTCAGCCGGTAGCGCTGGAAGGAATAGAGCACCGCTGAGAAAAACGGGATCAGGATGCCGATGCAGACGAGAAGCGCCGGCAGGGAAAGCACATAGGGCAGAACCCTCTTGCTGATCCTGAAGCCGCGAGGCGCTGTCCCGGGTTGCGTCACTGAAGCCATAGCCAGCTCCGTTCAAATGCCTTGCCGATGGCGACGAAGGGGCCGGCCGCGGCCGGCGCAGCCAGACCCCCTCCTCGTATGCGCATTCGTATCGGTGATAACCGGTCCGCCATGACGGGCCGGCACCGCCGGCAATCAGCCGAGACCCGCTTCCGCGAGCTGGCGGTTGATGCTCTCGGCGAGCTTGTCGAGCCCCTCGTCGACCGGCACTTCCTTGGTCACCATCTTCTGGAGCGTCGCCGCCCATTCGGTGGTGAGGTCGAAGAACAGAGGCTGGGCGGTGAAGTGGATCTTCGCGCCCGGCGCCGAGACGTCGTGCATCTCCACATAGCCCGGATAGCTCTTCTTCAGCCGCTCGCGGAAGATCTCGTCCTTCCAGACGGAAGCCCGGACCGGATTGACGAAATCCATCTTCGTCGCACCGAAGATCGCATGCTCGAGTCCCGACGCCCATTGCAGGAAGTACCAGGTCGCATCCTTGTCCTTGGAGAAATTGGACATCGACAAGGACCAGATCCAGATGTTCGGCGTCGGTGCGGACGCGGCCGGATTGGCGGCGAAAGGCGCATAGGCGAGCTTGCCGGCCATCTTGTTGTCGCCGCCGTTCATGAAGTAGCCGAGGATGTCGGCGTCGTAGATCATGGCGGAGGCGCCGGCGCCGAGGTCAGTGCCGACCTGATACCAGGTATAGGTCGACCAGTCCTTCGGGCCGCTCTCCTGGATCATCTGCACCCACTTGGCGTGGAAGGCTTTCGATTCCGGCGTGTTCATCGCTGCCGAAAGCTTGCCCTCGGCAGAGACGTTCAGGTCCTTCTGGCCGAAGTTCGCATAGCCCGAAAGGAAGCCCGGATGGATGGTGGCCCAGGAGCGCGAGCCGCGCACGCCGATGCCGTAGACGCCACCACCGACGTCCTTGGTGAGCTTCGCGGCGGTCGTCAGCAGTTCATCGAGGTTCTTCGGAACGCCGACCCCGACCTTGTCGAACATCTCCTTGTTGTAGGAGAGGTTGTTCTGCTCGTAGCCCCACGGAATGCACCATTGCTTGGCGTCTTCCGAACCGAGCGCCCCGCCCGGCTGGCCATTCCAGGCGCAGGATGCCTTGACGCCCGGCAGGAAATCGTCCCAGCCATATTGCGGGTTGGTCTTCGACGCATCCTTGATCCATTCATTGAGATCGGTGATCCAGCCGGCCGGACCGTAGGTCCAGGTCATGTAGGCACCGGTCATGAAGGCGTCGTATTCCGTCGAGCTCGATGAGAGCGCCGCCGTCACCTTGTCGAAATAGACGTCCTCGGGGAAAACGTCGTAGGTGACCTCCATGCCCGTCAGGTCCTTGAAGGCCTGTAGGTTGGCGATCATCGCGTCTGCATAGGGATGCTTGTTCAAGAGCAGCTTCACAGACTTGCCGGAATGCGCCTTCCAGTCGAAATCGGCGGCGAGCGCCTCAGTCGACATCATGTTGAGCAACGTACCGGCGGTTCCGGCCGTCAGACCGGCCGCACCCAGGCCCTTCAGCAGGCCGCGGCGGTCCACCTCACCGCGCAGGAAGGCGCCAATGAGGTCTTTCTCCTTCTCATACATCTCGTTCTCTCCTCCGTTGCGGGTAAGAATGCTCCACTGAGCTGACCGGCTACCCGACCGGTATGCCTCCCGGCCGCGGTGGTTTCCTTCCCCTACCGCGGCCCTCGAAAATGCTTCCCTCAGGCAGCAAGCACCTGCGCCGTCCGCTCGTCGGTGATCAGCCCGTTCAGCAGCCCGCTTTCCAGCACGGCGCGGATTGCGCGCGCCTTGATCCTGCCGCCGGCAACCGCCACGGTGCGGCGATTCTTCAAGTCCTCCCGGCCGAGCGTGAAGGTGCGGTTGGAAAGCGCCGTCTCGACCGGCCGGCCCTTCTCGTCGAAGAAGTGCCCAAGCAGTTCACCCATGGCGCCGCTCTTCTGGATGTCCTCGATTTCGCTCATCTCGATCATGCCGGTCGCAACCAGCGATGCCTCGCGCTCGGCCGTACCTATGCCGACCATCAGGAGATCGGCCGATTTCGCCAGTTCGAAGACCTCGCGAACGCCGCGCTGGCTGAAGAGCACGTCGCGGTCCTCCACCGTGTTGGCGAAGAACGGCACCGGCATCACATAGGCTTCGGCACCGGTGCGTTCCGCCAGGCGGTGGATCACGTCATGCGGATTGGCCGAGAACTTGCGGGTCAGGCCGCCAAGCAGAGAGACGAAGCGCGTGTTGTTGCTGGCGGTGCGCGGCAGGTATTCGACGCAGGCGGCAAGCGTCCGCCCGTGGCCGACGCCGATCAGCGCCGTCTCGCCGCGCTCGATCTCGCGCCTCAGAAACTGCGCGCCCGAGATACCGAGCGCCTTCAGCGGCAGGTCGTCGCTGTCGAAATCCGGAACCACCTCGCAATAATCGAGGCCATAGCGCCCGGCAAGTTTCTGTTCGAGCTCGACGCATTCGGAGACGTCGCCGTCGATATAGACCTTTACCAGGCCTTCCTGGTTGGCCTTCATGATCAACCGATGCGCCTTCAGCGAGGTCAGGCCCAAACGCTTGGCGACTTCCGCCTGCGTCAATCCGCCGGCGTAGTGCAGCCAGGCCGCTCGCGTCGCCATGCTTACTTCATCATCCCGAACCGCCGTTCCGCCGGTGATTGCCATCGCCTCCATCCAATTGCTGCGCCGCGTGATATTTTTTGCATCGCATGATATTTTTATCGCGCATTGAAAGAAATTTCATGTTCTGCAAAAAATGTCAACAGTCGGCCGGTTGCAGGACCCTTCACGAAGGCTCGTCGAAGATGGAAACAGCGAATGCGCTGGAGAAGAAGAATTGCAGGGCTTAGGGGAAGCCCGCCGCACGTTCTCGCCGGAGAGGGTCAAACTATCGCGGACAGGAGGGCGGGCAGTACTACACTGACGAGCGAAACGTCGCCAACGGACGACACGCCGAAGCGGTGTCGCCCGCCGAAATGGATCAGCTTTCCGCGGTAATTGCTGATCGTTAACGAGCCGCGCGGAAATCGTCATTCCCGAAGCGTTTCGCGGACACGGTCCCTGGCGGCGTCGTGCGCTTCCAGGGCGACATTCCCCGTCTGGTCCAACAGGTCCTGTGCCGTCCCGATCGCCTCGCCAACCGCAGCATTTGCCTTCGCGGCGAGGTTGCTGCGCATTTCGTCCGCCGCTTCGCCCATGGCTTCATCCTCGGTCTCGGTGTGCGGCAGTGTGGCTCCGATCGCCGCGCCGACGGCGAAGGCAAGCGCCCCGCCGACCAACGGCTGATCGCGGAAATGCTGGAGAATCAGCGCATTCAAACGCGCACCCTGATCTTCGAGCGATCGGCCGGTGGACTGCATGCTGCCGGCAAAAGACCTGCCGGTTTCCGCAATGGAGTCGGACATGCGGCTTGCCGAGGCACTCATCTGGCGCCACGTCCTCGACGCCCAACCGGAGGCTTCGTCGAACATGGCCCCGGTCTCGTCCCGTATGTCTTCGATCTGCTTGCCGGCCGCGTCGGCAAAGCCACGATAGACCTTGCCGCTCTTATCAACGAAGTGTCCGGCACGACGCCCGGCGGCATCCGTGATCGCCCTGAAGCGATTATCGCTTTCATCGGCAAAATGACTGTACCGCTCGCCGAAGCTCTCCTCGACCGGACCGATACGTTTCACGGAACCTTTCACAGGCGCGAGCGGATACTCCTCCGCAGCGTTGTCCGAGAACCGTGGAGCGCGGGAGCCCGGATTGGCAAGCAGCCAGGCGAGGCTCACCCCCATCAGCGCAACGGGGATGGGGTTCGCCTTGAGCGCCACGCCGAGATTGCTCAGATATTCGGCGCCGCCGCTCGTCTTGGCATAGTCGAGCACCTCGTCCATCAGTTGGCCGGGCGACATACGCTCCTGGATGGCGTGCAGCTTTTCCTCGATCCGCTGGCGGTCGGCCTCGATCTCGCGCTGCAGTTCGGCGGCCGAGTGCGTGTGGGAATAATCGTTCATTGCACTCTCTCCTTCACAAC
This sequence comes from Sinorhizobium fredii USDA 205, assembly GCF_001461695.1. Lineage (GTDB taxonomy): Bacteria > Pseudomonadota > Alphaproteobacteria > Rhizobiales > Rhizobiaceae > Sinorhizobium > Sinorhizobium fredii. The sequence goes on along the minus strand of NZ_AUTC01000146.1, from coordinate 331,545 downwards.
GTCGATGTCGCGCTGCAGGGAACTGGCGGTTCTGTCGAACTTGAAGCTGCTGCCTCGCAATGCCGAGAGACTTCGGGCGATCATTGCCCAGGCGAGGAGCGCGATTGCGACGCCTATGATGACAGCAGCCAAGGCATCGGAGTTCGGCTCGGTCATGCCCTGTGCGACGAGAAAGGCGGCCAAGCCCTGGACGGCCGCACTCAACAGCACGCCGATCGCACCGATTGCGAAGATCAAGCCGATGAGAAGCGTCTCCAGGCTGCCTATCGCCCGGTTGACATTCTCGGAGGCCTCGGCCTTGGCCAGATCGATTTCCTTGCGAAAGAGTCCAGATATATCCGCCACCAGGCCGGTCATAAGCTCCGACAGGGGGCGGTCGTCCCGATGATTAGCCATTGCGCCGTTCCTCCTCAAAATTCCACCCGCTTTCACTTGTTCGGGTGCTTCCCGATGGCGAGGACGAAGACGGTTGGGAAACGGGCCGCCTGCTGCGGCGATGAGCCGAGGCCGTCAGGAAGCGGCTGGCCGCCAATCCGGCGATCGCCGCCATGCCCAGAAAGGCGAGCGGCTGTTTCCGGCCGAAGTCTTCCGCCATCCCGGCAATATCGCCGAGATCACGCCCCTCGAGGTCGCGCGCCAAACCCTGAAGTGAACCGCCCATCTGCTTGGCATATCGGCCGAGCGCCCGTTGATCCGACTGTTCGAGCTCGCCGCCGACTTTCTCAAGGGCGGTCGCGACGCCGCTGAGTTGGCGTGCCGCCAGATTCTTCTCGTCCTCGATGGCGAGGCTGACAGCTTCCTTGGCTTCTTCCGTCCGCTCATCGGCAAATTGCCGGAGTTCATTCAGGTCCTCACGGACGGCCTGCTGCAGGGAACGATCCATGCCGCTCTCGCCTTCCCTTGTTCCCGCGTCTGGCTGCCGGCCGGCATCTTCCGGCGTCGTTGCGGGCCAACCGGGTTGGTCGGTCGGGCGACGGTCGCCTATCTCATTGTTCATGTTTGCTCCTCCCATGGCGGAATGACTGTTTATGTCATTCAAACCAGCCACTTGCGGGCTTGTTCCATGGCGGCGGAGCGAGCTGAGCAATCACGCGCCTCTTCCACCCAGTGCCGCTGTCGCGCACTGGCCATCTGTTGGCTAAGATAAGCCGAAGTCCCCGTGCTCCTACAGCGCCGTGCGTCTTTTCAGACGCACTAAGGACGCTGTTTGAACCACTGCATGTTTTGATCGTTAAATCGGTTACGATTTAAGGAAACATGCAGTGGGCCCGCTTATTTCCCGGGCTCGCAGTTCCGGGGAACGAAGCGGTCGCGATGACGCTGATGTCCGGCGCCCCGTTTTCTGGCTGGGGACCAGCCGGTCACCCGAAGCTCGCTTCAAGATGAGCTGTCACCATGGCGCGGCATGGCCGCACGACAACGCAGTGATCGTGCGCGACCTGCCGCGCTACGGTTACCGCCGGCAGGCGCCTCTACTGCATGTCTCCTTATATCGACCTCGATTTAAGGACAAAGACATGCGGCAATTCAAAGTGTTACAGCGACCTTTGCGTGCTTCATCAGAGTACACGACAGTAGCGTATTTGGGCTTGGCTAATGCTCTTTCGCCCTCATCCCTGTGCTTGTCACAGGGATCCAGCAGCGCCGTGTCCGCGGCGCGAAAGAGACTTTGCAGCCCAAGGACTTGGGCTGGCTAGATTCCTGTGCCGAGCACAGGAAGGAGAGACGAGAAGCCCTCCGTACCGCAACCGACGTCGTGTAGTGTGGCGCCTGATAAGGCGCGCGGCGCCGTAGGGCGGTTTTCCGCGCCCGCGCACCCAGGGCCCGATCTTCCATCCGGTCGCTTGCCCCCCCAGGAACGGGTTGCCGCGGCGCCCTTGTCGCTGATCCAGTCCTGTCTCGGAATCGCGTTCCACAGAGGCAGATGCAGATCGCTTTCGACACACCCTACCGACCCGATTTCTATCGAGGAGCTCGAAAATCAGGAACTTGCGGATCGGCTCGGCTTCCGTCGACGTTGCCGCGCGTCTCTTCAGACGCGCAAGCGACGGATGAGACGCGATCAGCGCGTGCGTGCCACTCTCTTCGGCGAGGGCAGAAGGCCTTCGCGCTGCAGTTTCTTGCGGGCAAGCTTGCGCGTGCGGCGAACGGCCTCGGCCTTTTCGCGAGCGCGTTTTTCGGAGGGCTTTTCGTAGGCGCTGCGCATCTTCATTTCGCGGAAGACGCCTTCGCGTTGCATCTTCTTCTTGAGAACGCGGAGAGCTTGGTCGACATTATTATCTCTGACGAGGACCTGCAAAATATATCCTTTCCGTGTTGATCTACGACATGTCCCCTCGGGCAAACCGAAGGAGGGTAATTTCAAAACACTGCGGCGACCTCTGCGGGGACTAGAGAACACCTGCTGAGGGCGGTCATTTCACTTGGCTGTCCTGACGCGCAACGGTTTAAGCCAGGGCTTGCCATCGACAGTTGCCGCCGGACTGTGCGCCCTGGCCGGCAAGGCCGTTTCCGCAGCATCGATATCGTGTTCGAAGATGCGACGTTCAAAGGTCTCGGTACCGAAGCGGATGCGATACTGCGCTTCTCCGTGTTCGGCGGCGGGCAGGATGCCGACGATGCGGCAGGACCTGTCGGCGGCCAGCATCCGCAAAAGGTCGGCCTTCAGCACAACCGTATCGCCGACGCTGTAGGTATTCCGGCTCATCGCCATCTCCTTCGTCTGCGCCCCTTCCGGTGGCACAAGCAAAAAAGGCCGGGCGTTACCCCGACCTCCTCTTGAGCGCCGCGCATCCCTTCAGACGCGCAACTGCGCTCTGTCATTCAAGCGCTCCCTGCCAGTACATCCGTGGTCAGCGGAGGCGAATGACAAATCATGCAGCCCGCAGATTGTCTGCCGAGCTCTTGCCGGACCTGTTGTCGCGGACGATATCGTAGGTCACCTTCTGGCCCTCGACGAGCGAGCGCAATCCGGCTCGTTCAACGGCAGAGATATGGACGAACACGTCAGTCGAGCCGTCATCGGGCTGAATGAAGCCGAAGCCCTTGGTGCTGTTGAACCACTTTACGGTACCTGAACTCATAACGATTTCCTTTCAACGGTAGAGATTACGAGCGAGTACTCGCCCGATTTGATCGATATTTGAAAGGAAATCTGGCGAAGCGCCTCGGCGCGTAGACAAAGGTCACAAGCAATGTTCGACGGGGTATATATAGACGCCGCTTCGAGATATGCAATGGAAAAACCAAATTTAATGGCGAAAATGGTCCGAGCCACTCTAGAAGTTGCATCCAAGCCGCTGTTTTGATTGGAATATATTGCCTCTGGAGACAGAGCAGCTGGCGAATGCGTCGCGCCTCGCCCTTTGCGCTCAGCCGGCGCCGGCCTGCAGCCGGTTCGCTTCGCCACGTGAAAGCAGCGTCTCGATCTGGCGGGCAACGAAAACCGCATGCTCGGTCACCTGGGGCAGTCCCATCAATTCGCCGAAAGTGCCGCGCGCCAGCGGTCCGGCAATGAAGAGGGTGGGATCCACCCGCCCGTTCTCGTCAACGGCGCGAGCGTGGAGATCGCAGGCGATCCCAAGGCCGGTTTGACAAAGGGTGAGCGCGCCCGCTCTTTCGAGTCCCGACAGGAAGGACTGCGACTTCAGTATCTCGCCATGGGCGGGGCCAGTGGTCACGACGATCGCGTCCACGACAATGCTGCGCAACGCGTCGCGGCCCCGCTGCCTGAGTTCCGCTTTGATCTCTCCGCCATCGATCGCCACCGACGCGATCGACGCGGCAAGAATTTCAAGCCGGCCGTTCTCGACCGCCTGATCCAGCACGGTTTCGACCTGCGGCGCTATGCGGAAACGATGCACGTCCCAATAGGCGCGCGCCAACCGGGCGATCCGACGCCGCTCGACGATCGGCAAGGCCTGCCAGATCTGCTGGCCCTGTGCCCGCACCGCATGATAACGGGGTGCCAGCTCAGTCCCTGTTGCCGGGCGATCCGCAGCGTCTGGCGGATGCGGCGAAGCAGTTCGGATGCGCGGGTGATCGGGACGGAGACGAAGTCGCCAAACGGCTCCTGGGCGTCGACCGGATGGCCGCGGGACCGCAAGCCGTGCCGCGATATGGAAACGATCGGCCCGCGGTGGCCTCTTTCCGCAAGTGCGGCGACCACATCCGCCGCCGTCAGACCATTGCCGACGATGAGGACGCGATCCGTCTGCGCGATGCCGTCCAGCGCGTCGGCCCTGGTCGAATCGGCGACCACTCTCGGAGAGGACGAAAGCGGCAGCAACGCCTTTGGCAGCGACGGAGCCGGATGGGTGACCGCGAGCACGACGATGTCGGCGACAAATGCCTCGCCATCCTCCGAACGAAGCGTCCACCGGCCTTTCGAGCGGGTGACCTTGCGCACCCGTTTGTGCCGGTGTTCGATTGCCCCGCTGGCGAGACGAGGGGCGAGTTCGGCCGCGACATAGTCGCCGAACACCGATCGCCGTGGATAGGCGGTGCCCCCGGCGCTGCAGGCGCCCGGATCGGCGGCGAGGATATCGGCCCGGATTAGATACTCGGCAAAGTCTTCCGGCTCGTCCGGATAGAGGGTCATCTTGAAGGCGGGGACATTGATGCGGTGGGCCGGCTCGGCTGTGTCATAGGCAAGGCCGGCACCAAGCCTTGCGCGCGGTTCGAAGACGACGATGCGGACCCGTCGCTCCGCGCCGAGAATGCGCGTGAGATGCAGCGCGACGGCGGCGCCGCTGAAGCCGCCTCCAATGATCGCCACAACCGGCACAGGCGCGAATTTACGCATGGCGCACTCCCGCAATTCTCCAGCGCTCGAGGCTCGGGTTGGACAAAGCTAGGGGTCCGCTGCACGGCCGGCGCAATCCAAGCCTCGCATGCGCTGCGATCGAAGGAAAGAAGTCGCACGCCCTATCCAAAAATGAGATTCATTTATCTCTAGTAAATTGATGGATTAAATAATCTTAACTGAAGTCCATAGCCCACGACACTTCAGGAGAGGAAAATGACGATCCATCGCAGAACCTTCGCAGCACGCGCCGCCGGCGCGGCCATGGCCCTCGCGCTCCCCACTTCCGCGGCATTCTCGGCGGACGTGACGCTCAACATCGGCTATCAACCGATCGTCGAACCGTCGCGCGTTCCGCAGGCCGACGGCACCTATGAGAAGGCCACCGGTGCCAAGATCAACTGGCAGAAATTCGACGGCGGCGCCGATGTCGTCGCGGCAATCGCCTCAGGCTCCCTAGACATCGGCTATGTCGGTTCTTCGCCGCTCGCCGCGGCCGCCAGCCGTGAGCTGCCGGTCGAAACCATTGCGCTCGTCGGCCTGATCAGCGAGGCCGAGGCTCTCGCGGTGCGCGGCATCGACAAGCCGGAACAGCTCACCGGCAAGAAGATTGCCACACCCTTCGTCTCGACCGCCCACTACAGCCTGCTGACCGCCCTGAAACACTGGAACGTCGATCCGAAATCCGTCGAGATCCTCAACCTGCGCCCGCCGGAGATTGCCGCCGCCTGGTCGCGCGGCGATATCGACGGCGCATATGTCTGGGATCCGGTGCTCGCCGAAATCAAGAAGACCGGCACGGTCCTGGCGACGTCGGCCGAGGTCGGCAATTGGGGCGGCCCGACCTTCGACGCCTGGATCGTCAGCAAGACGTTCGCCGAGGCGCATCCGGACGTCGTCGCGGCTTTCGTCAAGGTGACCGGCGATGCGACGGCCGCCTATCGCGCCAATCCCGAGGCCTGGGACGCCAAGTCACCCGAGGCAGAGAAGATCGCCCGGCTGACCGGCGCCAAGCAGGACGAGGTCGCGGCACTCCTCAAGGGCTACACCTTCCCGACACTCGAAGAACAGGCCGGCACCGATCTCCTCGGCGGCGGCACGGTAAAGGCAGTCGCCGCGACCGCAGCCTTCCTCAAGGAGCAGGGCAAGATCCCGGCGGTGCTGGCGGACTACGGCGCCTATGTCTCACCGCGTTGGGTGAAGGACGCAGCCAAGCTCTCCTTCTGAGGCATGGCACAACCCGACGAAGCAGCCGCCCCTGGACTGCGTCGTCGCAATTTCAAGGAGGGAGCCATGAGCCAATTATCGTTCAACGAGGTCAGCCTCATCTATCCGGCGCGCGGCCGCCATTGCGCGGCGCAACTGGTGCTGGACCGGATCAATCTCTCCGTGTCGACCGGCGAGTTCGTCGTCGTCATCGGCCGGTCGGGATCCGGCAAGACGAGCCTCCTCAATCTGGCGGCGGGCTTCCAGGAGCCAAGCGAAGGGAAAGTGACGCTCGACGGCAAGATCATCGAGGGGCCGGGTACGGAACGCGCGGTCGTCTTCCAGGACGACGCCCTCTATCCGTGGCTCGACGCCCGCGACAACGTCGCCTTTCCTCTGAAAATCAAAGGCATGGGCGAGCGCGACCGACGCGCCCGGGGCGACGAATTGCTTGAGCTCGTCGGCCTTCCCGAGGCCGGGCAGCGCCGAATCTGGGAGCTTTCCGGGGGCATGCGCCAGCGCGTCGGCATCGCCCGGGCGCTCGCCGCCGAACCCCGTTTCCTCCTGCTCGACGAGCCGCTCGGCGCGCTTGATGCCCTGACGCGCAGCAGGCTGCAGATCTTTCTCCTGGACGTCTGGAGGAAGAGCCGCTCCGGTGCCCTTCTGATCACCCACAGCATCGACGAGGCGCTTCTCCTTGCCACCCGCATCGTGGTCCTGTCTCCCAATCCGGGCAGGCTCGCCGCCGATATCCCGAGCAGCTTTGCCGCCGACATTCTCGCCGGGGCGCCGGCAGTCGAAGTGCGCGCCTCGCCGGCTTTCAAACGCATGCATGACGGCCTGACTGGCCTGATCCAAGCCGTCAGCCCGGAAGAGGAGCTTGCCGCATGACACTGATAACCGACCTGACCGCCTTCTATGGCTACGATATCACTGCAGAGACGCGCGAGCCGACACGACCGCCCGTCCGAAGAAGACAGGTGCCGGTTTCGCTGATCTCGCTCCTGACGGTGATCAGCCTCTTGATGATCTGGACGGCCGCCGCCGCGGCCGAGCTCGTCTCGCCCGTCTTCCTGCCCTCCCCGGCCGTCGTCGCGACGTCACTCTGGAACCTCCTCACGGTCGGCTTCGTCGACTCGACCCTTGCGCAACAGGTGCTCGCCAGCCTTAGGCGCGTGCTTGGCGCGCTTGGCGTCGCCGTGGTGATCGGTGTCCCCGCCGGGCTTGCGATCGGCACGAGCCGCATCGGCAGGGGGATTCTCGACCCGATCGTCGAATTCCTGAGGCCGTTGCCGCCCCTGGCCTATCTGCCGCTGATCATCATCTGGTTCGCCATCGGCGAAGCCTCCAAGGTGACCGTCATCGCGCTGTCGATGCTGCCGTCGATTGTCATCTCGACGGCGGCCGGCGTCCGCGCGGTGTCGAAGGACCACATCAACGCCGCCCGTGCCTTCGGCGCCACCAGGCGCCAGGTGACGCTGCACGTCGTCCTGCGCTCCGCCCTGCCATCGATCCTGACCGGAACACGAATCGCCCTCGGCACCGGCTGGTCGGCCCTGGTCGCGGCGGAACTGGTCGCCGCCACGCGCGGCCTCGGCTTCATGATCCAGTCGGCGGCCCAGTTCCTGGTCACCGATGTGGTGATCGCCGGCATCGCCGTCATCGCCCTGATCGCCATATTGCTCGAGATCGCCGCGCGCGCCCTTGAAAAATGGCTGGCGCCATGGGCTTCGGCACATTGAGCGCCGGCCAGATAACAAGGCACGGCGAACGACCGGGCTATTCCAGCAAGGTCGTGGCGATTGCGCTGGCGACGGTCTGCGCCTGGACCCGGATGTCCGGCACCGCCGTGATCTCCCAGAACTGGCCGGCTGTCAAAGCGCTGACCGCATAGAGGCCGGGCTGCGGTTCGCCCGTTCCGCCGAGGACGCGCGAATCTCCGTCGACGGAAAGGCCGAGACCGAGCGCGTCCTTTGTGATCAAGCCTTGCCGCTGCATTTGCTTGAGCAGCGGCGAATGGGCGACGCCGGCGCGCTCCATGCCGGTGCAGTTGACGATCCAGTCCGCGTTGAAGGAAAGGTGCCGGCCGCTTTGCCTCTCCCTATCGCTGACCGACACGCCGCGTGCGTCCTCCTCGATCGCCTCGAGGAAGCCGGCGTGTACGGCGACGATGCCGTCCTTCCGCAAGGCATCGAAGCGCAATGCGACTTCCGCGGCGATACGGTGGCGATGGACGTTCCACCAGGCAAGCCCGTGGCGCAGGAACCGGGCGCGCTGATCTTGCGTGAGTGACTGCCAAAGCCTCTGCGTGATCGGCCGCAGGCCATCCATCAGGCCGCGCCAGTCGACGCCGCCGCCGACCTGCCGGCGAAAACCGGCAAGCAAGCCACTGATGTCGCGCGATCGGGCAAGCTCCGGTTCGATCGGCGGCGAACGCTCGCCGGCGGGCGCATGCGGCCGGGGCAAGAGCCCGCGGCGCGACAGCACGCGGATCAGACCGCGATGGCCGTGGACCCTCAGCGCCAGCACCTGATCGATCATCGTCAATCCCGAGCCGAGGATGCAGATCCTGTCGCCCCCGCCAACCTTGGAAAGCCAGCTCAGCCGCCAGGGATTACGGATAATCCGCTTTTCGGCGCCCGCATCGATTTTCCCGCGTTCGAGGGGCAGGTCGGCATTGCCGACCCCGAGGCAGAGGACCACGTTGCGGGCCCCGAGCCTGGCGCCATTGTCGAGATGAAAGACGACCCCCGTGTCGCTGCATTGGATGCAATTCGTCGCCTTGGCCTTGATGAAATCGAAGCTGGCCCGTCGATCCTCGTCGCGCAACAGAGAAGCGAGCCGGTCGCGCAGATAGAGGCCGTAGTCGCCGCGCGTGGCGAAACCGTCGGCTGACGTCTGCCGCTGATGCTCCTCGAGCCATCGGACGAAATCGTCCGGTTGCTCCGGAAAGACGCTCATGCGGCCGGCGGGTACGTTCAGTCGGTGGACATAGAATTCGGTTCGATAGGCGGTGCCCCTGCCGAAGCCGGGATCGTCGCCGACCACCGCTGTCGAGGCGGAACGCGGCAGCAGGCGGAGGAGGTGGATCGTGACGGCGATTGCCGAGAATCCCGAACCGACGACAGCGACATCGTAGAGCAAAAGCGCCTCCTGATGGTTGCCGCCGGCGCGAACACTCTTGCCGCGCCGATGCAAGCATGACCGGCGAAGCAGATTATATCTACAGAAAATATCAAATTAAAGACTGGCTTGAATCTGACCTTTCAGAGCGAACCTGCCGAAGCTAGCGCGCCAGCCATCCGCCGTCGATGGCGAGAACCTGCCCGGTGACATAGCCGCTTGCCGGAGAAGCAAAGAACAGGACGGCGGTGTCGAGGTCGCTAGGCTCGCCCCAGCGGCCGGAAGGAATTCGCTCGAGAATGGCACGATAGCGGTCCGGATCGTTACGCAGCGCTTCCGTGTTGTCGGTCGCCATATAGCCCGGTGCGATCGCGTTGACCGTAATGCCCTTGGCGGCCAGCTCGTTGGCCATCAGCTTGGTGAGCCCCGCCACGGCATGTTTGGAGGCCGTATAGGAGGCGACGCGGATTCCACCCTGGAAGGAGAGCAGCGAGGCGATGTTGACGATCCGCCCCTTGATGCCGCGTTCGAGCATATGCCGGACGACCGCTTGCGAGAGCACGAAGGTGCTCTTCAGGTTGATGTTGAGGACGTCGTCCCAATCCTCTTCCGTGAAATCGGTGAAGTCGGACCGGCGAATCTGACCGGCATTGTTGATCAGGATGTCAACCGCCGCGCCGTCTTCGACGAGGCCGGCGAACATCTCCGCAATGCCGCTCGGGTCGCGCAGATCGTAAACGACCTCTTCGAACCGCCTTCCGAGTGCCTCGACTGCACGACGCGTCTCGGGCATTTCCTGCGACCCCAGCCCGATGATGTCGGCGCCAGCCGAAGCAAGCGCCAGAGCCAGGCCCTGCCCCAGGCCGGTGCGCGCCCCGGTGACCAGCGCACGCTTTCCGGAGAGGTCGAAAAGGCCGGCGCCAGCGGTCATCGGATATCTCCCATCGGCACGAAGTCCATGTCCTTGAAGGACTTGTTGTCGCCGGCCATGCTCCAGATGAAGGCATAGGACGAGGTTCCGGCGCCGCAATGAACCGACCAGGGCGGCGAGATGACCGCCTGCTCGTTCCGGACGATCAGATGACCCGTCGCTTCCGGCCGCCCCATCAGGTGGACTACGAAAGCATCCTTCGGCACTTCGAAATAGAGATAGGCCTCCATGCGCCGGTCATGCGTGTGCGCCGGCATCGTGTTCCAGACGCTGCCCGGTTCGAGACGCGTCATCCCCATCAGCAACTGGCAGCTCTCAACGACATCCGGATGGATATATTGGTAGAGCGTCCGCTTGTTCGAGGTCTGCCCGTCGCCGAGGTTGAGCTCGATCGCTTCCGCCTTGCGGATATGCCGGGCCGGAAAGGCGGCATGCGCCGGTGCGCTGTTGATATAGAACTTGGCGGGCGCCGCAGGATCGGCGCTCTCGAAGGAAATGTTCCTGGTCCCCATGCCGAGATAGAGCGCGTCCTGGAAGCCGACTTCGAAAACCGCGTCGTCCGCCCGCACGATCCCTGCGCCGCCGATGTTGATCAGCCCCATTTCCCGTCGTTCCAGCAGGAATTCCCCGCCGACGACGCGGGACATACCCTCGCCCAAGGTGATTGCGTCCCGCTCCGGCATCACTCCGATAAGGAGCAACCGGTCGTAATGCGTGTAGACGGCGTTCGCGCTCCCCGGCGTAAACAGTTCTTCGATCATGAAGTTCTGCCGCAACTCGCTTCCGGTCATCGCTTCCGACTGCGTATAGTGAACCGCGTGGCGGACAGTTATGGACGATTGCATGGCTTTCCTCTTATTGCTTTGAGCGCGAGAGACGACGTGCCCGCGATCAGGCACGTCGTCCAGCCTGGGAGGCTTGATGAGATTGGCGGCTTACTGCGTCGCCCGTGCCTCGTTGATCTTGCGGACGTCGTCCTCCAGGACCTTGTAGGTTTCCTCGAGCGACAGTTCGCCGACGATCAGCTGGCTCATGCGCTGCACGATCTGCTGGTACATCGCCGACCCACCCTTCTGGCGCTCGAAGTCGCGCGCCGCCTGCGGCACGTTCTTCTTGTTGTCCAGGAATACCGCCATGGCGGACTTGGCGTTCTCGCTGGAAAGCTTGTACTGCGGGTCCTTGATGTCGGCGCCGGTCAGGATGACGTAGTTTTCGGCAATTTCCCGCTGGATCTTCTCTGAGCCGAGGAATTCGATGAACTCGGCCACCGCCTCGGGATGCTTGGTCCGCTTGAAGCCGACGATCGCCGTGGCACCGGGCATGGCGTAGCATCCGGCCTCGCCGCAGGGCGCGTTGATCGCCGTCCAATCGAAGGCATCGCCGATCTTCGTCTGGAACGGATTGACCATCCAGTTGCCGGCCAGATAGGTCACGACATTACCGTTGACGAACTCGTCACCCATGTTCTTGTACTGCGATCCGCCGGCCGCGCCCCACATCTCCTTGGGGAAGGAGCCATCCTGGGTCCAGGAATAGACGTCGGCGATGTATTTCTTCGCCGCCTCGTCCGGGAAGCTGAACTTGCCGTCCTTCACATAGGTCGAACCGTAGGAGAAGGCCGCACCCGAGAAGCGGTGGCCGGAGCGGTCCATGGTGAACGGCACCTGGACGCCCGTCGCCTTAGCGACCCGAGCCGAGGCCTCGACGATTTCCTTCAGCGTCGCCTTCGGTCCGGGCAGCGGCTCGCCGGCCTGCTCGAACAGCGTCTTGTTGACGAAGGGGAGGTTGAGCGTCTGCGACGCCACATAGCCGTTGATGGAGTTCGGCTCGTTGATGTTCGGCAGGCGGAGCTGCTCGAGGCTGGCGCCGTGGAGCTTGGCGTAAGCCTCCGGATCCTTCATGTAGGGGCGCATATCCAGGTAATAGGGCGCAAGCTGCCAGTCGGTGATCTTGGCGAGATCGGGACCTTCGCCGACCGCAAGCTGCACCGGCAGCTGCTTGGCAACAGCGTCATAGCCGGACGAAACGAAATTGACCTTCACGTCTGGATGGGTGCTCTCGAACTCCTTGCTGAGTTCGGCCATGCGCTGGACATAGCCCTGGTCGTCATCGGTGAACAGGAAGGTGATCGTCTTGGTTTCGGCATGAGCCGCGCCCACTCCGACAAAACCGGCGAATACCAGTGCACCTACGCCTGAAAAGAGCTTCGACATGCGCATTCCTCCTCATGAAAACATTTTCACAAACCGAACCGGAGCTCCTCTCCCAAATTCGATTTTCACCTTTTTGCGACTTGACAGGACAAACGTCAAGCTGTTTGTTTTGAGGCAACTTCACGGCGACGCGCTTTAGACGCCGTTTTCGCCACAAATGAAAATATTTTCATACGATCGACGGGAGGCGGTCTATGATGGACAATTCCCCGGTTGCGGCAGTGTCTCTTGATCCGACCTATGAGGTCTTAAAGGGCGAGACGATCACCGCCTGGATCGTCTCCGATCTGAGCGGCAGAGACTTCCCCGGCATCGCGGCGCCGGCGGAAGACCGCGTCAACTATCGCTTCATCAACGGCTTCGTCGATGTCGGCGACCTGCCCTGCCGCAAAGCCTTCTGGGCCGAGATGGTCGGCCGGGCGATCGAGCCGGACGGCGACTGGCCGGCCGCGCATCTGAACCTGCCGGGCTCCAACCGCCGCGTCGAATTCACCGGCTTCTGGCATGTGCCGACCCATATCCGCCGCTGGCTGAAGGGCACCTTCCGCACCGATGCGCCGCGCCGGCTTCACCTGAGGCTTCGAACTTGCGGCGGCGTCCGCATTTGGGTGAACGGCGTGGAGCAGGTTCGTTTCGAGCCGTTCCGCCGCAATGTCGAAAGCACCTCCGACGTGACGCTCGATCTTGCAGCCGGCGAAAACGAGATCCTGCTTCACACGGAGGATCTCGCCGAAAGGGACACAATCTGGTTCTTCGAACTCGAGCTCTTGGATGAGGCCCCGCTGACGGTCGTCCTGCCGGTCCCCCTCGACGGCGATGAAGTCAGCCGTCTTGCCGCGCTCGTGCGCGACGTCCGGCCGAGCCGCGATGTCTTCGTCGGTTCGGCGCTCGAGCTTGTCTTCGACGCCCCGCCCGAAGTTGACCTGCCGGTGCTCGTCGAGGTCGTGAGCCACGGCCATGATCGGGCCGTTCTGGCGCGGGTGGCGGCAACGCTCGGCGCGGCCGAGACGCGGCTTGCCATCCCCGAAACGCTCGGCATTCCGGACGGCTATCACGGTGTGCGGCTGACGATCGGATCCGGTGCAGGCACCGTCACCCGGGTCATCGACGCCGCCTTCCTCAGCCGGCTTTCGCCGGCCCCAACAGCCGGGATCATCGCAGAGCGAAAGCAGGCCGCCCTCGATTTCAGCGCCGCTCACGGCGCCGAACGCATCGGCCGGGCCCTCGCCATGGTTGCTGCCGGCAGCGCCGACCGGGCAACGATCGACCGCCTCATCGCAGCGACGCTGCGATCGATCGACCGTCGCGAGGATTGCTCCGACTTCGTCATGGTGCCGCTACTCTGGCTGGTGCGCGCCTATGGAGACCGCCTTGGCCCGGAGACCGTCGAGAAGATCCGGTCATCAGTCCTCGGCTACCGCTACTGGGTGGACGAACCCGGCAACGACGTCATGTGGTTCTGGAGCGAGAACCATGTGCTGTGCTTCCATGCGAGCCAATTGCTGGCCGGTGAGTCCCTGCCGGATGCCGTGTTCGAGGCTTCCGGACGGAGCGGACGCGAGCAGGCGGCGCTCGCCAGGGCACGCCTTCACCGATGGTTCGACAGCGTCGAGGCGCACGGGCTGGCGGAATGGAACTCGGCCGCCTACTACCCGATCGACTTTATCGGCCTTCTGGCGCTCGAACATTGGGCGGAGCCGGAGCTTGCGGGCCGCGCCCGGCATCAGCTCGACCTGATCTTCGAAATGATCGCGCTCCATACGCTTGTCGGCGTGCCGGCGGGCTCGCAGGGGCGGGCCTATGACAAGGAACTGCGGGCCGGGCCGCTGACCGAGCTCGCGCCTTTCGCGGCGGTCGCCTTCGGCGAGGGATGGCTGAACGGTGGCGTCGCCTCTTTGCCGATGTTCTGCTGCTCGAACTATGTCCCGCCGGCCCATCTCTCGCGGCTGGCGCGGCTGGAGCCCGGTCGCGCCATCGAGGCCCGCTATGCGCAGGGGCTGGATGAAGGCAAGCTCATTCTCTTCAAGAACGAGGCGGCACAGCTTTCGACCGTCGTCGACCACAAGACTGGCCGGAAGGGACACCAGCAGCATGTCATGGACATCCGCCTTGCGGGCCACCCGATGGCCCGGCTCTGGGTGAACCATCCGGGCGAGGACGACCCCTGGGGCAGCCAGCGGCCCTCCTACTGGGCGGGCAGCGGCATCCTGCCGCGCGTCGCCCAGCTCCGCGACCTTGCGCTGGTGATCTTCGACACGCAGGATCATCGCAACGGCTGGACGCACGCCTATCTCGGCCGGGACGGGCTCGACGAGATCCTCGTCGAGGACAACTGGCTGATCGTCCGCTCTGGCGCCGGCTTCGCCGCCCTTCACGCCACCAACGGCATCACCATGGTCACGACGGGTGCCACCGCCGGACGGGAGGCCCGCTCCGAGGGGCGCCTCTGCGGCTGGATTGGCGCGATCGGATGCGGCAACGACAGCGATTTCCAGCGCTTCCGCGAGCGGATTCTCTCGACTGTCGTAGGCTTCGACCACGAGCGGCGCCTGCTCTCGGCCACCCCTCCGGGACGCCCGGAGTTACGGCTTTCCTATGACGGCGCCTTCTCACTCGGCGGGGAAGCTCTGGCCTTCGAGCACACACAACCAAAGGCCGAAATCACCTTCGACAGCACGGGTCTCGCCGATAGGGCGGACCGTCTCTTCTATTCATGAGTGGGCCATGCAGATGAACCAGATCAGCATCGAGCGATCGACGCTCAAGACCAAGATCGACAAGGTCGCCGCCGCCTTCAGTCGGCTAAAGGGCATCAAGGAGGGCCTCGTCGGGGCCGAGCATGCCGGCGGCATCCAGTTCGACGAATGGGATTGGGAAGTCGGCGTCGGTCTCTATGGCTTCCTGCGCCGGGCGCTGGCCACGGATGATCGCAAGGCAATCGACGATCTCGTCGCCTGGTATGCCTGGCAGATCGACCGCGGCCTGCCGCCGCGCCAGATCAACAGTTCGTCGCCGATGCTGCCGCTGGTCATCCTGACCGAGCATGTCGATCGGCCCGACTTCCGCGCCCTTGTCGAGGACTGGGCCGACTGGCTCGTTCACAAGCTGCCCAAGACCGAGGACGGCGGCTTCCAGCACGTCGTCAAGGAGCGGCTGAACGATGGCGAGCTCTGGGACGACACGCTCTTCATGGCCTGCCTGTTCCTCGCCCGCGCCGGGGTGATCTGCGATCGCCGCGACTGGATCGACGAGGCGGTCTACCAGTTCATGGTACACACGCGCTATCTCTCCGATCCGGCCACCGGACTCTGGTATCACGGCTGGACCTTTAACGGCCGCCACAACTTCGCCAGGGCCTTCTGGGCGCGCGGCAATGCCTGGATCACCGTCGCGATCCCCGAGCTCTTCGAGCTGGTGCCCTCGCTCAACCCGAGCGACAAGCGGTTCCTGGCCAATGTGCTTGCCAGCCAGGTCCGCGCCCTGAAACGTCATCAGCGCGACGACGGCATGTTCCACACGCTCGTCAACGACCCTACCTCGCCTGTCGAGACCTCCGCCACCGCGGGCATCGCCTACGGCATCCTGCGCGGCATCGAAGCCGGCATCCTGAAACAGGAAGACCGGGCTCACGCCGATCGCGCCCTGATGGCGGTGCTTGGCCAGATCGACGCGGAAGGCGTCGTCCAGGGCGTCTCGGACGGAACCCCGATGGGCCACGACCTCGACTTCTACCGGCGCATTCCCAACCTGCCGACCCCTTACGGCCAGGCGCTGACCATGCTGCTGCTGATCGATGTCCTTCTCGAGGAGGACGCAAAGTCGTGACGACGCCGCAGCAGTTCAGCATAGAAGCGACCGGCCGCAACGCGACTGCAGAGATCCAGTCGGCGATCGACGCGGCGTCCGCCCGCGGCGGCGGCCGTGTGTCGCTACTGGCCGGCGAACACGTGGCGGGCGGGCTGCTGCTGAAGAGCGGCGTCGAACTGCATCTGGCCGAAGGCGCCCTGCTTCGCCCCATCCCCGATTATGAAGCCTATCGCGACACGACCGTCGGCGTCATCGCCGAAAAGTCCAACAGGGGCATGATCGTCGCCCGGAACGGCGACAACGTGCGGATCACCGGCCCGGGACGGATCGAGGCGGGTGGCGAACATTTCATCGCCGGCGACGACCCGACCGTCGGCACTTTCGTCCCATCGGAGTTCCGCCCCCGCGTAGTCGTCTTCGAGGGCTGCCGGACCGTCGCGCTCGACGGGTTTCAGGTAACGGGCTCGCCGATGTGGACCCTGCATCTGGCTGATTGCGAGGACATCGTGATCCGCAATGTCACGATCACCAACGACCGGCGGCTGCCGAACACCGACGGGATGGTGCTCGACGCCTGCCGTCGCGTGCTGATCGAGGATTGCGCCATCTCCACGGCCGATGACGGCATCTGCCTGAAGACGAGCGCGGGGCCGGACAGCAAGGCGATCGGGGTGTGCGAGAATATAACCGTCCGCCGCTGCACGGTCTCGAGCCTGAGCTGCGCGCTGAAACTGGGAACGGAATCTCATGGCGATTTCGACAATGTCGTCTTCGAGGATTGCAAAGTCAGCGACTCCAACCGCGGGCTCGGGCTGTTCTCGCGCGACGGCGGCCACATGCGAAACGTCCGCTTCTCGCGCGTCGAGGTCGATTGCCATGAAACGCCGGACGGCTTCTGGGGCTCCGGCGAGGCGCTGACGGTGACAGTGGTCGATCGCCGCCCGGAGCGCCACGCGGGTGCCGTCGAGAACCTGATCGTGGAGGAGATCACCGGCCGCATGGAGGGAGCGATCAACCTCGTCTCCACCTCCGAAGCAGGCATCCACAATGTCGCGCTCCGGGGCATCAGGCTTTCCCAGGAGCCCGGGGCGCTCGGCACCGGCCTTCGCTATGATCTGAGGCCGACCTTTGCCGACATCGCCCTGAGCACCGAGGCGGAGGGGCGTGCCAATGCCTGGACGCGCGGCGCCGACGGTCGGATCGTCGGGCTTCCCGACTACCCCGGCGGGATGCCGGCGGTCTTTCTGAAAGGCGTCGAGGGGCTGACCGCGCAGGACGTGGCGGTCAAGCGTCCGGCGCCTCTGCCGGAAGGCTGGAATGCAAAGGATATCGTCGAAGAGACGAATTGACGGCGCGGCGCGGCGCGGTTTCCGCCCGCATCCCGCTCCAACTTATCAGACTCGATCACGTCCATGATTTTCGGGCAAAGGCCCAAACCATGGTGATCTACCGGGAGCAGGCGATGGGAGATCTCAAGCTTAAGAACCTCAACAAGTCGTTCGGCGCGGTTGACGTCCTGCACGACGTGAACCTTCAGATCGACAATGGCGAGTTCGTCGTCTTCGTCGGGCCGTCGGGCTGCGGCAAGTCGACCCTGTTGCGCATCATCGCCGGTCTCGAGGACGTCACTTCCGGAGCGATCGCCATCGGCGGGCGGGATGTCAGCGCGTTGTCGCCGGCGGAGCGAAAGATCGCCATGGTCTTCCAGTCCTACGCCCTCTATCCGCACATGAGTGTGCGCAAGAACCTCGCATTCGGCCTTGAGAACCTGAAGTTCAAGCGGGCCGAGATCGACGCGCGGATCACCGAGGCCGCCCGGATGCTGGCCATCGAGCCCTATCTCGACCGCCGGCCGAAGCAGCTTTCCGGCGGGCAGCGTCAGCGCGTGGCGATCGGCCGGGCGATCGTGCGCGACCCCGACATCTTCCTTTTCGACGAGCCGCTCTCCAACCTCGACGCGGCGCTGCGCGTCCAGACGCGTGCCGAGATCACCAAGCTGCATCGCGAGATGCAAACGACGATGATCTATGTCACCCACGACCAAGTCGAGGCGATGACCATGGCCGACAAGATCGTCGTGCTCAGGGCCGGACGCATCGAGCAGGTGGGAACGCCGCTGGAGCTCTTCGACCATCCGCGCAACCTCTTCGTCGCGGGCTTCCTCGGCTCGCCGCGCATGAACATCCTGAAAGGCAGGATCGTGATCGGCGACGATGGCGGCGCTCTGGTGGACGTCGGCTACGGCACTTTGCTGCGGAGTGACGTCGATCCCGCCACCGTCACCTCAGGACAGGAGGTTCTTGCCGGCGTCCGGCCCGCGCATTTCGGCCTTTCCGACGGCGAAGGCCTGCCCTTCGAGGTCCAGTACCATGAGAGCCTCGGCACCGAGACCTACGTCTACGGCAACCTCCAGGGACAATCCGAACAGGTCATCGTCCACCAGGCCGGCCATTTCGCGCCCGCGCCAGGCGCCATCCTGAAGATTGTGCCGCTTGAAGGCCGCCTGCATGTCTTCGATCCGGCAAGCGAGCTGGCGCTCGCCCGCGCCGGGCACGGGAGGGCCTGAAGATGGCCAGGGCGACAGGATTCGCGGACCGCGCGCTCGACCTCGTCATGGCGCTCTTCGAAGCGCCGATCAACGCCGTCGAACGGCTGATCGGCAAAGGGGGGATGCCCTATGTCTTCCTCGCACCGAACTTGGTGCTCTTCGGCATCTTCACCTTCCTGCCGATCGCCATCGCCATCGGCTACGCCTTTACCGGCGGCACCGAGCTCTTAATCTCCAACCGCCCCTTCGTCGGCCTCGACAATTTCCGCAAGCTGATGACCTGCGACAGCTATCTCGTGCCGGGAAGCTGCGAGGAATCGCTCTTCTGGACGGCGATCTGGAACACGCTCTGGTTCGTCGGCTTCAATGTCGCCGCCACGCTCCTGGTCGCCCTCGTCACGGCGCTGATCCTCAATCGGGCGATCGCCGCACGCGGCTTCTTCCGGGCGATGTTCTTCTATCCGGTCCTGCTGTCGCCCGTCGTCATCGGCCTGATCTGGAAATGGTTCCTCGATCGCAATGGGCTGCTCAATGTCTTCCTGCAGATGCTCGGCGTGCCGCCGGAAATTTTCCTTCTCGACGTCGGCTGGTCCCGATTTTTCGTCGTCGTGGTCTCCGTCTGGTTCCACATGGGCTTCTATACGCTCATCCTGCTCGCCGGACTGCAGGCAATCCCCAAGGACCTTTACGAGGCGGCGGCGATCGACGCCGCCACGCCGTCGCGCACCCTGTTCCGCATCACCCTGCCGCTGCTCGGCCCGAACCTGCTCGTCGTCTTGATCCTCCTGATGATCCGCTCGGTGCAGATCTTCGATGAGGCCTGGGTGCTGACCAATGGCGGCGGTCCGGGCACGGCCAATACGTTCCTCGTCCAGTATATTTACCAGATGGCCTTTGCCGGCGACCTCCGGCTGTTCGGGCTCGCCTCGGCCGCCTCCGTCCTGATGGGACTGGTGCTTCTGGTGCTCACCCTGGCGCAGCTGCGCCTCGGCAAGAAGGTGGAGTCCTGATCATGTCCGCCAATGTCAGTGCCATCGGCTTTTTTACCCGCACCCGGCGCGCCGGCCGGATCGACATCACCGACGTCCTCTCCTGGCTGTGGCTGATCGGCGGCACGCTCGCCGTGCTCGTCCCGGTCCTCTGGGCCGGAATGTCCTCGCTCAAACCCGAGGCGGAGATCACCCGCTTCCCGCCGACGCTGCTGCCGCGGGCGGCCGTGCAGATGGAGGTCCAGGGCTTCGACAAGCCCCTGAGCCTCTGGAACGTGACCGTCGATGGCGAGACCCGCGAAATGGCGATGGTCCGCCGCATCGGGCTCAAGGCGCAGATGGTCGATCCTGAAAATCCCGGGACGCCCGTCAGCGTCGACACCAGGACCATTTCTCCGGTCCAGCGACTGACGGTCGCGACCGAGAACTACACGGATCCGCTGACCCGCTTCAGCTTCCTGACCTTCCTCAAGAACTCGGTCTTCGTCACCTTCATCGCGACGCTCCTGACGCTGATCGTCAACGCGCTCGCGGCCTTCGCCCTGTCGAAATATCGCTTCCGCGGCGACAAGACGATCTTCGTGCTGATCATCTCGACGATGATGATCCCGCTCACGGTGGTGATGGTGCCGGCCTATCTCGTCATCGTCGGCGTCGGCCTCGTCGACAATCTCTGGGGGGTTATCATCCCGACGGTCGCCTCGCCGACCGGCGTGTTCCTGCTCAGGCAATACATGCTCACCATTCCGGACGAGCTGATCGAAGCGGCGCGGGTCGATGCGGCAAGCGAGTTCCGCATCTTCTGGCGCATCGTCCTGCCGCTGACCGCCCCGGCGCTCGCCGTTCTGGCGATCTTCTCGGTGCTCTGGCGGTGGAACGACTTCCTCTGGCCGTTGATCGTCTTGAGCAGCCGCGAGAACTTCACCCTGCAGGTCGGCCTCAACGCCTTCCAGGGCGAGTTCTCTGTGCAATGGCACTATATTCTGGCGATGACCTTCCTGAGCCTCGTCCCGGTGACGCTGGTGTTCCTCTTCCTGCAGCGCTACATCACCACCGGCATTGCCGGCACGGGGATGAAGTAGGGGCTTCTTGAAGCGGCTCGAGTCCGATGAGAAGGGGTGCCGCGCTGCGCGCCTCCGAGGATACGTGACTTTTCCGCCCTACCTCCGCGGCGGCGCGATACTGCCCCTCAGGATCACTCGGCAACCGAGCTCGAGCCGATGCGCCGGGCGCAGCGGGTCGTTGGCGATCAGGCGTTGCTCGAGCAGCGAAAGGGCGGCGGCGCCCAGGCGGTCGGCCGGCATCTGGATGGTGCTGAGCGGCGGCGTGCTGAACTCGCCCGGCACGATGTCGTCGAAGCCGAGCACCGAAATATCCTCCGGCACGCGGATGCCAGCCGCGGCAAGCGCCTCCAGGCAGCCGAGCGCCAGGTTATCGGCCGCACAGAAGATTGCCGTGGCGCCCCTGAGCCTGCCGTCCGCTTTCAGAAGGGAACGGATCACCTGCTCGCCATGGCGCGGCTCGTAGCTTTCCGCGACCACGACCATGTTCTCCGGTGCCGGCAGGCCGGCAACCAGATGGGCATCGACATAGCCGTCGTAGCGCCGGCGGATCGTCGTGCGCCCCTGCCATGTCAGGTGCAGGATGCGGCGGTGGCCGAGAGAGAGCAGATGCTCGGTGCCGAGCCGCGCGCCGAAACGGTTTTCGACCGTCACCGTGTCGACCAGCATCGAGGGATCCTCGCCATTGAGGATGACCATCGGCTTTTCGAGCATGGAAAGCGCCCGGATGAGTTCCGGCCGGTCGTCGTTCAGGACGAGGATGCCATCGACGTTCTCGTCAACGGCCGCCTGGTGAACCTCGGCGGGATCGAGGCGGGTGCTGGCGCTGACGAAAGGGACGATGCGGATCCCCCGCCTCTCGCATTCGCGCCGCACGCCGTTGAGGATCGTCCAGCTCACCATGTTGAGGTCGCTCTGCGGCGCCGCATCACTCGTCAAGGCAAGCAGAACGACGCGCACGGTGGCGATCGTCGCTTTTTTCCGCCGGTTTTCGAGATAGCCGAGCCGACGGGCGGATTCGAGCACCCGCTCGCGCACCTCGACGGTCAGCGGCGCGGTACCGTTCAGGGCGTGCGACGCCGTGCTGAGCGAGACCCCTGCCTCGCGCGCGACGTCCTTCAGATTGGTTTTTCGATCCACGATCCGATCCGTCCACCGTGCTGGCTGCTGCGTGATTCGCGTGATCCGAGCCGACCCATGGAACGATGCAGCAATAAGTGCTGCATCGACCCAAATGCGCCCGACCCCACGCACGGCGCTGCAGAGGCAGCCTCTGCACAAAACTCAAACCATACCAGCGCGGCAATCCGCAAGCCTAAAAGCGTTGGCGTTCAACGGGATCAACGACCTGTTTTCCGCAGCGGCGCCCTTTCTGGTCGCGATGCCGTCGGTGAACCGCTTCAGGCAAAACCCGCTTTGAGGCCTGTTGACACGCCTACTCGCAAGTGAGAACATAACATGAACAAATCCGGAGGCTTCAATGACCCACACGGAGCAAGTCATCGAGCGTGCAATGGCCGCGGTCGCCGCGGCCCGCCGTCAGCGAGAGCGGGATCAGGAACGGCGGCGGCAAACATTCGGACATATTCAGTTGGGTCTTCCCCTGCCCACGCTGAAGCACGGCGTGCAGCTTTCGCTGCAACTGGACAAGCGCCCGCCGCCGCACGGTAGAAAAAGTCCGAGCTAGGGTCAGAGGTCTAGGCCGTGCGCGTTCGCCCGAAGGCCCGCAACAGCAGGTTCACCGAGACCGCCACCTTGTCGATGTCCGGGACGTCCTGGGAATAGTTGCCGGTGTAGAGCTTGATGATCATCTTGTCGCGCTCGAAACCGCGCAAGTCGAAATGGAGATGCAGGTAATAGCGCCGCCTGTCGCCGGAACGGCTGATGTCGCCGCGCCGCTGCGTCACCTGCTTCAGTTCCGTCTGAAGCGGCGGGAAGCCATCGAGATTGAGGGTGACGCGCGTCGACTTGAACCGTGTTTCGGTCGGCACCGCCACGACCGCCTTGTCGAGCGAAAGGCTGACCAGGCGCGCCGCGCCGCCATCGACCTCCGCGGCTTCATCGAGCTTGAAGGACTGGAGGAGGCGGCGCGGCTTCTCGAAGCAGATCAGCGAGGCGATGACGAGCACGACGATGTTGATGCCCGACCAGAGCGCCGCGACCGTCGAGAACGACCCCTCGATATGCGCGGTCTCCGGGACGATGTTGATCAGCAATCCCGCCGCCGTGACGACGATGAAAGCGGCAATCCAAATAAACGTATAGGCATCGAACAGGTTTTCCTCATTGCCGCTGCCCTTCGGGGTCACCTTGAAGGGTTTGCCGAACGGCCGCATCAGGCTCGAAAGCACCGTCGGCAGCATGCGAAAGGTCGCGAACGTCCCGACGGCGGTGGAGACCAGGGGCAGGTATCGGGTGGGCGCCAGCCAGAGCATCAGCAGGAAATAGGCGGTCAGCAGCGGCACCTGGTTCGAAACATAGTCGGCGACATTAGTGAAATAGAGCGGCAGCGCGCCGAACCAGAGATAGACGATCGGAACAAGGAGCACGGCGAAGCGGACCAGGTATTGCACCAGCCAGGACATCGGCAGGAACATAACCCTCTGGAAGAGGGAGAGGCCCGGCCCGCGCAAGGGACCGTTATGCAGGTAGAGCGTCTGGATTCCGCCCTGGCACCAGCGTTCGCGCTGGACGAAATAGCCGGTCAGGTTCTCGGCTGCCAGGCCCATCGACAGCCGTTCGTTCAGATAGCGGGTCTTGTAACCCTTGTTGAGCATCGAAAGCGTCGTCAGCAGGTCTTCGGTGATCGACTCGGTCGGGAAGCCGCCGATCGTATCGACCGCCGCGCGGCGCGCGATCGAGCAGGAGCCGCAGCAGAAACTCACATCCCAGCCGTCGCGGCTCGGTGCGATCTCGTCGAAGAACAGGCGCTGCTCATCCGGCCAGATATTTTCGAGGCCTAGATTGGATTGCACCGGATCGACGTTGAAGAAATGCTGCGGCGTCTGCACGATGCCGATGGTCTCGTCCTGGAAGAACGGCAAGGTCCGCTTGAGGAAATGGCGATATGGCACGAAGTCCGCGTCGAAGACGGCGACGAAGTCGCCGGAGCTGACCCGCAAGCCATTGTTCATGTTGCCGGCCTTGGCATGGGCGTTGTCGCTGCGCGTCACATGGACGGCGCCCCGCCCCTCGCAGAAGGTCTTGAGCCAGTCGCGCCGCCCGTCGTCGAGCACATAGACCGCAAGCTTGTCCTTCGGATAGTCGAGCGCCAGCGCCCCGACGATCGTTCGTTCCAGCACGTCAAGAGGTTCGTTGTAGGTCGGTATGAAAATGTCGACGCTTGGCAGCGCGCTTTCCGGCCGCGCGAAGAACCTCAACGCGAGTTGGTCCACCTCGGCGCTGCGGTCGACAGAGCGGCTCATCAGGATGAGGAACAGCACGACCTCGGAAAAGGCGAGGAGCTCGACGGCGAACACGAACCAGACCCAATAGAAATTGGCGCCGTCATTCGGATAGGGCAGAACGGTTTCGGTGAGGCGCCAGACCATGTAGCGCAGCGCCACGACCGCCACGAAAGCACAGGTGATCGCCCGCGCCCAGCTTCTACGACGCGACCAATTGGATGGCCCGAGCAGGAAGAAGGCGATGACCAGGAGGGTCGGCGCCAGTGCTAGAAGAGATTGAACCACAGGCTTTCAAACCACTGTGTAAGACGGATATTGCGTTTCGAGAAGCGCACCTGCGCCGTTCGCCCCACCTGGCAGAAATTGGCGGAGTCGGTGTTGAGCGCCGACGGCGTCAGCGCGACGCGGATTCGTGCATTGCGCTCGTTGGTTTGCGGCTCGTTGGCGGCAAGCGAGTCTTTCTCGACGACCGCGGAGCTGCCTTTGACCGCCTGGACCCGGCCCTTGAAGACCTCTGCCCGACCGAACAGCCGGACCTCCGCCTCGCGGCCGGGATAGATCTCGTCGTAGTCGACCTCGGGAACGAGAATATCGACGAACAGTTCACGGCAGTCGAGGATGCGCATCATCTCGTTGTTCAGGATGACATTCGAGCCGCCGACGATGTTCCGGCTCCAAACGACGCCGCTGAATGGCGAAGGAACCGTGGCCTGCTCGAGATTGCGGACACGCTTGTCCTCCTCGATCACCTGCTGCTCGGTCTGACTGGCCCGCGTCTCGTTCTCTGCTATTCGGGTGTTGAGATCGTTGATACGAACGATCACGTCGTCCTGGCGCTGCCGGGAATAAGGCACATCGTTCTGGCCATCGCCCATGACGAAAATGCCCTGGCGGAGCGCATCGAGGCGTTGCTGCAGCAAGTCGACGGTGAGGTTGCTGATCTCGACCTCGCCGCCCGTTGCAGCGCCGGCGGCCTCGGCCGCCTCCACCATCTTGCGCGTGAAGATCCCCTTCGACTCCAGTTCCTGCCGGCGGTCGAGGTCGACCTTGGCCACCACGTCCTGGGCGCGCGACACCTCGACGCGTTTCTCGAGAATCCGCAGTTGCCGTTCGAGGCTGGCGATGGTCGCGCTCTGGAAGACGCCCAGCCGTTGTGCAAGCTCGTCGCGCAGCAGGGCGAGTTCGTCCCGCTCCCGTCGCAGGGCCGCGACGCGCTCGCGCGCGGTGCCCTGCTCTGCGCGAAGCGATGCGAGGATGGAGCGGTTGACGCGCTCGTTGCGGATGATCGCGATGGTTTCGCCTTCCGTCACCGGCGTGCCGATTCGCGGCGGAGGCTTGGCGATCTCGCCATCGATCGGCGCATTGATGACGGCAAAGCGGGCGTTGACCGTGCCATCCAGGCTGGTATAGCCGGTCAACCCGGGCAGCAGGACGGCGATGGCAAGCGCCAGGAGCAGAATGCCGATCGAGATACGCGTAATACGATGATTGAGGATCACCTTGGCCGTCCCTGCTCGTTGTCCAGCGAAACTCATCCATGCTGACACGCATCAGAATTTACCGTCATTCAGCGTTGAACAACCCTCAATATTGCAGGCTTCGGCAGTGCGAACATAAAAAAGCCAAGCTTTAACCCCGCAAAACCGAGCGTTTTTCGATGGGGCGGGCCGACGGAGGCACCTTCAGAAAACGGTTGCTCATCGAACGCCCGGCATTGACCGGGAAAATGGCCGCGATAACTTCTGGACGAAGGGTTGAATTGAGCGACAATACTGAATGGGGACAATGCGATACTGCCGCCGTTTGCGGCACCCTTCAAACGAGCGCAAATAGAACGGCAACGGAGGCCGGCATGCCTGACACGGATGCGACGAAGTCTGCCTCATCTTCCGCCGAGAGCGACTTTCTCGCCCATACCGACGAGCTCGTCTCCCTTTACGACGAGAGCTTCCATCTCGTCGATTGTACGGCGAAGCACAGGAAAGCCTATGCGGTCGACACGCTGGTGGAGACGACCCTTTGGCACGTCTACCCGGAATTGCTGGCACCAAAGACCAAGACCGCGGTCGATTACGTCGTGGCGAACGGTATTCCGCGCAGCATCGAGATCACCGACGCGAGAGGCCGCGTCCACCGCACACTGGTGGTCTTTCGCACCGCGCACGGCATCGGCGTCGCGGAAGCGGAAAGCGACTCCACCTGCCGCGAGACGTCCAGCCAGAGCGAGAGCGACCGCGCGCTCCTGCTTCACCAGGCAACCCATGACGTGTTGACCGGACTGCCGAACCGTCGGCAGTTCAGCGATCAGTTGCGGGCCACGCTGCCGGTGCCGAGCGGGGCGAAACTGGCGCTCATGCAGATCGACCTCGACGACTTCAAACCGATCAACGATACGCTCGGGCACGGCGCCGGCGACACCGTTCTCAAGATGGCGGCAGAGCGGATAAAGGGCGTATTGCGGGAGCGCGAGGTTGCCTATCGGCTGGCCGGCGACGAATTCGCCGTCATTCAATGGAAATTCGACCAGCCGAGGGAGGCGGAGCGCCTCGCCGAGGCAATCGTCAACGCCTTCAAGGATCCGTTCACCGTCGACGGCATCAACCTGTTCGTGGGAGCGAGCGTCGGCATCGCCATCGCACCTGCGGATGGCAACGAAATCGAGCAATTGATGAAAGCCGCTGACATCGCCCTCTATGCGGCGAAGAAGGATGGCCGGGGCCGGGCACGGACATTCACCCGCTCGATGCTGATCGTGCTCGAGCAGCGCGAAATGCTGCGTCGCAGCCTGCGCTCGGCCCTTCAGGAGGGACAGTTCTTCATCGAATACCAGCCCTTCGTGAAGCCGCGCGCCTCGGTGGTTGGCTTCGAAGCGCTGTTGCGCTGGCGCCATCCGCTGGTCGGCATCATCCCGCCGAGCGTGTTCATTCCGATGGCCGAGGCCGACGGTCTCATGAGCGAGATCGGCCAGTGGATGCTGGAGCAGGCCTGCCGGGCCGCGATGACCTGGCCGTCCCATTTCACCGTCGCGGTCAACCTGTCGCCGGCGGAGTTCCTGCGCGAGGGCCTTACGGATCGCGTCGCCCAGATCCTCGACCTGACCGGCATCCGCGCCGACCGGCTCGAACTGGAAATCACCGAGTCGGTGCTGCTCGAGCGCACCACCAACAATCTCGATACGCTCAACACCTTGAGCTTGCTGGGTGTCCAGATTTCCCTCGATGATTTCGGCACCTACTATTCGTCGCTGAGCTACCTGAAGAACTTCCCGTTCGACACGATCAAGATCGACCAGTATTTCATCAAGGATCTTGAGCACGACGAGAAGAGCCAGACGATCGTCCGGTCGATCATCGCGCTCTCCCACGGTCTTGGCATGGACGTCACCGCCGAGGGCGTCGAAACTGAAGGACAGGCCGCCTGGCTTCAGAAGGAGGGCTGCGACCGGCTGCAGGGCTATTTCCTGGGCTTCCCGCTCCCGGCAGCCGCGATCGGCGATTTCCTGCGCAAGTCGGCGGCCGTGCCCATGGCGGGGGCTCTCAGGACCTGACGGCTTGAAACGGCCAGAGAGTTCTGGCCAACGCAGCCGGTCGGCTATAGTCATGGGAGCGAGCGAATCAGGACTCGCTCATGTAGTCGGAGAAAGCAGTATGAACGCAGCCCAAAGGCAGCCAGCGGAAATGAAGTACGAGCCGCTGCTCCAGTTCGAGATGGAGATGGGGACCTTCCTGTCCGATTGGCAGCATTGCGATCAGTTGTCGACCTACATGGCGCGGATGATCAGTCATAATCGGACGGATCCCCTGCGGCACTCGAATTTTTTCTCCTCTGCCCTCAACGAGCTCCTGGAGGTATCGTTTCGCGGCGGCTCGCCGGAGGGTCGCATCGGCTGCGCTGTCTATCGGCAAGGTCCCAAGGAGCGCGTGAAGCTCTCCTTCCCATGCCCGCCCGGCCATCAACAATTCTTCCGCGAAGCGGTCGCGAGAACTCACAGGAACGACGCATACGCCCGTTATCTGGACGCTCTTTCCTCCGACCTTGGACCAAGCCGGGAGGTCGTCCTCCTGGACCTGGCGATCAATTTTGATGCCGAGATTCGTCTCGAAGAAGAAGCCCCGCCGTCGATCACCATCATTGTGGATCTCCCCCTTGAAGGAATAGTGAGTTGAGTACGGCAATGCTTGCAGCGCCCTTCCAGGCGGAGTTCGACGCCAACAGCCAGGAGTTCTCCTTTGCCGGTGTCATCCGGCCGCGCTCCGTCGACGAGATCGCTCACAGCATTTCGATGTTCAGGAACGCCATCGACGAGGCACGCGGCGTCCTCTACATCAACGTGAAGCGCCTCGCGCAGATGAACAATACGGCCTTCCACGCCTTTTCGCGCGTGGTTCTGGACGCCTGCCGCACGCGTTCCGATATCCGCTTCGTCGTCGTCACATCGAGCGTCGTCGGCTGGACCGAACGGATGTTTCGGCATCTCGGCAAGA
Organism: Sinorhizobium fredii USDA 205; assembly: GCF_001461695.1. Lineage (GTDB taxonomy): Bacteria > Pseudomonadota > Alphaproteobacteria > Rhizobiales > Rhizobiaceae > Sinorhizobium > Sinorhizobium fredii. The sequence goes on along the minus strand of NZ_AUTC01000146.1, from coordinate 302,972 downwards.
TCGAACCGCAGATCAGGGTCGAGGTCTACGATTCGAAATTCTATCCAGGCCAGAGCTTCGTCGAGGACACCAGCTTCATTCCGATCCTGCGCACGCAAACCAAGATGACGTGGCGCCACGAGCGCAAGATCCTGCCGCGTCACGGCATGCGCCCGGGGATCGTCATGGCCGACATCTGCTGCGGCATCGGCGATTTCGCCGTGCTGGTGCGCAAGGAATTCCAGCCGGCACGCATCGTGGCCCTCGACCACTCCAAGGCAAGCCTTGCCTATGCCCGCGACGTAGCGAAGAATTTCGGCATCTCGGATATCGAATACTCCTATGGGGACGCATCCGAGATGCTGCTCGAGGACAATCAGTTCGACCTGGTGACCTGTCGCCACTCGCTGCAGATCTTCAACCAGCCCGACCTGCTGTTGAAGGAGCTCTATCGGATCTGCAAGCCGGGCGGACGCGTGTACATCACCAACGAGAAGAATTCGCACTGCCTTGGCGAGCCGCGAGCGCAGAGCATTCAATGGACCTATAACGAGGTTGCCAAGCTGTTCAGCCATTTCGAGATGGATGTGGAACTCGGGCCGAAGAGCCGCCGCTATCTCGCCGATGCGGGATTTGACGACATCCTCGTCGAATCCTTCATGGTCACCAATCACGACGGGGACCCGCAGGACTTCGCCGATGTCATTACCGCCTGGGAGAATGTATATGCCGGCGAGATGGCCGTGAAGCGTGGCGATCCTGCGGAATTCATCGAGCGCTTCCGCCAGGGCTTCCGCGATCACATCTTCGCAGCCCTCCACCCCAAGGGCTACGCTGGCTGGCCGATCTGGGCAGCATCCGGGCGCAAGCCGCTATGAAGCCGTTCGACCAAGGGACCACCCGCCTCGGTTTGCGCTCCTTCCGCGCCAAGTTCATCCTTGTCGTCGGCGGCGCCGTGCTCTTCGACCTGCTCGTGACCGGGGGACTGGCCCTCTTCAATGTGCAACGCCTGTCCCGCGATGCCACGACAGAGGTCGGCCAGGGCCTGGAGAAGGCGAACCAGGACTATATCCGCTCCTATGCGGAAACGACCGCCGCTCGCGTCAACCTGCTTCTCAACCAGGTGCACTCCGACGTCGGCACGCTTGCCGGCGTACTCCAGGCGCAGATCGACCGTCCCGTTAGAGAGTCGCAAATCGGCGAGGCAATGGCACGCGGCGCCCCCGGCACCGTGACCGTCACCTATGACGAAAAAGGCGGATGGGCCCAGAACCGCCCCGGTCCGCTGTCGGTCGTCAGCGTCTGGGGATATCTGCTCGATGCCAACCACGTCCCCTTGCCCGAGGTTCAGACGGACATCGAGAACAGCGCGGTCCTCGACCTGGTCGCTCCAAGCCTCTTGGCCAACGGTCAATCGAAGCTGCAGATGTACTATATCGGCCCGAAGGAGCGGCCGATCTTTCGGACCGCCCCCTACACGGATCAGGCCCAGACCTTTGACCGGCTTTATCCGGGCCATAACCAGGCCGAGTTCTGGCCGTTTTTCTTTCCGGGTCTTTACGATTCGTGGGAGCAGTGGGCAAAGAACCCCGCGTCCCGCCCGGTGAATAGCGACATTACCCAGACGGCGCCCTATACGGATGCGATCACCGGCAAGCTGATCGTCAGCTTCTTCCAGCCCTTATGGTCGCGCGACCGCGACCGGGTTGCGGGTGCCGCCGGCGCCGATATCACCCTCGACCAGTTGGCAGAGATCGTCGAGAACGTCCGGGTCGCCGACAATGGTTTCGGCTTCCTCACCATGTCGGACGGCAATGTAGTCGCCATCAACCCGGTCGGCGAAAAGGTGATCGGCCTTCAGTCATCGAGCGACACCAGCGGCGGGGGCGTGACGGGTCTCGATCGCTCGCTGCGCAACAGCGCGCAGGCCGCAATCGCCAAGTTGCCGCTGGACCAGGACGGCCTGTTGCAGCATGTCCTGCTCGATGAAAACGGCGAGAAGGTCCCCTACCTCGTCGTCCTGAAACAGCTGCAGCCGTCGAACCTGTGGGTCTCCGGCCCCGTTCGTCGTGAGTCCATGTTGCTCGGCGTCGTCGTGCCGGAGCGGGAGATCTATGCCTCGCTCTTCGCCGCGCAGGCCGGCATCACGGAAGCGACCAACAGGATCCTGATTTACCAGGTCCTGGCGCTGCTCGTGTCGCTGCTTTTCGTCACTTCGGCGGTGTTCGCCATATCGAAGCGCATCACCGGCGGCATCAGCGCGCTCGCCGACGCGGCCCGGCGCATCCAGACCAAGGACTATTCCGTCCGGGTGGATATTCCGACACGCGACGAGGTGGGCGAAGCGGGCGCCGCCTTCAACCGCATGGCCGAGCAGATCAGCTACCACACCGAGAACCTGGAGCAGCTCGTCGAAGACCGGACGAAGGAGATCGAAGAGGCAAACCTGCAGATCTCGGCGCTCAACGAGCAATTGCGCAGCGAGAACCTGCGCCTCGGCGCCGAACTGGCCGTCGCCCGCCGCATCCAGATGATGGTCCTGCCGAAGGCCGGTGAACTCGAGGAAATTCCCGCCGTCGAGATTGCCGCCTACATGCGGCCCGCCGACGAAGTCGGTGGCGACTATTACGACGTGCTAAGGGACGGAGAGCGGCTGAAGATCGGCATCGGCGACGTGACCGGCCACGGCCTGGAAAGCGGCGTGCTGATGCTGATGGTTCAATCAGTGGCGCGGGCGTTGCAGGAGGCGGGCGACATGGACCCGTCGCAGTTCCTCAACCGGGTGAATCGCGCCCTTTACAAGAACATCGTCAGAACCAACGCAAACAAGCATCTCTCCCTTTCCTTCCTCGACTATGACGGCAGCCGTCTGATGCTTTCGGGCCAGCACGAGGAACTCATCGTCGTCAGGAGCGGCGGGTGCGTCGAACGGATCGACACACTCGACCTCGGCCTGCCGATTGGCTTGGAGCCCGATATTTCGCCCTTCGTGGCGACGCAGGAGATTGCCTTCGCCCAGGGCGACATGATCATCCTCCACACGGATGGCGTGACCGAGGCAGAGGGACTGGACGGCGAGCTCTTCGGAATAGAGAGGCTTTGCGAAAGCGCGCGTCGTCGCCATGGCCAGAGCGCCGAGGAAGTCAAAGCAGGAATTATCGAGGATCTGATGGCGCATATCGGCACACAGAAGATCCACGATGATATAACAGTCGTAGTGATGAGACACAGGTAGGCGGATGACGACCTTATATGGAATGTCAGACTTGGCCATCGGTACCGGCGAAAACGTGACCACGCTTCGTCTGTTCGAAGGCCCGCTCGACTTGAGCTGGAAGCACTGCGCGATGACCTCGGATTTCGTCGCCGAGTTCGTCGCCTTGCGCTATCGGACATCCCGCAACCTCTACAAGGAGGTACGGCACAATGTCGGCTATCTGACGAACGAGCTCATCGAAAATGCGGTGAAGTTCCGAGCCTCCGGCGAAATCGTCGTCGAGGCCGCGGTCGGGTCCAATGCCTTTCGCGCCAAGGTCTCCAATTTCGTCGACAAGGAAACGGCGCAGCGCTTCCAGCATCTGCTTTCCGAGATCACCACGGGGGATCCGGGCGAGCTTCTGATACAGCGGATTGAAGAGAATGCATCGGGCGACAGCCCCAGCGGCTCGGGACTTGGCCTGCTGACACTCATGAGCGATTATGGCGCTCATTTTGCCTGGGTTTTCGGATCCGGCGAACAGGGGAGCCGGATCCCTCTGGAGACCTACGCTTCGATCACAGTCCCCGAACCCTCGAATTGATGGGCAACGAAGAACATGGAAATCAAGGAAGAAGAGTATCGCGTCTGGTCGGAGGACAGGGACATATACTTCGACGGCATCATGCGGCTGCCGAGCACGGAAGCCTACGCCCCTATATATTCCTTGGTGATGAGCCTGCTCGAAACCGAACCGGACCGTCTGACGGTCGACGTCACCGGTCTGCAGTTTCTAAATTCCTCCGGCATCAACCTGCTTGCCAAGCTGACGATCGAGGCGCGCAAGCGGCCCAACATTCAATTCACCGTGCGCGGAAGCTCGGAGTTTCCCTGGCAATCCAAGTCGCTGCCGAACCTCAAGAAGCTGCACCCGGGAGTTGATCTCAGGCTCGGCTGAAAAACCGGCGGAGCGGCACCCCCGTCATCCTCAGCTTCCGAGCGCCTTCAGCCAGTCGCCGATCGTCGATCCACGGTGCCGCCCGGCCGGAGCGACCGGTGCGACGGGCCGTTCCGTCGCCGCTGCTTTCCTGATTTCCCGTGGGCTCACCCCGAATTCATGGCTGAAGGCGCGGGTGAAATTGGCGGCGACGTCGAAACCGGCAGCCTCGGCGATCTCGGCGATTGGCCGGTGGTCGGTTGGATCGCTGAGCGCCGCATACGCCTGCTGGAGCCGTCTCCTGCGGATATAGTTGAGAACACCACCGCTGGCTTCGAACAATTGGTAGAGGCGGGTACGCGAGATGCCGATCGCCCGGGCGATCGAATCCGGCGTCAGTTCGGCCGAATGCAGGTTGAGATGGATATGTCGATGCGCCCGCTCCATCATTCCCTTGTTCGTCTGGGGCCCGGCGGCATCCGGTCTCGCCGACGAGGCGACGCAAGCGACGACCATGTCGTGCACCGTGTGGACGATCCGCGGTATCTCCTCCGCCGTCAGGCGGGCGAGGCGTGGCACGATTCCTTCGATATAGGTGATCAATAGATCGGCCAGGTTGCCCGACAATACCAGATTGTTGGCTTCGCCGAGTACCGCGATATCGTCGGCGAAAAGCTCGTAGGGCATGAAGAGAAGAACGGCGTCCGCCGCCGTCGCCCGGCCGCGAAACGGATAGGCGAGCGAGCGGAACGCCAGCCTGCCGGGCCCGTTCTCGCCAACGCGTCGATCGACTTCGGTCCAGGTCATGCCGCTGCGAAGCAGTTCTACATACCAGTGATCGATCGGGCTGGCGCGCAGCATCGCCTGGGGGCGCAGGTAACTGTGGCCCGGCGCGCGCTGTTGGACGATGAGCAGACTGCCGCAGTGCCACGCGGTCTGCTCAGCGACAAACCCGTTCTCGGATGGAACGCTGTCGGGCAACCTGACCTCGACCAGGGGCGCCATGTGGGCTCGCCAGGCCTGAAATTGCTCCGCAGGCTGCAGCTCCCCTGTCGAGAAATGCAGGGGCGTCAACGCCGCCGGCGCACCCGAGCGAGAGATAGGCTGAACGGGAGCCTCACGCGGCCAACGGCGGCGTTCCGGCTGCGTCGCATCCCCGCCTTGATCTGCTTCCGACCCGGACCCCGTGGGACGATCACGCATACAGACTCTCCCGCCTACTGCATGATTCCTTAAACCGGAATCGATTGAAGGACAAAATCATGCAGCATTTCAAAGTGCCACAGCGACCTTAGCGCGTCCGATTGGACGCGCGGCGCTGTAGAATGCAGGCGATTACACGTCCTGAGCGTGGCTACCTACACAGCCGCATCGGTCTATGGCGTCGTGCAGAATCCACTCAGCACTTAGCAGAGCCCAGTTCTACTCCATTTTTGGTAGAAATGCACGGCGCGATAATTATCGGGATCGGGGGATAATGACAATCGCCCCACGCAATTGTATTGATATATCCATAGACAACGCAAAGTATTGAGTAAAGCGTTGAAAAAAAATTGACTGTATATAATTCTAAATCACCTATTTATATTGATCGACTGAGATACACGCCTCCAAGTTGTTTAGGTATTTTTTGGGGAATTGAATGGCATATCTAAGCAATTTCAGTGAACATTTGGCAAAGTCAATTTACGAAGACAAAGTATTGCAGCGGCCGGAGGTCCCGAAGCGGATTCTGGTCACTGGCGGCGCAGGTTTCCTGGGGTCACATCTTTGCGGACTGCTTCTCGAGGCAGGACACCAGGTCATCTGCGCCGACAATTTCTCAACCGGGTTGCGGCAGAATGTCGAGCCTCTGAAGCGTTTCGACAACTTCCGCCTGATCGCCCACGATATCGTGGAACCGATCGATCTCGCGATCGACGAAATCTACAATCTGGCCTGCCCTGCATCGCCGCCGCACTACCAGGCCGATCCCATCCACACGACGAAGACCTGTGTGCTCGGCAGCCTCAACATGCTTGAGCTTGCGGCACGCCACGGCGCGCGCATCCTGCAGGCCTCGACATCGGAGATCTACGGCGATCCACAGGTCCACCCACAGGTGGAAAGCTACTGGGGCAACGTCAATCCCTTCGGCCCGCGCTCCTGCTATGACGAAGGCAAGCGCTGCGCGGAAACCCTGTTCTTCGATTTCCACCGGACCCGACAGGTCGAGATCAAGGTGGTCCGCATCTTCAACACCTATGGTCCGCGGATGCGCCCCGACGATGGCCGCGTCGTCTCGAACTTCATCGTTCAGGCGCTCAAGGGCGAAGACATCACGATCTACGGCGACGGTTCGCAGACCCGCTCCTTCTGTTTCGTCGACGATCTGATCGACGGCTTCGTTCGCGTCATGGCCTCGCCGGCATCGCTCACCGGGCCGATCAATCTTGGCAATCCCGGCGAATTCACGATCGGCGAGCTCGCCGAACAGGTGGTCGGTCTCACCGGTTCCCGATCGAGGATCGTATACCGGCCGCTGCCGGTCGACGATCCGCGCCAGCGCCGCCCGGACATCTCGCTTGCCGAACGGGAGCTCGGCTGGCGCCCCAGGATCGATCTTGCCGCCGGCCTTGCGCAAACGATCGGCCATTTCGATACGCTGCTCGCTCGGACGGACGGCGAACTCATGGAGGTCGCCTGATGAACGTGCCACGCATCCTCGTCACCGGCGGCGCCGGCTATATAGGCAGCCATACCGCAAAACTTCTTCGGCTCGAGGGTTTCGAGCCGGTCACCTATGACAATCTGACGACTGGCAACCGCTCGTCGGTGCGTTGGGGGCCCTTCATCGAGGGAGATGTCCTCGACTCGGCCCATCTCATCGAGGTGATCGAGCGCTACGAGCCGGACGCGGTGATCCATTTTGCCGCGTCGGCCTATGTCGGCGAGTCCGTCGCGGACCCGGCGAAATACTACCACAACAATGTCGGCGGGACCTTGTCGCTGCTCGACGCCTGCAGGCGGACGGGTCTTGGAAGAGTGATCTTCTCATCGAGCTGCGCCACCTATGGCGTGCCGGCGGTGCTGCCGATCGACGAGGCGACGCGGCAGGAGCCGATTAATCCCTATGGCCGAACGAAGCTGATCGCCGAACACATGCTGTCCGACTACGCCGGCGCCTTCGGCCTCTCCTATGTGGCGCTGCGCTATTTCAACGCCTGCGGCGCCGATCCGGAGGGAGACCTCGGCGAGTGGCACGACCCCGAGACGCATCTCATTCCGCGCGCGCTTATGGCGGCCGCGGGCCGGATCGGCCAGCTCGATGTCTTCGGCGACGACTACGACACCGCCGACGGGACCTGCGTGCGTGACTATATCCATGTCGCCGACCTCGCGCAGGCGCATGTGCTCGCCTACCGGCATCTTGCCGAGGGCGGCAAGAATCTCGCGCTCAACCTGGGATCCGGCCGCGGCTTCTCGGTCCGGGAGGTGCTGAGTGCGATCGGTGCGGTCATCGGTCGGGATGTGCGGTGGCGATCCGCCCCCGTCGGGCCGGCGACCCGCCGATCCTCTACACCGACGCGACGCTTGCCCGCGAGGTGCTGGGCTTCACGCCGCGCTATTCCGACCTCGAGACCATCGTGCGCACCGCTGCGCCCTTCTTCGGACTGGAGGCGCGCCTGTGACCCTTTTCTTGAACAGGTGCGGCAAGCGCTTCGTGGACTCCGCCGATGAACCGCTGACAGTGCCGGTGCTGACCGGATATCGCCGCGCCGAATATCTTGTCGGTGCAGCCGCCTGGCTCGCCGCACTCGCCTATTTCTGGGCCTGGTGGCTGGAGCCGCACCACCACCGGGATTTCTTCGGGAGCCTCACGGTGACGGCGGTGCTCGCCTGGATCACCCTCCTGCCGGGCTACTTCATCGCCGTCTTCTATCGCGCCCGCAAGCCGAATGGCCCCTTGCGGCTGCCTGCTGGAACCCGCGTCGCCATGGTCGTCACCAAGGCGCCGTCCGAACCCTTTGCCGTCGTTGCCGAAACTCTGAAGCGATGCTCGCCCAGGATGTGTCGCACGACACCTGGCTTGCCGACGAAGATCCTTCTCCCGCAACGCTCGACTGGTGCGAGAGGCATGGCGTCTTCGTTTCGACCCGCAAGGGGCGTGCCGACTACCACCGCACGTCCTGGCCGCGGCGCACCCGCTGCAAGGAAGGCAACCTCGCCTTCTTCTACGATCATTACGGCTACGACGGCTACGACTTCGTCGCCCAGCTCGACGCCGACCATGTCCCGGAGCCCGGTTACCTCTTCGAGATGCTGCGTCCCTTCGCCGACCCGAAGGTCGGCTACGTCTCGGCTCCCAGCATCTGCGACAGGAACGCCGCCGAGAGCTGGTCGGCGCGCGGCAGGCTTAATGCGGAGGCAAGCATGCATGGGGCACTGCAGGCCGGCTACAATGGCGGCCTGGCGCCGCTCTGCATCGGCTCCCATTACGCCGTCCGCACCGCCGCTCTGAAGGAGATCGGCGGCCTCGGCCCCGAGCTTGCGGAAGACCATTCGACGACCTTGATGATGAATGCGGCCGGCTGGCGGGGCGTGCATGCCCTCGAGGCGATCGCCCATGGCGACGGGCCGCGCACCTTCGCCGACCTGGTCACCCAGGAATTCCAGTGGTCGCGCAGCCTGGTCATGTTGCTGCTGCAGTACTCGCCCCGCCTCGTCGGCAAGCTGCCGCTCCGCCTCCAGTTCCAGTTCCTGTTCTCGCAGCTCTGGTATCCGCTCTTTGCGTTCTTCATGGCGCTGATGTTCGCGATGCCGGTCATCGCACTTGTCCGCGCCGAAAGCCTTGTCGCCGTCACCTACCCCGATTTCCTGGCGCATTTCGCCCCGCTTTCGATCGTCCTGCTCCTGATGGCCCATCGCTGGCGGGCAACCGGGACTTTCCGGCCCTATGACGCGAAGATTCTGAGCTGGGAATGCATGCTCTTCCTCTTTGCCCGCTGGCCCTGGGCGCTGGCCGGGACTTTGGCTGCCATCCGCGACTGGCTCACCGGGTCCTTTGTGGATTTCCGGGTCACCCCCAAGGGCACGTCGGAAGTGGACCCGCTGCCCTTGCGTGTCCTTCTGCCCTATGCCGGCCTCGCGCTCGCGGCCGTACTTCCGGTCCTCCTGATCGACGATGTCGGCGAAGCCAAGGGCTTCTATCTGTTCGCGATCATGAATGCGGCGATCTACGGCCTGCTGCTGGTCGTCATCGTTCTCCGGCATGGGCGGGAAAACAGGCTTGCCGCGACACCCCGCTTCTATCGCCCGGCAATGGCGGCCGGACTGCTGTCGCTGGTCATCCTGCCCGGCTTCGCAACTGCCGAGCACGGCAAGGACAGCCTCGAAGCGCTCTCCTGGGGATCGGATCATCTGCGCCTCTTCGAGGAGCGCTACTCGGTGGCGGGGGCCGGCGGCGCAACATCACGCAAGACCGTGTTCCGGCCGCGATGGATCGTCCTTCCGACCGACGCGCCGTTGGCGGAGGACCGGTGATGACAGGACGGATGCGGCAACCCTACCCCGGCTCAACGCCAGGCAGGTCGAACCAAATTGAAAACACAGGCCACAGCGGAACTCGGAGACACAGGATGGACAGGACATCAAAGACAATCGCCTTCGCAGTCGCCGGCCTGATGTTTTCGGGCGCCGTGCTGGCGGCGAGCGTGCCCGGCCTTGCCGGAATTTCAGCGGAAACCGTGCAGAAGCGGCCGATCCTCACCAAGGAATCGATCGACTTCGGCGCCTACGATCCGCATGGCGACTTCGCGGAGCCGTCGGCGTCCAGGATCGAGCATCTCTTCCTGCCCTGGGAAGACGTCGATCTCACCACGCTGAACATCGCCGACGAATACGCCCACGCCCGCGGACGCACGCTGATGATCACGATCGAGCCCTGGTCCTGGTCGCCCGAATGGCGCCTGTCGTCGCAAGGGCTGCTCAAAAGTATCCTCGGCGGCGAGCGGGATCAGAACATGGCCGCGGTCTGTTCAACGGCGGCCACCCTCAAGAGCCCCGTCCTCATCCGCTGGGGCCAGGAAATGGACGAGACGGACAACCAGTTCTCATGGGCGCATTGGCAGGGCAAGGATTTCGCCGCGGCCTTTCGCCGGATGGTAAAAGTGTGCCGGACGCATCTGAAAACCGCGAAGTTCATGTGGTCGCCCAAGGGCAACGAGGGGCTCGATGCCTTCTATCCCGGCGACGACGTCGTCGATATCATCGGCCTCTCGGTCTTCGGCCTTCAGCAATACGATCGCGACAAGGTCGGTCACGACCAGATTTTTGTCGAGCGACTGACGCCCGGCTACGAGCGCGTCAAAAACTATGGAAAGCCGATCATGGTCGCCGAGCTCGGCTACGAAGGCGACGCCACCTATGTGCGCAGTTGGGCCGAAAGCGTGGCGAAACGGCACGCGGAGTTCCCGGCGCTCACCGCCGTCGTCTACTTCAACGATCGTGAGATCTATGACTGGCCGGATGGCTACGGCCGGCCGGATTGGCGTGTCGTTCAGGACTCAACCAATTGATCAAAATACATTTTTAGAAGGAAATCATCAGATGTCGACATTCCGCCTATTGCTCCTGACGGCCGCCTTGGTGGGTGGCGTCGCGGCCGCCGCATCGACCGCCGCGGCCCGTCCCGGTACCGCAAAGGCTGCACCACTGACTGCCGGTGAGATCCACGCGATCTATGGCCAAAAGTCGTGGATCTGGAAGGACGGCGCCGGCTATTTTTCCGTTCGGGAGCGCCGCTTTACCGCCTGGTCGAAGGAGAACGGCAAACCCTCCTACGGCGTCGGCCGGTGGTTCATCACCGAACCCGGCAAGCTCTGCTTCAAGGCCGATTGGCACGCCAAGGACGGCTCGGCCCCGGCGACCACCTGCTTCAGCCATGTGAAGCGAGGCAACGTCATCTACCAGAAGCGCGAGCCGGACGGCGAGTGGTACGTATTCAAGCACCGTCGGATAAAGGCGGACGACGAATTCGCCAAGCTGCGGCGCGGCAACTATGTGAGCGACCGATTGGGCGCAATCCAGACCAGAATCGGCGATTGACCCGTGCCATTGAGCTCCTGCAGCGCCGTGCGTCTTATCAGACGCACAAAGGTCGCAGTCGCTCTTTGAAATACTGCATGTCGTTACCCTTGGATCGGTTCGATTTGAGGAGACATGCAGTAGGAGTTGCGCATTCCCGGGACCGATGCAATCCGGCTCCGCAGATGAGCCCCGGCCTCGGCGCGCAACTCCACCCTTCCTTCACGGCTCGATGACGGGCTTCAACGCAGGAAGCAGCTGGACGTCCTTCCGAACCCGCTTGGCGTACAGACATAGGGTGCACGGCCCAGATAGGTGGTCCGCACCAGTTTGACCGCCCGCTCCGTGACGGCGACCCGCTTGATCCTGTCGGGCTTCTTCTCCGGCAGCGCATAGCCGACCTGTTTCGTCAGCGAAGCCGTCTTGATGCTCTTATCCGTGGTGGCCGAGCATCCTGCGAGCGTGGCGGCCAGAAGGACGGCAAGCGCGGAGCACGCCATCTTGCCGCGGCTGCCGAATGACGCTCGCGAAATCTTCCCTTGCGCGTTCACAACTCGAACTCCCCTTCGACCTGATGGGAGCACGGTATCCGCGAGGCTTTAAGTCGCCGTGCAGAAATTACTTACAACTCGAGCGATCCGGCAGAAAATTGGCCGCGCACGCGGCCACACTTCGGCGACAGCAGCCGCCCCGGGCCGCTTTCGCTGTCTTCTTTTGTGGCATGAGCGCGGAAAATCAGGCCGCAATCCCGACCGTGTAACTCGCCTGCAGCACGCCGGCATCGAGCTTTTCGAAATCGAAGATGAAATGCGCCGCCTCGCTCAAGGAGAACACCGTATCGCCGCCGTTCATCGTGGCGCGCACCGGACGCGCCGCATAATCGGGATGCCCCTGATAGACGAGATCGCTCAACGCATCGTCGAAGAGAAGCTGGCTGACGAGCAGTTCGCGGTCGCCGAGCAGAGCGCGCAGGTGGATATGGACGGCCCGGCTCGGATACCAGCCCGGATAAACGGTGAGGAAGCTGACGATGCCATTGGCATCGCTGATCTGCCGGCCGCGCAGGAAGCTCGTGCCTCTGGCCTCGGCATCCTCCGCATTGCACATCGCCGCCGCCTCGCCGGAATAGACGCCGCGCGCGTCCGCATGCCAGATCTCGACGTCAGCGCCCTCCACCGGCTTGCAGGTCGCGGCCTCGACGAGGCGAAGGCTGATGCGGGTTGGCAGTCCCGTCACGCCGTCGGTCACGTCGCTGCGGATCGGCACATCGCTCGTGTGGCAGGGACCGAGCGTCTGGGCGAGCGTCGCGATGCATTGCGGCTCGGCGCGGAAGATCGGCTCCGGCAGTTCGCCGGAAATCCCGGCCGTTCCGCCCGAGCGAAAGTCGGACGCCTTCCAGTCGAAGCTGTGGCGCGAAATGGGCGCGCCGCCGCTACCGCTACCGCGCGCCATAAAGACGGCACCCGCTCCGGCCAGCAGCACGCCACCGCCGAGAATGATGGTTCTTCGTTTCATAGGCATCGGAGCGCTCCGTTTATCGGGTCGAGGTGCGAACCGACCGATAGCGTAAGCCGGTCCCAGACCGAAGTTACGCTTTTGTAATGCCAAAACGAAGATGCAACTCTCCGATGTACGTCACCGGCGACCGACGGAGGCGGAGGATTGCGCCGCAAACCGCGGCACGGAGCGCTCCTCGAAAAGATCCGGCATCAGGTCGGCAAGCCGGACGAGCGTCCCGCTCTCAGCGCTTTGAAGCGCCGCGATACCGCAGAGAACAGAAAGCGCCCCGGCCCGTGCACCGGCCCGCTGTCCGAGCGGGTCGGTGATGCCGGGCTTGAAGATCATGTTGCGCATGCGGTCGTCGCCGCCGTAATGCCCGCCCGAAGAATGCGGCACCTTGATGCGCTCGACGGCCGGGACGCCCTTCGGGAAGTTGCGCACGAGCAGGATGACGTCTTCCGGCGGCGTCTCCCAGGGCTGGTCCTCGTACTGGCGCAATTCGATCCTGCCCTTCGTTCCGTTGAAGGCGATGTGGTGACCCTCGATCGGCTGAAAAGTGTTCAGCGAATAGGAGACGTGGACGTCGTTGCGATAGCGGATATTGGCGACCATCGTGTCGGGAATGTCGATGTCCTCGCGGAACACGCAGCCGTCGCGGAAATAGCCGTCGATCTCGGCGGGCTGCTCGTAAAGCGCGTCCAGGAACGGATCGGCTCCGATATCCAGATAAAAGTCGCAGCTTCCCTTGTGGGGACAGAGCTTGCAGCGCGGGCCGCGGAACGGGCCTTTGCGCCCGTACATCTGCAGCTCGGCAAAGGCGCTGACCGTGTCCGGTTCGCTGTCGAGATACCAGTTCAGAAGGTCGAAATGATGCGTCGCCTTGTGGACGAAGAGGCTGCCCGAGCGATCCGTATAGGCGTGCCAGCGGCGGAAATAGTCGGCGCCGTGGTGGGTGTCGAGATACCAGTGGAAGTCGACCGAGGTGACGCGGCCGATTTCGCCGGCGTTGATAAGTTCCTTGATGCGCGCCGCCGTCGGCGCGAAGCGGTAGTTGAAGGACACGTCGACCCGCCGCCCGGTGCGCTTTTCCGCGTCCAGGATGCGGCGGATCTTCTCGACCGTCGTCGTCATCGGCTTCTCGGTGATGACGTCGGCGCCGGATTCGAGCGCCTTGACGACGATATCGTCATGGGTGTCGTCCGGGGTGCAGACGATCACCAGATCCGGCCGCGCTTCGGCCAGCATCCTGTCGACATCGCCATAGATCGGCGCATTGCTGGCGATCATCGTGCGGGCTCGTTCCGCGCGCAGGGAATTCGTATCGGCTATGGCGACGAGATCTACGAAGCCGCGCCAACCGGCGAGAAGGTCCCTGCCCCACATGGTGGTGCCGCGATTGCCGGTGCCGACCAGCGCAAAACGACGTTTGTCATCCATCATCTCTCACGCAATCCTGTCTGGAGTGGCGCCGCGCGACCGACGGCAAAGACCAACATGTAAATTTAGAATACATGTTAGTAGCCGATCCCAACGAAAGTCAACCCGGATATGGCCAAAGCCAGCCCCTTACTTGTAAGAATTGTATCCGAGTCAGCGTTCTCAGCAGCAGCTTCGAAAGCGCTCGACGCAGGTGGCGATCACCTCCTCGGCAGGGCGTTTCCACCAGTTCTCGGCGGAGAAGATCTCGACCTCCTGGGCGCCAAAAAAGCCCGCCGCTTCGATCTGGCCGCGGATTCCCTTGAGGTCGATGACGCCGTCGCCCATCATGCCGCGATCGGTCAGGATATCTCTGGTCGGAACCAGCCAGTCGCAGATATGATGCGCGAGGATCGCCTTCATCCGGCCGGCCCGGGCGATCTGGTTGGCGACGTCGGGATCCCACCAGACATGGTAGACGTCTATGGCAACGCCGACGCCCGCACCCAACGCTTCGCACATGTCGAGCGCCTGGCCGAGCGTGTTCACGCAGGCCCGGTCGGCCGCATACATCGGATGGAGCGGCTCGATCGCCAGCGGCACGCCTGCCGCGCGCGCATGCGGCAACACGGCGGCGATCCCCTCCTCGACCATTCGACGGGCCCGATCGATGTCCCGGGAGCCGCCGGGCAGACCACCGACGACGAGCACCAGGCAATCGGCGCCAAGTGCCGCGGCCTCATCGATCGCACGCCTGTTGTCGTCGAGCGCCTTCTCGCGCCCGGCGGCGTCCGCCGCCGGAAAGAAGCCGCCGCGGCAAAGGCCGGTCAGCTTCAGCCCGTTGGCGCGAACGATGCGGACGGCCTCGTCGAGACCGACCGCCGCCACCTGGTCGCGCCAGGGCGCGATCGCCGTGATGCCGTGCTTCAGGCAGACATCCACGGCTTCGGCAAAGCCGCATTGCTCGCGGATCGTCGCCAGGTTGATGGAAAGACCCTCGACCTGCATGATGTTCTCCTCCCGGTTTGTCAGCCTGCCAGTGACGCCCAGTCCGGCTCGACCGAGGAGCCGAGGCCAGTTGCCCGCAAGACGGATGAAAAGGTGATGTCGCCGTTCCGGATGGCCAGACGGGCCCGACCGGCGGCGTCCTCGTAAAGATCGCCATGGGCGGCGAGATAGGCCGCCTGTTCCGCCACCGGTGCGCGGCCCATGCCGTCGACATAGTGATGGCCGTTGCGCTCGATATGCCCGGCGCCGATGAGCGCCGCCAGCACGAGGTCCTGCTGCAGACCGAGGCCCGCCTGCGTCGTCAGGTCCTCGGCGGACATGAAGTAGCGGGCATTTCCGGCCTCGCCGTTCCATTTCTCGACACGGGCGCGATTGATCACCGACCGATAGAAGCCCTTGCAGGACTTCGACGATATGCCGGCATAGCCGAGCTCGCGGGCCCGCAGGAAGGATCCGATGTCGCCGTCGGATTCGTCGACCTCGAGCGGCAGGTGCTCGGCGAGCGCCGCGACCGATTTCGACAGCGCTTCCGCACGCGCAATCGGCTGCTCGAAGAACAGGACGGACGCCCGCAACCTTTTCAGGCGGGGTTCTTTCTCGATCCGGTCGAGAAGCTCGGCGACGACCTCGCCGCTTTCGAACTGCTCGTTGCCGTCGAGCGTCACCCGGTAGACATCGGCAAGGCGATCGAGCACCGATGCGATCGCAACCAGGCGTTCGGTATCCTCGGTGGGACGGCCGTGAACCTTGATCTTGAAATAGCGGTGGCCATAGGCGGCGATCACCTCGTCCAGCGTCTGCGGCAGCCCATCTTCGAGGCGTTGCGCGGGGTTCAGTTCGGACGCATTCAAGGCGTCCGCAAGGCCGATCGTGTGGCGGACGGCAAGCGTCGACGACGGGGTCATCTGCGAAAGGAAGCCGGCGAGATCGAAGCCGGCAAGATCGGGCGCGGCGGCATCGGTAATCCCGAGCAGATTTCCGGTGACCGCCGCCACTGCACTGACGCCGTTCATCCGGCAGAGCGCATCGATGATGGCGCGATCGACGAGCGCCAGCCCGTAGGACGCCACGAGTGCCGGCAGGCCATGTCTTGCTGCTGCCCAATGATGATCCGCCTCGGCGGCGGCATGCAGGTCGAAGGGGGTGTCCGCCTTGAGCGATCGCAACCCCTCGAACGCCAGGCGAAGCGACCTACGGAGTTGCTCGACATTGTCGCCCGGTGACAGTTCCGGGTTCTTGTCGAACCATTTCGGCATCATCATCTCGCCCGCCCAGCCGGTGGCGGAGCGGCCTCGTTCATCTTCGATCCGGACCCGGACGAAGGCTTGCGGCGCGCTCTCGACGCGCGCCGCGCCGAAGCGGAAGGCAAAGCGGAAATCGACCGGCCGCTCGAAAAACTCCGCTTCAACGAGCTTGACGCGTGGGGCTTCCGTCATGGCCGCGCCTCACGCAACGCCATGGACGGCAAGCACGCGCCGCATCCGCGCCGTGGCGAGGTCCGGATCGGCGAGAGCGCCGGCCTCGTCCGCCAGCCGGAAGAGTTCGGCCAGATGCGTGAGCGAGCGGGCGCTCTGCTGGCCGCCGATCATCACGAAATGATCCTGCAATCCGTTGAGATAGGCGAGGAAGACGACACCGGTCTTGTAGAAGCGCGTCGGCGCCTTGAAGATATGCCGCGACAGCGGCACCGTCGGCTCGAGCAGTTCGAAAAACGCGCCGTTCCGCCCCTCGCCCAGCGCCTCCAGCGCGGCCGAGGCCACCGGTGCAATCGCATCGAAAATACCGAGAAGCGCGTCCGAATGGCCTTTTTCGTCGCCGGCGATCAGTTCGGCATAGTTGAAGTCGTCGCCGGTATACATGCGCACGCCCTGCGGCAATTGCCGCCGCATGGCGATCTCCTTCTCCTTCGAGAGCAACGAGATCTTGATGCCGTCGACCTTGGCCGCATGCGCCTCGATGACCGCCAGGCAGGTCCTCATCGCCTCCATGTGGTCGGCATTGCCCCAATAGCCTTCGAGCGCCGGGTCGAACATCTCGCCGAGCCAATGGATGATCACCGGCTCCTTCACCTGAGAGAGAATCCGGTCATAGACGCGTACATAGTCGTCGGGGCTCCTGGCGGCGGCGGCCAGCGCCCGGCTCGCCATCAGGATGATCCGGCCGTTCTCAGCCTCGATCGCCTCGATCTGGCTCTCATAGGCCTTGATGATGTCGTCGACCGTCACCTGCGGACCGGGCGCCAGATGGTCGGTGCCGGCACCGCAGGCGATCAGCGCGCCGGGACGACCGCGCGCTTCGGCAAGCGCCCGGCGGATGAGCTCGCGCGCCTCGGTCCAGCCCAGCCCCATGCCGCGCTGGGCGGTGTCCATCGCTTCGGCAACCCCGAGCCCGAGATCCCAGAGGCGGTGGCGGAAGGCGAGCGTCCGCTCCCAGTCGATCGCCGGCGTCAGCCACGGATCGTTGTCGGCGAGAGGATCGGCGACCACATGCGCCGCTGCGAAGGCGACCCGCGGAAAGGCGGCCGCCTCGCGCTTCCTGAGCGGAACCGTCCGGCCGGTGAGCTCGTACCGGACAAGCCTGCCTTCGTGGGGAAGATCGATGCTTGCCATGGCTCAGAACTCCAGTTCCGGAACATCGAGCCAGCGGCGTTCGGCCCAGGACTTGAGTCCGAGTTCGGCAAGCTGCACGCCCTTGGCGCCGGCCTCGAGCCCATAGGGCCAGGGAGCGTCCTCGGCGACATGGCGCAGGAACATTTCCCACTGGGCCTTGAAGCCGTTGTCGAAGACCTGCGTATCCGGCACCTCGTCCCAGGTCTTGTAGAAATCGATCGTCTGCGGCTGATCCGGGTTCCAGACCGGCTTCGGTGTGTTGACGCGGTGCTGGGTCCAGCATTTCGTCAGGCCGGCGACCGCCGAGCCATGCGTCCCGTCGACCTGGAAGGTGACGAGATCGTCGCGGCGCACCCTCACCGCCCAGGAGGAATTGACCTGCGCGATCACACCGCCCTCGAGCTCGAAGGTCGCATAGGCCGCGTCGTCCGTGTCGCAATCATAGGTCCGGCCCTGTTCGTCGACGCGGCGCGGTATATGGGTGGCGCCAAGGCAGGAGACGGACTTGACCTCACCGAACAGATTGTCGAGCACGTAGCGCCAGTGGCAGAGCATATCGAGAATGATGCCGCCGCCATCGTTCTTGCGGTAATTCCAGGAGGGTCGCTGGGCCGGCACCCCCCAATCGCCCTCGAAGACCCAGTAGCCGAACTCGCCGCGCACCGAAAGGATCTTTCCGAAGAAGCCGGAATCCCTGAGCATCGCCAGCTTGCGCAGGCCGGGCAGGAAAAGCTTGTCCTGCACCACGCCGTGCTTCAGGCCGGAGGCGCGCGCCTTGCGCGCCAGCTTGACGGCGATCTTCAAGTCATCGGAGATCGGCTTCTCGCAATAGACATGCTTGCCGGCATCCAAGGCCCTGCCGATCAGGTCGGCGCGCATCAGCGTCGTGCCGGCATCGAAGAAGATCTGGTCCTTCGGATCGGCCATGGCCGCGTCGAGGTCGGTCGACCAGCGGGCAATGTTGTGGCGCTTCGCCAGATGCTCCATCTTGTCGCGGTTGCGCCCGACGATGATCGGATCGATTTCCAGCCGTTCGCCGGACTTGAGCGTCAGCCCGCCCTGATCGCGAATGGCCAGTATCGAGCGCACCAGATGCTGGTTGTAGCCCATTCGGCCGGTGACGCCGTGCAGAATTATCCCCAAACGTGGCATGCGATCTCCTCCCTGACAGGCCTGGTGGGCGCGGACCAGCCCTCACGAGCCAGTAACTAAACGGTTACTTTGTGGCAGAGAAAATTCCCACTTGTCAACATTAAAAACGACATGTCAGCGATTCAGCGGCGAATTGAGGCCAAAGTCACCTGGACGATATGCCGCTTCCACGCCTCGATGCTTGCCTCCTCCATGAGGTCGCGGCCGAAAATCGTCGTCAGCGTATGCTGGTTGGAGATGTAGAAATAGCCGAGCGCGGCGATCGTCAGATAGACGTTCAGGGGATCGGCGTCGACGCGGAACAGGCCCTTCGCCTTGCCGCGATCGAGCAGGTCGGCAAGCTTGTCGATGAAATGCGAATGCAGTTCCTTGAGCCGCGTCGACTGGCGCAGCCAACGGGCCCGATGCAGGTTCTCGGTGCCGAGGAGGCTCAGGAACTCCGGGTGTTCGAGGAAGTATTTCCAGGTGAACATGGCGAGCTCCGCCACCCCCTGCTCCGGCGTCAAATCGCTGAGATTCAAGGATTTCTCAGCCGTTCGAATTCCGATATAGGCTTCCTCGAGAACGGCAAGGTAGAGCTGCTCCTTGTCGCCGAAATAATGGTAGAGCATCCGTTTGTTGGTACCGGCCCGCTCGGCGATCGCGTCGACCCGCGCACCGCCGATACCGTTCTCTGCGAACTCGACCGTCGCCGCGGCAAGGATCGAGGCGCGCGTGCGCTCCGGATCGCGCTGCGCCGCCCGGTCCGCCCGTCCGCCATTGGCCACCTTCCGTGCCTTCCCCTCCGCCTGCAGCTTGTCCATTCCGTCACCTCCGGCACCCTTGCCATCAACGGCAATCGATGCGACTTTGTAAAAAAATCTTACAAGATAATGATACCTTCGCACACAACTGCTTGACAGGATCATTGCTTGTCCATAACTTGTAACCAATTAGTTATTTGTTGCAAGAGGTAGACATCACGGAACGTTGTGGAGGCGTTCCTGAGGGAGGAGGAACAGATGACAATGCGCATGACCAGACGCAATGTGCTCGCCGGAGGCGCGGCACTTCTTTCATATTCCATGCTGGCATCGAGCGCGCTTTCCCAGGAAGCGCGGCTCAGGCTGCTCTGGTGGGGCTCGCAGGCTCGCGCCGACCGCACCAACAAGGTCAACCAGCTCTTTCAATCCGCAAATTCGGGAGTCTCGATCAACGGCGAGTTCCTTGGCTGGAGCGATTACTGGCCGCGGCTTGCGACCCAGGTCGCCGGTCGCAACGCGCCGGACATCATCCAGATGGACTATCGCTATATCGTCGAATATGCCCGACGTGGCGCACTCGCGCCGCTTAACGACTATCTCGGCTCGGTGCTCAAGGTCGAGGATTTCGACAAGGTGCAGATCGAGGGCGGCAGCGTCGACGGCAAGCTCTACGGCATCAGCCTGGGCGCCAACTCGGCAACGATGCTGGTCAATACAGTCGCCTTCGAGGAAGCCGGCGTCGAGCTGCCTACCCCCTCGACGACCTGGGAGGATCTGGCGCGGATTGGCGCCGAGATCACCAAGGCCGGCAAGCGCAAGGGCTATTTCGGCCTGTCGGACGGCAGCGGCGT
The DNA here is from genome assembly GCF_001461695.1 of Sinorhizobium fredii USDA 205. Classification (GTDB taxonomy): domain Bacteria; phylum Pseudomonadota; class Alphaproteobacteria; order Rhizobiales; family Rhizobiaceae; genus Sinorhizobium; species Sinorhizobium fredii. Next base: position 282,516 of record NZ_AUTC01000146.1, on the reverse strand, counting down.
CGAACCGCTCCTTGAAAACTGGCTTCGTCAGCGCGGCAAGGCGCTGTTCACCGCCGACGGCAAGATCGCCTACGACGCGAATGACGCGGCCGAATGGTTCGCCATGTGGGCGGCGATGCGCGAGGCGAAGGCCTGCGTGCCGCCGGATATCCAGGCGCTCGATCAATTCAATCCCGACACGAGCCCGCTGTCGCTCGGCAAGGCGGCAACATCCTACGCCCACTCCAACCAGCTCGTCGCCTATCAGGCCATCAACAAGGACAAGCTGGCGCTCAGCAACCACCCGCTGATCGGTAAGGACGCCAAGGGCGGCCACTACCGCAAACCGTCGATGTTCTTCTCTGTCTCGGCACAGACCAAGGATCCGGAACTCGGCGCCAAATACATCAACTTCTTCGTCACGGATCCCAAGGCCGCCGAAATCCTCGGCGTCGAACGTGGCGTGCCGGAATCGGCCGCGGTCCGCGAGAAACTGGCACCGACGCTCGACGAACTCGGCCGCTCCGCACTCGACTACGTCTCCGGTCTTGGCCCGCTCGCCGGTCCCCTGCCGCCGCCGCCGCCTTCCGGTGCCGGCGAGGCCGAGCTTGCGCTGCGCACCGTCGCCGAACAGGTGGGCTTCGGCCAGCTCGACGTGAAGCAGGGCGGCGAGACGCTGGTGAACGAGGTCACGCAGATCCTGTCGCGAGGATGAGGAGCATGGCTGCCGTGCAGGATTCCGCTGTAGCTATCGGTGCGGGCGCCAGGGGGCGCCCCGCCGCCCAGGGCCGCTTGGCCGCCCTCTGGACGAACCACGGCGCCGGCTACATGTTCCTGTTGCCGTGGCTCGTGGGCTTCTTCGGGCTGACGCTCGGACCTGCCGTCGCCTCGCTCTATCTGTCCTTCACCAGCTTCGACCTGATCCGCTCCCCGGAGTGGGTCGGGACGGCCAATTACGTCCGCATCGCCACGGCCGATCCGAAGTTCGCCGCCTCGCTGAAGGTGACGTTTCTCTATGTGGTGCTGTCGGTCCCCTTCAAACTGGCCTTCGCATTGTTCGTTGCCATCCTTCTCGACCGCGGCGTCAAGGGCCTCACCGTCTATCGCGCCATCTTCTACCTGCCGTCGCTGCTCGGCGGCAGCGTGGCGATCGCCGTGCTCTGGCGGCAGCTCTTTGCCGGTGACGGCCTGATCAACAGCCTGCTGGCCCAGTTCGGCATCGAAGGCCCGAGCTGGATCTCGCATCCGGACTATTCGATCTGGACGCTGGTCGTATTGAGCGTCTGGCAGTTCGGCTCGCCGATGATCATCTTCCTCGCCGGCCTTCGCCAGATCCCGACCGACATGTACGAGGCGGCGAGCCTCGACGGGGCATCGAAGTTCCGGCAGTTCTACAAGATCACCCTGCCGCTACTCACCCCAGTCATCTTCTTCAATGCGGTGGTGCAGACGATCGAGGCCTTCAAGGCCTTCACGCCGGCCTTCATCATTTCCGGCGGCACCGGCGGGCCGATCAATTCGACGCTGTTCTACACGCTCTATCTCTACCAGGAAGCCTTCGGGAACTTCCGCATGGGCTATGCCTCGGCGCTCGCCTGGATCCTCGTGCTGATCATCGGGCTGTTCACGGCCTTCTCGTTCCTGACCTCTCGTTACTGGGTGCACTACGATGACTGATGCGACCATGAGCTCGATCACCGCACCGCCTCCGTCAACGAACGGTCGCCGCAGCCCGCTGGGATCCGTTCTCGTCCATGCCGGGCTGATCGCTGCCTCCTTCGCCATGCTCTATCCGCTGCTCTGGATGCTCTCGGCATCGGTCCGGCCGGAGGACGAGATCTTCGCCTCGACCACGCTCTGGCCCTCCTCGGTGGATTTTGCCTCCTATGTGCGCGGCTGGTTCGGGCTCGACGTCAGCTTCGGGCGGTTCACCTGGAACTCGCTGGTCATTGCGGTCCTGACGGTGATCGGCAATGTCGTCGCCTGCTCGCTGGCGGCCTATGCCTTTGCGCGGCTTCGCTTCGCCGGCCGCAATTTCTGGTTTGCGATGATGCTCGGGACGATGATGATCCCCTATCACGTCACCCTGATCCCCCAATACGTCCTCTTCCTCGATCTCGGCTGGGTCAACACCATCCTGCCGCTGGTCGTGCCGAAGTTCCTGGCGAGCGACGCCTTCTTCATCTTCCTGATGGTGCAGTTCTTCCGCGGCATACCGCGCGAACTCGACGAGGCGGCGATGATGGACGGCTGCGGCCCTTGGCGCATCTACTGGAAGATCATGCTGCCGCTCTCACTGCCTGTGCTGGCGACGGCCGCGATCTTCTCCTTCATCTGGACCTGGGACGACTTCTTCGGGCCGCTGATCTACCTGAACGACATGAACACTTATACGATCCAGCTGGGGCTTAGGACCTTCGTCGACTCGAGCAGCACGTCCGACTGGGGCGGCCTCTTCGCCATGTCGACGCTGTCGCTCGTGCCGGTGTTCTTCTTCTTCCTGTTCTTCCAGCGCCTTCTGATCGAAGGCATCGCCACCACCGGCATGAAACGCTGACCGACGGAGTCCAAAGATCATCATGACCGAATTGCGTTTCGCCGCCGTCGGCCTCAACCACAACCATATCTACGGCCAGGTGAATTGCCTGATCCGGGCCGGCGCCCGCCTCGTCGGCTTCCACGAGCCGGACGATGCCTTGGCCGCGGAATTTGCGGGCGTCTACAAGGATGCGCCGCGCATCGCGACGCTCCAGCAAATCCTCGAGGACGACAGCATTGGCCTCATCACCTCGGCGGCCGTCTCGGCGGAACGGGCCGAACTGGCGATCCGCGCCATGCAGCACCGCAAGGACGTGCTGGTCGACAAGCCGGGCATGACGAGCCTCGACCAGCTCGCCAAGGTGCGCCGGGTCCAGGCCGAGACCGGGCGGATCTTCTCGATCCTCTATTCGGAGCATTTCGAGAGCCCGGCAACGGTGAAGGCCGGCGAGCTCGTCGCCGCCGGGGCGATCGGCGCGGTCGTGCATCTCGTCGGCCTCGGTCCGCACCGGCTGCGCCGGGAGACCCGCCCCGACTGGTTCTTCCGCCGATCCGACTACGGCGGCATCCTTGTCGACATCGCTTCGCACCAATGCGAGCAGTTCCTGTTCTTCACCGGTGCCGGCGACGCGACCATCCTTTCGGCGAGCATCGACAACCGCAGCGTGCCCGACAAACCGGAGCTGCAGGATACCGGCAACATCCACCTTTCGACCGCCCAAGCCACCGGCACGATCCATGTGAACTGGCTGACCCCGGACGGCATGCCGACCTGGGGCGACGGCCGGCTCTTCATCGTCGGCACGACCGGTACGATCGAGGTCCGCAAGACGGTCGACCTCGCCGGTCGCAGCGGGGGACACCATCTCTTCCTCGCCGACCGAAACGGCGTCGAGCATATCGACTGCTCAGGAGTCGAGTTGCCCTTCGGGCGCCAGCTCCTCGATGACATCCGCGACAGGACCGAAACCGCCATGCCGCGGGAGCGCTGCTTCAAGGCCATGGAGCTCGCACTTCGCGCCCAGGCAATCGCCGAACAGAACCGGGAAAAGAACTGACATGAGCGTAAAGACAGTCGCCATCATTGGCTGCGGCATCGGACGGCTCCACATGATCGAGGGCTACCTGCCGCATCCGGACAAATTCCGGGTCAAGACCATCTGCGATCTCAACGTCGAACGGCTCAACGAATTCGGCGACGAGTTCGGCATCGAGCAGCGCACCACCTCCTTCGAGGCAGTGCTTGCCGACGAGACGATCGACATCATCGATATCTGCACGCCGCCCGGCATCCACCTCGAGCAGGTGATCGCGGCGCTCGCCGCCGGCAAGCACGTGATCTGCGAGAAGCCGCTGACCGGCTCGCTCGCCGGCGTCGACAAGATTATCGAGGCAGAGAAGCGCGCCCGGGGCGTGCTGATGCCGATCTTCCAGTATCGCTATGGCGACGGCATCGAGAAGGCGAAGCGGATCATCGAGGCCGGCATTGCCGGCAAGCCCTATGTCGGTTCGGTCGAGACCTTCTGGCTGCGCACCCCCGCCTACTATTCGGTCCCGTGGCGCGGTAAATGGGAGACGGAGCTTGGCGGCGTACTGGTGACCCATGCGCTGCACCTGCACGACATGCTGCTGCATCTCCTCGGTCCCGTCTCGAAAGTGTTCGGCCGCGTCGCGACGCGCGTCAACGATATCGAGGTCGAGGATTGCGCCTCGGCAAGCCTGCTAATGCAGAACGGCGCCTTCGTGTCGCTTTCCTGCACGCTCGGCTCGCAGGAGCAGATCAGCCGGCTCAGGCTGCATTTCGAGAATGTCACGTTCGAGAGCAGCCACGAACCCTATACGCCCGGCAAGGATCCGTGGAAGATCATCGCCGCCAACGAGACAGTCCAGGCGCAGATCGACGCGGTCACCGGCAACTGGCAGCCGGTCTCGCCGCGCTTCACCACCCAGATGGCGCATTTCCACGCCCATTTGATCGGGGGAGCGCCGCTGCCGGTCACGACCAAGGACGCCCGGCGGGCGCTGGAACTGGTGACGGCAATCTATCAGTCGGCGGATACGGGGCGGGAAATATCGCTTCCGATTGGGCCGGACAGCCCGAAATACGCCGATTGGCGCGCCAATACGCGATAGGCCGCAGGGAGGAATTTTGAAATGGCTACCAGCGTCGTTCTTCAGAAGGTCGAGAAACGCTATGGCGCGCTCGACGTGATCCACGGCATCGACCTGACGATCGATCCCGGCGAGTTCGCCGTCTTCGTCGGCCCGTCCGGCTGCGGCAAATCCACCTTGCTCCGGATGATCGCCGGACTCGAGGAGATTACCGGCGGCACGCTGATGCTCGACAACGACCGGATGAACGAAGTCGCACCCGCCAGGCGCGGTATCGCCATGGTATTCCAGTCCTACGCGCTTTATCCGCATATGTCGGTCTACAAGAACCTTGCCTTCGGTCTTGAGACGGCCGGATACAAGAAGGCCGATATCGAGCCGAAAGTGCGCCGCGCCGCCGAAATCCTGCAGATCGAGAAACTCCTCGACCGCAAACCGAAGGCGCTGTCTGGCGGCCAGCGCCAGCGCGTTGCGATCGGCCGGGCGATCGTCCGCGAGCCGCGCATCTTCCTCTTCGACGAGCCGCTTTCCAACCTCGACGCGGAACTGCGCGTCCAGATGCGCGTCGAGATCTCGCGGCTGCACCGCGACCTCGGCAACACCATGATCTACGTGACCCACGACCAAGTGGAAGCGATGACCATGGCCGACAAGATCGTCGTCCTGAATTCGGGTCGCATCGAGCAGGTCGGCGCGCCGCTCGACCTCTACAACAACCCCGTCAACCGTTTCGTCGCCGGTTTCATCGGCAGCCCGAAGATGAACTTCCTGAAAGCTGGGATCGGCGGCGTCACGGAAAGGGAAACCGCCATCGAAGTCTGCGGCGGCACGATCCGCCTGCCGCGCCACCTCAAAGGGGCAACGCAGGGTCAGGAAGTTACCTTCGGCATTCGCCCCGAACACCTCTCGGCCCGCGACAGCGGCATCGCGCTCGCCGCCGTCAATGTCGAGCTCGTGGAGAATCTCGGCGGCGAGACCATGCTTTACGGCATCACGCCCGACAGCCAGCAGCTGACCATAGCCCTCGAAGGCCAGCAGAAGGTGGAGCGCGGCGCCAATCTCTCCGTCTACTTCGACCCTACCCGCTGTCACGTCTTCGGCTTGGACGGCAGGGCGATGTAGGCGGGAACTCCTCCGAAGCATCGTTCGGCGCGAATTGCCACTCGGGTCGAGATCGTCATCGCGGGGGTGATGCCGCTACAGCGCCGCGCGTCTTATCAGATGCGCGATGGTTGCTGTAGCACTTTCAATTGCTGCATGCTTTTGTCCTTGAATCGGCAACGATTCAAGGAAACAGGCAGCAGACGCGGACCGATAGGCGAACAACTTGTCGGACCGGTTTCGCCATGGTCGCAGGGATCGAAGAGGAGAAAACTGCACTTCCGATCGGCGTATTCGGCAAGCTCGGGCTAGCCCGGGCTTTTTTGTTGCTCGCGGCGCCGCGGCTGAAGCTCGAGTGGAAGACCTTGGATCGCGTAGCGCGACAGCGATGAAGTGCCCGGTTGCCTGTGCTTGCCGGCCCTGCCCAGTTGATATTCAAGCTTCGCCGTTAGTGCCGATTGGGAGTCGACACCCGCCAAGAACAGTTTCGTTACAAGCAATGCGGCCGTGTTGAAGAATCGCGGATCCTCGACAAGGACGCTGGCGTCGTAGCCAGCCTCGTCCAAGACTGACAGGATCATCTCCCGATCGGAGGGCGAGATGTAGTGGACGGTGGAAGACATGACGTCCTCCTTTGGTTGGGGCTAGGGTCTCTAGCCCTCAAGCAGTAGCGCCCGTGACACTTGCTACTGAAGGTTGGACCCTGCGCCTTTATCATCGAAATAGCAACCGCCTCCGGGTTTCATTTGCGAGGCGGCCTGCCGCCGGGTTTGCTCTACCGGGCATGGCGAGCGAAGCGTGGCATGGTTCAAGAAACCGGCGACCAGACGATCAGAGGAGGCTTTCCCCGGCCAGGGAGGAATAGGCAACCACAGCAAGTGCGAGAATAAACGCAAGCCAGACGAGCAGGCGCGAGTAATCATAGGTCTGGAAGCTGGCGGGAATGAAGTTTTTCACAGAAACCTCCTAAGTGTTTCGGTACTTAAAACGCAGCGTCGCTGCGCCTTCCGGATAAGAGCGACTTGCAGTTCGGGCTGAACTTGACGAGAAACCCGCCGGAACTTGGTATACCAGGTGGATGATCGGGATCGTTGAGGCCGGCGCTCAGACCGGAGGCCCTTGGCAATCAGGATATTTTCACCCTGCGCCTTAAAATCCTTAATGTAAACAGAGGATTACAATAAGAAGGAAATATATTTCTTAACTAGCCAGCCAAAAGTTCGCGTCGCAAAGATTTTTTCTCCGCGAAATATTTTATCATTGTATATAATGACAGACGCTATCAGATATTTTTTCATGACGGCCGCGGATTTAAATCGAAAAGAATCTCACCACGGCCACAATCATGATATACATATAAAGCATCGCTCTAAGGCCAGCTTGGCTTTTTGCTTCGTCAGAGGCTGCAGACCCGCCAAACTCACCGATCATCGATCCTGAATATCCTCCAGGTGCAAAGCAGCCGGAGGCTTCCGTCGTGCGGTAAGGCGCGAAGGGGCCAAGGCGGCTGCTCCCTGGCTTGGAGCCACTCCAGCCCGATTTTGGCTGAACCTTGCGAACTGCGTTCGCGACAGGAAGGAGGCAACATGCTTGCCCGAACCAAACACCGAAGAGTGCATTTCAATGAACCCTTCGTGATTCCAGATTTCGGAGAGACGGTGCCCCCTGGCGACTACGAGGTCGATGAGGACGAGGAGTTAATCGAAGGTATATCCTGGCTCGCTTATCGCCGTGTGGCGACCTTTATCAAGCTGCCCGCCACGCCCGAGAACAAATACCGAATGCGTATCGTCGCAATCGCTCCCGAGGAGCTTGAACGCCTCATTACAGTCGATCGTCACAGAGCCGCAATCTCACCGTCACCCAGATCGTAAGGCGACAATCAATGCGCAACCATCGTTTCCCAATCGGCCTATCGGTTCGGCTGAAAGATCGAGAATACATTTCGCCCCGCGCGGCGGAGACCTATCGCATCACCGCCAAACTCCCGTTGAGGGACAACTCGCCTCAGTATCGCATCCGCAATGATGAACTCGGGCAAGAGCGCGTCAGTACGGAAGACGATCTGGAGCCATCGAATGGGGAATGACCCCCTTCGCTAAAGGAACCCTTGCCGCACTGGCGAGCCGCCCGAGGAGGACACAAGATGAATAGCAAACACGAAGAGCACGCGCTCGCCATCAGCATCTGGGAATCGGAAGGTGGGGCCCCCAATAGGTCTGGACGGCTTTATCAATATGGTCGCCGTTTCGAGGGAAACGGGACTTATACGATCCATCACGTCTTCACGGGACAGGCCGCAAAGATTGGTTCCTGGAAGATGGAAGGGCTCAGTCGCAAAAATGCAGCGCGAGCGCTTTGCATTCTCAATAACCCACAAGAGGCTTCAGATTAGGCGATGCGCGGATATTCGGATAATATCGTTGCGGCACTGAGTGAGGCCGAAGTGAACGCTCTCAGGCGCGTATACGAGACGGTTCGTACCGAGTTCGGAATTCCCCGAAAGGGTCGACGGGTTCAGAGACTTGCGAATTTTCTCATGGCGGAGTTCCGGCGTTATCCGTTGGACGAAGACGCGCTGCTTGCGGCCGCGCGGACGTTCTGCCTCCGTCAGGAGCCCGCAAGCGAAGTAAGGATAGGTGAGCTCAGCTGAGAGACAGCTCCCACGCGGCCTTCTCTGCGAGAACGACAACAGCAAGAATGAGAGAGAACTCAATGAAAACGGATACTGGACGTTTCGCAAGCCGTTTCAGGCCGGTTGAGTTCCTGATCCGCTTCTATCTTGTGATGGCCCTCGGTACCGTCGTCTATCTCACCTTTTACGGCGTCTTTTGGTAACGCTGCGGTGGCTCGTGAGTCCAATCCCGAATGCTTGCTTCTGCAATTCAAAATCCTACAGCAACCTTTGTGCGTCTGATGCTGTAGGATAAAACAAAGCCCGCCAATGCGGGCTTTGCCATGGCAAGTTTTATCAACGCAAATTCTTAAATACCAATCTTTTTAACCCGGGTCTTCTTAAAGTCGGATGGTCGGCCACGCCGTTCCACAAGTCCAGTAACATTTTAGGGGCGGTGGATGCGGTAAGTGATATTTATCCCGTGGAACGGAATATCCATCATTACTAAAATAAGCGCTCAACTCCGGTAGGCGTAACCCGTCGCTCAAGATCGAGTGTGTCTTGCGGTGGGCCTCAAGGGGCGGATGAGGACGCCATCAAAGGGTCCTCGCGCACGGCCTCGACGAGGAAGTCGAGCACGGCCCTGACGCGAAGCGGCATGTTGCGGCGTGATGGATAGACGACGTTGATCGGCAGGCGGGTCGGCGGGAAGTCCGGCATCACGTTCACCAGCCTGCCCGCCTCGATGTCCGGGCAAACGAGGATATGGGAGAGCACTGCCAGGCCGCTCCCGGCCAGCGTCGCGCGGTGGACGGCCACCGCGTTGTTGGCGATCAGCCGGGGCGCAATCCGTACGGCAACCTCGTCCGCCCCGTCGGAAAACGACCAGGTACGAGCGTCGCCGGCCCGGCTATAGCAGATGCATTCATGGGCACGGAGATCGTTTGGCTTTTCCGGTGCAATTCGTCCTTGCAGGTAAGAGGGCGCGGCGACGAGGAAGGCCGTCGTCCAACCGATCCGGCGACACACCAGGCTGCTGTCCGCGACCGGCCCCAGGCGCACTTCGAGGTCAATTCCTTCGCCAACCAGATCCGACGGTTCTTCGCGGAAGACCAATTCGACGGAAAGCCCCGGATGGTTGTCGAGCAGCCCCGCGAGACGATCGCTCACGTAAAGCCCGAGCGGCGCCGGCAGAGTGAGCCGCACCTTGCCCGTTGCCATTGCTCCCTCGACACAGGTGGTTTCGCCGAGGGCGTCGACCGCCTCGATCACCCTTAGCGCCATCGGGATAATCTGCTCGCCTTCGGCCGTCAGGGCGACTGCGCTTGTCGTGCGATGCAGAAGGCGCGTGTTGAGATGCGCTTCCAGCGCCGAAACCTGCCGGGACACGGCCGGCTGCGTCAGCTCGAGGTCGACCGCCGCTGCGGAAAACGACCCGGCCTCAGCCACCCGCAGGAACGTTCGCAGTGCGGATACGATGTCCATCCTCAGCCCCATACATTTGCGCATAAGCCTTATGTCCGCAACGTAGGCAGGAAAGGCTTTACTGTCCAGATATTACGGATATCTTCCATCCATAAGGATATCAGATATCCTTAATTGAGGAGATACCAATGACCCAGCGCCTGAACTACGCCCAGCAATCGCCGGAGCTCTTCAAGAAGCTCGCGGACCTCAGCATGGCTCTCAAAGACAGCGTCATCGAGCAGAAGATCCACGATCTCGTCCAGATCCGCGCATCGCAGATCAACGGCTGCGGATTTTGCCTCGACATGCATGTGAAGGAAGCTAAAATTCACGGCGAAAGCGAGTTGCGTCTTTACCACATTGCAATCTGGCGGGAGTCGAACCTTTTCGTCCCGCGCGAGCGCGCCGTACTTGCCTGGACCGAAGCTTTAACGAGGCTGCCCGAAGGCGGCATCCCCGACGAACTCTACGAGCGGGTGCGCGGCCAGCTTTCGGAGAAGGAAATCTCGGATCTGACCTTCTCGATCATGGTCATCAATGCCTGGAACCGCGCCAGCGTCGCCTTCAAGAACGTGCCCGGTTCCGCTGACAAGCTCTACGGTCTCGACAAGGCCGGCCTGAACTAGCTCTGCGCATCTTCGCTGACCCGTTGAACAACGCGGCGCGAACGCTGCCGTAAACGGAGGAGTCTCATGAAAATCGTCATCATTGGCGGAACCGGGCTCATCGGTTCCAAGACCGTCGACCGCCTGCGCAAGCAGGGTCATGAAGTGATTGCCGCCTCTCCCAACACCGGCGTCAACACGATCACCGGCGAAGGCCTGGCCGAAGCGCTTGCCGGCACCGACGTGGTGATCGACCTCGCCAACTCGCCGTCCTTCGAGGACAAGGCGGTGATGGAATTCTTCGAGACCTCGGGCCGCAACCTGCTTGCGGCGGAAAAGGTCGCCGGCGTCAAGCACCATATCGCGCTTTCGGTCGTCGGCACGGAGCGCCTGCAGGAGAGCGGCTACTTCCGTGCCAAGCTTGCTCAGGAACGGCTGATCAAGGCCTCCGGCATTCCCTACACGATCGTCCACTCGACGCAGTTCATGGAGTTCCTTGGCGGCATTGCCCAGTCCGGTACCGTCGGCGAGACGGTGCACCTGTCGCCCGCCTATATGCAGCCGATCGCCTCCGACGACGTGGCGGACACCATGGCAGACGTTGCCCTTGCTCGGCCCGTCAACGGCACGATCGAGATTGCCGGACCCGAGCGGTCGCGGCTCAGCGACCTCGTCGGTCGCTATCTGAAGGCGATGGGTGACGCCCGCAAGATCGAACCGGATCCCGAGGCACGCTATTTCGGTGCCCGGCTGGAGGATGGCTCGCTCGTTACCGACAACAATCCTCGCCTCGGCCGGATCACTTTTGAAGAGTGGTTCGCAACTTCTGCCCGGAAATGACCGAGCACCGGCGCGCCGCAGCCTGTGGCGCGCCGTCCAACCGATCACAGGAGTTTCGAAATGCCGAAGTCAATCGTCGCCGCCCTGGCGGTCGCGGCAATGCTTTCTGGAACTGCCGCGGCTCACGACACGCCTGCCGGCAAGGCCAACAAGGTCACGCTCGTCTATGAGCATGAATTGCCGAACGTTCCGGGCAAGAGCATCAGGGGCGTTCTGGTCGAATATGGTCCCGGCGGCTTTTCCGAGGCCCACACCCATCCGAGCTCCGCCTTTATCTACGCGACGGTTCTGGAAGGCGCCATCCGCAGCCAGGTGAATGACGAACCGGAAAAGGTCTATCATGCCGGCGAGAGTTTCTCGGAGATGCCCGGCGACCGCCACGGCGTCAGCGCGAACGACAGCGACACGAAACCCGCAAAGCTGCTGGCAGTCTTCGTCGTCGATACCGATCAGAAGGAGTTGACCTTCCCGATCGAGAAGTAGTTCAAAGGGAGGGCTGGATGCTGTTGCTGGCATCCGGCCCTGCCGCTGAACCGCACATCCTCGCGAGTGAGCCCCGCCATGATCGCCGATCCGGTTTTGCTGCCGTTCCTCCTGATAAACCTTCTTGGGATTGCCGGCGTTGTCGTGTGGCATCTGCAGGGGCGCGGTCGCCCGACCGCCCGTTTGATCGTCCAGATCCTGTTCTTCACCGCCATGACCGCCATACTCGGCCTCAGCGGGATCCTGCCGCACCGGGTCAACGAGACACACCTGACCGGCTTCGCTGCATTTCTCTCGACATCCGCAAGGGTCCTCTGGTGGACGCATCTCGCATGGGCGACCATCGGATTCGTGCGCATCTACATCGTCCTGGACCGGCGACCGAGGGAAGCGCGCCTTTTCCAGGATCTGATTATCGGCGTCGTCTATCTCGGTGTGGCGCTGTCGATCATGGGCTTCGTCTTCGGTGCACCCATCGGCGCGCTGACCACGACTTCCGGCGTGGTCGCCATTATCCTGGGTCTTGCGCTGCAGAACACCCTTAGCGACCTGTTCTCGGGCGTCGCGCTGACGCTGGGGCGGCCCTTCGCCATCGGCGACTGGATTCAGCTCGACGACGGCACCGAAGGGCGTGTCGTTGAAAACAACTGGCGCTCCACCCACCTGCTCACACTCGCGAACAATGTCGTCGTCCTGCCGAACAGCGTGTTGGCAAAGGTTGGGCTGACCAACCTCAGCCGTCCGGACGAGACGCATCAGATCTTCCTGATCGTCCGTATCGCGGCAACGCACATGCCTCACGTTGTCGAAGAGGTCCTGCGAACTGCGCTTCAAGCCTGCGAGCGGATCGTCCATGATCCACCGCCATCCGTCGGTCTCAAGGCGATCGACGCAGTGGCTATCGAGGCGGAGCTCATGTTTCGCGTGGTCGGGCCGGCCAACCGCACGCCGGCGAGAAACGAAGTGATCGATCAGGTCGATCGTCACTGCAAGGAGAGCGGCCTTTCCTTCGCAATGCCGCCCCAGAGCTACCTCTATGCCCTCCCCACCCCGGGCAAAGAGCCGCAGGCGGCGATGGGCTCACGCTCATCCGGCACGCTCTAGCACCCATTCGAAACTGCTTTTCCACAGCTCCGCCGGAATCTCCTTCGCCAGGGTGTCGATGAGATCCGACAGCCGGACGCTGCGCAGCTTGTCGCGCCATGCTTCGTCGGCTTCCCACATCACGCGCGCCACGGCGCAAGCTCCGCTTTCACAATAGCCTTGCGGACGGCATGGATTGTTGGCGCGGATATTGTTGCAGACGAACGTGCGTGCCTTGCCCTCTACCGCTTCGACGATATCGAGGAAGGTCAGCTCGGCTGGCGTTCCGGCCAGGCGGTAGCCGCCCGAGGGACCAAGCGTCGTATGGACAAGCCCCGCCTGCGAGAGGCTCTGCAGCGCCTTCGACAGATATTCCTTCGGGACGCCATGAAACTCGGCGAGCGCCTTGGTCGACAAATAGCGGCCCTCGGGCAGACCGGCGAGAATGGCGCAGCAATGCAGTGCCCATTCCACTTGACTTTTCAGGATCATCGATGACTACCGGGTCGATGCTGATCGACAGTTATTACGGATAATAGATATCCCTATTTGCCAACTGTGTAAACACGGCCCCGCTATCCGATGGCGGAACTCGGTTCGGTGCATACAAGAAGTGGGGCCACTGCGGCGGCGTGCCGGGACCTATCCTGGTTAGATCAAAAGCCGCGGGGAACGCAGTCACTCCGACACCGTGTCCGTCGACGCAAATCGGAAGCGTCACACTTGGGCGGAATTGAGTATCCAAATTGCGCAGGCCTATCCATCTCGCGAGGCTTTCGTTGCTTTCGCGGCAAAGCTGTGAGGTTTCGTTAAACATCACAACCCTTGATGATGCGGCGACGTCGCGCCGCTGCTGCCCCAGGGCAACCTCGCGCCCACTCCTGCCGCTCGAATGATTTGAGGGCCTTTCTCCAACATGTCATCCGCGTTCAGGACGATACAATGAAAAACTGGTCGATTACTCTCAAGATGCTGGTCATTCTCGGGGCCTTCGGATTGTTTTCCCTAGGTACCGGCTACTACACCTCAACACAGATCATGAAGATCGATACGGCATATTCGAACCTGCTCGTCGGGCAGGTTCGTGCCTCGCAGAGCATGGCCTCGGCATCCCGGGCCTTGCAGCGGGCAAGAGCCGCAATCGCCGACATCGTCATGCTGTCCGATCCCAAGGCGGTTGAGGTGGCCAATGCCGAGCTGACCACAGCCAAGCAGACGTTTTCAGAGCTGATGGACACCGCGGCTCAAGCGAGCCCCGGAAATGCAAAGATCCCGGAATTCAAGCAGACGGGCCTGGACATTCTTGAAAAGCGCTGTGCGCGAACTCTCGATCAAGGGTCGAAGACGACGAATGCCGCGGAAGTGATGTCCGCAGTCAAGACGTTCGGGACCGAGTGCCAACCCGGCTTTCCGGAGCTGACCGACAGGATCGTCGCCGAAACCCGCCATCTGGAACAGGTGATGCTCAAGGCCAGCGACGATCTGACGGGCGTTTCCACGTCGACCAGCAACAATACGCTCTACATTCTGATCGGTGGTCTGACTCTCGTTCTTGCGGCCTCCTATTTCGCCGTGAATGCATGGGTTGTGAAACCGATCGACGCACTTCGCGAACTGATGGCGGCCCTCGCCGGCGGCAATCTCGATGTCGATGTCGAGGGAACCGAACGCCGCGATGAAATCGGCAAGATGGCCGCGGCTGTTCAGGTGTTCAAGGACAATGGCCTCAGGGCGCGTGAGCTGGAAGGCCAGTCCGAGGAAATGCGGGCTGCCGCCGAGCGCAACCGCCAGGCGGAGCAGGAGCGGATCGCCCGCGAGGCGGAGCAACTGCGCGTTGCCACGTCGACGCTCGGAGACGCTCTGAAGCGGCTTGCCCACGGGGACCTCGCCTGCGCCATCAGTACCGCTTTCGCCGCCGAATACGAGCCGCTCCGCACCGACTTCAACACGACGGTCGATCAGTTGAGCCGGACCATCAGTTTCGTCGCCGTCTCGGTGCACAGCATGGACAATGGCACACGGGAGATTTCATCCGGCGCGAACGACCTTTCCAAGCGCACCGAGCAGCAGGCGGCCTCGCTGGAGGAAACCGCCGCGGCCCTGGATCAGATCACCGCAAATGTCGGCAACTCGACCAAGCGCACGGAGGAAGCCCGCACTGTCGCCAGCCGCGCCAACCAATCGGCGGTGCATTCGGCCGGGGTGGTTTCCCAGGCCGAAGAGGCGATGAAGAAGATCGAGGAGAGCTCGCAGCAGATCTCCAACATCATCGGCGTGATCGACGAGATCGCCTTCCAGACTAACCTTTTGGCGCTGAATGCCGGCGTCGAAGCCGCCCGCGCCGGGGAGGCCGGCAAGGGCTTCGCCGTCGTGGCGCAGGAAGTCCGCGAGCTCGCCCAACGCTCGGCCCAGGCCGCCAAGGAGATCAAGGGCCTGATCCAGAATTCCTCCGCCGATGTCGGCAGCGGCGTCAAGCTGGTGCGCGACACCGGCGAGGCATTGAAGACGATCGGCGGCTTCATCGTCGAGATCAACACCCATATGGAAGCGATCGCGATCTCGGCCAAGGAACAGTCGACCGGGCTTGCCGAAATCAATACCGCCGTCAACCAGATGGATCAGACGACGCAGCAGAACGCGGCGATGGTGGAGCAGTCCAGTGCCGCCGCCGTCTCGCTGGCGCAGGAGGCGGCGAAACTGCGCGACCTCGTCGGCCAGTTCAGGCTCGACGCCACCGCCCAGTCGGCGCCGGGCCAGGCAGCGCGTGCAGCCGCCCCGGACAGCAAGCCGGTCGCTTCCCCCGCCCGCGCCCTTGGCCGGAAAATCGCCAGTGCCTTTGGCGGCAAGGCGACGGCCGCGGCTGCCGCCGCCGAGGATTGGGAGGAATTCTGAGGAGCGGCGGAAGATTTCCGCCGCAATAGACAGACCTCTCTTCGGTCTGCACGGAAGGCCATCGGATCAAGATGATCCGATGGCCTTTCCGCTTTTCTTAATAGGGCCATAACAGGAAGATCGGAAAAAATCGACGTGCATGTCACACTGGCAGGAGCCTGTCTCGTCATGGTGTCGTAACCAACAAAGGAAAGCTACCATGACCGCCAAACTTGATCCTTTTGCCGCTGCCCCTTCCCTCATGAAGAACTGGATGAGCACATCGATCGCCGTCGCGTCGAGTCTCGAGCCAACGCTGATCGAACTCGTCAAGATCCGTGCATCGCAGATCAACGCCTGCGCCAACTGCATCAACATGCACACGGCGGAAGCGCGGGCGAAGGGCGAGACGGAGCAGCGGATCTACCTTCTGTCGGCCTGGCGCGAGGCGCCGTGCTATACCGGTCGCGAACGCGCCGCGCTCGCCTGGACGGAGGCCCTGACACGTCTGTCGGAAGGACATACGCATGAAAGTGTCTACCAGGCCTTGCAGGCCGAGTTCACGGAGGAGGAGCAGGTGAAGCTCACGCTGATGATCAATGTCATCAATGGCTGGAACCGCATCGCGATCGGCTTCGGCCTGTGGGTCGATCCGGCAACCGCAGCCGCCGCTGCCAAGGCGGTCGCCTGATGGCCGGCGCCGGGCACGAGGATGCAGCGGCGGATTTCGATCCGCTGCGTCCGAAGCTCATGCGCGTCGCCTATCGTATGCTCGGCTCCGTTGCCGATGCCGAGGACATCATTCAGGAGGCCTTCATCCGCTGGATGGGGGCCGACCGTGCGGCGGTGCGCGAGCCCGAGGCCTTCCTGCGTCGTACGGTGACGCGGCTCTGCCTCGATCAGCTGAAATCGGCCCGGCGTCAGCGCGAGACCTATGTGGGCCCCTGGCTTCCCGATCCCGTCGTCGAAGAGGAGGAAGAGGAAGACGTCACCCTGCCGCTGATGCTGGCCCTGGAACGCCTGTCGCCCCTCGAACGCGCCGCCTTCCTGCTGCACGACGTGTTCGGCCTGGCTTTCGAGGAGGTCGCGACAACCATCCAGCGCGACCCGGCTGCCTGCCGGCAGCTCGCCGCGCGCGCCCGTGCGCATGTCCGTGAGGAGCGGCCGCGCTTCCGGATCGAGAAACAGCGCGGCCTCGAGCTTGCGAGAGCTTTCTTCACTGCCTCGCGCAGCGGCGACATGAAAGGGCTCGGTGCGATGCTGGCGGCCGATGTCAGCGTCCATTCCGACGGCGGCGGCAAGCGCCCGGCAGCCATGCAGCCGATCGTCGGGTTCGATGCCGTGATGAAGCTACACGAATATCTGGCGGCTCTGTTCCGGAAGGACGGCTCGAAGCTTGTTCGTGCCGGTTTCGTCAACGGACTGCCCGGTTTCGTCACGCTGGAGGCCGATGGCGAACTCCAGACGACTGCGCTCGAAATCGAGGATGGAAAAGTCGCGGCGATCTATGTGGTGCGCAACCCCGACAAGCTCAGGCACCTGCATTAGGGGCTACTCTCGGGGCGAAGTTAGAAGATTCGCGGGGCATGGGCGACCCGGCCGACGCATCTCGCCGGCCGGTCGTTCCGTCAGATTTCGGCGGGCAGGAAGTCCGAAATCGGCACCTGAAGGGCTATGGCGATTCGCTTCAGTTTTGCCGGACTGTTGTCGATGCCGCTTTCAATTTCGTTAATTTCAGCATTGGCGAGACCGCAAGTGACGGCGAGATCCTCGATGCTGTAGCCAACGGCTTCACGAGCGGCCCGGACGCGAGCGGCGATATCGCCGCCGAGTATGGCAGAGGCGTGCCTTTCGCCAATGCTGGAGGGTGAAATGGACATAAATGTCTCCTTCTCTTGGCATGAAATTCTTGCGAATTCGCGGTTGAGTGCGGGTGACACACGCCTTGGGACAAGCGGTAACGTTTTATGTCAATGTTGTAACATGAACAAGCCGAAATGCGCGGCAGGACTACGATTGCGCTCCTAAGGCGATCACAAATGGGACTGTCCACAGCTTCCACAGGCATCAAAACCAGTTTTCATCAGGCCCGGTTGCCCGTACACTGACAGCATGATTGTTACTGATTTGGCTGCATTTCAGCACCTACGGATATTCAGTCGCATATTTGCATTGAACGGGCTGCTGCCCGCCCCTGAATGCGGGCATTGCAACGGCAGTCTCGGACCTCTCCGACGTTCACAGGACGGACGATTGCCGCCGATCCTGGCGCGGGGCATTGGCCTCGTTGATTCGGTATCGCTGCGAGCCTGCATCCACTGCAGGACCGACCGAGATCGCAAAAACCCTGAACCGTCTGTTGGTGCGTCGTGCTTGCCGATGGGCTCGGTGTACCGACCGTCGGGTTAGGCCCGACAGGCCGTGCCCCTCGAAAGGGAGGAACTGACGATGACGAAACCGACCGGCAAGAAGACTGCGCCCCAACCGCCGGCCGCACCACCGGAGGGCAGCATCTGGCAGCAGTTCGACATGATGCGGCGTGCCTTCGTCGCCTCGCCTGTTCTGAAGCCGATCCTGTGGCTGACAGCCGGCAGTTTCACCGTTATCGTCGTCACCGCGATCGGGCAGATCATTCTCAACCGCTGGTACCGGCCTTTCTTCGACGCGATCGAACGGCGCGACCTCAACGCCTTTTTCTATCAGCTGATGCTGTTCCTCGTCATCGCCGGTGTTCTCCTGGTGTTCAACGTCACCCAACAGTGGCTCAATCAGATGGTGCGGCTGAAGCTGCGTGAAGGACTGACATTGGACCTGATCGGCCAATGGATGCGGCCGCGGCGCGCCTTTCGGCTCGCCAATGCGGGCACCATCGGCGTCAACCCCGATCAGCGGATGCAGGAGGACGCGGGCCACCTCGCCGATCTCACCACCAGCCTCGGCTTCGGCCTTGTGCAATCGTCGATTTTGCTCATATCCTTCGTCGGCGTCCTGTGGTCGCTCTCATCCGGCTTCGCCTTCCAGATCGGCGACAGGTCCCTGGAAATCCCCGGCTACATGGTCTGGGCGGCGATCCTCTACGCCGGCTCGGCATCCTGGCTGAGCTGGCTGGTAGGCCGCCCCCTGATCCACTTGAACGGCGACCGCTATGCGCGGGAGGCCGATCTGCGCTTCTCGATGATGCACGCCAACGAGCATATCGACGGCATATCGCTTGCGGGCGGTGAGGCGGGAGAGCGCCGGCGGCTGGAGCTCGATCTCTCCTCGGTGCTCGGCGCCATGCGCAACATATTCCGCGCCGAAATCAACCTTGCCTGGGTCCAGGACGGCTATGGCTGGGTCACGGTCGTGGCACCCATCCTCGTCGCCGCGCCCGTCTATTTCGCCGGGAACATCAGTTTCGGCGGCCTGATGATGGCGGTTGGCGCTTTCAACCAGGTCCATACGTCGCTCAAATGGTTCGTCGCCAATGTCAGTGCGATTACCGATTGGCGGGCGACGCTCCTGCGCGTCGCCGCGTTCCGCCGCGCGCTGATCGTGGCGGACACCCTGCACGACAAGGAAAAGCGGATCGAATTCGTCGAAAACGACAGAGCCAGCCTGACGTTCGACAATCTCGAAGTGGTCTCGCCGTCGGGGCGAACGAGGCTCGCCGAGCCCCATATCGAGATCGCTGCCGGGCAGCGCGTCATCATCAGCGGCGATCCACGCGCCGGCAAGACATTGCTCTTTCGTGCGCTTGCCGGTCTCTGGCCTTGGGGCAGCGGACGCGTCGGTTTGCCCGCCGACGATGGCGTCGCCTTCATTCCACGCGACCCCTATTTCCCGCGCGGTCGGCTGCGCAATGCCCTCGCCTATCCTCGCGCCGACGGCTTTGCCGATTCGGAGATTGTCGCCGCCCTCTCGAAGGTCGGTCTCGACCACCTTGCGGCATCGCTCGACCGCGAGGCCCGGTGGGAGCGCGAACTCAGCGACGATGATCAGCGCCTCTTGGCTTTTGCGCGGCTACTCCTGCAACGGCCGCGTTGGGTGATCATCGATGAAGCGCTCGAGACGATGGACAGCGATGCGCTGAAGCTGGCGCTGTCGATCTTCGAGACCGACCTCAAGGAAACTGCGGTCGTCAAGATCGGCCGCACGCCGCGCAATGGCGCGCTGTTTTCTCGCGTCATCCATCTCGTCAAGGACACCGAAGGGCCGACGCTGAAACCGGTCCGCCTCGACGCTGGCGTGCCCGAGCTGGAGATGGCGGGGTCGAGCGTGCCTTGATTCCAGGCCGTTTAAACGCCCCGCCGATTGCCCCAGATCAGCACATGCAGTTGCGGCAGGACGCGCGCTTCGAACCACTTGTCCTCGATGACCCTGTCGACCAACCAGCGCATCCGCTCCATCACGCCCTCGATGTCGATCGGCGCATCATCGTCCTCCGGCGGTGGCGGGGTGTGGTTACCGGGCTGAAGATAGATGGGCAAGTGCGGACAGCGCGCCGCCGCCGCCCGTGCATAGGCATAGTCGGCCTCGTCGAAGACGACGATCTTCATCACGGTCTGCGGCTTGCCCTCAGCCATCCGAAGACAGGCGTCGAATGCCTCCCAATCCGTCTCCATGCCGCTCGATGGCGGTTTCGGGCTCAACACCAGCATGTCGAGTTCGGCGAACCAGTCGCGCGCGACGGATCCTTGCGTCTCCAGGGCGAAACGATAGCCCTCTCGGTGACCGCGGGCGATCAGCGCCCCGAGCGGCTGGATCGCGGATTGCCGCCCGAAAGCGAGACCATCACCGGCAAACCTCCGGAAAGCCGGGTGACTTCGTTCCAGACTTCCTCGGTGGTCATCGCCCGCCATTGGTCGCGATACGCGCTGTCGACGGCGTGCAGGCTGTCGCACCAGGAACAGCGGTAGTCACAACCGCCGGTCCGAACGAATACGGTTGGCAGGCCGGTAAGCGCGCCTTCGCCCTGGATCGTCGGTCCGAAGATCTCGCTGACGCGGATCTCGGCGGGTCGCATGCCGGTCATGGCCGATATTCCGCCCAGGTCTTCGCCGTCTCGCTGACGCGCACGGCGCTCGTCTCCGGAAGCCGCGCCTTGCACCATTCATAGAAATGCTGTGCCAGGCACTCCGCCGTCACCCGATCGTGGCCGAGCACGTCGTTCAGGTGGCGGTGGTCGAATGTCTCGTCGATATAGTGCTTCAGCGGCGCAAGCTCATGATAGTCGCGCACAAATCCGTGCTCGTTGAGCGTCTCGGCCGAAAGCTCCACCTCGACGACATAGTTATGCCCATGCAGCCTTGCGCACTGATGCTCGGGCGGCAGGCTCTTCAGCTGGTGCGAGGCGGAGAAGTGAAACTCCTTGGTGATGCGGAACATCATTTCACCTCCTCTGCGGAGAAGGCGCGTGTGGCCGCAACCCAGAAATCCGGATCCTCGTACTCCGTCGGATCGACGACGCCGGCGAGATGGAAGGCTTCGCGCCGCTCGACGCAGGTGCCGCAGCGTCCGCAATGGCGCGCGCCGCCCTTGTAGCAGGACCAGGTTTCGGCAAAGGGCGTGTGGTGCTTCGCGCCATCGGCGACGATGTCAGCCTTCGAGACATTGACATAGGGCGTATGGAGGGTGACGTCAGCATATCCGTCAAGCGCATGGTTCTGCATTGTCTGGAAGGCATCGATGAAGCCCGGCCGACAGTCGGGATAGATAAAGTGATCGCCGCCATGCACGGCGGCAGCGACCGCATCGGCCTTGCGAGCCGCGGCGACGCCGAAGGCGATCGCCAGCATGATGGCGTTGCGGTTAGGCACGACCGTCGTCTTCATCGTCTCTTCCGCGTAGTGGCCGTCAGGCACGTCGATATCGTCGGTCAGCGCCGAGCCGGTCAGGTGCCGGCCGATCTCGCGAATGTCGATGACCTGGTGCGGCACGCCGAGGCGCCTGGCGCAGGCGGCGGCGAAATCCAGCTCCTTGCGATGCCGCTGGCCGTAGTCGAACGACAGGAGGCCGAGAAGCTCGTGTTCCGCCGCGATCCTGTGGGCAAGCGAAACGGAATCCAATCCGCCGGAGCAGATTACGATGGTTTTCATGACAGGTGTCCTTGTTTTGACCGGGTAGGCTGCGACCGGTATTACCTGCCGGCCTTTTAGGCCAAAGCGGATGGTTTGTGAATGGCCGGTCGGGCAAGAAAGTCTTTCTTGCCCGACCGGCGGTAGGCTGGCGACGGAACGCACTCAGCCGTCGCTGAGCACGAGCCCCTTGGTGAGTTCCAGCGCCTGCCTTTCGAAAAGGCCCCGGTAGATGCCACCCCTGAGCCGGATGAGCGTGTCGTGATCGCCCTCCTCCGCGATGCGGCCCCGGTCGAAGACCAGCAGGCGATCGAGCGCCCGGACGGTCGACAGCCGGTGAGCGATCACCAGCGTGGTGCGCCCGGTCATCAGCCGTTCCATCGCCCTCTGGATCAGCACCTCGGATTCGGAATCGAGGCTCGACGTCGCCTCGTCGAGGATCAGGATCGGCGCATCCGCCAGGAAGGCGCGGGCGATGGCGACGCGCTGACGCTCGCCGCCGGAAAGCTTGACGCCGCGTTCGCCCACCAGGGTCGCATAGCCCTTCGGCAGGGCCGTGATGAAGTCGTGCGCGCTGGCAAGACGCGCGGCCTCTTCGACCTCGTGCTGCGTCGCGCCGGGGCGCCCATAGGCGATGTTCTCGGCAAGCGAGCGGTGAAACAGCACCGGCTCCTGCTGGACGATGGCGATCTGCTGGCGCAGCGACGCCTGTGTGACGCCGGCAATATCCTGCCCGTCGATGCGGATATCGCCCGACTTCAAATCATGGAGCCGCTGGATCAGCTTGACGAACGTCGTCTTGCCGGAGCCCGAATGGCCGACAAGCCCGACCCGTTCGCCCGGGCGGATCGCCACCGAAAACCCGTCATAGAGGGGCGCCCGATGGGCTCCGTAGTGGAAGGTCACGTTGCGGAACTCGATCCCGCCGTCGGCGATGCGGATCGGCCGGGCACCGGCGCGGTCTTCGACGCCGAGCGGCTGGGCGTGGATGGCGACAAGTTCCTCCATGTCGTTGACCGAACGCTGCAGGTTGCGGATGTGCATGCCGATCTCCCGCAGATAGCCCTGCAGGATGAAGAAGGCGGTGAGCACAAAGGTGATGTCGCCGGCGCTCGCCTTGCCCTCGGCCCAGAGCATCAGCGCAAATCCGATGACCGCGGCGCGCAGGACGAGGAGCATGGCGCCTTGCACCGTGCCGTTGAGCGTCGCGCGCGACCAGGTCCGGTCGGTCCGGTTTTCCCACTTGCGCAGCACCCGGGCGAGCCGGGCGTCCTCGCGCTTCTCCGCGCCGAAGCCCTTGACGACGGCGTTGCAGCTCACCGCATCGGCGAGCGCGCCGCCGAGACGCGTGTCCCAGCTGTTGGCAAGACTTGCCATCGGCGCGACATAGCCGAGCGACAGCAAAACCGTGACCGCGATGAAGAGCACGGAGCCAAGCCCGACGACCGCTCCCATGATCGGCCAATACCAGCTCATCAACGCCGTCGAGCCTATCAGCATGACGATCGAGGGAAACAGCGCGACGAGCAGCGTGTCGTTAAAGAGGTCCAGCGCCCACATGCCGCGCGTGACCTTGCGTACGGTCGAGCCGGCAAAGCTGTTGGCATGCCAGTCGCTGGAGAGCCGCTGGATGTGATGAAAGGCGCCTGCGGCGATGTCGGACATCATGATCAGCGTGAGCCGCACGATGATCATGAAGGCGACATGCCTCAGGACGACGGCGCCGAGCGACAGGACCAGCAGAATCAGAAACGCCGAAACCGCTAAATTCCAGGCACTCGCATCGGTGGCGGAACCGGATACCACCGCATCGACGAGCCGACCGGAATAGAGCGGCGTCAGCACATCGGCCAGTGTGGACAGAAGCACTGCGCCAAGAATGCCGGCAAGCCGCGCCGGCTGCTTCTTCCAGTGCGCCCAGGAAAAACGGAAAACATTGCGGAAGGCACGATCACGCGCCGCAAAACGAGTAAACGCCATATGACTTGCCCGGTGGCGACGCACCGGCCTCAATATCTGGTCAATGATGGAAATGCCGCGAAAAGACGGTCAGTGCGGCATCGATGACGCGGCGCCGTCTCCGAGAAAAGGAGCGGCCGGACGGTGCGGATCCCGTCGCGTGATCAGTAAGCGCAAGCGCTCCCGGTCACGACTGCAGGATCGTGAGCCGTCCGTAGGGAGAAGGAATTGACAGTCATCGTAACCTCCCTGATCTGATTGCCGGAGGACGGCTTATAGTTGAAGACGGCGCTGGCGCCAAGCGTAAATATTGTGTTCGCGTCACGCGACAGCGAAGTGCTGCATGTCTGCCACAGTGACGGCGACTTCGCGGGACCTTGCAAAGCGAACCACCATTCGCCGTTGTGTGAAGTGCCATCTTTTGCAGAACTTACACACTGCGTTGGAAATTCGCCGCTATTGGTTGCGAAAGCCTATGCGTTCCATTCCAATGTCCGAAAGTCATTCCCTGAGGTTGCCCGTGCAGAACAACAACATCCTCGTCGTCGGCGGTGCCGGCTATATCGGCTCCCACACCTGCCTCCATCTGGCCGAAAAGGGTTATCACCCGGTCGTCTACGACAACCTTTCCAACGGCCACGAGGAATTCGTCCGTTGGGGCGTGCTGGAGAAGGGCGACATCCGCGACCGGCGGCGCCTCGACGAGGTCCTGGCCCGCCACAAGCCGCGGGCGGTGCTGCATTTCGCCGCGATGATCGAAGTCGGCGAATCGGTCAAGGATCCGGTCGCCTTCTACGACAACAACGTCATCGGAACGCTGACTCTGCTGTCGGCGACGCTCGCCGCCGGCATCGAGGCTTTCGTCTTCTCGTCGACCTGCGCCACCTATGGCCTGCCGGACAGCGTACCGATGGACGAAACGCACAAGCAGGCTCCGATCAACCCCTATGGCCGCACCAAGTGGGTCTGCGAACAGGCGCTCAAGGACTACGGCCTCTACAAGGGCCTGCGATCGGTGATCCTGCGCTACTTCAACGCCGCCGGCGCCGATTTCGAGGGCCGCATCGGCGAGTGGCACGAGCCGGAGACCCACGCGATCCCGCTGGCGATCGACGCGGCACTCGGGCGGCGCGACGGCTTCAAGGTCTTCGGAACGGACTATGAGACGCGCGACGGCACCTGCGTGCGCGACTATATCCATGTCCTCGACCTCGCCGATGCGCATGTCCGCGCCGTTGACTACCTGCTCGAGGGCGGCGACAGCGTCGAACTCAACCTCGGAACCGGTACCGGAACGACGGTGAAGGAGTTGCTCGACGCCATCGAAAAGGTCTCCAGACGACCGTTCGACGTCAGCTATGTCGGGCGCCGCGACGGCGATTCGACGACGCTCGTCGCCAACAACGACAAGGCCCGACAAGTGCTCGGCTGGGAGCCCCAATACGACCTGGCGGCAATCACCGAGTCGGCCTGGAACTGGCATTCGCGCCGGAACGGCTAGAGCAAACCGGTAGGACCTGCCGGGCCTAATCGGCGGCAGGCCCGGCAAGACCGACTGCTGCAGGCGGCGTGCGTCTGGGCTGCAGCAGGGGGCGTTCGAGAAGCGCATAGGCTGCGATACCGGCTACGGTCCCCGAAACGATCGCCAGGGCCATCGACATCACCGGAGGAATGCCGAGCATGCTTCCCGCCTTGGCGACCACCGAGATCGCGAAGGTGTGCCACAGATAGATCGAATAGGACGCATTGCCGAGCAGGATCGGCAAGTTCAGCGTCGGCACCCGCCCGCTTGCCTCGAGCGACAGCGCGCCGAAAACCAACAGAACCGCCAGCGGCCCTGTCGTCCGTTCATCAAAGGGGAGATGAAGGGATCCGATCAGGGCGAAGCCGCCAAGCGAAGAGGCGATCAGCAAAGAACCGGCCGCCACCCCGGGAATTCTGCCTTTCAGCCAGAGCTCGCCGAGGATCATACCGGCCACGAATTCGAGGATGATCGGCCGGGTATAGGTCAGCGACAGGGCATCTTCGAGGGGAGCGACCCAGCCGATCGTCACCAGCGCCACGAAGAGGCCGGCGATGGCCGGCAGGCGCCAATGGCGCGGCAGCAGCAGCGAGGCCGCAAACACGGCGTAGAAGAGCATCTCGAAATTCAGCGTCCAGCCCTGCACGAGCAGCGGCCAGATCTCGCCGCTGCTCGGGGAACGAAAGGGAATGAAGAACAGTGATGCCAGGACGTGGTCGAGGGTCAGCGCCAAGTTGGGAAACAGGCCGGCCAGCGCGCCGGCGATCATCACGGCCGTGGCAAACCAGTAGATCGGCACGATGCGGCGAATGCGATCCCAGATGAATTTCGCGGGGGTCAGGGGCCGACGGTCGCTGATGACCCACATGATGAAGCCGCTGATGACGAAGAAGACGTCGACGCCGGCCGCACCGACTGCAAAATCGTGGCCGGTCTTCTCGGCGGCATGAAAGACCACGACCGCGAGCGCTGCCGCCGCCCGAAGATACTGAATCGTCCGGATCGTCCCCATCGCCCCCTCTGACCGTGATCACATGCTGAGCCGCGGCCGATAGGCCGCTGCATGCCCGTCGCCCGGCCAAAGCCAGGTCACCGCCTGGCGGCGGCGCGCGATCGTCAATTTCCCTGCGGTGAAGTACAGCAGGAAAGACCCGACATGGTACGGGTTCATGATGTCGATCTCGACGAAGGAACGAATGAAAAGGAGCATGGCGATGCCGAACAGCACCATCGCTTCCGCATCACGATCCTCGGACAGCAGCCGCTTCAACTGCCCGAAGACCGCGGTGAGCAGCAGCATCGTCAACAGGAAGAGGCCGACCAGTCCGGTTTCGACCGCGGCCTCGATATAGGTATTGTGAAAGTGGAAGCCGGAGCGGGCCGTGATGTAGAACTCTTCCCACAGGCGCTCCGCCTCGGAAAATCCCTGGACCCAATAGGCCTGGTAGCCGATGCCGAAGATAGGAGAAGCCTGCGCCGCTTCGATGCCTTGCTGCCACAGATAGGTGCGTCCGGTGAGAGTCGAATCCTTGCCGAATGCGCCGAGGACGAGATCGATGGCGCCGGCATAGATCAGCGCCACGGCGGCAACACTGCCGAACACCGCCACGCCGATAAAGAGCCCTTTTCGGCTCGCCGGCCTCAGCGCCGTGATCGCCCGCATGCCGACACAAATCCCCAGGATCGCGACCGTCGTCAGCACCGACGTGGCCGATTGGGACGCGAGCAGCGAATAGGCGGCGATCGCTCCGGAGCCCCCGGCGGCTGCCCGCCAGACGCCCCGTTCCCCAAGGACGAAGACCGCCATGAAGGCGAAGTAGATGCCGAGCGAGGCATAGAAGCCCAGCTGGTTCTTGGAAGCGAATGCGCCGACGAAACTGTATGTGCCGTCGAGCGCGTCGTAGTGGTGGACGCCGAAGAGCAGCGAATAGACGAGCACGATGGCAACGCCCGCAATGGCGCCGCGGGTGAGCGTGCGGATGTCGATCACCCGCATGGCAACGAGCGCGCAGACGATGTGGCTCAGATATTGGATGCCGGCACGCAGCGTCACGCCGGGCGCCGCCGACCAGAACATCGAAAGACAGGCAAGGATCACGAAGGCGAAGATCCAGACAAACCTGCCGTAGTTGCCGAGCACCTTGCGGTAATCGAAGAGAACGAGCGGCAGCCACAGGCCGTAGTAGAGCAGGACGGAAACCGGCCCGAAACGGGTCGAATAGGCGAAGACGAAGAGCGAAAGGGCAACGGCCGCGGTGCCGTAAAGCCCATTCGCGTCAGGATCTATGAGGCTCGCCTTGCGGATCTGCATGCATTCACCGCATCGCCACGGCGGCATTGACCTTGATCACGTCACCGGGAAGCACCGGTGTCGTTTCGGTCGCCGTAACCTCCGTCGACTTTCCATCCTGTTCGCGAATGATCGAATAGGTGATGTCTGCAGCCTGCTCGTCCAGCTGAGCCGCCTCGGCCGATTGCATGAGCGCCTCGGTCATCAGGTCCCGGCTGGTGCCGAGTTTCAGCGTCAGGGTGTCGAGTTCAGCCTCGGTGTTCTGCAGTTCCTGGGCGAGTTGGGCATCCCAATCGTTGCGCAGATTGGATTCGTCCTGTGTCGCCTTGCTGACGTCCTGCTTGGCCTTGAGCGAGTTCGTATCGATGTCGAGAAGCTGCGACTGCACGTCTGCAACCCGCTGCTCGAGCGAGAGCTTGCGCTGGCTCAGCGCCAGGCCCTTCTCGGCGAGGCTGTCGACCTTGTCACGGTCCTCCATGGCGAGCTCGAGCTGGCGCTGCTGCGTTTCGGCCTTCTTCGCCAGCGAATCGATCTCGCTTTGCAGCAGGGACTTGAGATCTGCCAGAGCGTCGAGCTGGCGTTCCTGCCGCTTGTCGCGCGACACCATCAGCGCCGTCTCGCTTTCGAGCAACTTGTCGACGCCGGGGGCGTTCTTGAGTTCCTCGGGCAGCGCAATCTTGTCATGCGCGCCGATTTCCGCCTGCAGGCGGGCACGGCGGATGAGCAGCCGGTTGCGCTCGGCAACCTGCACGGACGAATCGCCGCTTGCAGAGATATAGTCGCGGGCAAAGCGCTGGCCGCTCGGGCCCCGGCGCAGCCCGCCGCTCAGGCTGATTGCCTTGAGGACGGTCAGGTTGGGAGCGTAGGGGTACTCGCCGGGGGTCTCCACCTCGCCATAGAGATAGACCGGACGGTATTGCGCCATTTCGACCGAGGCTGACGGCCGGTCGCGCAGGCCGAAGAGCTTCTGCATCTTGATGCCGATCTCCTCGGCGACTTCCGTCGTCGTCCGGCCCGAGGCGGGCAGATCCCCGACGAAAGGCAGCGAGACGTTGCCAGAGGCCCCGACCGTGTATTCGCCGCCGACGGCCGACCAATCCCGGACCGCGCCCTCGGCGGTCTGCCATTCGGCAACGCGAACCCGCAATTTGTCCATGACGCCGAGACGATAGTCGTCCGCCCGGGCCACGGCGGCACCGGACACGACAAGCCCCGCGCAGAGTGCGACGCGGGCGAAATGGAGAAGCTTGCGGGAGCCGGCAGGCGCCCCTGGAATTCTGATCGATTGCATTTGGGATTTCCCGTTGCCTGACGTCGTCTACCGCGAGCGGACGCCAAGATTTCAGTAGCTGCCGCGGGAGAGGCAGACGGCGGGGATCGTCTTGAAGACGATGACGAGGTCGGCAAGGAGCGACCAGTTCTGGACATAGTGCGTATCGAAGGCCACCCGGGTGGCATAGGACACATCGTTGCGGCCGCTGATCTGCCAAAGGCCGGTCAGGCCGGGACGCGAGCGCAGATAGAACTCCGCGGCCGAATCGTAGAGCTCCAGTTCATCCTCCACCACTGGGCGCGGCCCAACGATGCTCATCTCACCGCGAATGATGTTGAGGAGCTGAGGCAGTTCATCAAGGCTGAGCTTGCGAAGGACGCTTCCGACGACGGTGACGCGCGGATCGTCTTGCAGCTTGCGGGTCGTGCGCCATTCTTCGTAGGCGGCAGGATTCGTCTTGAAGAATTCCTGCAGTACCCGATCGCCGTTTTCCATCATCGTGCGAAACTTGAGGCACTTGAAGGTCTGGCCGTTGTGGCCGATTCGGCGATGACCGTAAAAAATGCTGCCGCCATCCGAGAACTTAACCAGCGCCGTGATGAGCAGGAAAAGCGGACTGAGGGCGACGAGTGCCAGAATGGCGATGAGTATATCGAAGCTTCGCTTTGATATCCCGCCGATCGGCCGGATGGCACCGGTCTCCTGGGGGATAAAAAAAGCCGTACTGGCCGAGCGAGTCGCGGACTTCATAGAGTTGACTCCATTTACGTTGGCGATTGTCGGTCCCGTGGGACGGGGCGTCATCTAGCGCGAGTGTATGGTGAGAATTTGATTTTTGAAGGCGGAATGATGGCAACGCCAACGCGCACTGCCTCAAAGCGATTTCGCCGCCGTACCACGCGACACTATTACCAAATTTTAAGTATGCGAATTGGAGTTACCGTCTAAAATAGTTCCACCGCGGATAGCCATATTCAAACATCGGCGCCCGTTCATTATTTGCGATACCTAAAGTATTGTATTTGACGGATCAATTTTTCACTCGCCGAGACGAACGACGCCGCGGACAAAATTTGCCAAGCGGTAAAATCCTGGCGTTTTTTTGCATCGCATCATTTTGCTGCGCCGCACATATTCTCTCACGCTGCGCTTGGCGCTTGTAACAAAAGTTGATTGGGAAAAATCGTTCCGACCGAGACGGAAATCGTAGCAATCAGAACGAGTTCGCATTTTCCCCTGCAAATCTAGGGGCGCCGCCCGCGAGTCACCTTGACCAGCGAAATTCGCGCGAAAATAATTACTTAGAATCGCTGAACATATCTTGGATTGTATCGTTTAACGGGAAACCTCTTCGAATTTATCCGTCTACCTAAAGATGACGGAAAGCTTTTGAGGGTAGGACTGTAGCGACAAAGTTGCATTTTGCAGGTTGAAGAGACAAGCGACCGCTAATATAGTCGGAAAGGGAGCGAGGTCTGGAATTCGATGACGGGTCCACGAGAAAATCGGAGAGCGAGGTAGGCGATGTTCGCACCACGCTTCGTCGTGAGCATGTTCGGCGCGCTGGCGGCGTTTGCCATCGCCACCTATTTCCTGACCGGATCGATCGCCTCGACTGCCCTTCAGACGCTGCTTTGCGCCGTTCTGATACAGGTCGGATATTTTGTCGCCGTGCTTTACCTGGTGTGGAAGGAAGCGCGTGACCGCCGAAAGTCATCCCCTGGCAATCTGCCGGCCGAATCGACGAATGACGAACAGGGCAGAAAACTTTCTCTGCGCCGGCTCAATCGCCCTCCCCGCTTCAATTCCTGACCGAGTGACTCTCGGCCTCCTTTCGCACCTGCGGAAAAATCTTGCCCTTTGACGCGTTTGCGACATGATCGCGATGCAAATTCCCGCGTGCCCGCTCCAGCGCCCTGCGTCCTTCTAGGCCCATTAGGTCGCTGTAGCACCTCGAACGCTGCATGTCTTTGTCCTCCGAACGGTTCCGATCGAAGGCAAGCTGCGGCAGGACCCGCGCAACAAGACGCATCCGCTGACCCCGCTGGAGGCCCCCATGACCGCAGCCGCGCCGACGAATGTCTGCATTATCATTGCCGCCAAGAATGCCGCCGATACGATTCCCAGAGCCATCGCCTCGGCGCTCGGGGAACCGGAAGTCGCGGAAGTCGTCGTCATCGACGACGGCTCGACCGATGATACCGCAGCCGTAGCGCGTGCCGCCGCCGACGGCAGCGGGCGTTTGAATGTCGTCCGCTTCGAAGAGAACCGCGGTCCCGCCGCAGCCCGCAACCATGCGATTGCCGTTTCGAAATCCCCGCTTCTTGGCATACTGGATGCGGACGACTTCTTCTTTCCGGGGCGGATGGGCCAATTGCTTGCACAGGACGATTGGGATTTCATCGCCGACAACATCGCCTTCATCGATGCCGGGCAGGCAACAGGCGCGGCACGGAAGATCCAGCGCTTCGCGCCCAGTCCCCGCCTCCTCGACCTCGTCGGCTTTGTTGAAGGCAATATTTCGCGACGCGGCGTGCGGCGTGGTGAGATCGGCTTCCTGAAGCCGCTGATGCGGCGCTCGTTCCTCGACCAATTCGACCTTCGCTATCGTGAGACGTTGCGCCTCGGCGAGGACTTCGACCTCTATGCCAGGGCGCTCGCGCGTGGCGCGCGCTACAAGGTCATCCATAGCTGCGGCTATGCGGCGGTGGTGCGGGGCGATTCCTTGAGCGGCAGCCACCGAACGATCGACTTGCGGCGTCTCTACGAGGCCGATCGCGCCATCCTCGCCGAAGCCCGCCTGAGCGGCGAAGCCGCCGCGGTGTTGCGGCGGCACGAACGCCATATTCGCGGCCGCTACGAGTTGCGGCATTTCCTGGACCTCAAGCGCAGCGAAGGGATCGCCAGCGCCTTCGCCTATGCCCTGGCGCATCCCGGCGCCCTGCCGGCAATCGTCGGCGGAATCATCGGCGACAAGACCGAGCAGTTCCGGCGTTCCCGGTCAGCCGCTCCGGTGGCGCTCGGCGGAACGGGCGACATACGCTACCTGCTCGACGCATTTGCGTTGGAACGAGCCGAGTAGGCGCGACTGCTGAAGCGGGACGGTGCCGCTCCGCCGCCGACCGGTTGAACCTTGTTGCGCGTCGCCGGCAGCAGGAACGCTTTTCTTCGCGCGGCGTTACCCCGGCATGGTCAACAACTACCGGGATATCGAAATGAAAGGCATCGTTCTCTGGCTGATGGGTGTCCCCCTGATCGTCATCATCCTGCTCTACATGTTCGTCTTCTGATCGCAAATCCTTGGATCCTTTGACGAATGCGACTGAAGGGGTCGACGACCGCTTCAGTCGCAATTGCCAATATCCACCGGTCTCGAGGCCTCCCCCTAGCATTTGAAGGATGCGAACCGCGCCCGCCGTGAGTTAGGCTCACCCGGAACAGTGGGCTGGATGGACGCGCATGATCGGCAGTCGGATTGCCGCGATGACTCTCACCGCAAGACCCTGCCGGCCGCAAGCACGAGGGCGCTCGCCGTGGTTTCCGACGAGGACGGCGGCGGTGACGCTTGTTCTGCTGGCCACGGCGGCCGCCGCCGCGCAGACGGGCCCGATCATCGGCGACGCCTTCGTGGTCGATGGCGACACCATTGAAATCGCAGGCGAACGCATCCAACTTTCCGGGGTGGATGCACCGGAAGACTGGCAGTTCTGCCTCGACCAAACCGGTGCAGACTATCAGTGCGGAAAGGAATCGTCGCTGGCCCTGGACGCATTTCTGTCAGCATCCCGCCCCACACGCTGCGAATTCTCGAGCCGCGACCGCTACGGTCGCTATGTCGGCACATGCTTCCGAGCGGACGGGAAAGACGTCAACCGGTGGATGGTTGAATCCGGCTACGCAATAAACCGTGATAATCCCAACAGGGGACTGTACGCCGCCGCACAGGAAGTGGCACGATCGATTGGGGCCGGAATGTGGCGGGGGCACCGCAGAGCAGAACGCACCGGTGCCGTGGTGGAGGAGTAAGCGAGGATTTCCCTCGCAGGTGGCAAGTGAGAGTCAATGGTTATCGAGTTCTGGATTTTTTGCGCCATCGCGACTGCGCTCGTCGCTGCGGTCAGAGGCGGGCACAGTCTACTTTGGCTGCTGATCGGTTGCGTGCTGGGCCCGATAGGCCTGCTGTTCGCAATCCTGAAGCCTTCGCTGAAATCAAAGGAGCCGATCGTTGCGGCCGAGCGTCAGGCCGAGCTTGACGACCTGAAGAAGCCTTTTCGGGAAAGCGCTCCCGACATCATCTCGACCAAGCCCAAGGGCGAGTAGCCAAGCTCGATTTGCAGGCAACGGTGCGTCTCCCAACAGCGTCGTAGCACTTGGAACCGCTGCTCGCAAAAAACCCGCCGCTTGCGCGGCGGGCTTGCTTTGGTACTGAAAGCACTAAAGTATGGATATACTATTGTCGTAGGCGCAGCAATTTTCCAGTAACATTTTAGGGGCATTCTAACGTGGATCGCACCCTTGGGCGCACCGCAGACGGGCCTTGGTGAGCCGAAGTGGCACCCCGCCTCCGGCTCGGCATTCAGTCAGGAATGCGAATCGATTTACATTGAGCGGCAGCGCCAACCAGCAAAGCCCCGCCTCATCCTTGCCGCATTTCCCCTCGCAGCCACCCAGACATCGGATCCACGCCGAAAAAATCGGGTGCGTTGAGGAAAATTCACAACCTCTTCACACAACTCGTAATTGCCCCCAAATTTTGCGGGGCACAGTTTTCGCAACATGCGAGGAAACAGGGATTTATCCTGAATGGGTGCCTCAGGCAGATCCGGGCCTGTTCGCAAAAACTTCGCCGCTTGGGTGCAGTGCAGCATGACTTCCATCACTTTTCTGCTGCACTGCCATATTTTCTCTTTGCAAATGCCCTAGTTTGTTCGGTGTGAGCTTAATTCCGCTCCGTTGAAACGGCGCTTAGAGGCGCCGCCCGATAGGAGTAACCGATATCGTGACTATGGGCGCTTATGTCTCGACGCGGATAAACCTCGTGCGCGCTGTGCTGCTTCGAGGTGCCGCGTTGCTGCGCGGCCATCACAACCCTCAGTCGAGCTTTACTCGGACCTCCATGACCCCCCGGACCGAATGCAGCAAAGGCAGCAAGACAATGAAATCCGACCGCTATGGGCGCCTTTGGTGCCTCGCCCTTGTCACCGCACTTCCCCTCACCTGCAGCGTCAGCAATGCCACGGCGCAGGAGGGAGCCAACGGCGCTTCGTTCCTGGATGACTTCGACAAGCTGGACAGCAAGACCTGGTTTGTCTCGGATGGCTGGGACAACGGAGCTCACCAGAACTGCACCTGGTCGAAGAAGCAGGTGAAGATCGTCGACGGAATTCTCGAACTGGGCTTCGAAGAGCGCAAGGAAGGCAAACGCAATTTCGCCTGCGGCGAGATCCAGACCCGCAAGCGCTTCGGCTACGGCACCTACGAGGCGAGAATCAAGGCGGCCGACGGTTCGGGCCTGAACTCGGCCTTCTTCACCTATATCGGCCCGAGCGACAAGAAGCCGCATGACGAGATCGATTTCGAGGTGCTCGGCAAGAACACCGCGAAAGTTCAGATCAATCAGTATGTGTCGGCGAAGGGTGGCAATGAATTCCTCGCCGACGTGCCGGGCGGCGCCAACCAGGGCTTCAACGACTACGCCTTCGTCTGGGAGAAGGACCGGCTCCGCTACTACATCAATGGCGAGTTGGTTCACGAAGTCACCGATCCCGCCAATATCCCGGTGAACGCGCAAAAGATCTTCTTCAGCCTGTGGGGAACGGACACCCTCAGCGATTGGATGGGCACCTTCTCCTACAAGGAGCCGACAAGGCTCCAGGTCGATCGCGTCGCCTTCACCGCGCCTGGCGACAAGTGCCAGTTCGCCGAGTCGGTCGCCTGCCGGCTGGACTGACGACATTCTGAGCAAATGACCATTTAGTGAGCAATCGCAACAACTTGTTGCGCTGCACAAAAAATCGAACTAAGCTCGGCCCGGGCTGAGCAGGGAAACGGATGTTTTCATGCTGCAGATACTCTATTTGGCACAGGACCTTGCCGATCCCGCCGTGCGGCGCAGGACGCTCACGCTGGTTGCCGGCGGCGCCCATGTCACGCTGGCAGGCTTCCGCCGCGGTGGAAATCCGCTCGCGGCTGTAGGCGGTGTCGAGGCGATCGAACTCGGGACGACGGCGGACGGCCGCTTCGCACAGCGGCTCGGCGCGGTCGCGGCCGCCTGCCTGTCGCTGAAGAGCCGGCTCGGGCAGGTTCGAAAGCCCGATCTCATCATCGCCCGCAATCTCGAAATGCTGGCCGTCGCCCAACGCGCCGTCACTCTCTTCGGCGGCGACGTTCCGATGGTCTACGAGTGTCTCGACATTCACCGGCTGATGCTGCGCAAGGATCTCGTCGGTCGTAGCTTGCGCGCCGCGGAGGCCCGCCTCGGCCGCGACGCGCGCTCACTGATCACCAGTTCGCCAGCTTTCATCGAACACTACTTCCGCCCCCTTTCGGGCATCGAGGCGCCGCCGATGCTGCTCGAGAACAAAGTGCTTGAAATCGACGGAAGCACGCTACCGGGGGATGCGCCCGCCCGATATCCGCCGCCCGGCGTACCCTGGAAGATCGGTTGGTTCGGAGCGCTGCGCTGCCGCAAGTCGCTCAGCCTTCTCGCCGACTTTTCCCGCAGGATGGAGGGTCGCTTCGAGGTCATTCTGCGCGGCCGGCCGGCCTACTCGGAATTCAAGGATTTCGACGGCTTCGTGCAGAACGAGCCGTTCATGCGGTTTGGCGGTGCCTATCGCAATCCGGAGGACCTCGCCGCGATCTACGGCGACGTCCACTTCACCTGGGCGATCGACTTCTTCGAGGAAGGCCAGAACTCGTCCTGGCTGCTGCCCAACCGGCTCTACGAAGGGTGCCGGCAGGCCCGCATACCGATCGCCATGAAAGGCACGGAGACGGCGCGCTTTCTCGCCGTGCGCGGCATCGGCCTGGTGCTCGACGATGCCGACGCCGACAGTCTTGCCGCGCTCCTGGGCTCGATGACGCCGGACCTCTTTGCCGAAGCGGCCGATCGCATCGGCCGCTGTCATCCGGCCACCTGGGTCTTTGACCGCTCCGATTGCGAGACACTGGTGCGGCGGCTGGCAACGCTCACCCACGACGCGCCACAGACGATCATCCCGGCCGCTGCCCTTGCGGAAGCCCGTCACAACGAAAGTGGATTGCTATGACCGCGGTCAGTCCGGCGTCGCCATCGACCCTCATCGTCATACCCTGCCTCAATGAAGCGCTGCATATCGAGGCGCTCATCGAGAAGCTGCGCCCCTCGCTCGACGTCCTCGAGGCGAAGGTCGTCATCGCCGACGGCGGCAGCACCGATGGCACGCGCGACATCGCTCGGCGCCTTTGCGAAGAGGACCCGCGCGTCCTTTTCCTCGACAATCCAAAGCGAATCCAGAGCGCCGCCGTCAACCGGGCGGTCGCCGAGCTCGGTCCGGGCTTCGACTACCTGATCCGCATCGATGCGCATGCGACCTACCCGGACGACTATTGCGAACGTCTCGTGGAGGAGGCGCTCGCAACCGGAGCCGACTCGGTGGTCGTCGCCATGCAAACCGAAGGGTTCAGCACCTTCCAGAAGGCGACGGCCTACGCGCAGAACTCCAAGCTCGGCAATGGCGGTTCCAAGCACCGGACGGGTGCCGCAGGGCACTGGGCCGAGCACGGCCATCATGCCCTGATGCGCATTGCCGCCTTCGCAGCGGTCGGGGGTTATGACGAGACCTTCAGTCACAACGAGGATGCCGAACTGGATTATCGCCTTGGTAGGGCCGGCTACCGCATCTGGATGACCGACAGGACCAGCATGGTCTACTACCCGCGCACCAGGATCGTACCGCTTTTCAAGCAATATTTCGGCTATGGCCGCGGCCGCGCGAAGAACATCCTAAAGCACCGCGCCATGCCCGGCCTCCGGCAGATGCTGCCGCTTGGCGTCGCGCCCGTCGCGTTCGGCGCGCTTCTCGCCATCATCAACTGGGCGGCAATCATCCCCTTCGGCGTCTGGGCGGCGGCATGCCTCGGCTACGGCGTCTGGATGGCGGTCAGTGAGCGCAATCCATATGGGCCGCTCGCAGCGGTCTCGGCCATGGTAATGCACCTCGCCTGGTCGGCCGGCTTCTGGCGGGAACTTCTCGATTTCCGGCGTCGGGTGCCGCAATGAGCGCGACCTTTCAGATCGACATTGGCGTCTGCACCTTCCGGCGCCCCGAACTCGCCGCAACGCTCCGGTCGCTTGCGGCGGCGACCATCCCCGCCAGGGCGACGCTGCGCCTCATCGTTGCCGACAACGATGCCACGCCGAGCGCCAGGGCGCTCGTCGAGGAACTCCGGCCGGAGATGCCTTTCGAGGTCACCTATGTCCATTGCCCCGCTTCGAATATCTCGATCGCCCGCAATGCCTGTCTCGACAACAGCACCGGCGACCTGCTCGCCTTCATCGACGACGACGAGACCGCCTCGCGCGATTGGCTGGTGCGCCTCCTGGAAGAGGCGCAGGCGACCGGCGCGGACGCAATCCTCGGCCCGGTCCGGGCCCACTACGCGCCGTCGGCGCCCGCCTGGATGCGCCGCGGCGACTTCCACTCGACGTTTCCGGTCTGGGTCAGGGGCGAAATCCGCACCGGCTATACCTGCAACGCCCTGCTCCGGCTCAAGGCCCCGTCGCTCCATAGCCGCCGCTTCAAGCTCGCGCTCGGCAAAAGCGGAGGCGAGGACACCGACTTCTTTACCGGCATGCACCAGGCAGGCGGAACGATCGCCTTTGCGCAGGACGCCTGGGTGCATGAGCCGGTGCCGGAAAGTCGGGCATCGATTGGCTGGCTTGCCAAGCGCCGCTTCCGTTCCGGCCAGACCCACGGCCGGCTGCTGACAGAAAAGGCGAGCGGTCCGGGGTACCCCCTGAGCCTTGCGCTGGCGACCTCCAAGGTGACCTTCTGTGCAGTCGCAACGATCCTCCTCCTACCCTCAGCTGTCCGCCGAAATCGCTATGCCCTGCGCGCCGCACTGCATGCCGGCGTGATCAGCGGCCTTCTCGGACACAAGGAGCTCGAGCAATACGGAGCAGCCGAGTTGACCTCCCAATGACCGCCCTTAACGATCCTATGAACTCGCCCGCGAACGAGCCCGATGTCACCTTCGTAGTCGCCGCCTACAATGCTGCCGATACGATTACCCGTGCGGTCGGCAGTGCCCTTGCCCAGGAGGGCGTCACGGTCGAGGTGGTCGTTGTCGACGACTGCTCCTCGGATGCGACGGCCGCTCTTGTCACGGCTATCGACGACCCGAGGGTCCGGCTCATTGCGCTTGAGCGCAATCGCGGTCCGGGCGGGGCCCGCAATGCCGGCTTCGAGGCGGCGCGCGGCCGCTGGATCG
This sequence comes from Sinorhizobium fredii USDA 205, assembly GCF_001461695.1. Classification (GTDB taxonomy): domain Bacteria; phylum Pseudomonadota; class Alphaproteobacteria; order Rhizobiales; family Rhizobiaceae; genus Sinorhizobium; species Sinorhizobium fredii. The sequence goes on along the minus strand of NZ_AUTC01000146.1, from coordinate 244,246 downwards.
CCGTTCTCGATTCGGACGACACGGTGCGCCCCGGACGGCTGGCGCGGATGACTGGGCGTGCCGAAGCGGCCGGAGCGCAGATCGTCGTCGACAATCTCGACGTGCTGTCGCTCGACGGAAGCAATGTCCGGATGTTCGAAGACGCCGAACTCGAGGCGCTGCCCGCACTGACCCTGCCGGCCTTCATCGAGTCGAATGTGATTTTCCGCTCCGAGCACAATTATGGCTATATGAAGCCAGTGTTCGAGCGCCGCTTCCTCGCCGAACATGGCCTTTCCTTCGACGAGTCGCTGAGGATCGGCGAGGACTACATCCTGCTCGCATCCGCGCTTGCCTGTGGCGGCCGCTGCGCCGTCGAGCCCTCCGCCGGCTACACCTATCATATCCGCGAGGGCTCGATCTCGCGCGTGCTGAAGCTCGAACACATTGACGCGATGATGGCGGCCGACGCGGCGTTCCTGTGCCAACACATTCTCGATCCGCTGTCGCGAAGGATGCAACGCAAACGGGCGCGTGGGTTCCGTCAGGCGCGCTCTTTTCTCCTTCTCGTCGAGCAATTGAAATCGAGATCGTTGGCTGGAGCGCTGAGGACCGCGCTCGCCGACCCCTTTGCGCTTCGGCATCTCAGGATGCCGATCGCCGCGCGATTGCGCCGCCTGGCGGCGCGGGCGCCGCAACCCGCCCCGATCACGGTGGCGGCTGAACGATCCCCGCTGGGCAATGATCCTCACACAAGCAAAGGATAACAAAATGGACCGCATCAGGACCGTCAGGAAAGCAGTGATCCCGGTCGCAGGAAACGGGACGAGGTTCCTTCCTGCGACAAAGGCCGTGCCGAAAGAAATGTTGACGATCGTCGATCGGCCCGTCGTCCAATACGCCGTCGATGAGGCACGTCAGGCCGGCATCGAGCACATCGTCTTCGTCACCAGCCGCAACAAGCAGGTGATCGAGGACCATTTCGACGACACGCCCGAACTCATCTCGTCGCTGTCGCGCTCCGGCAAGAATGCGCAGATCTCTGAACTCGAGGCCATGCTGCCGAAGGCCGGCTCGGTCAGCTTCACGCGCCAGCAGGCGCCGCTCGGCCTCGGCCACGCGGTGTGGTGCGCGCGCGAGCTGATCGGCGACGAGCCCTTCGCGCTGCTGCTGCCGGACATGGTCTCCTATGGCGCACGCGGCTGCATGGCCGGGCTCATGGACCTCTACCGCGAGGTCGGCGGCAATGTTGTCGCGGTCGAGCAATGCGCCCCCGAGGAGGCTTCGAAATACGGCATCGTCGGCAAGGGCGACACGGTTCGGCACGGCTTCTCGGTGACGCAGATGGTCGAGAAGCCGCCGGCGGGCCAGGCGCCATCCAACTTTTATCTCAACGGCCGCTATATCCTGCAGCCGGAGATCTTTTCCATTCTCGCGCACCAGGCACGCGGTGCCGGCAACGAGATCCAGCTCACCGACGGCATGCTGAACCTTTCGGCGGACCAGCCCTTCCATGCCCATCCCTATGAAGGCCGTACCTTCGATTGCGGCTCGAAGCAGGGCTTCATCGAGGCCAATGTCGCCTTTGCGCTCGCCCGCGCGGATATCGGCGACATCGTTTTCGAATCGGTTCGCGAGATCGTCCTGTCTCACGAAAGCCGCATCCGGGCGGCATAAGCGCGAAACCACCGGCCGCCCGATAGGGCGGCCGGGACTACGGCGCCGCGCGTCTTACGAAACGCGCAAAGTCGCTGTAGCACTTTGAAATACTGCATGTTTTCAATGAGCATGCAGGAGGACCGGAGAACAAGATGAACAGAACGGCCCCCATGAAACAGAGAAGTGTACCCTTGAGCATCGTGCCCCGCGAAGAGCAGTCTGACGGCTTTATCGATCTCGATCGTCTGCTGGCCGTCGTCGTCCGCCGGGCAAGGCTCGTTGCGGCTTTCGTGGTGCTCTTCATTCTGCTTGGGGCCGCCTATCTGCTGTTCGCGACACCCTTCTACACGTCTCTGACGCAGATCCTCCTCGACGACAACCTGTCGAAATATGCCGAGGAAGAGCCGGTGCCGACGAACAGCCAGATGCTCGATACGCAGATCGCCAGTGCGGTCGAGATCCTGAAGTCAGGGGAACTGGCGCTGCGCGTCGTCGACAAGCTCAACCTTTCCGAGAACGACACGCTCGTCAATCCCCCGCGTTCCCCGGTCGCCGTCCTCAAGGACTGGCTGAGGACGGCAACCGGCCTCTTTTCCGGTGGGCCGGGCGTCTCCGAGGAAGCGGCGCGCAATGGCCGCCGCCTGAAGGCTGCCGCCCTCCTGCAGCAGTCGCTCTATGTGGAACGCGTTGGCCGCAGTTCGGTGATTGCACTCTCCTACCGCGCGAGCGATCAGCAGCTTGCTGCAACGGTCGTCAGAACCTATGCCGACTCCTATCTGACGGACCAGCTGAATGCGAACTTCGAAGCGACGGAGCGGGCATCGGTCTGGCTGCAGGAGCGGCTCGACGATCTACGGCAGCGCTCGCAGGCAGCCGCCCTCGAGGTCGAACAATTCCGCAGCGAGAGCGGCCTGACGGCCGCGCGCGGCGAACTGATGTCCGAACAACAACTCTCCGACCTCAACAGCCAGCTGATCGTCGCCCAGGCGGACTCGGCCAGTGCCTCGGCCCGCTACGAACAGTTCAAGTCGATCATCGATCAAGGGCAGGAAGCCGGCGTCAACAACGCCACCATCTCTCCCAAGGAGGGCGACAATTCGGTGATCCGGGACCTCCGCACCCGCTATCTCGCCATCGGCAAGCGCGAGCAGGAGGTGGCCCAAAACTTCGGCGAGGACCACCCGCAGGCGGTCTCGCTCCGGGCCGAGAAGGATGACATCGGGCGGCAGATCTACCAGGAACTGCAGCAATTGACGGCAAGCTACAAGAACGAGTTCGAAGTCGCGCGCTCGCGCGAGGCGTCGCTGCGCAAGAGCATCGAGGGAATCGCCGGCAAGAATTCGGAATCCAGCAAGTCGCTCGTCCAGTTGCGGGTTCTCGAGCAGAAGTCGGCGGCGCTAAAGACGCTCTACGAATCCTATCTCGGCCGCTACGAACAGGCGACGCAGCAGCAGTCCTTCCCGATCGCCAAGGCGCGCGTCATTTCCGAGGCCGGCGTTCCGACGGCGCCATCGAGCCCCAAGAAGACCATGACGCTGGCACTTTCGGCCGTGCTCGGCCTGATGGTCGGCGGCGCCTATGCCGCATTCCTCGAATTCCGCGAAAGGACCTTCCGGCTTGAAGGTGACGTGCGCTCCGTGCTCGGCCACCGCTCGCTCGGCTATGTTCCGCTGATCGGCACACGGACGAAGAAAACGACAGAGCTCGTGCGCGCCCGCTTCGGATCGGATCGGCAACCACACGATCCGTCGCACGACGCCACGCCGTTCCAACGCCTGTCGCGCGTCGTGCTCGACGCACCGCGCTCCGCCTTCGCGGAAACGTTCCGGAATGCCAAGCTCGCCTGCGATCACATGCTGCCCGGTAACGAGAGTCGCGTCATCGCGATCGTCTCCGCTCTTCCGGACGAGGGCAAGTCGATCGTCGCTGCAAACTTCGCGGCGTTGCTCGCCTCCAGCGGCAAGCGGACCCTGCTGATCGACGCCGACATCCGCAAGCCGGGGCTCACCCAGATGATCACCCCTGCGCCGCGCACGGGGTTGGTCGAGACGCTGACGGGCGAGGCGACCTGGCCCGCCGGTATCAAGGTGGACCAGCGCACGAAGCTGGCGATCCTGCCGGCCGGCGGTGGAGCGTCGGATCGCAGGCACCAGAGCAACGAACTGCTCGCCTCACCGGCGATGGCGGGACTGATCGAGAATGCCCGCAATTCCTTCGACTACGTCGTGGTCGATCTTGCCGCGCTTGCTCCGGTCGTCGATGCGAAGGCCTTCGCGCCGCTCGCCGACGGCGTCCTCTTCGTCGCGGAATGGGGCCGGACGCCCTCGAGGCTCGTTCGCGACCTCCTCAATTCCGAGCCGCAGATCGATGCCAAGGTCCTCGGCGTGATCCTCAACAAGACCGACATGGACGAACTCGAAAAATACAGCGACTTCGGCGGCGCAGAGAAGTATCGCCACCGCTACGGCAAGTACTATATCGAGGAAGGCGTCACGAACCGGCACACCGCCGCCTGACCGGCGTCCAGGCGGCCGCCGAATGTCGGTCGCCTGCACTACAGCGACGTGCGTCTTATCAGACGCACAAAGGTCGCTGTAGCACTTTGAATTGCTGCATGTTTCTATCCCTAGATCGGCTGCGATCTAGGGATAGAAACATGCAGCAGACTGCCTCAGCGCGACCACCACCCGTGAAAATGGTGTACGGGTCCCCGCCCCTCACCCACCTTGAGCCTGTCGGCGGCGGAGATCGCCGCGTGCAGATAGGCCTTCGCGGCGCCCGCCGCCTCGGCGAGCGACTGCCCCTTGGCAACACCGGCGGCGATCGCCGCCGAAAGCGTACAGCCGGTGCCGTGATCGTTGCGCGTCTCGACGCGCTTTGCGGGGAACCGGACGAGCCGATCGCCATCAAAGAACAGATCGGTGGCGTCGCTGCCCTGCAGGTGTCCTCCCTTGATCAACACGGAGCGCGCGCCCGCCCTCATCAGCGCCTCGGCCTGGCGGGCCATCTCGGCTTCATCCTCGGCGATCGGCCGACCGGTAAGAAGTGCTGCCTCCGGCAGATTGGGTGTGACGACGATCGCCAGAGGCAGAAGCTCGCGCGTGAGCGCGGCCATGGCATCCGGCTGCAGCAACGCATCGCCGGATGTCGCGACCATGACCGGATCGACGACCGCTTGCCTGTCGAAGCGGCGCAAGCCTTCGGCGATGGCGATGATCGTTTCCCGCCGCGAGACCATGCCGATCTTGACCGCCTTCACGTCGAGATCGGAAAAGACCGCATCGATCTGCGCGGCAACGATCTCTGGTGAGACGTCCTCGACTGCGGTGACGCCCTTCGTGTTCTGCGCCGTAATCGCCGTCACGACGCTGGCGCCGTAGACGCCAAGGGCCGAAAAGGTCTTCAGATCGGCCTGGATACCGGCCCCGCCGCCTGAATCCGATCCGGCAATCGTCAGTGCAATCGGCGGGAAGGAAGGAAGAGGCGGCATTGGTCGATCTCCTGACGAAAAATCACGGAGACCCAGGTGACGGCGAAGACGTGGTGAGGGCAGCCTCGTTCCGTTCCTACGCCGGCATGACCCGGATCAGGTTCAAGGGTCCGGCTCACCGCCGTCTCAGCGCCGCTCGGCGCTCCCCTCGGAATGGCGGCATTCTATGCGGCAGCGGTCGGTCTGTGTCAACGCGCGATTCTCGCGGCAGAAGACTAACATCTTGTCAGAGAAGAATTTTCTCCGAACCGGCAGGAACACGCCGCGGCTATTTCGCTTGACGACGCCGATCGCGCGTTTCCTCCTCGAAAACTCCGTTGATTGCGCTATTCTTGGGCCATTCCTGCCGACCCGAAAGGAGCAAGCCATGAGCCTCCGCATCAACGAAACCGCCCCCGATTTCACCGCCGAAACGACGCACGGCCCGATCAACTTCCATGAATGGATCGGCGATGGCTGGGCAGTTCTCTTCTCCCATCCGAAGAATTTCACGCCCGTCTGCACCACCGAACTCGGCGCCATGGCCGGCGTCGAAGGTGATTTCCGCAAGCGCGGCGTCAAGATCATCGGCATTTCGGTCGATCCCGTCGACAGCCACGCCAAATGGAAGAACGACATCAAGGTCGCGACCGGTTTCGATGTCGAATATCCGCTGATCGGCGACCGTGATCTGAAGGTGGCCAAGCTCTACGACATGCTGCCGGCCGGCGCCGGCGAAACGTCCGAGGGCCGCACCCCGGCCGACAACGCCACGGTGCGTTCGGTTTATGTCATCGGCCCGGACAAGAAGATCAAGCTGATCCTCACCTATCCGATGACCACCGGCCGCAACTTCAACGAGATTCTGCGCGCCATCGATTCCATCCAGCTCACCGCCAAGCATCAGGTCGCAACGCCGGCAAACTGGAAACAGGGCGAGGACGTCATCATCACGGCGGCCGTATCGAACGAGGACGCCATCCAGCGTTTCGGCTCCTTCGATACCGTCCTTCCCTATCTCAGGAAGACCAAGCAGCCGACCGCCTGAGGCGGCTGGCGCTCGGTCGCGTCATGAACTGCTGATCGCGAAAGGCTCGTTTCAGCCTTTCGCGACTTCCGTGATCCGACATCATCCGCTGTCGGCTCGCGCAGCCGTGGTATCAATTCGTTTTCACGGCGCTGACGATCTCCGCCAGAACGCCATGCAGGGCGTCGCGGTATCCGCTGCGCGCGGAGGGGCCGGTCTCCTCGGAGGTCATGACGACGGTGAGCTTCAGCGACGGGATGATGTAGAGCATCTGGCCTCCGTAGCCCCAGGCGAAATGGACGGTCTCGCCGCCGATCTGCCGGGCGAACCAACCATAGCCGTAGGCGTCACCGGAAAAGTAGGAATTCGTGTGCGGCTGCCACGAAAGATCGATCCAATCCGCCGGTACGATCTGCCGTCCGTCCGCCGTCCGGCCACCCTCGCGGTATAGTTCTCCGAAGGCGAGCAGCGATCTCGCGCTCATCGCCATCTGGTTGCCGCCGAGATAGATGCCTTGCGGATCGCGTTCCCAGGCACCGATCCTGAACCCCTGAAGCGGGCCGAGCCAATCACGCGCCAGAGCGAGCGTCGACTTGCCGCCAACCTTGGTCAGGATCGCCGAAAGCAGGTGGGTGGACGCCGTCGAATAGAGCATCCGGCCGCCCGGCTCGTCGGCGAAAGGCTGTGCGAGGGCGAAGCGAACCCAATTGCGGCTCGATACCCAACGGCCGTAGTTCGGCCCCGACAAACGGCCAAGTCCGGCCTGCATCGAAAGCAGGTTGCCTATGGTGATGTCGTTGATCCGCGGATCCGCGGACGACGGCAGGTCCTCCTTCAAAAGCGGCGCAATCTTCTGCTCAGGGCCGTCGAGAAGGCCCTTGTCGATCGCGATTCCGACGAGCGCCGATATGACCGATTTCGATGCGGATTTGATATTGGTCGATTCGCCTGGCGAGTGGCCGCGATATCCCTTTTCGGCGATCGTCTCACCGTGGCGCGCGACGATGACGGTTTTCAAAGGCTTCAGATCGTTCCGATCGGCAAGCTCCGTCAGTAGTTCGCGAACGACGGAGAACTGCTCGGCCACGGCGGGCGAAAAGGACAACAAAAGTGCCAGGACGATGGCCATCAACCGGATCATGCCTTCGACCTAGTGCGAACAGGCGGCGAAGTCACCCCTTGCGGCGGGGAGCTCACGACGAAGTGAATCCGGATCTCTCCCAGCGGCCGCCGCCCTTCGCGCTACCGGTTCCAAGGGAAGCGAGCGCGATTACCGCACGTTGAGGCGCCCGGCCGGGCCTTGGGCTATCACAGTTCCGAACCGACGGCTCTGACGGGCAAGCGTTTCGCCTATCCACGCGAGGTCCCGGCCGGAGGGATAGACAAGGCTGAAGCGATGAGCCCTGAGCGGCACGATCTCCAGAGCCGAAAGATCGCCATTTGTCCTGTTGATATCGACGACGTACATCAGGCGCAGATCGCCCCTGAACTCCGCATAGCCGGAAATGCCCTCATAGTCGTTGATGAAATCGCCGCAGCCGTAGAGGATCAGGCGGTTCCGGTAGACTTCGATCGCCTTCGGGTGATGCGAGGAGTGTCCGTGGACGATCGAGACATCCGCTTCGTCGATGAGCGCATGGGCGAATTCTCGCTGGGCGGCAGGGACGCGATGGCCCCAGTTCGGGCCCCAGTGAACCGATACGACCGAGACGTCCCGCGGCCGTTTGCTGTCGCGGATATTCTCGACGAGGCCGGCTGTGCAAAGCCGGTCGAGAGACGGCAGAAAATTCACGCCTGCCCTGCCCCGTCTGGCCGCCCAGCCTGGAGGCACTCCGCTCGTCGGGGTCGCGAGCCCGAACAACAGCACGCGCTGCCCGGCACCGGTATCGAAGGCCGCATGCTTGCTGGCCTCGTCGACGTCGCGTCCGGCGCCCGCTGTCGCGATCCGCAGGCGATCCAGCGTTGCCAGCGTGTCGAACAGGCCGGCGACCCCCCAGTCCAAGACGTGGTTGTTGGCGAGCACGCAACAGTCGACGCCAAATGCAGCGAGGCAGGAGGCGTTTTCCGGGCTCATCCGATAGTTGATGCCTTTGGGAGCGTGGTCGTTGCTGCGGGTGATGGCCGTCTCGAGATTGATGACGCGGAGGTCGGGCTGGACGCGATCGCATTCGTCGCGCGCCACGCCCCAGACATGGGCCGGGTCCATCGGCACAGGAATCGGACCGTTTGCCTTCTCCGCCAGACGGAAATAGTCCCGCGCCGAGCGGACATAGTCCTCGTACAATATCGGATCGCACGGAGCGGCCAGGACCTGATCGATGCCCCGACCGGTCATGACGTCGCCGCACAGGAACAGGCGGATCGTGCCCTCCCTTGGGCTTGCATCGGAGAAACGTTCGCTGGTCGCGCTCATGCTGGCCGGCCCCACTGCTCGCCATTCTACGGAGCCCGTACCAGCAAGGAAAGGCACGGCCGCGCGCAAGACGGTCGAGGGAACATCAGCCGCCCCAAACGCAAGCGCGGCGTCATACACAGTTTGTAGACTGCAAATATCCTGTTTGAAAGCTGGACGCCCGAAGCATTACCGCAATTTAACTGTTCTTGCTGAAGGCGCTGGCGATAGTGTTCGAGTGATTGGAGCCACCATAGCCTCGCAGGACGCGCTGCCTTTTCCAGCGGCAGCCTGCCATCAATTGCGTAGACATCGGAGGCAACCCCAGTTCTGAAGGAATATGAACAGGCGCTCCATCTTTCCGCTTGTAAAGCGCCGTTTTGTTGCATAAGCGCGCGCTAACAAAACCGTGACGTGACCAGACGGTGGCCACCTCGCTCGCCACGTCAAGGAATCGGCGGTCGGAAACACACGGCCGAGGTGTATGGCGAATGGTGATATCTCTATTTCTCTTGCGGAGATCGCGATGCAGGGGCAGAAACAGGGGATGAGACTCTCATATCTCGGCAGCGACGCCGAAGAGGTATCGGATGTCCTGACGCGTTGCATCGGGCCCGTCAGGGTACAGCAGCCACCGAAGACCGATCTCTCCTATAGCTACGAGTTCGTCGCCGCCGGACGCGTTGCCTTCAGCCGGGTGACGTCACAGGGCAGTCTCAGTATCGGCCAGAAGGACGAGGTCCCTAAGCTGCTGATATTGCTCCCGCTGCACGGCTCTGCCTGCGTGAAGATAGGACCAAAGGAAAGCCTGATTTCCAAACCCGGCCACGCAGCGATCCTCGATGGCAACAGACTGTCCGAACTGCAGGTCGAGAAAGCGCGCAGCCACTTTTCTCCTGTCATCGACCAGGGGGACATCTTCCGCCAGCTCGGTGCCGTACTGGAACGGCCGGTCTATGGCGCGCTCGACTTCGTACCCGAGCTCGATCTTGCCGAGGGGGCCGGCGAGATCATCTTCAAGTTGTCGCAGATCATGGCGACCTCCCTGGGTCCGGGCTCCGACATACCCGACATGCCCCACGCCCTTTCCTACCTTTCGGCAAGCATCGTCAGCCTGCTTGTCGATACGGTACCGCATCGGTTCTCGGCGGCCTTGAGCCAGGGCGAGTGGCTGCCGTCCCCGAGACATGTGAAACGTGCCGTCGATTTCATGCATGCCAATCTCCGTGCGCCGATTTCGATGAGCGACATTGCAGAGGCGGCCGGCATCGGCGTTCGGTCGCTGCAGGAGGGCTTCAAGCGGTTCAAGGGCACGTCGCCGATCAGCTATCTCGCCCAGTTGCGAATGGAAGCCGCCCACCGTGACCTCCTGGAAGCGGATCAAAGAGTATCGGTCGCGGAGATCGCCCGAAAATGGGGCTTCAGACATATGGGCCGTTTCGCGAACGAATACCGGAAATGCTATGGTTGCCCGCCCTCGGAAGCACGAAAGGGACGGGCGCTTTCCTAGAGCTTTTCCTGGTTAAATTGAAGCATTCTGTTGGCTCAAGCGGAGTGGAATGTTTGCTCGGCTGGCGCGCGTCGTAGCCCAAGCATACGGCCAAGCCAGCCGAGCAAACAGGCCGCCCGCTTCAGCCAACCCGAAGGGCTGGGCATCTTTCCGCCAGGCTCAGAGGCGATCGCCTCCGCCCTGACGAAAACCTGCTCCGGCAGAATGGTTCAATTTAACCAGGAAAGGCTCTAGGAGCCGGGTGATTGAGAAACGGTGAGCGGTGCGGCTCCACCGCACCGCCGACCGTTCCCTTCCTGCATGAGAGCGCTGTGACTTTCAGATGTACGACGCTGCAGCGGGTCAATCTCGCATCAGAACTCGTCCCACCCGGCTGCGGCGGTTGCGGTTGGCGCAGCGCCGCCGAACGCCTTGGCGAGCCTGCCGCCGAGGGCCCGGGCGGGGGAGGCCGCCGGCGTGCTGGCGTGGCCGGCGAGGCGCGGTGCGGCGCCGGCCTCGAGCCGGAAGCGGGCGATCAGCCGGGCGAGGTTGGCGGCCTCGTCGGCCAGCCGGTTGGTGGCCGCCGTCGATTCCTCGACCATCGCCGCGTTCTGCTGCGTCACCTGGTCCATCTGGTTGACCGCCGTCGAGACCTCCGACAGGCCGGTCGACTGCTCGCGCGCCGCCGTGGCGATCGAATGGACGTGCTCGTTGACCTTGACCACATGCCCCTCGATCAGCGTCAGCGCCTGCCCGGTCGCCGTCACCAGCTTCACCCCGGCGCCGACCTCCTCGCCGGAGCGCGAGATCAGCGCCTTGATGTCCTTGGCGGCGTTCGCCGAGCGCTGCGCCAGTTCGCGCACCTCCTGGGCGACGACGGCAAAGCCCTTGCCGGCCTCGCCGGCCCGGGCCGCCTCGACGCCGGCATTGAGCGCCAACAGGTTGGTCTGGAAGGCGATCTCGTCGATGACGTTGATGATCTGGCCGATCTCGCCGGAGGCCTCTTCGATGCGGCCCATCGCCGACACCGCGTCCTTGACGACGGCGCTCGACTGCTCGGTGCTCCGGCGCGCCTCGTCGACCATGTGGCTGGCCTCCAGCGCCCGCTCGGTCGAACTCTTCACCGCCGCGGTGATCTCCTCGAGCGCCGAGGAGGTTTCCTCGAGCGAGGCGGCCTGCTGCTCGGTGCGCTTCGACAGATCCCCGGAGGCGATGCGCATCTCGCCGGCGCCGCCATTGATCGTGTCGATCGCGCTGCGCACCTCGCCGAGCACCGAGCGCAGGTTGGCCATCGTCTGATTGACATTGTCCTGGAGTTCGCCGAAGGCGCCCTGGAACTCGCCGCGCATCGTCTCGCTGAGGTCGCCGTCGGCGAGCGCCGCGACGACCCGGCGGGTCTCGGCAATGCCGCGGTCGACGGAGGCGATCAGCTCGTTGACGCTGGCCGCGAAGCGGTCGAGATCGACATTGTCATAGGTCTTGGTAATGCGCCGGGTGAAGTCGCCGGCGACCGCCGCCGACACCACTTCGCCGATGCTGACCTGCAGGTCGGCGCTTTTCGCCTGCAGCGCCGCTTCCTGGGCGTTCAGTTCGCGCACCTTGATGCCGTTGCGCTTGAACACCTCGACGGCCCGGGCCATCTCGCCGATCTCGTCGCGCCGCGCCGTGAACGGCACATCGACATCGAGGTCGCCGCCGGCCAGCACGGTGATGTTGCCGGTGATCCGGCCGATCGGCCGGGCGATCGCACGCGCCCCGAATACCGCCGAGGCGATCAACAGCAGCACCATGACCACGGCCATGCCGTGCTCGACAACATCCGCAAATTGCTGAGCTTGCTGCCGCTTCAGCAATGTCTCCTCAGCAATCTTTTTGGCAACCGACACACCCTCGTCGATCAGCGGCGCCATTTCGTCGGCGACCTTCTGCATTTGCCCAACGATCAGCGCAACTTCGGCGTCCGATTTCGTCGCGAGCACTAATTGAAGCCTTCCCGCGGCGCCGTGGTAGTCCTCGACAAGAGCTTTGATGGAAACGACGCGTTGTTTGTTTTTCTCGATTACCAGCGGCGCAAAGGCCAGATCGAGATATTTGACCGCCGAGTCGCGTCGAGCGTTGAGAGTGGCGGCGGCGACCTGCAGTTCTTCGTCCGATTTTGCAAGAAGCATATCGCGGGCCGCCACCTGCATGCCGCGCGCCGACGCCTTGGCATCAACAAGATCGCGCGAGACCCCCATCTGGGTTTCCCTCCAGGTGATCGCTTCGTCGACGGAATGTTCGATGGACCAACCCCCAACGATGATAGCCAACATCAGGAAAATCCCTGCCCCGGACATGAGGGCGAGCTTGGTACTGATACGCGAGAAGATCGGCGAGCCTTCCATGATGATACTCCTCTTGCATGAACAGGAAGTCGTCATGGCTCCTGGCGTTCGGTGCTTGGGCTATCCGGCGCGATTCATTCCGCCGGTCGGTGACGGTCGTCAGACGACGGGGCGCTGACGAACCGTCGCATTCTTTGCGGGAATGGCGTTGGAGAACTGCGACCGTTGCGCCGCGCCTTGCTCTCGTGAAGTCAGCGAGCGCGATTGGGCGCGGTGTCCATCGGGATTCACCGAACGCAGTGGACAGGAGGTCATAAGCAAGATGAAAACCGTTACTCAAATGAAAGCCGGTGTATCGGCAACGTTTTACTCGGAGAAGTTTATTGGCGTGACAATGGCGCAGAATGGTTGATGAACCCTGAACATTGTAGGAAGATCAGCAATGCAACTTCTCGATGCCGACACCCCACCCGAGAAAGGCAGTTGAAGGCGCCTTTGATCGACAAAAAGCGGCTGATCGACGTCCCCGGCTTTGCGCACATGACGCCGTTCCCGGGTACGGTCGATCAGTCGCTGGCGGAGTGACTTAGCGTTCCCTCTCCGAGACAGCACAAAGAGGAACCGGCTCATACGAACCGATCCCCCTGAACGGATCGGTGTTGATCAATGATAGCCCGCGTCACCTGTGAAGATGTCGTTCAGCTTGTATGCGACCTCAGTCCGGTTCGTCGCCTTCAGCTTTTTCATGATGTTGCGAATATGAACCTTCACGGTGCTTTCGCGAAGATTGAGCTCGTAGGCGATGATTTTGTTCGCCTTGCCCTTGCGAAGCGCCTGGACGACTTCCGCTTGCCTAAGCGTGAACATTCCGGCCAGTGCAGGGGCTTCCTGCTTTCCCGTCTCGATCAGATGGCGAACGGCGAGAACGCTGCTGGCCGGCAGGAAGATCCCCCCGGCTATCGCCAATCCGATCGCTTCGATGCAAATCCCCACGCCAACGGACGTAGGGATATATCCACGCGCGCCGCATTCAAGCACCCGCAAGATTTGGCCCAATTCATCGATGTCGGACAGGACGACGACCGGCACCGGTCGGAACTCGGTGGCGAGCTTTGCAATCTCGGCCGCGACGTCGGCGACCTTGCGGGCGCCGATATTGAGGAGAACGGCCCCGATCGGCGGGCAGGCGCTCTTCTTCTCTCGCCATTCATCGGCAGACCCGAAGGCGCCGACTTCCATGCCGAGGCCATGAGTGGTCAAGGTTCTGGCCAGGCATTCGCGGTCCAAGGCTCTGCTATCGAGGAGAAGCAGACACCGCTTGTCTGCCCCTTCCACCTGCTGCATTTCCCCATCTCTGGCGAACTGCATTAGGCTGTTCGCGCCGTGCGGCTCCTGCGCAAACGCCGGCATTTTCTCAAATCTCGAAATTAAAGAACCCATTGCAAAATCCCCTTAACAATAATGCCCCGTGGGAGACAAATTCCTCAGACCGAAGGTCTTATCCATAAAAGTTTTCTCGAAAATACTCTAAATACTTCTTTCGAATTAACACTTTTGGTGTCGCTCTTTAGGAACAAACCTTCTCATCGACACTGCATCATCAGAAATAAACATGTAATGCTCGATAGTCTAGTATAACACCCCCAAAAAATGAAGGGGGTATGCACGAAGATCGAATCGTCGCGTCAGTTGGCGACGAAAACCGGCCGAGTGTGTGGCGCGACGCGGCCGGCCGAGGCAATTCCCCGAAGGAGGTGGCGGAGGGGTAAGGACAGGTCTGTCCCGAGTGAAAGGGGGAGCTGTTTCTCCCCTCCAACGCGCCGTGCCATGAGATCAGCCCCCGATACTTCAGGCGAAGCATCGGATTAAGTGGCACGGCGTGGTATTTGACAATTGACGAAATGAGACGATGTCTACCGCCTTTGGCGACAGATCGGGTATCTGCCCATCCGCCTTTCGTAGGATACACAGCCAAGCCCCGGACGCCGCAAACGGCGACCAGTCCGGCGCAAACGCTGCAGGCTCACGGGCGCATAGCCTTGCCCGATGTGCTCAGATCGAGGAGCGCAACTCCTTGAGCGCCGATGACTTCCGGTCCTGGAAGGTGCGATATCGGGCCGCTGCCTCGGTCCGGTTATGAGCGCCCAGCTTGGTGATGATGTTATGCAGGTGGATCTTGACGGTATGTTCCGACAACCGGAATTCGGCCGCAATGAGCTTGTTCTGCAACCCTCGCGAAACCATCTCGAGAATCTGCAGTTCGCGAGCCGTCAAATCTGCGACGCCCTCGACCTCTCCACGCGAGCCTGCCGCGACGCCGTTGTGGGACGGCAAATGGAAATTGCCCCTGCTTGCCTGAAGCATGAATTCGGGCGGAAAATAGGCGCCGCCGCAAAGCATTAGCCGGATCACCGACAGCCATACATCAAGCTTGACGTTCATCGGCAGCATGCCGCGAAGGAGGGGCGACCTCAGGATATCGGCGAAGGACGAATTGTGGCCCTGGCCATGTGGCTCGATGACCGCCGTGAGAGCTTGCGGATGCAGCCGCATAATTCGGGACGAGGCCGCTTCGACCTCCTTCACCAGGCCGAGTCGACAAGGATCAACGACACCGGATGCGAAAAGGCCCGGCACGCCGCATCGACGTCGTCGACCTGGTCGACGAGCACCCATGGAAATTCGCGTTCCATCGCATCGATCAGCCGTTCGGAAACACTTCCGCCGCTCGATACGATCAGAATGACGCGCCGGGGTTCGGCACGTCGTCTGCCCTCTGCAAAGGTCCCACACCCGACCTTACCCTGCTCAGCCACGTTCCGTAACGCCATACCCCTCACCCGCTCTATCGATCGGCAACTGCTGGTCGATCGAATCTGCGCAAACCACGGCGCTTCCGCGAACTCTAGCCCACGGCGCGCGCAGTCGCGACAACGCAAAAGGTGTGAACTATCCGTTGAAAGTCTACCTGGCGGCGGAGCTTTGTTCTGCTCCGCTTCATCCAAATGAACGAGACCGGCACCGTGGCGACATCCATCTTGTGAAGCCTTGAGAAGCTCTACAACTACCGATAGGACGCGACACGACCCAACGCCGCGGTCTGCAGCGCCCTGTCGATGCCGGGTCAGGCCGCGTGGAGCCTGGAATTGTTTGACGACAGAATGCGTCCGGAAGTTTTCTTTGCATCGCGAGGAGCGGAGATTAAAGCAGGGCCGACCTGCCCCAAAAGAGGTACGTAATTTCACACTTGCATGCTTCAAGCGTACGCATATTTTTGCACTATTCACAAGGTTACAAATAGCCGATACTTATGGCAGAGATCATTGATATGTCATTTTGGAATTTTTTCTCCGAGCTCCTTTTGAAGTAATCGATGCTTTATTATATTTTTATTTAGTATGCTTTTTCGAGGCGAATGTGTTTATCGAAGCAGGCCAATCAAGCGAATATGCAAGACCAAACCTCTCGACCGCAGCGGACGTTGCGCGAGCTGCCGAGGGGCAACGGCCATGAACTCAGAGAGCCCGAGGGATGGCGGGGCCCCCCAAGCCAAGCCTGCTCACGAGGACGCCGGCGATGAACCACGCACGACGGAAACGGAAGCGCGGCCGCTGCAAGAGCGGCACCTTGTGATCATCGACGGGCGAGCTCTCTGGCGCGACAGCCTTGCGCGAAACATCGCCGCCGACAATCCGGACGAGCCCATTCTGACGTTCGAGTCCTCCGAGGAATGGAGGCGGCAGCGCGAGGAAGGCACGCCGCCGTCGGCAATCCTCTTGAACATCGCGGACAGGAAGGTCGATGATCCGGCTGTTGAAGAGGAAATCACGATACTTGCGTCCGAGTTCGCTCCGGTTCCGGTAATCGTCCTGGCGGACAGGGAGGACCTGACACAGATCGTCAAAGCACTGGAATGTGGAGCAAAAGGCTACATTCCGTCCTCTGTCAGCGTGGACGTCTGTATCGAGGCGATCTCGCTTTCCCTGGCTGGCGGCATCTTCGTTCCGGCGCGCAGTGTCTTCGCCATGCGTCACCTGTTCGAAACGGGAGACGTCGCCGAACGCCCCCTGGCCGGCTTGTTCACCGATCGTCAGGCGGAGGTCGTGGAGGCCCTGCGGCGCGGAAAGGCGAACAAGGTCATTGCCTACGAACTCAACCTGCGGGAAAGCACCGTAAAAGTTCACGTCCGCAACATCATGAAGAAGATCAAGGCAGCCAACAGGACCGAGGTCGCCTACAAGATCTACGATCTGTTTCCCGATCACCCCCCGGCACCGGAACCAAACCGGACGAACACGCGAGATCCCGGCTCCGGTAATCGCGATTGACCGACAATCGCTTTTTGCCGCGCGGAACGGGCACGATGTCGCGCCTACTGCATGATTCCTTAAATCGGAATCGACGCCGCCCCGACCAGGAAGACACGTGCCGCAAAGCAAGTTCGATCGCAGGTAGATTACCTTCTCGGCTTCCTGAAGCGCAATATCCACTGCGCGCAAACTCTGTCCGCATGGCGCCGAGATGTCCCGGCCGCGCGACATTTTTGTGGAGCTTTAAATCTTCCGGAACGACGAATAGCGCCGTGCGATTCTTGGTTCGCAGAGGATTGCACGGGCGGGATCATTTCATGCGCCCCGGGACCTGGACGTGGGTAGCGCGGCAGCGGCGCCCCCATTTCAGGTTGCGCCCGTGGTCAGGCCCGCCTCCAGAGGGAGGGAAGCCGCGAAGTGGACAGGATTTCTATTGCAGCCACCTCGTTTCGCGGCGACGATCCGGACGAACTCGCGGCTGTCTTGTCCACACCCGCTTCTCCAATCAAGGTCGAACGGCTGAGCGGCGAAGCTCTTTCGTTCGACTGCGAATTCTTTTCGACAGGGCCGATAACCTTCGGCAGTTGCGCCTATGAAGGCGAATTGCAATGCACAAGGCAGGCACCAAGCGACAAGCTATTGATCTTCCTTCCGACTCGGGGAGCCGCCTTGTTTGAACCCGGTGCGAAAGAGATCTGGTCGCGGCCCGGTCAGGGCACGATCCTCGACGGGGCGCGCAGCGAAGGCGTCCGGATCTATGGCCCCCGCCGGCACCTCACCTTGTTCATTGACCACCGCAAGATCGCCAACCACCTGATCAACATGCTGGAGCGGACGATCCCCGGCAACCTCGAATTCTACCCGCACATCGATCTCACCGCTGGGCCGGGGTTCGCCTTGGCACAACTTGTCGAGACCACGTGCCGCGGCCTGCGGGGAAACGCCCCGCTGCGGCAATCCCCGTTGGCTCTTGCCTCGCTCGGCGATGCGGTGACCCATCTCCTGCTGGAGGCCGCTCCGCACCGCTACTCGGACCAACTCGCAAGCCCGGTCCCCCTGCCGGCGCCGCGGCATGTGAAATGGGCGATCGATTTCATGCATGCGCATATATCCGAGCCGATCACCATGGCCGATATTGCCGCGGCGGCGAAGGTGAGTGTCCGCACCCTGCAGCAGGGATTTCGACAGTTCCGCATGACGACGCCCATGGCATATCTGCACGAATTGCGGCTGACCGCCGCGCACCAGGATCTCATGAACACGCATGAGGCCCAAAGCGTCGCCGATATCGCATTGAAATGGGGGTTCACCCATCTCGGCCGCTTCGCAGCCGACTATAAGAAGCGCTTTGGGCTCCTGCCTTCGCAAACAATGCGCAGCGGCAAGGCCTGAGCGCGCCTGCCACCAGCCTGTTACCAAAGGAACCCACACTACGGCAGAGCAGTCGATAGACAGGGGCGGCGCCAATTCGGCGTGCCAGTATTCGAACGAAGATGTAATCGATGACGCCCGAACGTTTTGCCGAATGCCTCGCCAGTTTGAGGTGGACGACGATCGAACTCACATCCGCCCTCCAATGCCAGTTCTCCTGGGTCGAGGCCATGGAAGGCGGTCATGCAGAAATCCCGGAGGACCTGGCGCGCTGGCTGGAAGGCCTTGCCAGGTGCCATGAGGCTGCGGGAATTCCAACCGGCTATCGCGACGTTGCGCATTCTTGACACGCGGATGCGCGCTTCGGCCATGCTTGATGCGCCTCCCGCGCCGTCTCCCCTCAAGGTTCAGCCGACCCGCGCGCCCGTGGCACCAAAATACCGCCTACGCTCGGAGGGCGCCGTCAGCCATACCGTCGATCCTGACGGAATGTCATCGCCTTCCCGCAGTTCCACCACGACATTCTGCGCATCGCCGAGCTTGCAATAGACATAACGGGTGCCGCCGAGATATTCGGTGAATTCCACGGTCGCCTTGACCGCATCCGGTCCGCTGGCGACGATCCTGATATGCTCGGGCCGCATGCCGACGACGATCCTTTCGCCAGCTTGAAGCGAGTCCAGGCATGCCTCAATCTCACTGTCGGCAAGCCGCACCTTTCCCGAGCCTCGCCATTCCGCATCCAAGAGGTTCATGCGCGGCGAGCCGATGAAGCCGGCGACGAAGGTGTTGAGGGGATTTTCATAGACGTCGCGCGGCGTGCCGGTCTGCTCGACCCTGCCGTCGCGCAGGATGACGATCTGGTCGGCGAGCGTCATCGCCTCCGTCTGGTCATGCGTCACATAGATCATCGTGTTGCCGAGTTCGCGATGCAGCCGCGCGATCTCGACACGCATCGAAACGCGCAGCTCGGCATCGAGATTGGAGAGCGGCTCGTCGAACAGGAAGACGTCCGGCTCGCGCACGATCGCCCGGCCGATTGCCACGCGCTGGCGCTGGCCGCCCGACAATTGCCCCGGCCGCCGGTCGAGCAGGTGGGCGATCTTGAGAATTTCGGCGGCTTGCCCGACGCGCCGCTCGATCTCCGCCCGGTCGGTCCGCGCCATCTTCAGTCCGAATGCGAGATTGTCGCGCACGCTCATGTGCGGATAAAGCGCATAGGACTGGAAGACCATGGCGATGCCGCGTTCTGAGGGGTCGAGATCCGTCACGTCGCGCCCCTTGATGGCGATCTCGCCGTCGGTCACCTCCTCGAGCCCGGCGATCATGCGCAAGAGCGTCGATTTCCCGCAACCCGACGGGCCGACGAAGACGACGAAGTCTCCGTCCCGGATCGTCAGATCGATGCCGTGAACGACCTGCAATGCGCCATAGCTCTTGCGCACCCCGTTGAGCGCTACACCGATCCTGTCCAGTTCCCTCATCTACGCGCCACGCTTTTCGGCTTGCAACCAGACGAGCATTTCGCCGGCCTCGCGATTGTCCCACAGGTGGTATGGCACCAGCCGCAGCCGCGCGGCGCTTCTTGCCGCCGGCGTCGCGCGATAGAGCGAGGTCCCCCAGTCCGCCGTGCTCTCGCGCTCGACCGGCAGTTCGACGGCAACTGCACCGGCGAGATCCTCCAGGATCGCCGTCCTCGCCTCGGGCAGTTCCTCCGGCACGACGATCGCGTTGAGTTCACCGCCATTGTCGACCTCCTCTGCACAATAGACCAGCGGTCCGCGCATCAGCGCCACGCGGCCGGCATCGTGCCGGACCTTCGGATTGGCGTATTGCGGCCGAAGCGGCAGCGGCAAGTCGAGCGAAACCGCGTCGCCATCGGCCCACTCGCGCTCGATGCGGGCATAACCATCAACGATCACCGCATCGAGGTCGATGCTGCTGCCGTTCACCGAGAGGCGCGAACCGTTTGCCCATTCCGGAATGCGCAGGGACAGCGCGAATTGCCTCGGCTCCTTGAGGTCGAGCTTAATCGAAACAGCGCCGTCCCATGGATAGTTGGTCACCTGCCGCAACGTAACATCCGAGCCGCCGAACTCCAGCCGCACAGTGCTCTCCCCGTAGAGATGGACGGCGATCTCGTCGGCCGCCACGCCGTACATGTAGGCGCCGACCGAGGCGACGAGCCGGGCGATGTTGGGCGGGCAGCAGGGGCAGTTGTGCCATTTCCAGCGATGATGCCTGCCGGCGCTCTCCAGCGGGTTGTCATAGAAGAAGGTCTTGCCGTCGAGAGAAAGCCCGCTGAGAGCCCCGTTGTAGAGCGCCTGCTCCATGATGTCGGCAAAGCGCCGGTTCGGTCCGCGCCCGAGCATGCGGCTCGCCCAGAAGACCAGGGCGACCGAGGCGCAGGTCTCGGCATAGGCGGTATCGTTCGGCAGGTCGTAATAGTCGGTAAAACCTTCGTTCTTCGCGGAGGGTCCGATGCCGCCCGTCACATACATCTGTTTCGTCGTCAGGTCGTCCCACAGTGTTTCCAGCGCATCGGTGAGTGTGTCGTCCTTGTACTCGGTGGCGAGATCGGCCATGCCCGAATACATGTACATGGCGCGGACCGCGTGGCCGACGACCTTCTTCTGCCGCCGCACCGGCTCATGGGACTGGCTGTATTCGTGGGTCTTCTGGATGTAATCCTTCGGCGAACGCCCATCGCGGATCGCCTCCTCCGTGAAGAAGTGCGGCTCCCGGCCGCGCTCGTCGATGAAGAACTTCGAAAGATCGAGATACTTCTTCTCCCCGGTGACGCGCGCCAGCTTGACGAGCGCCAATTCGATCTCCTGATGGCCGCAATAGCCGGGAAGCTGCCCTTCGTCGTGGCCGAATTTGCCGATCATGTAGTCGGCAAAGCGGCACATGACATCGAGCAGCTTGCGTTTGCCGGTCGCCTGGAAATAGGCAACGGCCGCCTCGATCAGGTGCCCGGCACAATAGAGCTCGTGATGGTCGCGAAGGTTGGTCCAGCGCCGATCCGGCTGCACCCGCTGAAACCAGGTGTTCAGATAGCCGTCCTTGTCCTGCAGCCGTTCATACATGTCGATGATCTCATCGGCTCTGGCCTCCAGCCGCGGATTGGGCTGGCGGTAGAGCGAATAGGCAATGGTTTCGATCGACTTCGCCAAGTCGCTGTCCCAGAACATCTGCGTCGTCCCGCCCCAGGGCTGGATGGGGATGATGATACCCGGGTTCGGGCGGCTCACATCGAGCGCCTGCAGCATGCCCGCCTCGACGCAACGGTCGAGCAGGATCTCGGCCGTGGCGTTGCAGACGGCATCCTGCCACTTGCCCCAGAATCCCCCGACCCGGACATCGGGTACGGCCACGGGCCTGAACTGACGGTCCTTATTGCTCATGATGTGCCTTTCTCTCGTTATTTGACCGCGCCGGCCATCAGCCCGCGCATGTAGTAGCGTTGCAGCAGTAGGAAGACGATGAGGCAGGGGACGACCATGACGGCGACACCAGCCTGGACCGCGCCCCAGTTGATCGCGCCGAGGCGGCCGGCGCGCACCGCGGTCATCAGCACCGGGAGCGTATAGTTGTCGTTGCTGGAGAGCAGTACCAGGGCCGCAAAGAACTCGTTCCAGGCATTGAGGAAGGCGAAGATCGACACGGTCGCAATGCCGGGCATGACAAGCGGCAGCAGGACCCGGACAAGAAGCCGGAGATCGCGGGCGCCGTCGATCCGGGCGGCTTCCTCGATCTCCTTCGGCACCGCATCGAAGGCGTTGCGCATCATGAAGACCGAAAAGGGAAGTTGCAGCGTCACATAGACGAGCATCAGACCGAAGAGCGAATTGTTGAGGCCGAGCCGCGCCAGAATGATGAAGAGCGGCGTCAAGATCGACTGGAACGGGATCATCAGCGTCGCGATGACCAGCACGAAGAGAACGTTCTTGAACGGAAAGCGATAGCGCGAGAAGCCATAGCCGGCGAGCACGCTGACGGCGACCGTCAGCAGAACCGTGCCGATCGATACCACCAAGGAATTGAACATGTGCTGCCAGATGCCGGAACCGAAACCATCGAGCGCGCGATAGGCATCGAAACTGATGCCGGAACGCGGCCATGGCGGCAGCGGCGGCGTGCCGGATTCGCTGTTCGGGCGGAAGGACGACAGAAACGTGACTACGAAGGGCGCAAGGAAGAAGAAGGCCGTGCCGATACCGATGCCATGATAGGCAAGCCTGTCCCACGTCGCCTTGCGGGCACGGATCTCGCTTCGGGTCCTCATGGGCGGTCTTCTCCCACCTTGAGCAGCCAGAGCTGCACGACGCTGATGGCCACCAGGATCGCGAGCAGCGCGATCGACAGCGCCGCGCCGTAGCCCAGATTGAAGGACACGAAGGACTGGTTGAAGATGTAATAGACCACGGAGATCATGCGGTTCTGCGGCCCCCCGCTCGTCATGATATAGAACTGGTCGAAGGCGAGGATGGAGCCAGTGACCGACAGGATCAACGCCAGCGCCATGGTACGACGCATCAGCGGCAGCGTGAGGTAGCGGAACCGCTGCCAGCGCCCGGCTCCATCGATGCGGGCAGCTTCCGTAAGCTCGGTCGGTATGGCCTGCAGGCCGGTGACGAGAATGATCATGGTGAAGCCGGCGATCTTCCAGACGACCATGGCGATAATCGTGAGGAAGGCCGCGTCGAATGTTGCAAGCAGGTTGATGCGGCCATTGGTCAGCCCGAGCCGCTGCATGAGCGGCGTAAAGAGGCCGCTGTCGACATTGGCAAGCCACACCCAGAGCAGCGAGGCCGAGGCGAGACCGACGACCACCGGCAGAAAGATGATCGTTCGATAGACGGAAATCAGCGGCCGCTGCTTCTCGACGAAAATCGCCAGCGGAAAGGCGACGGCGAAGATCGCGATTGTGACGATGATCGTATAATGCGCCGTAAAGCCGAGCGCCGTCATGAAGCGCGCGTCGCTTACCATGCGAACATAGTTGCCGAGCCCGATCCAGGCCGGCGTCCCAAGCAGCGGCCACTTATGCAGGCTCATCCAGACGGTGAAGAGCACCGGTAGGACAAAGAACATGGTGACCAGCGCCATTGCCGGGGCGATGTAGAGTAGGCCGCGCCAGCCCGACTGCTTCCTCTTGCGGCGACGCGGCGATGGAAATGCGATGCCCGACATCGTCATGAGTGGTTTCTTCGATCCGGTTGCGGGTGCTGGAAGGGCAAATTGCCCTCCCAGCGGTGCGGGTTATTGGCCCGCGTCGATGATCGACTGCATCTCGGATTGCGCATTCGAGAAGGCGCCGTCCACGTCGTCGCCGAAGATCGCCGCATTGATGAAGGTTGCCCACGGGCCGTTCGACGAGTTGATCAGGTCGTTGAACTGCAGCGTATAGGGCGTCTTGGCGACGGCGATCGCCTCGATGCCGACCTTGAGGCGCGGATCGAGCCCTGCGAGAACCTCACCGGCGATATCGCCGCGGGTCGGCAGGCTGCCATATTTCGCCATCATCTTCTGGCCGTCCATCGAATAGATGTATTCGAGGAATTTCTTGACCGTCTCCAGCTTCGGCGTTCCCTTGGTGACGACGAAGTTGTCGCCGCCGGCAAAAGACGAGGGCTTGCCGTCGACGCCGGGGATCAGCGTGACGCCGAAGTCGATCTCCGGATGCTGGGTGACCAGCGTGCCGATCGCGAAGGCACCGATGCTCTGCTGGCCGATCCTGCCGTTGGTGAAGGTCAGGAAATTGACGCCATTGTCGCTCGCGGAGCCCGCGGGGACCGTGTCCTTGGCAACGAGGTTGCGATAGATATCGACCGCCTTGCGCATTTCAGGCGTATCCAGTGTGGCCTTCTTGCTGTCGGCGGATAGGATGTCGGCACCCGCCCCCCAGACCAGCGGCGTGAAGGTGAAGATCATGCAGCCGCCGCAGCCGCCGCCCGAGAAGTAGAAGCCGTAGGTGTCGTCGCCGAGCGCGCGGATCTTCTCCGCATTGGCCGTAATCTCCTCCCAGGTCTTCGGCGCCTTTTCCGGATCGAGGCCGGCCTTGCGGTAGAGCTCCTTGTTCCAGGCGAAGATCGACGTCTCGACCGAAAGCGGCAGGCCGTAGACCTTGTCCTCGTAAGTGCCGAGCTTGACGTGCGACGGCGACAGCGAGTTGAAATAGGGCAGCGATTTCGCCCAGTCGGTCAGATTCTCGAGCTGGCCCGCGGCTGCGAAGGCGGGCGTGTAGATCAGGTCCAGCGACAGCGCGTCCGGCGCCTGTCCGCCGGCGATGGCGGTCGCGTATTTCTGCACAAGCTCGGAGAACGGCACTTCGGTCAGCTCGACCTTGTCCTCACCTTTGGCATTGTAGGCCTTGACGACTTCCTTGAAGGAGTCGCCGATGCCGGTGCGAACCCACATGCTAATCGTTTCTGCAGAAGCAACGGAGAGCCCCAGCCCGTAGGCAAGCGTCGTTGCGGCAAGCAATCTTTTCAACACTTTCCATTCCTCCTCTTGACCGGAGCCGCTTGAATGCAGGCTCCCTCTCCTCATCCCGCCGGCCTCGACCGCCGCGTCTATTCAGGCCTACCGGCTCCACCGCAGGAGTGCCTGACGACCAGCTTGCAGGGCAATTTGCGCAAGCCCGGCTCGGTCGGGCGTCCCTCCGCGAGCGCAAGCACCATCAACCCGGCCTCCCTGCCGAGTTCCTTCAAATTCATGTCGACCGTCGTCAGCGGCGGGCGCGTCTGTTCGGCAAGGATTTCCCAATTGTCGTAACCGATGACGGAAACGTCGTCCGGCACCTTGACGCCGCGCTCCCTGAGGGCATCGATCACCCCGCGGGCGATCTGGTCGTTGCCGCAGAAAATGCCGTCCGGCAGGCCTTCCTCGGCACTCCAGAGATCGGCGATCGCCTCGTGTCCCCAGCGCTCGGACCAGACGCCGTAAAGCACCGACGCATCCTCGCCCGCCTCCCTTGAGAAGGCGGCGGCGCGCTCGCGGACGGAAACGAAATCCTCGGGCCCCGTGATATGCACGAGCCTCCGACGGCCGAGCTTCTTGAGCCAGGCCGTTGCAAGGCCCGCACCCTGCGCGTCGTCCGCCATGAGCGTCACGCTTTCGGGAGCCCCCGCGGTAAAGGCATAGACGACAGGCACCGGCAGGCCCGCGAGATCGACCGGGAGAGACCTGTCGATCCGCTTGCCTGTCGCGATGATGCCATCCACCTGCTTGTCCAGCATGGCGTCGACATGGACCTTGCCGAGGGCCGGATCGTCTTCGATCGCACAAAGGAAGACCGAGACGCCGTGATCGACCAATGCCTCCGAAATGCCCGCCATGACCGGCAGGGTGAAACGGCCATAGGTGTCGTTCGTCAAGAGCCCGATGGTGAACGACCGGCTGGAGAGCAGCCCGCGCGCCAGAGCGTTCGGCCGGAAGCCTATTTCGGTAGCGATCCGCTTGATCCGCGCCCGCGTCTCGGCGGCCATGCGGCCGTTGTCGTTCAACGCCTTCGACACCGTCGAGACGCTGACACCGGCTTCCCGTGCCAGATCGTGGATCGTTACCCGCCCGCTTTTGGCCCGCTGCGTCGTCAAATCGGCTCCTCACCTAGGTTAAGGTGAGAAAACCTTTTCTCATGGGCCATGTCAACATGAGAAAACGTTTTCTCATGTCTTTTGGTGTCGGACAATCTTCAAGTGGTTGCGGCGGACGGGAAGACTAGCGCGCCGCTCACGACGCACCACGTTTCTGGATCACGAGCTCTCGGCCCGGTACAACTGGCCCGCGGGGCTTCGCATGCATGGATGCGATCTGTGGACGCGGCCCTTTTCTTCCGCGTCCACTCCCATAGGTATAGCTTGGTAAGCCAACGCAACAGGAGCGGAAATACATGTCCTTACTGATCAGCGTGCTTGTGACGTTTCTCGTCGTTATCCTGGTGCTCTACCTCGTCAACCGGCTTCCGCTGGACGGGCGCACCAAGCAGATCGTCCAAGCCATCGTGATCATCATCGGCGTCTTGTCGTTGCTGAGGTATCTGGCGGTGTTCTAGGGACAGGACCTGGGTCATGCTTTGGTGCGAACGGCAGCAGCGCGAGGCAAGCGAACCGGCCCCGAGGCACAGATCGAGCCCGCGCCGCATCGCTCATCCGCGATCTGCCTTCCGCGTCGGATGTCAGTCCGCCATCACCGTCAGCGGGGTGCGCACGAGCCTGAATCAAGCAACTGGGTTGCGAATCACCCTAATCAAGGGCGATGATGGGCCGCGTTCACTGATCTCTGATTGCAAAGCAAACTGGCCGCTCCAATAATCGAGTCGAGACTCGTCAACCCAAGATGGTCTCCAGTATCGGAGGAACTACTCAATGAACAGAAACGTGATCATCGGTATCATAGTGGTCGCGATTGTCATCCTCGCGGTAATCTTCCTGATGCCGGGTGGCACCGAACAGACAGCCGAAACGCCACCGGCACCTGCCCCGGCAGAACCCGCTCCCGCGCCTGCGGCGCCAGAGCCCGCACCAGCGACGCCCGCGCCAGCCACGCCCGCGCCTGCGACACCGGAACCGGCTACCCCGGCGCCGGCCACGCCCGCGCCCGCGACGCCTGCACCGGCGCAATAGTCCGTCGGGCCACCTTCGGAAACCTCGCGCCCGCCCCGGGCGCGAGTGTTTTCTGCTTTGCCCATAGGGCTTGAGAGCTTCGCCCGCGCGGCCGACGTCCTTCGCGAGCGCTGCTGCACGGCCGCCCGTCAGTCCGTCAGGGCGTGGATGCCCAGCATCTGAACGGTCTGCGCCGGCGCCTGCATCTCGATATGACAGGCCTCGATACTGCCGCCTCGTCCCCATTGCGCGGCAAGGCTCATCAACTCTTCCTGCTCCTTCCGAAGCCGATGCCAGGCCAGGATATCGTCGGCATGGGGTGCGTTCAGCCGCGGATCGTAGAAGCGGTCGATTTCTTCACCGGCATCCTTGCGGGCGGCCTCCAGCCGCTGCTTCAAAGCATTCGTCTCGTCCTTCACGAGAAAATACCGGCGCATGACGGCAATCAGTGCAAGATCGTTCGGACTGGCGTTCAATAGCCTTCCTCCGCGTCGTTTCCGGATATCTGCCGGGCGGCGCCCGGCTCGCCGAGCCCTTCGCCCGAAACTGTGACCCTTTTCCGGCAAAGAAAGTAGGAAGAAGGATCTAGATCTGGCGTTTGCCCCTGCTCGTTCGGAGCCGTCTCTACGGCCAAAGCAAGACGGCCCGGCAGGGATTGCCGGGCCGTTTATTCCGACAGTCGCGATGAGATCTACGCGTGCAGCCGCCGTTCGGGCTCGCCCGCCATGATCTCCTCGCGCCGGTTGTGGCGAATAGACGACCAGAGCGAAAGGCCGATGAGACCCGCGCCGCCGAGCCCGGTGATGACCTCCGGAATATGCACGAGCGTCTGGAAATACATCACCACGGAAAGGACCAGGATCGCATAGAAGGCGCCATGCTCCAGGTAACGGTATTCGCTGAGCGTGCCCTTCTCGACCAACATCACCGTCATCGAGCGGACGTACATCGCCCCGATGCCAAGGCCGATGGCGATGATGAACAGGTTCTGGGTCAAGGCGAAGGCGCCGATGACACCGTCGAAGGAGAAGCTGGCATCGAGCACTTCCAGATAGAGGAAGGCGCCGAAACCACCCCTGGCCGCAGCGCTCATGGTCTGCTCCGTAGCGTCCAGGAGGCCACCGACGATCTCGACCACGAGGAACGTCAGCAGGCCGTAAACCGCCGCATGGACGAAGGCGACCGCCTCTTCTCCCTCGAGCAAGGTCGAGAAGCCGAGGATGAGGGCCAGCACGAAAGCGATCTCGATGCCCCTAATGGTCGAAAAACGCGCCATCTTGCGCTCGATCCAGGCGATCCAGTGCACGTCCTTCTCATGGTCGAAGAAATAGTTGAGCCCGACCATCATCAGGAACGTTCCGCCGAAAGCGGCAATCGGCAGATGCGCATCGTGCATGATGCGGGAGTATTCCTCCGGACGTGCCGCAGCCAGGATGACCGCGTCGATCGGCCCGATATTTGCCGCGATCACCACGATCAACAACGGAAAGACGATGCGCATCCCAAAGACAGCGATGATGATGCCCCAGGTGAGGAACCGCTGCTGCCAGACCGGTGTCATGCCCTTAAGCTTGTTGGCGTTGACGATGGCATTGTCGAAAGACAGGGAGATTTCGAGGACAGCAAGCACGGCACAGACGAAGAAGACCGTCATCATGCCGCTGATGGTGCCGGTCGATTGCCAACCGACCCAGGCGCCGAGAACGAGGCCGGCGGCCGTGGTGAGAAAGGCCCACTTGAAGTAATCAAGTGTGGCTGTTTGCGGGTGTGACTGTGTCATTGACGAACCTCCCCTGCCCGCGAGCTCGTCGCGTTTGTGAATGGGAGGTTGCTGGGAAGGAAAGAACGCACGGCCGAACGGCCACATGCGTGAGGCATGAGTTGAATTTTCATGGTAGCGATTTTCCGCCGGCTGATTTGCTGGCGGTACCGACATCACGAGAGCGCCGTAAAAAACTCTCGCCAGAGGGGCCCGGCACCAATGTTCCTCCCGCGATCCGATGTCTGAGAGCGGGAGCGTTTCCTTACTTAGCGACATCGTGCCCTGCGTCAAGGGGAGTGGTATCATCCCCCTCCACTCGCCTCCGCCTGGCGCAAGGGAACCAAACGCCGGCTCGATCAGTTTGATTTCCACCGGCAACCAGCTGCGAGGCAAGGCGTCATGCACTGTTTCTGGTGGGACAAGAGCGTCGAATTGGAGCTCGGCGAAACGGGTGGATATCGGTCCGTGAAAAGTACGCGGGAGGCCGTCGAATGTCTGCTGTCGCGCTGGCCGCAACGCGATGGCCGCGCGCTCGCCGCTGCCAAACGAACTTGCCTCCAGGCACTGGACGGCAAGATCAAGACCGAGAAAGCCCGCAGGGCCTTCATCAAGGCGGCGGAGGAGGCACACCTATCGATTCGCAGCCAATAGAGACACGGCCAAGGCCTCGAACCTGCGTTGCGCGTCTTAACCTGTAGGTGCGAAAGGAAAGCCATGCTTGAGATTCCATGGGACAAGCCGGTCAGCCTCAACATGCTGAACGGCAAATGCCGCACCGTCGTCGGGCCGCTCGACGCGATGAAATGCCTGCAAAGCGAATGGCCGGTACGGCAGGGTGCCTATTACGGCTGCGCGGTGCGCGCCTGTAACGCGGCGCTGAAGCACCGAAAGAGACCCGAGGACGCCCGCGCCGCTTTCCTCGCCGCTTCCCGCGAGGCCTTCCTGACCATCGTCGCGGAGACGGGGCAGGACGTCGCTAGCGATGCTTATCGGCGCGCGGAGTGATTACCTGCCGCCCTGCATGCCCGCTTTTCGACTTGTCCCACCGGCAACCCGCCTTCTCGTGCGCCCAATATGCCAGTCTCCTCCCGATGCAGCGATGCGAAATCGTCCTCCGGGAACTCTTTTTTGGTTTCAGGCATTTACAGCGAACCGAGGTGAAGCGGAATCCCACCTGCCGGATAGCTCCGGGCCAGGCACTGGGACAATTCGCTTATCATCGCAAGCAAGGACGGGTCTCTCGGATGGCGAATAGCTTCAGCAGATTTTCAACAGCCGTCGCGGAATACTCCGGCAAGCCGGTCACTTTCGTGATCGCGGTTGCAACGATCGCTCTCTGGGCCATCGCCGGACCGTTTTTCGGCTTTTCCGAGACATGGCAACTCATCATCAACACCGGCACGACGATCGTGACCTTTCTGATGGTCTTCGTTCTCCAGAATTCGCAGAATCGCGATGGCACCGCGCTCCAGGCGAAGCTGGATGAGCTGATCCTGACGAGTGGGGCCGAGAACCGCTTCATCGGGATTGAGAAACTCGATGACGGGGAACTGAAACGCCTCAGCGAAATCTTGAAGGAGCATGCGGCGAACGAGGACGACAAGGCGCTGCACAGGAAGATTACCGAGGCGGCCGGTCGGCAGACGAAACGGGCCGGCGCCCGGTAACGCCAACCCACAGTCGGTGGAACCAAAAACAACCAGGGCCGTTTGCCTGAAGGCAAAGGAACACAGGAACGCAAGCCGGCTTCCGCCCGGTGAATGAGGCGTCATTCGCCGCGGGTTGGAAGCGCGGCAGGAGGATGAGCATATGCACGTTGTCGGCACACAGGTAATTCCGGAACAGGGCGGAAGAGCAGGTTTCACCGTGGAATTCGTCGGTGAGGGAGGTGAAATCGTCTCCGTATCGCTCCGCAACGACGCCAGCCGCAGCCTCAACCGGATGAATGCGGTGGAGCGCGCCAAGGAGGTGATGATGGAACTCGCCAACACCGAGACCAAGGATCTCGACAACGGCGAGAGCCAGACAGGCCAACCGAACATGCGCCGCAGCGCTCGCTTCAACAAGGATACCGACGAGATGGAACGGCAGCCCGACGAGGGCCTCGAGGACAGCTTCCCGGCCAGCGATCCCGTTTCGGTGACGGCTTCCACGATCCCGACCGACCGCGCGAAAAAGCACTAGCCATGGCCGGCCGCTCGTCTGTCGCGCTTGTCACCGGAGCCGGGTCCGGCATCGGCAGGGCCACGGCATGCATGCTTGCTGCAAACGGCACAAAGGTGGGCGTGCTGGGCCGCACGCGGCTCAAACTCGAAGAGGTGGCCGCTGAAATCAGTGCGCAGGGCGGCGAGGCGCTCGTTCTCGAGGCCGATGTCTCCGAAGAAATCCCCATGCGCAAGGCGGTGGATGCACTCGTCTCCGCCTTCGGCGGTCTCGACATCATCGTCGCCAACGCCGGGATCAACGGCGTCTGGGCGCCGATCGACGACCTGCAGCCATTCGAATGGGACGAGACGATCGCCGTCAATCTCCGGGGCACCTTCCTTACCCTGCACACGACAGTCCCGCATCTGAAACAAAACGGCGGTGGCGCCATCGTGGTCGTCTCGTCGATAAACGGTACGCGAACGTTCACAACACCGGGCGCCACGGCCTATACGGCCACCAAGGCTGCCCAGGTCGCGATGGTCCAGCAACTGGCTCTGGAACTCGCAAGGCACCAAATCCGCGTCAATGCCGTCTGCCCGGGAGAGATCGACACCAGCATTTCGGAGAATACAAGCCTGCGCCGCGAAGAGGAAACGGCGATACCGGTCGAGTGGCCGGTCGGACAGGTTCCAATTACCGGTGGCAAGCCCGGACGCAGCGAGGACGTCGCCGAAGTCATCCGCTTCCTCGTCTCGGACGAGGCGCGGCATATTACCGGCAGCCCCGTTTGGGTCGATGGCGGACAGGGGCTGTTGCGCTAGAATATTGTCACTGCCCCAACAATAAGCCCCGCCGGGAGGGCGGGGCCATACCGCATCAGCGATGGAACGCCCGGATCCGTAGGGGTGTGCGGAGAGGGAACTGTTCCGCGCGTTCCGGGGTCTAAACTGGAAGCGCTCCAGATTGTTCCCGATGATGAGAAATAATCGTAGTCTTCGCCAGCGCGCGGCCACGGCCCAACTCGGAGCGGCCGGGCCGCCCTCCGGCGAAGGAATCGTTAACCATCTTGCCGATAGAGCTTTGCATAAGGTGAGTGCGGGGTGATTCGATGGAAGCTGAAGTCAACGAGCGGACGAGTGTGTTCAAAGCCGGCGGGATCGTCGCATTTCCTCTCGAGGCGCGCACCGGCGAGATCGATCGCTGTGCTCGGGAACTCGATCGGGTCCACGGAAATGCCGCTCTGCAATTCTGGAAAACAGAGTGCCGGAAGCTTGCCGACGAACTCTTGAAACTTGGCTTGGGCGAAGACCAAATCCGCAGCCAGGTCCTCGCCTTCCAGGCGGAAGTCCAGGCCGCCATCGCACGCCGTTACGAGGCGCCTGCCGTCGAACGAAATCGGTCCGACAGCAGGACATGATCATCGACCGGTTTTCATAGAACGCCCCGATCAGGCACCTTCATTGCCCATCCAGCTGTGGACGGCGAAATGCGCCTCCTCGGCCGCCTTGATGAAGGCAGCGCGGGCGACGTCCGGCTCATCCTGCCCCTCGATCACGCGGTCGCAGATGACGAGCGCCTCGCTCCTGGCGCTGCCATCGCCGTCCGGCAGCGGCCAATGGTTCTTGAGGCAAAGAAACGCATCCCGGGTGCTTTGCACCCGAAGCACCCGGTTCGGCGCTTCCAGGATCACCGCTTCGCTCCACAGGCGGTCCTGCGTCAGGCCGGGCATGGCGACATTCCTTCAAGCTGCTGGTCTTCCGGTTCGCGGTGGCGGGACATGCCCTCAAGCACGAGTTCTCCAAGTTCCGGGCTCACGCGAACGATATCCGCCAGCGCGATGATACCGGCGGCGTGACGCTTTTCGTCCACGACCACAAGCTGCCGTATTCTCAGATCGTGCATCTTCTGAGCGGCGAGCAGGATGCTGTCTCCCTCCTCGCAGGATTCCGCCGCCACCGTCATGAACTCGAACACCGCCGTCGATGTCGACAGCGCCTGGGCGACGACCGAGACAAGGATGTCGCGATCGGTGACGATCCCGAGGATCGTGCCAACCCCCGGAACCTCCACCGGCAATGCGCCGACACCGGTCTCCTTCATCAGCCGGGCGACGGACTGCGCCGTGTCCGTCGGCGAAACCGTATAGACCTGGCGAGACATCACGTCGCGGACGCGCATGCCCTTGTCTGAGGAGGCCCTGTCTACAGGCGCCTTGTCTTCAGGGCCGGCCATCTACGAGGCTCCTGCCATTGACCGAGGCCGGCACCGCGATTTCCTCATCCGGCGATTTCTTGAGGGGGAGATCGACCTGATGCGGCACGGTAACCTGCGGTTGCCATGCATTCCGCGGCGCCTTCTTGCCGGGATTTGGATTTTCAGGCGGCCGGGCAAATCTCGGACGCATTTTCTTCACTCGTTGTCGCACAATTCAATCCCTTCTGTTGACGTGGACCTGCGCGGCTAAAACCGCGGACTCTTCGTTAACGCGCCAACAGACAGTGCGGTTCCCACAAATTTGCTCGGCTTTGCTCAGGACAGGCGGGGGGCGGAGACGATGGAAATCGGGATGCCCTGGCAGGCTGGCCCGTCAGGAAAAGCGGCATGGAGGCAGTCCGCCATGCCGCGCTCTCAAATTTACTGGAGGACCTCCACGACCGTATGGGTCTTCGGATTTATGATCACGCGCTTCTCGTTGACGATCGCGTATGCAAAATCCGGCTGATCAGGGATCGTATGTATCTCCACGGTTTCCGGCAGGGGCTGTCCAACGACGACCTCGCCCTCATATACGACGGACGGCGTTTGCTGCTCCAGTACATAGGTCCTGACCTCGCCCGGCAGGACGACGGTCGTTTGGGCGACCGCCGATACGGGGAGCAACAGGGCGGCACAAATCAAGGCAAACTTCTTCATGATTTTCTCCTTCCTAAGGCCCACCTAACCGGGTGCGACGGCGTTTGGTTCCCGCAAGCCGTTTGGCCCTCCTCGCAAGCGCCGTTTGTGCCAACCAAAGATATCGGGATCGTGGCCAACGGGCGATGCCAGCGCTGTTCCGATACCAAACGCCGTGAATTGTGACGTCTCGCTAGGAACCAAAACCGCGGACAGGCATTTTCCTTCGCGTCACCAAGAAATACTCACGGCCAAAAGGGCGATATTCGATATGCCTGCCACCGCCGGTCACGCGTCGCAGCCATTACCGCAAATTGAAGAGCAGGTCGTCGACCTGATACCGGCGTTGCGGGCCTTTGCCCGGACGTTTACGTCGGCGTCATTCGAGGCTGACGATCTCGTGCAGGAAACGCTGCTTCGCGCCCTGCGCAGCATCGATCAGTTCGCGCCGGGCACGAGCCTCAAATCCTGGCTGTTCACGATCATGCGCAATGCTTTCCGTACGCAATACAAGATCCGCACGCGCGAAGGCCCCGGAAGCATCAACTGCGCGGAACTGCCGATCCCGACCGCTCCCTCCCAGGAGTGGTGTGTGCTCAACGGTGAGCTTCGGACGGCCTTGGGGTATCTTTCTCCCGAGCACCGCGAAGTCCTGGTGCTCGTTGCCGGGTTCGGCATGAGCTACAAAGAGGCAGCCGATATTTGCGATTGCGCGATCGGAACGATCAAGAGCAGGTTAAGCCGCGCTCGCGACGAATTGACCGTGCAGATGCACGGGAACCCCTTGAATTGAACCATCGTTGCGCGCCTACAGCGTCGCCCGTCCAGACGCGCAAAGGTCGCTGCAGCACTTTGAATTGCTGCATGTTTTCATCCCTAGATCGGCGACGATCTAAAGAAATATGCACCAGGCCCGGTTACTTCTTTCGCGCGTTGAGCGCTTCCTGCAACTGCTGCGCCAGTTCAAGCAGACGTTGCGGCACCGCCTCCTTCTCGATCTTGCCCAACAGGAATGCGATCCGCTCCTCGACGGCCATGTCTGCGTCCGCACCTGCGCTGGCTTTGGCTTCGCTCATTCGTCCGTCCTTCTTACCGGGATGCCGAACCTAAAATATGGTCCCGGGTTCCCCGTGTAAATCACCAAAACGAATCCGACACGAAAACCGTATCCACTTGAATCTGTAACCTTTTTTCAATCGCCAGTGGGGGCGGATCTTAACCACCAGAAGATTGGCGACGCCAGAACCGGGGCGGCAAACAAGGCATCGAGAGCGCGCTCAAGACTTCGAAACGTGCTCCTTCTTGCCCTTGCGCTTGGTCGACGCCATTTCCTCGAGTTCCTTTTCGCTCATGGACTCGGCCATGTTCTTGGAGGCTCCCTTGAGCTCACTTTTTTTCATGTCGCCACGCTTGGCGGCGAGTGCAGCGCCGGCCGCCTTCTGTTGCGCCTTCGATTTTGCAGGCATCTCGTCTTCCTCCGCTCACGCGAGCCGGACGGCCGCAAACGCGTCGATCTTGCAATATTCCGCGCCCCGGCCATCGGTGATATCGGGGCCCTCGGAACCGGCGAGATCGAATTATGTTCCGCAAACCTCACCGCGTTGGGGGATGTTTATTCCGGCTCGACGAGACTCGTCGCCAGGATCTTGTCTATCCGCCTGCCATCCATGTCGACGATCTCGAACCGCCAGCCATCGAACTCGAAGCATTCACCGACATCGGGCAGATGCCCGAGAATGTGCAGCGCGAAACCGGCGATCGTGTGATAGCCGCCGTCCTGCGGCCGGTCGTGCAGCTTCAGTCTGTCGAAGGCGTCATGGGCCGACATCATCCCGTCGATGAGAAGAGAACCGTCCTCGCGCTCGATCACCGTCCGCTCTTCCGCCTCTATGTCCGGCAGGTCGCCGGCAATCGCCTCCAGAAGATCCGTCTGCGTGACGATGCCTTCGAGGCTTCCATATTCGTCGACGATCGTCGCGAGGCGGACGGGTGCGGACTTGAACCGCTCGAGAACGCGGAAAACCGGTGTTGCCTCATGCAGGATCAACGGTTCGCGAATGACGCCGAAGGGGTCGACGGGCTTGCCGTCGAGCAATTGATCGAGCAGGTCCTTCTTCAGCACCATCCCTATCGGCTCGTCGATATTGCCCCTGCCGATCAGCAACTGCTCGTGCCGACAGTCCCGGACCGTCTTTAAAACATCCGCCGGAGGATCGTCGGCATCGATCCAGTCGACATCGACGCGCGGGGTCATGAAATCCGATATCCGGCGATCGCCGATGCTGAAGATGCGCTGGACCAGTTCCTGCTGGGCTTCGTCGAGAAGCCCCGCCTGATGGCTCTCCGCGACGATAAGCTTGAGTTCCGCAGGCGAGTGCAGCGAGGCCTCGCCGGCTCCCGGGCTCAAGCCGGCCAGACGCAGCACCAGATTGCCGAGGCCATTCAGCACCAGGATTGCCGGTCGAAGCAGAAACAGGAAAAGACCAAGCGGTCGGACGACAGCAAGCGCCGTGCCCTCACTGCGCTGCAGCGCCAGGCTCTTGGGCGCCAGTTCCCCAAGCACGATATGGAGCGCGGTGATGATCACAAAGGCTATCACCGACGCGATGGCATGCGATCCGGCCTTGGCCCATAACTGTGGCAGGACTGCCAGCAACGGCTCGATCAGATGGGCGAGAGCCGGCTCGCCGATCCATCCGAGGGCGAGCGACGAGATTGTGATGCCGAGCTGCGTTGCAGCGAGATTGGAATCCAGATGGTCGACGGCACGTCGAAGAGCGGTCGCATTGATCCGTTTCTGCGTCACCAGCTCCGCGACGCGGCTCCGCCGAACCGAAACCAGCGAGAATTCGGCCGCGACGAAGAAGCCGTTCGCGGCCACCAGCAAGAACACCGCCATGATTCCGAGGAAATCGAACAGGCTACTGTCAGGGGTCGGCATGTTCTCCTTTCGGGCCCGAGCGGACCCCGCCGTTTCACCGAACCAGGAGTTTAACACGCCGCTTCCGGGCGGGCATGCCGTCAAATCGCGACGCGCAGCAGCTCTGTCCAAAACCTCGCGACGTTCGGCTCAGACCGAATACCCCGTCTGAGCCTAATCGTTGTGGATCTCCAGCGTCTTGCTGAAGATCAGCGCGGCAATGGTGCAGAGGGCGCCGGAAAGCAGGTAGTAGCCTGCAAAAGCCAAGCCGAAACGGCTGGTCAGACCCAGCGCCACCAGCGGCGCGAAGCCCGCGCCTATCAGCCACGACAGGTCCGAGGTGAGTGCCGCCCCGGTGTAGCGATAGGCCCGGCCGAAACGGGATGCGACAGCACCGGCGGCCTGGCCGAAAGACAGGCCCAGGAGGCTGAAGCCGACGAGCACGAATGCGTTCCTGCCGGCTACGCCAGCCTCGAGCAGCATCGGGGCGACAAAGCTGAAAATGGCGATCAGCACGGCGCAGACGCCGAGGTGGTAACGGCGACCGATGCGATCGGCGATGAGCCCCGAGGCGACAATCGCAACGATGCCGCAGATCGCCCCCAGGAACTGCACCATCAGGAACGAGCTGGCGCCATGATCCGTATAGATCTCCACCCAGCCGAGTGGAAAGACGGTGACAAGATGGAAGAGTGCGAAGCTTGCAAGCGGCACGAAAGCGCCGATGAGCACGTTGCGCCCATGCAATCGCAGCACTTCGGTGACCTGCCTTGCCTGCAGCTCGTGCTCTTCCAGAAGGGTTCCGAATTCCTTGGTCATCACAAGGCGCAGCCGCGTGAACAGCGCCACGACATTGATCGCGAAGGCGACGAAGAACGGGTAGCGCCATCCCCAACTGAGGAAGTCGGCCTCGGAAAGGGACATCAGGAAATAGGCAAAGAGCGCACTCGCCAGCATGAAGCCGATCGGCGCGCCGAGTTGCGGGATCATCGCGTACCAGCCGCGATGGTGCTGCGGCGCGTTGAGCGCGAGCAGCGAGGCGAGCCCGTCCCAGGCGCCGCCGAGCGCAAAGCCCTGCCCCAGCCGGCAGATCGCCAGCATGACTATCGCCCAGACGCCGAGCGTCTCATAGCCCGGCAGGAAGGCGATGGAGGCCGTCGAGCCGCCGAGAAGGAAGAGGGCGATGGTCAGCTTGACGCCGCGACCGTAGGTCCGGTCGATCGCCATGAAGACGAGAGAGCCGACAGGCCGGGCGACAAAGGCCAGTGCGAAAATGGCGAAGGAATAAAGTGTTGCGGTCAACTGGTCGGGCGCAAAGGGAAAGAATAGCTGCGGGAAGACGACAACGGAGGCAATGCCATAGACGAAGAAGTCGAAAAATTCGGCGGCGCGACCGATGACGACGCCGATCGCGATGTTGCCAGCCGAAACGGGCCTGTCGTCGTGAATGCGCCGCGCGTCGCGCTCCATCGAGGAAGACGACGGCCCGAGGGACTGTTGCGACACACTGCTCATAAAAGGCCTCCCACCGCTCGGAGCCGCTTTGCCTTGCGCCTCTCACAGGGGATGTTGATCAATCGCCCGATCATATCAAGTGTTGAATTGCGAAATTGCGGCTTGCCGTAGTAAAAATTCCGGTCCTCCGGGACAGGACTACCGGCAGCCGACGTGCCCCGACTTCCCGCTGCAATGCACAAGATTGCTGCGGTGCGACCAAAAACCTCATACCGCTTGATCCCCTCCTACTTTAGTCGCAGGGCGGTCGTCATCAGAAAGGGCTCAGAGACGTGCCAGGATTTCTGAAGTTAACCCGCCACATCGCCCTCTTGCCGCCGCTCCTGCTGCTTGCGGGGTGCGACATGGTGGTCATGGCCCCCTCGGGTGACATCGCCGCGCAGCAGCGCGATCTCATCGTCATCTCGACGATCCTCATGCTGCTGATCATCGTACCGGTGATCTTCCTGACGCTTCTCTTCGCCTGGCGATACCGCCGGGCAAACACGGCCGCGACGTACGATCCGGAATGGCATCATTCGACGGCGTTGGAAGTGGTGATCTGGTCGGCACCTCTCGCCATTATAATTGCACTCGGCGCCGTCACCTGGATCAGCACCCACAAGCTCGATCCCTATCGGCCGCTGGACCGGATCGATGCGGCGCGGCCTGTCCCGGCAGACGTCAAGCCGGTGACTGTCGAGGTCGTCGCGCTCGATTGGAAATGGCTGTTCTTCTATCCCGATCAGGGGATCGCGACGGTCAACGAACTCGCGGCGCCGGTGGATGTGCCGATCAACTTCAAGATCACCGCGTCCTCGGTGATGAACTCGTTCTATATTCCGGCGCTTGCCGGCCAGATCTACGCTATGCCCGGCATGCAGACGAAGCTGCATGCCGTCATCAACAAGCAGGGCGAGTACGAGGGCTTCTCGGCAAATTACAGCGGCGACGGCTTCTCGCACATGCGCTTCAAGTTCCACGGCGTCGACCGGCAGGGCTTCGATGCCTGGGTGGCACGCGTCAAGTCGCAGGGAACGGCGCTCAATCGCGATGCCTATCTGAAGCTTGAAAAGCCGAGCGAGCGGGAACCGGTGCGCTACTTCGCAACCGTCGAAGCGGGCCTCTACGAGGCGATCCTCAACATGTGCGCGACACCCGGCAAGATGTGCATGCACGAGATGATGCACATCGACGCGATGGGCGGCGCGGGCAAGGAAAGTTTCAAGAACCACGACCGTCTCGAATACGACAACAGGCACGCCACCGAAGAAGGCGCGCCGGCGGCAACCTTCCCGGCGACCGGCACGCCGGCGCGTAGCGAGGAGCAGCCGGAAGGCACGAACGAGCCGATGCAGCACGAAATGCCCGGAATGGGAGGACACGAGGGGCACTCGATGCCGGACATGCAAGAGGGCAGCGACCCGGCGCCGGCGCAGCTTAGAAACTGAACCCGGCGCCTTCAGCGTCGCAAGGACACCAACGAACGGGTTTCCCTATGTTCTCCGATCCAGATCTCCTGAAATTCGTCTTTGGCCGGCTGACCCTCGAGGCGATCCCCTATCACGAACCTATCCTCGTCGCGACATTCATCGCCGTCGTCATCGGCGGCATCGGGCTCCTCGGTCTGATCACCTATTACCGGTTCTGGGGAACGCTCTGGCGCGACTGGCTGACCAGCGTCGACCACAAAAAGATCGGCATCATGTATGTCATCCTCGCGCTGGTGATGCTGCTGCGCGGCTTCGCCGACGCGATCATGATGCGCCTGCAGCAGGCAATGGCCTTCGGCGGCTCGGAGGGCTACCTGCCGCCGCATCACTACGACCAGATCTTCACCGCGCACGGCGTCATCATGATCTTCTTCATGGCGATGCCCTTCGTCACTGGACTCATGAACTTCGTGGTACCGCTGCAGATCGGCGCCCGCGACGTGTCCTTCCCGTTCCTCAACAATTTCAGCTTCTGGATGACGACCGCCGGCGCGATCATCATCATGCTGTCGCTGTTCGTCGGCGAATTCGCCCGCACCGGCTGGCTTGCCTATCCGCCGCTCTCCGGGGCGGACTATAGCCCCGGCGTCGGTGTCGACTATTACATATGGGGACTGCAGGTCGCCGGCATCGGCACGACGCTGTCGGGCATCAACCTCATCGCCACGATCGTGAAGATGCGCGCCCCCGGCATGACGATGATGAAGATGCCGGTCTTCACCTGGACCTCGCTCTGCACCAACGTGCTGATCGTCGCAACCTTCCCGGTTCTGACCGCGACGCTGGCGCTGCTTACCCTCGACCGTTACGTCGGCACCAACTTCTTCACCAACGACCTCGGCGGCGACCCGATGATGTATGTCAACCTCATCTGGATCTGGGGCCATCCGGAGGTCTACATCCTGGTGCTGCCGGCCTTCGGCATCTTCTCGGAAGTCGTCGCCACCTTCTGCGGCAAGCGGCTGTTCGGCTACGCCTCGATGGTCTATGCGACGGTGGTCATCACCATCCTCTCCTATATCGTCTGGCTGCACCACTTCTTCACCATGGGTTCGGGCGCCAGCGTCAACGCCTTCTTCGGCATCACGACGATGATCATCTCGATCCCGACGGGCGCCAAGATGTTCAACTGGCTCTTCACCATGTATCGCGGCCGCATCCGCTACGAGGTGCCGATGCTTTGGACGGTCGGCTTCATGGTGACCTTCGTCATCGGCGGCATGACCGGCGTGTTGCTCGCCGTGCCGCCGGCCGATTTCGTGCTACACAACTCGCTGTTCCTGATCGCCCATTTCCATAACGTCATCATCGGCGGCGTCGTCTTCGGGTTGATGGCCGGCGTCGTCTACTGGTTCCCGAAGGCCTCCGGCTTCAGGCTCGATCCGTTCTGGGGCAAGATGTCCTTCTGGTTCTGGCTGACAGGCTTCTACTTCGCCTTCATGCCGCTCTACGTGCTCGGCCTGATGGGCGTGACCCGCCGCGTCAGCCAGTTCGAGGATCCGTCGTTGCAGATCTGGTTCCTGATCGCCGCCTTCGGCGCCTTCCTGATCGCCCTCGGCATTCTGTCGATGCTCGTCCAGCTCGTCGTCAGCTTCATCAGACGCGAAGAATTGCGCGACACGACCGGCGACCCCTGGGACGCCCGGACGCTCGAATGGTCGACGTCGTCGCCGCCGCCGGACTATAATTTCGCCTTCACGCCGGTCGTCCACGACCAGGATTCCTGGTGGGACATGAAGAAGCGCGGTGCCAGCCGCCCGCTCTCCGGCTTCAAGCCGATCCATATGCCCAGGAACACCGGCACCGGCGTCATCCTCGGCGCTATCAGCGTCGCCTTCGCCTTCGGGATGATCTGGTACATGTGGTGGCTTGCCGGCCTTTCCTTCCTCGCCATGGTCGCGATCGCGATCGGCCACACCTTCAACTACGACCGCGACTTCTACATCCCGGCAGACGTCGTCACCGAAACGGAGGGCAAGCGCACCGAACTGCTTGCCAGCGAGGTGTAGGATCATGACTGAGCTTCACGCCGATCAAGCCCTGCAGGAAGGCAAGGCACCGACCTTTTACCTCGAGGAAGAGCATCATCCGGAAGGGAGCACGATGCTCGGCTTCTGGCTCTATCTGATGAGCGACTGCCTGATCTTCGCGGTCCTTTTCGCCACCCATGCCGTGGTCGGCCGCAACTACGCGGCCGGACCGTCGCCGGCCGATCTCTTCGACCTGCCGCTCGTCGCCGTGAACACGTCGATGCTGCTGTTCTCGTCGATCACCTACGGCTTCGCCATGCTGGAGATGGAGAAGGCGAAAAAGAATACGACGCTCGTCTGGATGGCGGTCACTGCCCTCTTCGGAATCGCCTTCGTCGGGCTCGAACTCTACGAATTCGCGCACATGATCCACGAAGGTGCCGGACCGCAGCGCAGCGCCTTCTTGTCTTCCTTCTTCACGCTCGTCGGCACGCACGGCCTGCACGTCACCTCCGGCATCATCTGGATGTTCGTGCTGATGGCCCAGGTGGCAAAACGCGGGCTGATCCTGGAAAACAAGCGCCGCTTGATGTGCCTGTCGATGTTCTGGCACTTCCTCGACGTCGTCTGGATCGGCGTCTTTTCCTTCGTCTATCTGATGGGAGTTCTCGGATGAGCACGCACGCACCTTCGCATGAGGATGCATTTGAAGCCCATCATGGCCATAGCCACGGCCACGAGGCTGGCCACGGCACGTTCAAAAGCTATGTGACCGGCTTTGTCCTCTCCGTCATCCTGACCGCCATTCCCTTCTGGCTGGTGATGGCCGACGTCCTCGAGAGCCCGGTCTTGACGGCCGTCATCATCATGGCGCTCGGTGCCATCCAGATCGTCGTGCACATGATCTTCTTTCTGCACATGAACACCCGATCGGAAGGCGGCTGGACGATGATGGCGCTGATCTTCACCATCGTCCTCGTTGCCATCGCGCTCTCCGGTTCGCTCTGGGTCATGCACCATCTCGACGAGAACATGATGCCGATGAGCCCCGAGATGATGAAGAACATGCCGTGACAAAGGGGCCTCAGCTTCGCCCCTCACCCCAGCCCTCTCCGCGCGAGCGGGGAGAGGGGGCAAGAACGGTGCTGCATATCCCTTCTCCCCGCCTGCGGGGAGAAGGTGGCGGCAGCCGGATGAGGGGCGGCGCTGATACAAGCGGCACGCATTTTCACCTCCCCCTTTCAGTCGACAACACGCCGTGAGCAATCCCGAAAGTGCGCCTCCACCACGCTCCCGGCTGTCGCTCGCGATCCTCAGCGTCATCGGGCTCCTGCTGGTCGCCGGCCTGCTGGCGCTCGGGACATGGCAGGTCAAACGCCTCTCCTGGAAACTCGACCTGATCGCCCGGGTCGAGGAACGCATCCACGCAACGCCCGTCCCTCCACCGTCTCACAGCGACTGGGCGAATGTCGGTGCGGCACGCGACGAATACCGGCGCGTGCGGGTCCGCGGCCGTTTCCTCAACGACAAGGAAACGCTGGTCTATGCCGCGACCGAGCTCGGCGCCGGCTACTGGGTGATGACGCCGCTGGCGCTTAACGACGGCACGACGGTGTTCGTCAATCGCGGCTTCGTCCCGGCGGAGAAGCGCGCACCGGCAACACAGTCACCGGGTCGGATAACAGGCGACACGACGGTCACTGGCCTGATGCGCATGGATGAGCCGGAAGGCTCGCTGCTGCGCTCCAATAAGCCTCGGGAGGAGCGCTGGTACTCCCGGGACGTCGGCGCCATCGCGGCGGCGCGCGGCCTCTCCGGCGTTGCGCCCTACTTCATCGACGCCGATGCGACGCCCAATCCCGGCGGTCTTCCGGTCGGCGGACTGACGCGAGTCGCCTTCTCCAACAATCACCTCGTCTACGCCGTGACCTGGTACTGCCTGGCTGCAATGACCGCCGCCATGCTGATCTTCTTCTGGCGTTCGGCGACAAGAGACGACCGCGGCGCGCCGGGAGAGCACGGAAAGCGCAACCTTCACGATCGCTGCAGCAGATAAAAGACATAGCCGTAGCTGTCGCCGGCCGTTTCGAAGACCTCGATCTCCTTCAACGTCTCCTGGGCGAGAGCCCTCACCGCGGCATCCTGATGACTGGCGAGGGTCGTGGCGCGCGGCTCCAGCACTTCGTAGTAGTCGTCGATCCAGGCCGCTCGCGGCAGGGTATGCGTGCCCAACATACGATAGCCCGCTTCTTGCGCGAGCCTGATGTTTTCGGTGGTCAGCTTCATGTCGGGATAGCCGGCGCGGAAGAAGTCGCGGGCGGCGGCCGGAGCCGCGTCGCTCAGCCAGGCGAGTTCGCTGACGACGACGAAGCCGCCAGATCGCAGTGCCGGCGCCCACCGCGCAAGCGCGTCGGCGAAGCCGATATTGTAGGCGGCCCCCTCCGACCAGAGCAGATCGATTGAAGAGAAGACGGCCGGTATGTCGCTCATGTCCATGCAATGTGCCTGGATCCGCGATCCGACGCCGGCGTCCTCGGCGCGCCGCCGCAATTCGTCGAGAAACGGCTGGTGGGAGTCGACGGCGTGGATCGTGACGCCGAGCGCCGTGGCGAGCACCAGCGTCTGCCGACCTGCGCCGCAGCCTGCATCAACGACCAGGTCGAAATGGCCTTTCGGCAGGCTGCGCAGCGCCTGCAGCGTGTGGGCGTCGCT
Organism: Sinorhizobium fredii USDA 205; assembly: GCF_001461695.1. Classification (GTDB taxonomy): domain Bacteria; phylum Pseudomonadota; class Alphaproteobacteria; order Rhizobiales; family Rhizobiaceae; genus Sinorhizobium; species Sinorhizobium fredii. The sequence continues at coordinate 200,226 of NZ_AUTC01000146.1, read as the reverse complement.
GCCGGGCCCGAGCTTGCCCATGCCACCGAAAAGAAGCTCAAGGGGATCGAGAGCAATCATGTGTCACCTCGAAGTGTCTTCGATCACGATCCTTCTGATCCTAACCACCGTGATCGAATAGTCCTCGGTAAGTAACTTCAGCAAACGCGCCGCCAGCTCAATTGACGGAGTTGAGGGTCATGGACGTGCCGGCGGCGGCGACGTTCAGCCCGAGCTGGCCGGTCACGCTGACCGTCTGGAGGTGGATCGATCCGGACGTGCCGCCGACGAGCACATTGGCACCCACGCCGGCGCCGACGGTCGCCTCGGCGGTCGCGCCCTTGTAGAGGCCGCTCAGCGAGCCGTGGTGGTATCCGGCCGTCGGCGCGAATACGGCCCAGAGCAGCCGGCTGCGCATGGTAAAGCCGATATCGACGCCGAGTTTGCGGATTTCGCCCGTATAGCGATCCTCGATCTCATCGCCGCCCAGCGAGCGGAATACGCAATCGATCTCCTTCGACGAGCCGAGCACATAGCCGGCACCACCGCCGATGTCGCATTCGAGATAACCGATCTTGACGCCGTCTTGCTCGTCCAGTGCCGGCGGCGCAGGTTGCTGCCGATAGGGCGTGAGGTCGGCTGCGTGGACGGCCATGCCGGCGAGAGACAGCGACGCTGCGGAAAGAGCCGCGACAAGATTCGTGTTCATGCATACTCCCTTCTCGGACCGGCGACGAGGCTCGCCCTTCCGACAACAAATTCAGCAATGGATGGCCCGCATCGCCACGGACGATGGGCGACGCGCGGGTGTAACGCCGCGGCACAGTTCAACTCCATTGAGACAATTCGGGGGCGTGTTTGTGGCCGTCACCAGCTTTTTACGTGTGTCTATTGCGGCCTACAGCACCATGCGTCTAGCCGGGGGAAGCCTCTATCCGTCGTTCACCAGATCGAGGATGAGCTGGTGAATATTGCCGCCGTCGTTGAGTTCCGCACGGTCGAAATCGCGGCTCTGCTGGCGCTGGGCGTTGGACAGCGCCCCCAGCCGCTTGGTCATTTCGGTCTTGATCTTTCGGCATTGCGGGTCGGCCGGAACCGTGAGCCCGACGGTCGCGGCCTCGATCTTGTTGACCATCTCCTTGATGAAATCGCCATGCACCAGCTCGTGCTTATGGACCCCGGCGATGAACGCCTCCCAGTGCTCCCGTGTGGCGAGCGGCAATGGCTTGGCGGGTTTCGGCAGGGTGTAAGTGATGGCAAGCTTCGGCAGCGCCGAAACGAGAACGCAGGCATCGCCCTGGACCTCGTATTTTCGCGACCAGGTGAGCTTGAAGCTCGTATGTGCGATGGCGCGCGTTGGCCCAAGCTTCGGACCGCGCTCGCCGATCGAGGCGTAGAGCTCAGGGCCGGATTGGCCGGCAATCGTGTAGCTCTTGACCTTCTCGATCGCCTGCCAGTCCGCCTTGGCAGCCGAAGGAAAAGTTGCCAGGGAGGCCAGCAGTAGAATAAATCGACGGTCTCTCTTCACGCGAACATCCCCGACGGCCTCAGTTGATTGCGGCCGGAAACTAATGAGCGCGGGCCTGGCTTTCAATCACCGATTTCGTGAGAACCGCTTAAACGCTGCTTAGCAGCAGGCTGGTTTCGCTGTTGGCCACGCCGTCGATCATCCGCACTTCGCGCAGGATCCGGTCGAATTCGGAGAGGTTCGCGGCGCGAATATTGGCGACCAGATCCCAATTGCCGTTCGTGGTGTGCAGCGTGTGGATTTCGGGGATGCCGCGCAGCTTGCGGATCACCTGTGTCGTCGATTTCCCGACGACCTCGATCATCATCACCGCGTGTACGGTGTTGAGGTCGTAGTCCTCGCGGACGCGCACCGTGAAGCCCATCAGCGTGCCGGTTTCGATCAGACGGTCCAGGCGGTTCTGCACGGTGCCACGCGCGACGCCGAGCGCATCTGAAAGCTTGGAAAGCGAAGCGCGTCCGTCGACGCGCAGGTGCGCGATGATCCGGCGATCCAGATCATCCGGCGTATATTTCGCAATGATCGTCTCTTTCGATGCCATGCTGACAATCTGCACAATTCGACTGGCAAAACTGCTCAAATGAATGACGAAAATAGCACAGCTTTGCCCTTTCGACCAGCGGCGCCTGACTCTAACATCCTGGAATATTCAGCACATGCAGGAGGAACCTCGTTGCTTTCACCGCTCCCGTCCGCCAAGGCCATGGTCCCCTTCGTCAGCGTCGAGAACATGATGCACCTCGTCCACCATCTCGGCATCGAGACGGTCCTGGCGGAGCTTACGGATGCGATCGAGGCAGATTTCCGCCGCTGGGAGAGCTTCGACAAGACGCCGCGCGTCGCCAGCCATTCGCGTGACGGCGTGATCGAGTTGATGCCGACCTCCGACGGAGCCGTCTACAGCTTCAAATATGTCAACGGCCATCCCAAGAACATCGTCGACGGGCTCCAGACCGTCACCGCCTTCGGCCTGCTTGCCGAAGTCTCGACCGGCTACCCGGTGCTGCTCACTGAAATGACGCTGCTGACGGCGCTCAGAACCGCCGCGACCTCGGCGATGGCCGCGCGTCACCTGGCGCCGAAGGGCGCGCGCATCATGGCGATGATCGGCAACGGCGCCCAGGCCGAGTTCCAGGCGCTGGCGATGAAGGCGGTCTGCGGCATCGACACGGTTCGGCTTTACGACATCGATCCCCGCGCCACCGAGAAGACGGCGCGCAACCTCGCGGGTTCCGGCCTCGATGTCATCGCCTGCCCATCCGCCCAAGCGGCGATCGAAGGCGCCGAGATCATCACCACCTGCACCGCGGACAAGCAGTTCGCGACGATCCTCACCGACAACATGGTCGGCGCCGGCGTCCATATCAACGCCATCGGCGGCGACTGCCCCGGCAAGACGGAGCTGCACCGCGACATCGTGCTCCGCTCGGACGTCTTCGTCGAATATCCGCCGCAGACCCGCGTCGAAGGCGAGATCCAGCAGATGGCGCCGGATTTTCCGGTGACCGAGCTCTGGAAGGTCGTTACCGGCGCAGCATCGGGCCGGCGCGACGCACGGCAGATCACGCTTTTCGACAGCGTCGGCTTCGCCATCGAAGACTTTTCGGCGCTCCGCTACGTGCGCGACCGGCTCTCCGGCACCGACTTCTTTCAGAATCTCGACATGATCGCCGATCCGGACGATCCGCGCGATCTGTTCGGTATGCTGCAGCGCGCCAAGTAAGCGGAGAAAGCGATGATGCCCGGCCGCTCCACCTATTCCATCCAGGCTCCCGCCGCGGTCGTTATGGTGCGGCCGCACCATTTCACGGTCAATACCGAAACGGCGGCCGACAATCGCTTCCAGGCCCGATGGGCAGCGGGCGAGGACCTTGGCCCGCTCGCCTTCGCCGAGATCAGCCGCGCCGCCGAGACGCTGAGAAGCCATGGCGTGGACGTTCATCTCTTCGAGGATATGGGCACCGAAACGCCGGATTCGGTCTTTCCCAACAACTGGTTCTCGACCCACGCCGGCGGTCATGTCGCAATCTATCCGATGAAGGCCGAAAGCCGCAGGCGCGAACGGCGCAGCGACGTCGTCGAGATGCTGAAAGCCCGGTACAGGGTGCAGGAAGTCATCGACTATTCCGGCCTCGAACCGGACGGGCTCTTCCTCGAAGGCACCGCGCCATGGTTCTCGACCACATCGACCGGGTCGCCTATGCGGTGCGCTCCGACCGCACCGACCCAATCGCGCTCGAACGCTTCTCGACACACTTCAACTTCGAACCCATGGTGTTCGACGCCCGTGACGGCGACGGCGTCCCGATCTATCACACCAATGTGCTGATGTGCGTCGCCACCGACTTCGCGATGATCGGCCTCGGCATGTTGACGGATCCGGCAAGGCGGCGGGAGATTGTCGCCCGGCTGGAGCGCTCGGGCCGTCGGGTGATCGCGCTTTCCAACGACCAGATCGCCCGCTTCGCCGGCAACGCGCTCGAACTCCAGGGGCAGCAGGGCCGCATCCTTGCCTTGTCGGCAACAGCGCTTGCCGCCTTGGACGAGGCGCAGATCGCCGCCATAGAGGAAAGCGCGACCCTCGTGGCGCTCGACATTCCGACCATCGAAAGGGCCGGCGGATCGGTCCGCTGCACGCTGGCCGGCATCCACTTGAGGCCGCGGGCGTGAGCCGACCCGGAACGTCGCGCCAAGTCTCGCTCTACTTGAGCCGCGCCAGCGCTTCTGCCGCCTCCTTGACGAGTGGATGATCCGGATGGCGGCGGATGAAGCGCTCGTAGGCTTCCACCGTATTCTCCGCCTTGACCCGCTCGAATTCCGACCGGACGGCCGCCTCGTGATCCGGAGGCTTCTGCATGTCCACCCCGCTTGCCTTTGTCGTGCCTGATGCAGTAGGAGCGGAGATTATTGCTGCCAGACTCACAGCGGCAAGGCACGACAGCAATCTCAGGAACGGCACGATTCTCTCCAATCTTAGTCAGTTCGTTACACAAATCGTAGGCATTCCGACCCTAACGTCGCCGGCACGATCTGCGTTTTTTGAAGCCGAGGCAATGGCCCGCGCTTTTCTGATGGGTATTTAGCATGAGCGGCACCGGCAAGACCGTCAAAACCTTGAATACGACCGGCAGCAGTCTGATCGACGGCGTGCTGTCGGGCTCCGCCTGGAGCGGCACGATCACCTATGCCTTTCCGGGCTCAAGCAGCAGCTATAGCTACAGCGGCGAGAAGGACAACGGCTTCGCTCAGATTTCGTCGGCGCAGATAAATGCCGCACGCTTCGCCATGGAGCTGGACTACGGTTCGACCGCCAATGACGGCTTTTCGGTCGAGGGATTCACGAACGCCAACTTCACTTCCGGGAGCGCATCCAGTGCGACGGTCCGGTTTGCGCAGTCGAACGAGCCGGAAACCGCCTGGGCTTACCTGCCGGGCGACTATGCTCAGGCCGGCGACATCTGGTTCGGCACCACCTATGCCGGCACAGTTGCCGATAATCGCAAACCGGTTGCCGGAAACTACGCGTGGCACACGATGCTGCACGAGCTCGGCCATGCACTTGGCCTGAAGCACGGCCACGAAGTAGAGGGCGCCTTCAAAGCTCTGCCTTCCCAATACGACTCGATCGAATATTCGATCATGACCTATCGCGGCTTTGTCGGCGGCTACGGCTACTCCTATGAACAGTACGGCGCGCCGCAGACCTTTATGATGGCCGACATCGCTGCGCTGCAGGAAATGTACGGCGCGGATTTCAGCACCAATAGCGGCAATACGGTCTACAAGTGGACGCCCGGCAGCGGCGCCACACTCGTGAACGGAGCAGTCGGCATCTCTCCTGGCGCCAATCGGATCTTCGCAACCATATGGGACGGCGGTGGCAGCGATACCTACGACCTCACCGCCTACAAGACCGGCCTCAAGATCGACTTGCGCCCGGGCAAGGCCTCGACCTTCAGTGCCGATCAACTTGCCTGGCTCGGCGGCGGCTCCAACGATGGCTTTGCCGTGGGCAATATCTTCAATGCGCTGCTCTATCATGGCGACACACGGTCGCTGATCGAGAACGTCTTGGGAGGCGCCGGCAACGACGCGATTACCGGCAATCAGGCGGCCAACAAGCTGTACGGCTATGCCGGCAACGACATTATGAATGGAGACACCGGCCATGACGTGCTTTACGGCGGCGTTGGTTCGGACAAGCTCTACGGCAGCAGTGGCAATGACGCGCTTGTGGGCGATGCAGGTAATGACGCGCTCTATGGCGGCACCGGAGCGGATAGGCTCTACGGTGGCGCTGGCGGTGATATCTTCGCGTTCAGAACACTGGCGGAAAGCACCGTCACCACTTCGGGCCGCGACGTTATTTACGACTTCCTCGCTTCGCAATCCGACCGGATCGATCTCTCCGCCATTGATGCCGACACGACCGCGACCGGCAACCAGGCGTTCACCTTCGTCGGGACCGCAGCATTCAGCGGCAAGAAGGGCGAGTTGCGGTACGACCTCGCTTCATCGGGCACCTATATCTACGGCGACGTGAACGGCGACAAGACGGCCGACTTCGCGATCCGCCTCGATGACGCCGTCACCCTGCAGAAGGGCTACTTCCTCCTTTAGGGCCAGAGGTAAGGCCGCCATCCTCTATCGCTCGGCAGTGAAGCCTTGCTGACGTGGCGGCCGGAGCGCTATCTCGCAACGCTGGCGCGCTGCTTCGCTGGCGGCCTCCCCAAGAAGTAGCCTGGCGCTCCTCGGTGGAAGCAGCATTCCTGTTTCCACCCGAGTGTGGTTCTTCGCCCGCATTCCGCTCCCATCATTTAGAACCGATCCCCTGGACCCTAGATCACCCTGATCTGGCGGAGCTCGCGCGCACAGCGACTTCGAACCCCTCCTCCAATGCCTGCAATTGACAAGTGCCGCCTATCGGATTATGACTGACGAAATTCAAAAATCGTCACTAATCACGAGTGCGAGCCCATGACCGAACCGGCAGAAAGCAGCATCGACACGACCAAGCAGGAAAATATCGCCCGTATCCTCGAATCCGCCGAGCGGCTTTTCCGGCACTACGGCTACAGCAAGACGAATGTGGCCGACATCGCGCGTGACCTCGAAATGTCGCCCGCCAATATCTACCGCTTCTTCGCCTCGAAGACGGAGATCCACCAGGCCCTTTGCGACCGAATGCTCGCGGCGAGCTATCAGCAGGCCGACGAGATTTCCCGCCTGCCCTTGAGCGCCTCGGAGCGCTTGCGGCGCTACGTTCACGGCCAGCACCAGCTCACCGTGGAAACCATGTTGGACGAGCAGAAGGTCCATGAGATGGTCGTCGTGGCGATCGAGCGGGACTGGCACGTCATCCAGAAACACATCGACCGCATCGACAAGCTTCTTGCCGGCATCATTCGCGAGGGCATCGAGGCCGGCGAGTTTGCCAGGCAGGATCCGGAGGTGGCAGCCCGATGCTTCGGTGCGAGCATCGTGACCCTCTGCCACCCGCAGATCGTCGCCCAGTGTCTTGCCAAGGAAAACCGCCCCACCCCCGACGAGCTGATCGAATTCGCCGTCAGAGCGCTGAAGAAATAAGAGCGGCGCCGCCGCCGCCAAATACGGATTTGGAGTCCGAACGATGTTTTCACCGAAAGCTTACTACCGGCCGCGCTTTGCCCAGGTCCTAGCCGTGGTCGCACTTACCGTCACGGTATCCGGCTGCTCGGAGGAAAAGGCGGAAACGAAGGAGATCATAAGGCCGGTCAAGGTGGTCGAAATTGCCGGCACGGGTGAGGCGCGCCGGCTCGACTACGCCGGTTCAGTGAGGGCACGCACCGAGATGAATCTCGGCTTTCGGGTCGGCGGCAAGATCACCGAGCGGCTCGTCAATGTCGGCGACCGGGTGAAACCGGGCGATCGTCTCGCTCGTATCGACCCGACCGACTATCAGCTTGCCGTGGAGAGCGCCGAGGCGACCCTCTTCGCCGCCGAGAAGCAGGTGCAGACGACGTCCCTGACCAAAGAGCGTGCCGCGCAGCTCTTCACCAGATCCTTCTCCTCAAAGGCCGAGCTGGACCAGGCGACCCTTCTCTACGACCAGGCTATCTCCACGCGCGACGCGGCCGCCTCCAGCCTGAGCCAGGCGAAGAACCAAGTGGCCTATGCAGACCTCAAGTCGGACCAGAGCGGCATTGTGACGGCGATCAATGCCGATGTCGGCCAGGTCGTCGGCACCGGCACGCCGGTGGTAACCGTCGCCGTCGACGGCGAGAAGGAAATCGAAGTTGCGGTTCCGGAACTCGATATTGCCGAGTTCAAGCCGGGCAAGGCGGTAAGTGCCCGGTTCTGGTCCAACGACATGCTCACCCTCGACGGCCAGGTGCGCGAAGTCTCCGGCAGTGCAGACCGGCAATCCAGAACATTCGCGGTGCGCATCAGCCTGCCCAACGATCCCCGCGTCCTGCTCGGCATGACTGCCACCATCGAGGCGGCTGCCGCCAGTTCCGAGAGCCTCGTCTCCATTCCGCTCAGCACGCTTGCACAGAAGGACGGGAAGGACATCGTCTGGGTGGTCGATCGCAGCGCCTCGACCGTGCACGCGCGCCCCGTCCGGCTCGCCGACTACGCCGGCGATCAGGTGCGCATCGCCGAGGGCTTGCGGTCGGGCGATCTCGTCGTTGCAGCCGGCACGCAGTTCATGGCCGAGGACTTGAAGGTCAAGCTGCCTCTGGCAGAGCAGCAGTCCGCACGCGCCGAGACGCGCGAAATCGTCCGATAAAATCCAATCAGCAGAACGGAAATACGCCGATGCACGCCTCCACCGGGGAAAAGAAACCGTTCAACCTGTCGCGCTGGGCGATCGGGCATCCGAGCATCGCGCGTTTCCTGTTCGGACTGATCATCATTACCGGCGTGCTCGGCCTCGTTCGCATGGGCCAGCGCGAAGATCCGGAATTCACCTTCCGCACCATGGTCGTGCAGGCCGTCTGGCCCGGCGCCTCGATCGAGGAGATGCAGGACCAGGTCGTCAACAAGATCGAGCGCAAGCTGCAGGAAGCGCCGCATCTCGATTTCGTCCGCTCCTACACCCGAGCCGGCAGCGCCGTCATCACCGTGCAGATCGAGGGCGACACGAACGCCGACGATGTTGCCGATGCCTTCTACCAGGTGCGCAAGAAGGTAGGAGACATTGCCAACGAACTGCCTGACGGCGTCCTCGGCCCGTATTTCAACGACGAATTCGGCGATACGTTCATCACGCTCCACGCGATCAGCGGCAACGGCTACAGCTACCCCGAATTGAAGCGCTTCGCGACCGAAGGCCGCGACATGCTCCTGACGACGCCGGGTGTCGAGAAGGTTGTCATCCTCGGCGACCAGCCGCAGAAGATCTATATCGACGTTTCGTCCAAGCTGCTCGCCGCCCGCGGGCTGACACTCAATGACCTGCGCAACGCTGTCGCCGGACAGAATACGGTCGATCCCGCCGGCACCGTCGAGACGGGCTTTCGCTCGGTTCGCATCTCCGTCGACGGTGACGTCAGGCGTGCCGAGGACATTCGCGAGCTGAGGCTGCGTGCCGGCAACGAGACGATCCGGCTTGGTGACATCGCCACCGTCACTTCGGGGCTCGAAGATCCGTATTCGCGCAAATTCCGCTTCAACGGCCACGACAGCGTGCAGATCGGCGTGGTCATGGCCAAGGGACACAAGGTCACTGACGTCGGCAAGGCGGTGGAGGCAACCTATGAGCGCTTCGAGTCGGCCCTTCCCTACGGCGTATCGGTCGAACAGATCTCCAACCAGCCGGAGGTCGTGACCGAGGCGATCAGCGAATTCAGCCACGCGCTCCTCGAGGCGCTGATCATCGTGCTCGTCGTCTCTTTCCTGTCGATCGGCTGGCGTTCGGGCCTGGTGATCGCCATCGCCATCCCGCTGGTGCTCGCCGCCACATTCGCGCTCATGTACGAGCTCGGCATCGACCTGCAGCGCATCTCGCTCGGGGCGCTCATCATCGCGCTCGGCCTGCTCGTCGACGACGCGATGATCGTTGTGGAAATGATGGAGCGGAAACTCGAGGAAGGGTTGGTGAAAATCGAAGCGGCGAGCTTTGCCTATTCCTCCACTGCCTTTCCGATGCTGACGGGCACGCTGATCACCACGGCCGGCTTCATCCCCGTCGGCTTCGCGGAATCGACGGCTGGCGAATATGTCCGTTCGCTCTTCTACGTCGTTGGCATCGCTCTCGTCGTGTCGTGGTTCGTGGCGGTCTATTTCACGCCCTGGCTCGGTTACATGATCCTGAAGCAGCGCCATCATGCAGGTAGCCATCACGACGCGTTCGACACCCGCTTCTACCGGCGCCTCCGGGCGACCGTCGGCTGGGCCGTGCGCCACCGCGTCATAGTACTCGTCCTGACGCTCACGACCTTCATGACGAGCCTCTGGGCGTTCCAGTTCATTCCGAAGAACTTCTTCCCGCAGTCGTCGCGGCCGGAAATCCTGGTCGATCTCTGGCTGCCGGAGGGCACCAGCATCAAGGAAGTCGAAAGGCAGGCCAAGGCGCTCGAAACGCGCATGATGGATGACGAGGACAAGCGCTTCATCGCCACCTATATCGGCGAAGGCATACCGCGCTTCTTCCTGCCGCTCGACCAGCAGCTCCGCAACCCCAACTTCGCGCAACTGCTCGTCATGGCGAAGGACGAGACTGCCCGCGAAAGGCTGATCGTCAAGCTGCGCACGATCCTCGCCGAAGACTTCCCATCGATCCGCGCCAAGGTCGACCGCCTCTTCCTTGGCCCGCCGACCGGCTGGCCGGTGCAGATTCGGGTCATGGGGCCGGATCGCCAGGAGGTGCGCCGTATCGCCGATCAGGTGAAGGCGAAGTTCCGCGAAAATCCGCTGCTCGGAGCGGTCCATGACGACTGGCTGGAGCCGGTGCCGGCGATGAAGCTGGTTATCGACCAGGACCGCGCCCGGGCGCTGGGCGTCACCTCGCAGCGCATCCGCCAGATGCTGCAGGCGGCGATGTCCGGCGTGCCGCTCGACGATTTCCGCGACGGCGAAGAGACCGTCTCGATCGTGGCGCGCGAGCCGGACGGCAACCGCCAGCTGCTCTCGGCCGTCAACTCGGTCTATGTGCCGACCGACTTCGGCAGCTTCGTGCCGGTGTCCCAGGTGGCCAAAGTGGTTCCGGTAATGGAGCAAGGCATCGAATGGCGGCGCGATCGCCTGCCGACCATCACGGTGCGCGCAACGCTGCCCGACGGCATCCAGCCGAACGACGTAACCCTGCAGATCTATAACGAGCTGGAGGGTCTGAGGGACGATCTTGCCCCGAGCTACAAGGTCGATATTCAGGGCGGTGCGGAAGACAGCGCCGAGAGCCAGGCGTCGATCGCCGCCAAGGCGCCGATCATGCTGCTCGTCATCGTCATCCTCCTGATGGCGCAACTCCAGCACTTCGGCAAATCGATGCTGGTGCTGGCAACGGGGCCGCTCGGCATCATCGGCGCGGCTGCAGCCTTGCTCATCAGCGGCGCCCCCTTCGGCTTCGTCGCCATCCTCGGCGTCATCGCGCTGCTCGGTATCATCATCCGCAATTCGATCATCCTCGTCGACCAGATCGACCAGGACATTGCGGCCGGTATGGAGCGCTCCGAGGCGATCATCGGCGCCGCGGTACGGCGCTTCCGGCCGATCGTGCTGACGGCGCTGACCGCCGTGCTGGCGCTGATCCCGATCTCGCGCGGCGTGTTCTGGGGACCGCTTGCCTATGCGATGATGGGCGGCATCCTTGTTGCGACGGTGCTGACGATCCTGGTGCTGCCGGCCGGCTACGCGCTGTTCTTCGGCAGGGAGCCCAAGGCACGCGCGCCGGAAGGCGAAACCGCTGAGCCGCACAAGCAGGCTCTCGAGGACCGCGCCGCCCACCCCACACCGATTGCCGCCGAATGACCTTCACGGCAATCCGCACCGCCGCGCGGAGCGTCGCGGCGGCAAGGCGGTCAGACCAAGTTACTGCATGTTTCCTTAAATCGCAGCCGATTTAAGGATAAAACATGCAGCAATTCAAAGTGCTGCAGCGCTCTTTGTGCGTCTGGAAAGACGCACGGCGCTGTAGGCCGAGGGGCCGGACCTGCGGAGCGCATCTTGGAGCGCCTTGCGGCAGGCGATGCTGTCCGCAGTCGGTGGCCTTATTCTTCGAAGGCCATCGCTGGTGTCAGGGCGGCGTCCGAAGGTGCCAGGGCCTTGACGAGCGCCACGATCTTCCGCCGGACCTGCGGATCGTTGAGCCGGGCAAAGGCCCGATTGAGAGCCACGCCCTCCTCGGTCGCAAGGAACTGCAGCATCTCGTCGCTGGAGGTCACCGCGGCATTCTGCTCCCCGCCATTCGAGGTTTCGGGGCCGCCTTCGAAGAAATAGGAGACCGACACGCTGAGGACCTCGGCAGCGCGCTGGAGGCGGCTGGCGCCAACGCGGTTCAGGCCCTTTTCGTATTTCTGCACCTGCTGGAAACTGACGTCGAGCGCCTCGCCGAGTTTTGTTTGACTCCAATCCAGGGCCAATCGACGCAAGCGGATGCGGTTGCCCACATGGATGTCTATTGCACGGGGTTCTTTCTTGTTCGGTCTGACCTGCATTCGTCCTTGTTCCCACCTTTTTGCGGCGCCCTGCGTCAATGATCAAAGCGCCGTCGTTTGCCCCGCACGACACCACGCTCAGTAGAAGCCAGCGCCGGCGAGAGTAGTTTTCAACTTAAATTCACGACTTCCTTGAATATGTCGGGCAGCTTACAAAAGACATATGGAAACAAGCTTTCCAGTATCCGCATAGCGCACGGCTTATCCCGAAGACGACGCTTTCCGTCTGCGAGGAGAGTCGCCGGGTGACCATTAATGCTTGCCGGATAGGCCCGAACACTGCGGCTCGCCGATTGGCCAGCCCCGAATGAGTCGGTCTGCCACGTTGCCCGCCATGGCCTTCGTCGCGCCGTCTGCGCCTTCGATCGGTCGGACGCTGAGGTCGATCTTGATCTTGCCGACTCTGGCCGAAAATCCCGGCGTTCAGACCACGCCAGGGGTGGGGCGGCGGAATCTGGACAACCTATCCCGCAGGACTACCGGCGAGAAGCTTTCCTCCAGGCGACGGGCTCGCCAATTCCTGCGAAATCCGGCTGCGATTTTCGTTTTTTGGATATCAGCAGTCACATATCCGTTTGCGGCAAAGCTAATATAGGGCTTAATTGTACGACTATTGCAGACGCGGCAAGCGCCCTTGAAAGGGAGGTGACGTGATCCTGATACGCAAAAATGCCAGCCGGGGTGCTACCCTCTACTGCGCCGGCGCTTTTTCGGGACTTAGATGAGGTACGTTCATCATCGTCCCGCGTTCCGCATCCTCGAAGCAGACGCCGACGAAATGTCCGAGCACTATGCAAGGACGTTATCACCCGCCAAGGCTGAGCCTCTGGAAGGTGGCGGGCGTATCTCGGTCGAGGATCGGCACTATTCTGCCGGGCCCTTCAGCATCTGGGCCGGCATGTGCCATTCGGGCATGAAAGTCACATTCTCGCAGCCGTCCGACGCCTTCGTGCTCTACTTGCCGCATTCGAGCGCCATGGAGATCGACGTCGGCCGCAAACGCCTCCTGTCGACCCCGGGAACCGCGATGGTCGGCAACATGGCGCACTTCGAGAAGCTGACCATCCACGAGAATCGCGGCCATATCGGCATCGCCTTCGACAAATCGGCGATGGTCGGCCAGCTCAGCCAACTCCTCGACGCTCCTGTTCTGGAAGATATCGACCTTTGTGCGACCCTAGAAATGGACTCAGCCGTCGGCTCGCGGCTCGCCGCGCTCGGAAGTTTGCTGTGGGATTGTTTCGACGGAGCGGGCGAAGACCGCGCTTCTACGACCGCCACCACGCATCTTTTCCAGGCGGCAATGGTCATGATTCTTGAATCGCTTCCTCACAACTACAGCGCGCGATTGCACAAACCCATGTCCCCTGCCGTGCCCCGAAACCTGAAACGGGCGATCGAATACATGGTCGCCAATATCGCCGAACCCATGAGCGTTGCCGATATCGCCCGGGAGGCCGGCACGAGCGTGCGTGCCCTGCAGACGGCCTTTCAGCAGTTCAAGGACACAACGCCCTTGAATTTTCTGCGCCAGTTGCGGCTGGAGGGTGTCCGCAAGACCCTTTGCGACGATGCCAATACGCTCTCGATCGCGCAGGTGGCGCGCGCCTGGGGTTTCACCCATATGGGCCGGTTTTCCGCAGTCTACCATGACGCCTTCGGCCAGTCGCCGTCCGAAACCGCCAAGCTTCATAGCCGCCGCGGCATCGGCGTTGCGCCTTCACCACCCTCCGACGTGAACCGCTAAGGCGGCGTGTTGTTCAGGTCGCACGCGGCGAACCCGCACTGCCGGCCGAACGGTCTCGCACCTCAACAGTCGTTTCCTGCGCTATCCGGATAGCGCCGCGTCAATCGGCTAGCCAAACACGACGCTAATTTACACCCGAATAATATTTCCCAAGCACGATCAGCACTCGAAGCAACAGAGCTGGTCACCAAAACATGCATCTCGATTTCGGCTTTCTCCGTCAGCTGATCGCCAGCCGAATGGCAACAATGCTCAGCGACAGGGGCGGCAATGTCGCCCTGACGGTCGCCATCTGCATCATTCCGATGATCCTCGCCGTCGGGGCCGGCCTCGACTATACGCGCGCCTACAACGTTCAGAGCAGAATGCAATCGGACCTCGACGCCGCGCTGGTCGCCGCCATAAAGGAGATCGATGAATACGACGAGGACGAGATCGCCGACAAAATCAAGGATTGGTTCGACGCCCAGTCCGAGAAGCAAAGCGCCACCTATGACCTGACGGAAATCAAGGTCGACAAGACCGGCCACACGATCAGGGCCTCCGCAAGCGGAACGGTGCCGACGACGCTGATGACCCTGGCCGATATCAAGACCGTTCCGGTCGGCGTCGTCAGCGCCATCGAGGGGCCGGCGACTTCCTATCTCGAAGTCTACATCGTCATCGATAAGTCGCCATCCATGCTGCTCGCAGCAACGAGTGAAGACCAGGCAATGTTGCGTGCCGACAAGAATATCAACTGCGAGTTCGCTTGTCACAGCACCGCCGACCCCGTCAAAAAGAACAAAACCGCGGCGGTCATCGCGTCGACCTACTACGACTATATCGAAAGCCTTGGCGTAAGACTTCGCACCGACGTGGCGCTCGACGCCGTCGAAGAGGTGCTCGACATGGTCGACGCGGCGGACGAGGACCATGCGAGGATCAAGGTTGGTCTCTACAGTCTCGGAGAAACCACCACCGAGGTCCTCGCGCCGACCTATTCCACCAGCACTGCGCGGAAGAAACTTTCCGACGATGACGCCGGCCTGACGAGCGCAACCTCCACCACCTCGACTGACTTCAAGACTGCGCTAAAGGCTCTGCAGAACAAGGTCGGGACGGCTTACGACGGCAGTTCGGCCGACAAACCACTCAAGCTTGTCCTGCTGCTGACTGACGGCGTGCAGTCAGATCGCGACTGGGTCATCAAGAACGTCACCTGGACCTGTACCGAATACAAGAACGGCACCTGCATCCGCTACAAGTACGGCAAGAACTGGGGCAAAGTCACGCCGCTCAACCCCGACTGGTGCGACTACCTCAAGGGCGACGAGGCCACGATGGCCGTACTTTACACCGAGTATTTGGCCATCCCGCTCGACTGGGGCTATAACGCAACGCTTGACGACACGATGGCCAATAGCAAGTGGACCTCCACTTGGGGCGGAACGCTGCATAGCGGCGTAAGCAGCAGCACCAGCAGGCTTGACTATATCCCGATCGCGCTGCAGGACTGCGCCTCTTCGTCCGATCTCTTCATCTCCGCCGCCTCCGAGGACGAGATCACCGCCGGGCTCTCCACCCTCTTCAACCAGTATCTGACCTCGGTGCGGCTCACCCAATGACGAGACGCAAGGGATTCACGCTTCTGCGCCGGCTGCTGCGCGACAGGTCGGGTGTCGCCGCCATCGAATTCGCGCTTCTCGCGCTGCCATTGTTCATGATCATCTTCGGCATTCTCGAATGTGCGGCGATGTTCTTCATCGACTCGGCGCTCGATGCGGCGGTTCACAAGGCCGCCCGGATCATCAGGACCGGCAAGGCGGCCGAAGGCAATATGACCATCACCGGCTTCAAGACGGAGGTCTGCGGCAACCTGCTCTATGTGCTCGACTGCGGCGAAAAGCTGCTCGTGGCCGTCGATACACTCACCGACTCCTCCTCCCCCGGCGCCATGAAGGCGCTCAACAGCAGCGGCGCCGTCTCGATCACCGAAGGCTTCGAAATCGGCAAGGGCAGCGACTACGTGATGGTCCAGGCTTTCCTCCCCTGGAAGCCGATCGTCAGTCTCTACTCCCTATCGAGCTCCACGCTCGCAGACGGCAGTTACCTGATGGGCGCCTCCGTCCTGCTGCGCAACGAACCGTTCTGAGGATACCCGCATGACACCGATCGCCAAGAGAATAGTCGCCCTGTCGCGGCATTGTATGCGAAGCCGCGATGGAGCTTCCGCGATCGAATTCGCTTTCCTGTTCCCGATCATGCTGCTGCTGCTCGCCGGGCTGGTCGATCTCGGCCAGGGCCTGACGGTGCAGAGAAAGATCAATCAGATCGCCTCGACGAGCAGCGAGATCATCGCCATGCAGAGCAGCTGGACGGAGGCGAGCGTCGAGTCGATCCTCGACGGCCTCAGCAGCATCGTGCAGCCCTATGACACCGACGACCTCACGATCCTTCTTTGTGTCATCGACGTTGACAGCAAGGGCAAGGCGACCGTGAACTGGTCGGCCGCCCATGGCACGACCGCTCTTTCGGCAGGGCAGGACTCACCCGTCGAGGTGCCGGAGGAATTAAGGACCGAGGACGTGCAGCTGGTGGTGACGCGTGTCCAATACAAACTGGATACGATCTTCTCCAGCCTTTTCGAAAGCTTCACCGACGGCGGCGCTTACGAATATGACCAACACTTCTTCATCCGGCCACGAAACGGCAACACGATCACCTATAGTTAAGCTTCATGCAGACCGCACGGTGTCGCTTCATAGTGGGTTGAACTCGTTGAGGAATTTGTCTTCGCCAACAGACATCATTCCGCCGGATAAGTCGTTCCGAACGACATGGGAGAAGATTTTAGTAATTTTCTGATATCCGGTCGCCACAATGCGAACATAGACCAACCGCGTTTGCGCCGCATCTTTGCCTTCTCTAGGCCGAATTACACGATTTAATACATAGTCAGAAACATTGCATCCTATTGTTGATGTTTTACTATATGCCTTACGCGCGCCCCATGACCTTCACGCAATTATGCGTTAACCGTACAGCTCCTGCGCAATGCGGATATGGATTTGATCTTCGAACTGTAGCCTAACGCCGCCCAGTCCGCTTACACTCCTTTTCGTGGGTGCAGGGCAGCCTTGGGCATGATGCCCTGGGCACGTGCCAGCGGCTTGGCTTGCCGCTGGCACGTGCCGCCGCCTTCCGGCCGCTGGCGACGCTTTCCGAAACCTGGCGCGCCTCCGCTTCGGATTGTTCCGATAAGCAACTCTTCCTAATTGAGCCGCTGATGCAATCAAGCGGCGCGGCGTGCCCGCCCGGTATTCGCCCTCACCTGAAACCGTTCGGCAATCCTGTCGAGATCGAGCACCTCCTCGCTGAGCGCGCGGCATGCGGCATTCGTCTCCTCGACCATCGCTGCGTTCTGCTGGGTGACCTGGTCCATCTGCTGCAAAGCGGCATTGATGCCGTCGAGCGCGCAGGATTGCTCGTCGGCCGCGGTGACGATGGCGCCGATCAGGCCGCTGACCTGCAGCATATGTCCTTCAATACCCGTCAGCGCCGAACCAGTCTGGTTGACCAGTTCGACACCGTCCGCGACCTCGCGCGCCGAGGT
Source organism: Sinorhizobium fredii USDA 205 (assembly GCF_001461695.1). GTDB lineage: Bacteria > Pseudomonadota > Alphaproteobacteria > Rhizobiales > Rhizobiaceae > Sinorhizobium > Sinorhizobium fredii. Next base: position 182,740 of record NZ_AUTC01000146.1, on the reverse strand, counting down.
TTCGATAAGTTGCTTGATTTCCCTCGCGGCAGCGGCCGAACGGCCGGCCAGTTCGCGAACTTCCTGTGCGACGACCGCAAAGCCCTTGCCAGCTTCGCCGGCCCGGGCCGCCTCGACGCCTGCGTTCAAGGCCAGCAGGTTGGTCTGGAACGCTATCTCGTCGATGACATTGAGGATCTGCCGGATGCGTGTCGAAGAACCGGCGATCCGTTCCATCGCCGCGACCGCATCGCGGACGACGGCCGCGGAGCGTTCCGCTCCGTCCTTGGCAGTCCGCATCACCAGGCTTGCTTCCCGCGCACGCTCCAGCGAGTTGCGCACCGTCGCGGTGATCTCGTCACAGGCGGCGGCCGTCTGCTCCAGCGACGCCGCCTGGTGCTCGGTGCGTTTTGCGAGATCGTCGGTGGCGCCGGCGATCTCCGACGAACCGGAACGCAGCCGGCCGGTTGCCAGCAAGACGCCAGAGATCGCTTGGGCAAGCCGCTCGACACTGCCGTTGAATTCGCTGCGCAGCCGCTCGAAGTCCGGAGCAAAGCCGGCCTCGATCTGCGCCGTCAGATCGCCGGTCGACAGACGTCGCAGTCCGCCGCTGAGTTGATCGATGACGGTTCGCCGGTCCCTTTCCTCCACTGCCCTCTGCTCGCGGAGAACCGCCTCCTGCTCTTCCCGCCGGCGGCGTTCGTCCTCCGCGCGTTCACGCATGGTGCGGCGTTCGATGGCCGCCTCGCGGAAGATCGCGACGGATTTCGCCACCGCGCCAATCTCATCCCTGCGATCCGAGAAGGGTACGGCACGGCTGTAGTCGCCCGCCGCCAGCGTCTCCATATAGGACGACATCGTAGCCAACGGCTGGACGGCACGGCGGCGGAGGTACCACAGGCCGGCGGCGAGCAGCGCGACCGAGATGACCGAGCTCGTCGTCGCCGCCATGGAAAGCCGGTCGGTCTCCACGGCCGCGGCGCCTTCTTCGCCAGCCTGGAAAGCGACCGCCATCTGCACCAGCTCGTTCACGGCAATCTCGTGATGGTGGAAACTGCCCTTCAAGGCGTTCAGCGCCTGACCGGCGCCGGCAAGGTCGTTTGCCTGCAGCGCAGGAAGGAACTGCTTTTCCAACACCTGCCAAAAGACATCGGCCCGAGCAAGCACCTCGTCCTCCAACTTCTTCATCAGCACATCGGGCGCCGATGAAGACTTCCAATAGGACCGCCGCTCGTCATAGGCGCGTTTCAGCGCGGCAATCTTCTCCTGGTTCCTGGCAACGAGTTCCGGACTGGAGATCGCCTCCATTGCCAACATATAGGACTCGACGGTGTACAAGGGCGGCGGAAGGATATCGGCAACGAGATCCTTGCCGTAGACGATCTGTGTGTAGACCGGGCCGTTCACCCGCAGTTTGTCGAAAGCGTATGTCTTGATGCCGATCGAGACCAACAGTCCGATCGCAATGATTCCGCCAAACACAATCATGCCGCGTGCAATATTGAGTTTCATATGTGTGCCCCGAATATGCCTGCCCCCGCAGGGATCCCTCGCAAATGTAAAAATCTACTATCCGCAAGCCGAAAGTCGGCGTCGGCACGTATCAAACAGGTGCCATGCACCGCGCATTGCCGCGATGCCAAATGGCCTTAGCCGCAGGGGCAATCATGCCTGCGCCACACTATTTAGTTGCAGTCTATGATTGCAGAATGGTTAAGAGCACCTCAGGGGCGGATTAAAGCGAAGCAATACTGCGTAAACTGGATATCGGCGCGGTCGCGCGATCAGGCTCCGTACAGCGCATCGACCAGGAGATCGATCGCCGCAAAGACATCCATCGGCTCCCAGTTCGCCGGGTTGCGGTAGCTCGGATAGAGCCCCAGCGCGGCAGCGGTGAGTTGGTCAGCCGTCGACCTTGCGACGGCACGGCGCGCCAATGCGAATTCTGCCCCGGTGCTCACCCGATCGTCGGTCAGCCCCCATCCGCCGTAGAAGGGCACCGCATAGCAGCGCACCGGTATTCCTCTTAGAAGGGCGTCGAAGCCGACCTGGCTGGAAACGGTCCAGACCTCGTCGACAACGTCGAGGATCGAGGCGACCGACACCTTGTCGGCGAGCAGGATGACGCCGGGCGTCCTGGCGGCGCGCTCCGTCATGTAGCCCTTGCGATAGCCCGCCATCACGTCCGGATGGGTCCGCACGACGCATTGCGCGCCGCTCGCCAGCGCGTCGTCCAACATGCGATCGAACGAACGGCGGCTGCCGAGCGCCCGTCCCACCGAAACATCGCCGAAAACCTGATCCACGAGGAGGATGCGCCGTCGGCTGCTCGGCTCGATCGAGGGTGGGCAATGCGGCAGGTTGTTGTATTTGGAAAGCCTGTGTTCGACCATTCGCTCGCGGATGCGCCGGCCAAACGCATCATGTTCGCCGCCGGCCGCCTCGGCGATCAACAGCTCGAGCCGCGACGCCCTGCCGCCGTCGACCGGCAATGCCAGATCGTCGGCGATGATCGACACGGGCGCGGCTCCATCCTTGCCGAGCCCCACCGAACGCAGGAAACCGTCCTCGAGGTGCCAGTGCGGCAGCCGCCGCGTGCGGGCGACCGCCATCGCCGTCTTTGCGGGGATGCGCCCGCCCCAGGAGACGATGCCGTCGATCCGCGGCGAGAGCGTCGAGGCGAGTGGCCGATCGCCGAAATAGCGTCCGAGCCAGGGAAAGGCTTCGCGCACGAAGAACGTCGCACCGAGGCGGCTGCCCGGCTCGGGCCACCAGGTCTTGCCGACGATTTCGGGCAAGCTATCCATTCTTTCGCAACACTCCATGCGGCTTACGGCCGATGCGCGTCGTTCGACCGCCCCGCCGATGGGGGACCAAAATCAGGTTGGGCCGGGAAATGCAATCGCTAAGTCCGCGTCCACCGCGGGTCAGCGACCGCAACGAACTTAGCCGTCCTCGAGTTCTAGGAGGAAATAGGTCGTCGGCCCATAGGGCGTATCGTTCGACAGGCGGAAGGCGACAGGTCCTGCGCGGCTGCGCACCGGCGGATAGACGGCGCCGTCCAGGCCGACCGGTGATATCTTCCACCTGGCGGCCCCTCGCGAAAGCGCCAGATCGACATAGCCCTTGCGGACCAGCACCGGCAGGGTACCGAAATCCTCGATGACCTTTTCTTCGCTGTCGCGGAAGACCATCCCGCTGTTTCGGGCGTCGGTCGCGAAGATCAGCAGCATGCGGCGGCTCTTAGCGAGCGACGGCTGGCGATCGATCGCGGACAGGGCGACGAGCCCGTCTCCATCCGCCTGCTCGATACGGAGAACGCCGAGATCGATCGGCTCCCGAAGCGAGGAGAACGCCGCCGCTTCGGTGGCCGACGCCGAGACCCGCAACTGCCCGGCGCGGCGATCAAGCCGGATCTGCCCGGTGTCGCTCTCGTAGATGCCGCGCTCCGTGTCGGTCTGATTGTCGTGAGCAAGCGGGCCGCTATCGCGAAGCGCGGCCAGCACTTCCCCAGCGCCCTGCATACGCGGCTGCGCAACGCCGACCGCGTCGTCGACACGGTCGGCAGGGGCGAGGCCAATGCCGCCGATCAAGGCGAGTTCGGTGAGGCGCTCCGGCTCGCGCGCCTGCATGTCCTCGCCAAGGTCCTCTTCGCCGCGTACGGCGAAAGGAATGCTGATGCCGGACGTCGCCACGTCGCCGCGCCGGTAAAGAAGGGCGGCCAGCGTTTCGCCGGCCCGCGCCACCGGATCGAGCGCGATCGCATATGGAAGCATCGCCTTCTTGTGCGGATAGGGTTCGCCATAGGCTAGCACGATCGGCCCGTGGCCGTGCCGGCAAAGCACGTCCCAGCCCTGCAGCGACGCATAGGCCGGCATGACGAGCCCCGCCTCGTAGCGATAGCGGTTCCAGAAGAGGTGGTCATACTCGCTGACGATGAAGGGCTTTCCGAGCCAGCGCGCGGCGGCAATCATCCGCATGTAATTGGCGCCGTCGGCGATGGAGCTCACCTGCAGCAGGGCGCTGCCCGGCGCGTACCCACCGACCCAGTCATGATAGGTGTTCATCGTGACCGCTTCGAGATCGCGCCTGCCCAGGGCGGTCTGCACGATCGGCCAGTTGTTGTAGGTGCTGATCAGGCCCCGATAGCCGAGATCGCGCAGCACCTTGCTCATCCGTGCGGCCGATGCCCGCTCGACGTCGCTGAAGAATGCCTGCAGATCACGCATGCGGGTGCTGTCGGCATAGCGATCGGGCGGCAGCCTAACCGTGCCCGTTTCCAGCCGTTCGTCGTCGTCAATCCCTTCCCAGGCCCGGCTAAGCGCGTCGGTGGAACCATAGCGTTTTGCAAGCCAGTCGTTGAACGGTCCAGCGAGCGCCTTGTCATAGGCGGGCTCGCCCGGGCGCTCGTGCACGACGCTGTCGAACTCGATACCGTTTTCGTTGGCGAGGATCACCAGCGCCAAGGCATCGTCGTGAATGGGGGCGACGCCCGTATAGGGATTGACCCGCCCCAGGAATTTCTCCTGCAGCGTCCTCCAATGCGCGGAGGCCCCTTCATCCAGGTGCAGGCGCAGCTTGAGATCGCCGTTTGCGTCCCAGCGGTCGTCATACCCGCCATAGGCGCCGCGCGGCGACGAAAGTCCGTCGATGATCCAGTAGATGCCGTTGCGCTTCAGCGCCGCGAGCAGGTAGTGGATGCGGTCGAGGGTCTCCGGATCGAAGTCGAAATCCTTCTGCCGCCCGACCATCAGGCTCGCATCGGAAAAATGCAGCCGGGCGATGTTGTAGCCGTGAAGCGCCAGCTGGCGCGCATAGCGCTCCGCACCGTCATGATCGGGAAAGCCGCCTGAGGCCGGGCTCCAGGCGAGCGAGGCGCAGAGCATCCGCAGCGGCTTTTCCGGCGATTTTGCATAGGCGAGGCGGCCGCCCTCCCCCGCAACCAGGCGGTGATCCGCGTCGATCGCGCCGTTCGGCAGAACGGTAGAGAAATCCAGTGGACTTCCCGATTGGACCTCGAGCGAGACGTCGCGGACGGGCACCCATTGGTCCGAGGCATCGGCCCACTGCACAAATCCAGCGAGGAAGATCGCCGCTGCGGCAAGCCATGAACGCATCGTCACGCCGGATTTCCGAGAATACGGCTCTCGATCGGCTCGCCGGGCTGCCGGCGACTTCTAAGCATTCCGACGGGCAGTGCCGCCGCGTGAAAGAACCAGGCGACGACTGTGTAGAGCCCCATGCCGAGGCTACGCTTCTTGATGCCCGCCAGCGCGACGACCCCTGCGATCATGGCGAGGACAGCGCCGAGCGCGACAAGCTTGTCCGGCAGGAAGAGGATCAGTCCAAGGCAGAACAGCCACCAAAGATGCACGAGCCCCCACAGCCTGAGTTCCGGCAACTCGCGCAGGAGCCGGAGGAAATAGGGCTTGCCGAGCGAAGCGCGCAGGAGTTCGCCGATGCCATAGAGATATTTGCTCTTCCAGCGACGAACCAGCAGCCGGTAGGAATTGACCGTGTGGCCGAAGTGCTGGACGAACCGCCGATCGAGGCGGTGAAGACCCCAGCCGGCGCTTCTCAGCCGGATGCCGAGATCGAACTCCTCATAGCCGTGCAGGTTGCGATCCGAGAGGTAACCGACATCCTCGATGGCGCTGCGCCTGTAGACACCGCCGCCATTCATCCGGTCGATCGACCCCGTACGGTTTTCAGGGGCATTGCGATTGACGCGTCGCGCAAATTCGAGGTTGGCGACGTGCATCTCCTCGACGTGGCCGGTCACACCCGCAATGCCCGGATTGTCGGCGAGGAAGCGGACCGCTTCGCCGAGAAAGCCGGCATCCAGCAGCATGTCGCCATCGATGAGGCAGACATGGTCGTGGCGCGAATATTGAAAGCCGAGTTGCGGCCCGATCCCACAGCTCGGAAGCGCCGGCGGGGTGATCTGCGCTATGACGACCGGATATTGCGCGGCGATCTCCACCGTGGCGTCCGACGATCCGCTGTCGGCGACGATGACTTCGCCGCCCATGCCCCGAAGCGCCGCCAAGGCGCTCTCGATCGTCGCGGCAATACGCTTCTCTTCATTCAAGGTCTTGATAATAACGGATATCGCCAAGGGGGCCCCCAGGAAGGCTGCGCCGTGCTTCCGCTCGCCGCGCCCATGCCGCCAGAATGCACTAAGCTGAACTTTCTACCGGCGATGGTTTGAATTTTGGTTTACTTTGCCAGCCTCGCAAACGCCGCCAGTGGGGGGCGGCGAACCAACTCGCACCGCCCCCGCCTGCTGCCCCGGCCATTTTGACCGCAAGGTCCTCTACGCGCGCGTGGCGATCCGCCGACAGCATCTGCAGCAATTCGAAAGCGGCCGCCACTCCGAACACCATGGCGAGAATAAGCGGGATCCGCCGCGGAAAGGCGGTCGCGAAGAGGAAACCCAAAAGCGCGTATGCGCCAAACCGTTCGACGTGAACCCACGTCCCGATATGCGGACGCATGCCGATCGGCGACAGCGTCGAGTAGGCGATCAGCGCCAACAAGAGCCATGCGAGCACCGTAGCAGCCCGCCTCAAATCCATCACCCGCTGCCTCATGCTCTCGGCTACCTCGCCGCATTGCGGCGGGCTCATCTTGCTAGCGCTCGATAGATCGCAAGGGTCTTCTGTGCGACGCTCGCCCAGCTGTGGGTCGATTCCATATGGGCGACCTGCGAACGGACCTCGTCGTCACTCGGCGGATTTTCGATTTTCCTGGCAATCGCGGCGGCAAGGGCGTCGATATCGCCGAGCGGGAAATAGTCGTCGTCGGGCAGGCCGAGCTCGCGATTGGCGACGATATCACTGGCCAGAACCGGCAAGCCGTGGGCCATGGCCTCCAGGAGCGCGATCGGCATCCCTTCATGACTGGAGGGCAGCACGAAGAGTGTCGCCTCGGCAAACAGTTCCGCCAGCCTGTCGCCCGACTGAAAGCCCGTCAGAACGACACCGGGCACGGCTTCGGCCATCGCCCTCACCTCATTCGCATAGGGCGTTTCGAACTCGGCGCTCCCCGCCAGGACGAGTTTGACGCCGGTATCGCCAAGGCTCGCGAAAGCCCGGATGAGATCGGTCTGGCGTTTCTCCGGAACGAGTCGCGCGGCAAGCAGGACATAACGGCGGCGCGTCAGGCCGAACTCGTCGAGTATGCCCGTTCCGGCGCGCCACGGCGCGATGGCAACGCCGTTCGGGATGAGGGCCACCGGCACGGTGTAGCGCTCACCCATCGTCTCCACGATGTCCTTCGAAATGGCGATGCGCCCATGCGCAAGCCGCATGCCCAGGCGCTCCCCGAGTTTCAACATGCGCTTGGCGAAGGTGCCCCACTTCTGCCGGTCGTAATCATAGCCGTGATGCGTGACCACGACCCTCAAGCCCAGCAGCCGCGCCAGGGGAACCAGCAAGGCGGGGCCGATCGCATGGATATGCAGGACGTCCGGGCGGCGCAGCGCAGCGAAACAGACGCCGACGAAAGTGTGGACGATGGCTTCGAGCGCCATCAATCGCGGCGCCCAGAGCGGGAAGACGCGAACCTCCCCCCAAGAGTAGGAGGAGGATTTCGCTAGATAGCGCTGCCGCCCGATGACATCGACGCTCCAGCCGAGGGCCGCGAGCCGGGTGGAGAGCATCTCGACATGTTTCTCCACGCCACCCTGCACGTCCGGTATGCCGCGCAGTCCCAGCATCACCACGCGCGGACGCCCAGCAATGGACCGGTGAAACCCGTCGCGGTCCTCCGGCGACAATGCCACGCCGCCGAGGCCGGAGGATGGCCCTTCGAGCAGCGCGGTCGTCGCACCGCCCTGCGCATGGACCGAGAGCAGCTTTTCGGGAAACCGCTCGACGCCGCCGCGAGCGGTGCGGACCGACGCCGCCGAACCTCTCGCCTGCTGCGGAGCGTCTCGCGAGACTGCAGTCTGACTGCTCATGGTTGTCCTGCCCCGGAAGTTTCCCTTTGGACAGCATTTACGAGCAGAACACTTTCGGCCGGCGTAAGAAGATCGCTAAACTTTTAGGCGACTGGCCAAAAACCAGACGTCGGGCCCCGGCTTTCCGCACCGGCGTTCCGAACGCCTTGCGACGGGGAGCATCTCAGGCGACGCCCAGCGACGCGTAGAGGTCGAGGGTCCTCGCCCGATAGGCCGCGGCGGAAAATTCGCTGGAGATCCACGAACGACCCTCGGACCCCATGCGGCGGCGCGCCGCCGGTGAGTGCGCCGCCATTGCGCGCAGCGCCCTTGCCAGATCTTCCGGCTTCCCGGAAGCCGCCAGCAGCCCGGTTTCGCCTTCCCTCACCATTTCCGGAATTCCGCCGATCGCCGCGCCGATAACCGGGCGCTGCAGCGCATAGGTTTCGAGAAGGCTGATCGGCGCATTCTCGTACCATTCCGAAGGGAGCACGAGGGCGCGGGATTCTCCAATGACGCGATGCAGCTTCTCGCCGGAGAGATAACCGGCAAAAGTCACGTCGGCGCCGAGTTCGCCCGCCAATTGACGAAGGCTCGCCTCCTCGGGGCCAGTCCCGGCGACGATCAGCCGCTCTCCCGAAAGGGCGACCGCCCTGATCAGGGTCGCCAATCCTTTTTCCGGCGCCAGGCGGCCGGCGAAGACAAAATAGTCGCCCTCCTGCCAATCGGTGCGAAAGGTGGAGACATCGACGAAATTGGGTATGTGGACCATTTTCTCGCGCGGCCAGCCCCATTCGGCGAGCTTTTCCAGATAGAAGCGGCTCGGCACGACGAGCCGATCCACCTTGTCGCGGTAAAGGCCAAGCAGCCGATGCAGCATCGTTTCGGCAAGCACCACGGCGCTCAGGGGCACGGAGTCCTTGACGCAACGATGGCGCAGCACGTTGTAGATCTTCCCGTCGCGACAATCTTCGCAGACGTTGCCGTCACGGAGCATCTTGTAGGAGGGGCAGGCGAGCTTGAGATCGTGAACCGTCATGACCACCGGAATGGCGGCGGATTTCAAGGTGGAGAAGATCGCCGGCGAGAGATGGTGGTAGACATTGTGGGCATGCGCGATCGACGGGCGCGTGTGCTCGATCAGCCCACGGATGTTGCGTTGGGCCTCGAGCGAATAGATGACACTCGCCGCCTGAATTGCCTTGCGAAACAGACCCGTCTGCCGGCCATACTCGATCTCGGAGACGAAATAGTCGGACCAGGGCGAAGCTTCATTGCTGTCGTGCCGCATGGCGAAGGGAACGACGTCCCAGCCGATTTCGCCGAACATGCTCATATGGTCGAAGAAGACCGCCTCCGCTCCACCGCGGCGATAGAAGTAGTTGTTGATCGCCAGCAGGCGCTTCCCGGATTTCTCGACCTCAGGCATTGCGGCCCCCTACCAATCGAGCCGGTCGAGCGCCTCATCGACCGGAAGCACGCGGCAGCCCTTTTCGACGGAATAGCGGACGAGGTGGTCGAAGGTTTCCGGCGTGCAGCCATAGGGCGTCGGGCGCGGCGCGATGTCGTGTGTGAAGAAAATCAGCCAGCCGGGCTCACCAACGACGTCGTCGATCCATCGGGTCAGCATCTGGGCATGCTGCTCGGGCTGGCGAATCTCGACGGCCTTGAGCATCAGCGGATCCACGGATCCACGGTTGATCGCCTCGCCGCCGGCGCGGCAGGATCGATACCGCCGGCGCAGTTCGGGGCGCGCCAGGGGCCAGGCGGCGTTGTAGGGAAAGGCGAAGTTGCGCGCCGGCGACGCGACGCCGACGCTCTTCAGGTATGCCGCGTTGCGGTCGAGATCGGCGGCGAGGCCGCCGGCGCTGCGCACCCGGTGGTGCGCGAAGGTATGGCAGCCGATCTCGTGCCCGCGCCCCAGCAGTTCTGCGCATCCCTCCGCCGTGATCAGCGTCCGGTCATCCTCCACTCGTCCGGCCAGTCCACCGGCGATATAGAAGGTTCCGCGAACGTCGTATCGCTCGAGAATCGCCGCCCCTTCGTGAAGCGCGCTGTCCGGCACGTCGTCAAAGGTGAAGGAAACGAGGGGAGCCTCGGTTTCCAAGGTGCGTCGCGCTCGGGCGAACTGCCAGATAGCCCGGTTGGCCAGCCGGTCGACAAACGCGCCGATCTTTACTTCCACGTCACGCATGAGCGACACGCTTCCTGTTTTCGGGGACGGCACCTTCGGCCAGCACGGCACTCGATTGCAGGTGGAGTCCGTAGACGGCAAAGACGAAGGTGAACCAGACGAAGCTTCCGCCTTCGAAGAAGAGGGTTTCGAGACCGGCGTGGAAGATCGTGTAAAGCCAGATGCGGATATAGAGCCGCGTCAGAGGCGCGTGCTCGCGGCCGGGTGCGATGCGGGAAATATCGCGAAGCGGCAGCAGAATGAGCCAGATGAGCGTCAGCAGCAGTCCCGGGAACCCGGTCGTCAGCGCAATGTCCAGATAGGAATTATGGCCGTTCGCAGCCGCAACCGCCCAGGTCTCGACCGAGCCGCCGCTATAGACCAGCTCCTCCGTCTGCCAGAACGCCCGGAAGCCGTAGCCCGTCAACGGCCGCTCGGCGAGCGCCGAGAAAGCGAACCGCCATATGTCGGAGCGATTGGTGAATGTCGCATCGATGCCAAGACCGCTGATGAACTCTCCGAGCGGCCTGAAAACCGCCGAGCCGACGGCGAACAGATTGAACAGGCCGACGCCGCCGATGACGATCAGCGCACGCAGCGGCCGCATCTTTTCGAAAAGCCAGCCGAGAATCAGGATTGCCGGAAGCATCGCCGTCGAGGTTTTGCCACCTGTGTTGACGAGGAACAGGAACGACAGCGCGAAGATCGCAAGACCGGCCATGCGCGACCAGGTGCTCGCGACGAAAAGCCCGAAGAAAGCGGCGAGCACCATCGCCGAGGCGGCGCTGTTCTTGTGCGGAAAGTGGCCGCGCCACAGACCGGAGTTCATCGGCTCGCGTAGTTCGGACGCCTGATGGATGGCGAGCGTCGGTTTGAAGAGAATGCCGTAATAGGCGAACCCCAGCATGATCAGGCTGCCGATCCCCAGCATCTTGGCAAAGTGGCGCTCGGACGCGGGGAGCAGCAGATAGATGCTGGCATTGACCGTCATGATCGTCGAGAGAACGATGCCTTTGATGCCGAGCATCGGATGGGCGGAGATCAGCGAGACGAGGAGGAACCAAAAACAGAGGATGGAGAGGAGCAGGCGCGGCTGCAGGATGATACCCCGCATCGGGTGGAGCAGCCCATAGCCGAGCATCCCGGCGGAAAGCAGCAGCGCCAATATCTGGTTCAGGCGGTTGGAGTTGCCGGCGGAAGGATCAAGGATCGCCTCTCCCGTCAGATCGACATAGGGCGTGATCGACACCCACAGAAAGAGAAACATTGCCATGAAGAGGAAGGCGCCGACGCGCGCCCTTACCGCGTCCGGCGCACTGGTCTCCGCATAGGCAGCGCTGGTCATTGCCGGCGTCGCTCCTATCCCGCCGTGGGTCGCGGGGCGCGAACATAGCCCCACAGGCCAAGCGCCAGCGAGATCGCGATACCGGCCGCGAGACCGAACGCGGCACCGGCGATGAGCAGGATCGAGGTTCGGGGCGGCCAGCTGCGCGAATTCGGCGGCATGGCACGCGAGATGACGCGGATATTTGTCGTGTCGATCTGCTGGCGCTCGGTGATCTGCTGGGCACGCGCCAGATGGGTTTCGTAGATCGCCGCCTTGGCGCGCGCGTCGCGCTCCAGGTCGCGAAGATGGACCTGCGCATCGTTATCGGTGAAAACGTTCGACTGTTCGTCGTCGGCCTTGCCCCTCAAGGTGCCGAGTGCAGAGCGTTCCCGATCGAAATCCGCCTTGGCGCGCTCGGCGATGCGGCGCGCTTCCTGGTTGATGGCGGCTTCGAGCGTGGCGCGCTCCGAGCGCGCCGCGGCCAGGCGCGGATGCCTTTCGCCATAGGTGAGCTGCATCGCACCGATCTGTTGCTGCAGGGCGTTATACTGCTGGCGCAGGTTCGTCATGTCGGCGGACTCGAAGACCGAGGCACTGGTCGTGTGTCCTTGCGCGATCGCGGCACTCATCTGCTTGTAGCGTGTCTCGGCCTGGATGAAGCGCTGCTGAGCCTCGAGGACCTGGGTATTGAGTTCGCTCGAGAGTTGATTGCTGACGAGTTCGCCATTGGCGGACAGCAAGCCGTTCTCGCGGCGGAAATCCTCGACTTTCCTTTCGGCCCCGGTGACGTTGCGGCGCAACTCGTCGAGACGCGCATTGAGGTTCTGCGCCACCCGGCCGGCGCTTTCAGCCGCCGATTGAAAGAGTTCCGCTTCGAAGGCGTCGACGATCGCCTCGGAGAGGGCGATGGCCTTTTCCGGCTCCTCGCTCCAGACCTCGAGAACAACGACGAAGGAGCGCTCCTCGCGCCGCGCCTCGACCCTTTCCGACAAGGCGCGAATGGCAGCCAGTTCCCTGTCGGCCTTGCTGTCTCCTGATGAGAACAACGCGATCAAGGACGCCAGGGGTGACGGTTTGACGAATTCCCGATCGTTCGTCAGGTCAAGCTTGTCGATGACGCGCTTCAGAACGTTTCGCGACGTCAGGATCCTGAGCTTGCTTTCGACCTCCAGCAGTTGCGCATCGCGCTGCGGATTGCTGGTAAAGACGTCGTCGCTGACGACGTTGAGATTGGAGGGGTCCACGACGAGATCGGTGTAGACGGTGTAGCGCGGCGTCGCCGTCACTGCATAGACAAACGCGGCGGCGACGCAAACAACGAGCGCAAGGACGATCCATCTTGTCCCTTGACGCAGCCAGAGGATGACGTCATCGACGCCGACGTTGCCGAGATTGTGAAGCTGCGGAAAATACGTCCCGACGGTCGGTTGGCCGGGCTGGACCACTGGCACGGCCGGCGCGACATCCGGCTGTTTCTGGTCAGGAATTTCGCTTTCTTGCGGCAGAAGCGCCGTTTCGTTGTCCATCGCCGGGACGAGGTCCAGCAGCGAGCCGCCCGCGGCGCGCCGCGGGTAGCGCGTCTCCAGGCGCAATCCTTGCTCTAAGGGCTCGCTCCGCCGATACATCCGTCTTTCCCCACGCATGCTCTTGAAGCCACCGAAGAGCAGTGCCCTGCGTTGCCGCATCTGCCGTTAAGAATTACGAGCGCAGGGTGAATATTCCGTTAAGACTTTCCGGCGGCCGGCAACCTTTGCAGGTTTAGAAATCGGTCAACAACCGGCTCCAGCTTTCCGACGCGAGGCCGCCGATATAGATGTCGCCGCCGAGCGCCGCTTCCTTGATGTCGGCGTGGCGGGTGACCATGCAGAAATAGCCTCGGTGGCGGAAGCACAACCACCGCTGGCGCGAAATCGCATTCATCAGGAACGGCTGCGCCATGCCGGTGGCGACGGCATAGCCTTCCGCGTCGAGGCAAGCGAACATTGCCGTGGTGACGTCAGCTTCGCGGCCGTCTTCGCAAAGCACGTTGAGGACGCTGGCCATGCCGTTGGGCCTTCCGAAGAACAGGAAAGCGCCGATCGTGCGACCATCCTCGACAACAACCTTCCTGCACTGCAGTGCCCCGAGGCTCCGGTTCATCGAGGCGACGTTGACGAGCCAGTCGAACTCGGACTCCGACCAACTGGGACGGATCGAGAAACGCTCGAGCATCGGCGCAGCACAACGCAGGAACTCATCCAGGCTTGCTGTCTTCGCCTGGCATCCCGCCGCTGCGGTCGGTTTCGATGAGGAGCTCCACCATCGCAGCGCGCGATCGATCAACCCCAGTGTACCAACGACAGGACGCGCTCCGAGGATCGGGATGCGCCGGCGGGCAAGAACGGCTGCCGCAGCCAGCGGCCGGAAGAAGCGCAGCCATTCGAGACTCTGGATCGGTAGGATGATGCCCCCGCCGGCAACGCAGTGGTCGGCACTTACCGGCGAGGAGCTATCGGAAAAACACAGGTCCTGGCGAACCGCCCGCACGCTGCGGGCGAGGCGCGCCGCGCCGGCCGCGCCCGTCTTGCCATCGACCATGAAGGCACAAAGAAGACGCGCCACGATTCGGCGGCCATTGACGTCGAATTGCATCGGCACCGAAAGGATGGCGCTGTCGATGTCGCGATTGCCGTTCTCGTGCACGACGCTGCCCTGCTCGGGGGCATGGGAAGGGGCACCGAAGAAGACGGTGTCGATATAACGGCAAAGATCCTCCCCGGCCGCGCGGTCGCGTCTGCGAAACACCTTGTTGAACAATCTTCCGATCGCCGGAATATCGGCGCGAGCCATCGGGCGCGTGCCGGCCGGGCATGGCGGCTCCACAAGGCCCGTCGGATGAGACACAATCTTCCGCAACTCAATGCCCATGCACCGTTCCCGCCGGAAACTCGCGTGCTGCCCGCTCCCGGTCGCGGCGCACGAAGCGCAGGAAAACGCTCCATGTGGCGACCACCATGGCGATCTCGATGACATAGAAGGAGACGAAGGTGCCGGCCGGCGGGGCGTGCCAACTCGCCGCGGCGGCAAGCCCGGCCCCGGCGATGCTTCCGAGCCCCATCACGGTGGCCCGCGCCGCATGGTAGCCCGAGGCGCCCAGGGCTTCCACCGCCACCGACCAGATGGCGAGCGGCACGACGACCCATGCGAGGCCGCGTACAAAGCCGACGAGAGAGACATATTCGTGGCCGAACAAATAGGGCAGGACCGGCGCCAGCACGAAGACCGTCAGCGCCGCGGCAAGGCTGATGCCGGTCGCCGCGCCAAGCACGCGGAGCACCCGTTGCAAGGCGTGGTGCAGGCCGGCCGTCGTCATCCGCGCCGAGCCGGGATAGATGAGGCGGTTGAGTGCCTCGACAGACAGGAAACTACTCTCGAGCATCCGCCGTGCGACGCTGTAGCTCGAAACGATCTCGGCCGTGGTGACGAGGCTCAGGACGAGCAGGTCGGCGTTCTGCCTCAGGGCGCGCAGAATGAACGGAATGCTAAAATAGAGGCCCTGCGGCAATTCCTCCCGCACGATACGGTAGCGCGGCGCGCCGAGGCCCTTAATGGCCCAGAGACAGGCCAGGGCCACCAGCACGTGGCAGATGAACTGCCAGACGGCCCAGGATGCCACTGTCGAGACGCCGAAGACCAGGCATGCGAGCGCCGCCGCAACGGTACGCGCCACGGCGAAGCCGACGACGACCTTGTTTGCGGAGGCGAAATCGGAATGGGCGATGAAGATCTGTTCGGCGAGAACAATGATGCGGACCAGGACGATGTTGGTGATCAGCATCAACGCAATCACCGCGAAATTGGCGATCGGGTCCGGCGAAAGCGCAAAAAAGAACGGCAGCGCGACGGCGCCGGCCAGCACGAGGGCGAGCCCGCTTGCCGCCGTGAGCAGGATGTTGTGGCCGAGCATCTCCGCATAGATCGTGCGATCCCTCGCGACCCGCCGCACCAGGCATTCCATGGCACCCAATCCACAGAGATGGACGGCAATGCTGGCGACCGCCGTGATGGCGACGAAGACGCTGAACTCTTCGACGCCAAGAAAACGTGCGAGGATCGCGAAGGTGAGAAGCTGCGCCGCGGAACCGAGCACGAGGCTGCCGCCGGATGCGACATAGGACAGGATCATCGGCAGCAAAGGCTTGTAGCCGCGCGATTCCGTTAAGCCTTCCGAAGACATCCGATCTGCCTTGTCGTTTACGCAACGGGATTCGGTATCCGAAAGGTCATGCCTTGCCGCAGCCTCCCGTCGATCCCCGGGGCGCAGACTAATGTGCAGAGATGATTGGGCGGTTAACATACGCCCATCAATTGTATTTCAGCTTCCGTTTACCCGAGTGCGCTAGTGTCCGCGGGACCGAAAACCATCCCATAGCCGAAGGAGCGTTCGTGCTGCAGGGCGACAATCTTCCCGACGTCAGCCTGGCGAACAGCCCTTCGCCTCGCCTCGTTTCCTTCATGGACATCGAACTCGAACTCGCGGCCGATGTCCTCGTGCCGCGGGAGGAGACGGAACTGCTCGGCCGAAACGCCGTTGCACGTCTTCGCGACCAAACGGGGCCTGTGACGGTCATCGACATGTGCTGCGGCTCTGGCAACCTCGCGCTTGGCATCGCCGCCGCCGTGCCGCTTGCACGGGTCTGGGGCGCGGACTTGACCGACAGCACCGTTGCGCTCGCCCGCCGCAACGCCGAGCGCCTCTCGCTGCAGGAGCGCGTCCTGATCCGGCAGGGCGACCTCTTCGCGGCGCTCGACGGGAACGGCCTCGAAGGTCGCGCCGACATGATCGTCTGCAATCCACCCTACATCTCGACGTCCCGCCTCGCAGGCGACAGCGCCCATCTCCTCGAGAACGAGCC
This sequence comes from Sinorhizobium fredii USDA 205, assembly GCF_001461695.1. GTDB lineage: Bacteria > Pseudomonadota > Alphaproteobacteria > Rhizobiales > Rhizobiaceae > Sinorhizobium > Sinorhizobium fredii. The sequence goes on along the minus strand of NZ_AUTC01000146.1, from coordinate 166,424 downwards.
GCGAGAAGCCTTCGACGGCGGTCCCTACGGCATTTCCATCCACCAGCGGCTGATCCGCGATGCCGTCGCCTTCCTGAAACCGGGCGGTTGGCTTCTGTTCGAATTCGGCGAAGGGCAGGACCGGCAGGCCGCAGCTCTCCTCAGCCGCGCCAAAGCCTACGAGACAGTGGGCTTCGCGCATGACACGCAGGGCAAGCCGCGCGTCGCCATCGTGCGCAAGATGGGTGCGTCCAGCGACGAGGGCAGATGAGATGAGCGACATCCGTCCGCTCGTGGATGCCGACATCCCGGCCATTGCCGGCCTGTTTCAAAAGATCTTCCGCAACGGCGACGGGGCTCCGCCGCCCGCGCTCGTCGACTATCTCCGCCGCCTGTACCTTGAGGCGCCCGGCCATGACCCGGAGGTCGCACCGCTCGTCCACGTCAACGACAGCGGTCGCATTTCCGGTTTCGTCGGGGTCAACGCGCTGCCGATGCGCTACAACGGCCGGCACCTGCGGGCCGCCATCTGCGGCTCGCTGATGGTCGAGGGCCGTGAGAGCGACCCGATGGCCGGCGCCCGGCTTCTGAAGGCCTTCCTGGCCGGTCCGCAGGACCTTTCCTTCAGCGAGACGGCGAGCGAGGTCTCGACGCACATGTGGACGCGGCTGCGTGGCATCGTCCTGCCGCAGTACAGCCTCGACTGGGTCCGTGTCCTTCGCCCGGCCCGCTTTGCGCTCGACCTTGTCTCGCACCGGATCGGTCCGGCTCGCGTCCTTCGCCCGCTGGCTGATGCTTTCGACGAGCGCCATCGCGGCAAAATGCGACGCGGCGATCTGCGCTGGTCGGCCGTGCCCAAAGAGGCCAGTCTGCCCGCAGCGCTCCAAATCGCCGACATCGATGCCGGGTCATTTGCCGAGCTCTTCGCACCCCTGACCCGGCAATTCGCCGTGCAGCCCGCCTGGGCGGACGGCCAGTTCGAGCATATTCTCCAGGACGCAATCGATAAGCCCGAATTCGGCGAGCCCGTCCTCGCTGCCGTCAAGACTCGCACCGGCGCACCGCTCGGGGCGTTCTTCTACCATATGAAACGGGGTGGAACCGCGCGTGTCCTGCAGTTGCTCGCTATGCCTGGCCAGGCCGGTCCGGTCCTCGACTGCCTGATCGATCACGCCGCCGCCCGCGGCGCGGCGGCGCTGCGCGGGCGCACCCAGCCGGCCCTGCTCGAAGCGATGATGGGTCGCCGCATCGGCTTCGTCCACGCGGCCTCGACCGTCGTGCATTCCCGCGACGAAGAGCTCGCCGACGCGTTCCGCCACGCGCAGGGTTTCGTGAATGGCCTTGCCGGAGAGCAATGGAGCCGCCTGATCGGCGGCTCCTTTGATAAGTAGCCAGGGAAGTCGGCCTTCCTACAGCGCCGCGCGTCTTTTCAGACGCACTAAGGACGCTGTAGCACTTTGAATCGGTGCATGTTTTTATCCTTAAATCGCCTACGATTTAAGGAAACATGCACTAGGCCGCCCGGACCCTCGCATTGAGCGGAATCTCGATGTCAACTTCCAGCGTCGAAACGTTTTCGCCGCGGTCCATCTTGACGCTCACCTTGTCGCCGTCGACCTGGATGTGCTTGGCGATGACGGCGAGAATCTCTTCCCGGAGCACCGCCACGAGATCCGAATGCCCGACGGAAGCCCGCTCGTGGGCGAGCAGCACCTGAAGGCGCTCGCGCGCCGTCGGCGCCGATGTCTGTTTGCTGAAGAACCGGAATATGCTCATGCTGCCCTCCGTCCGAACAGTTTGCCGAGAAGCCCGCGCTTCTCGCCCGGAATGGTCATCGGCACCGTTTCGCCGGCAATCCGCCGGGCGGCGTCGAGATAGGCAAGCGCCGGAGCGCTGCGGCTGTCGGCGAGGGTAACCGGCGCGCCGAGGTTGGAAGCGCGCAGCACGTCCGTGCTTTCGGGTACGATGCCGACCAGCGGGATCGACAGGATTTCGAGGACATCGTCGACCTTCAGCATATCGCCGCGCTCGGCGCGGACCGGGTCATAGCGGGTGAGGAGCAGATGCTTTTCCACCCGCTCGCCACGTTCGGCGCGTTCGGTCTTGGCATCGAGAAGGCCGATGATGCGATCCGAGTCACGCACCGACGAGACCTCCGGATTGGTGACGATGACGGCAATGTCGGCGTGCCGCATGGCAAGCGTCGCGCCGCGCTCGATACCGGCCGGGCTGTCGCAGATGATCCAGTCGAAGTGCTTCCTGAGTTCGGCCATCACCCGCTCGACACCCTCGGCGGTCAGGCAGTCCTTGTCCCGAGTCTGTGAGGCCGGCAGCAGAAAGAGCGTATCCAGGCGCTTGTCGCGGATCAGCGCCTGAGGCAGCTTGGCATCGCCCTGGATGACGTTGACCAGATCATAGACGACCCGCCGCTCGGCGCCCATCACGAGGTCGAGGTTGCGCAGCCCGACGTCGAAATCGACAACGACCGTCTTCTCATTCCTCTGCGCCAGCGCCGCGCCAAGCGCGGCGGTCGATGTCGTCTTGCCAACGCCACCTTTACCCGATGTAACAACGATTACTTTCGCCATCTTCCCGCTCCTGTATGCTGGCCGGCCGCCGGCTCAGTTAAGTCTTTCTGCCATGATCGAATGCCTTCCAACCAGAGCTGGACTGCCTGTCCGCGAAGGTTGGGGGCCATATCTTCCGCCGTCTTGTACACGCCATCGATGGCGAGCAGCTCCGCTTCGAGCCGGCGGCAGAAGATGCGCGCCGAGGCGTTGCCGACCGAGCCTGCCAGCACCCGCCCCCGCAGCGTTCCGTAAATATGGACCGATCCGCCGGCGATAATTTCCGCGCCCGACGCGACCGATCCGACGACCGTGACGTCGCCCTCGGGAAAGATCACCGATTGGCCGGAGCGCACAGGCTCGCGAATCACGATCGAAGAGATCGCCCGCGCCGCTTGCGGCTCCACCAGCACGCTCGATGCCGAAGCCTTGGCCGATGCGGCGCCAACTGGTTCGACGGTCGGTTCGGCCGGAATTTCGATGTCCGGAGCCGGACGCCCGCCCTTCATGGCCGGGGGCATCCCCGGCTCGAAGAGCGACGGACGGCCGCCTTCGATGCCCATGATTCTAACGTTGCGCTGGCCAAGCTCGTCGATCAGCTTCTTGAGTCCAGCCCGGTCGATTTCGAGGTCTGCGACATCGAGAACGACCGGTCGCCCCAGGAAAAACCCCGCGGAACGCGAGGCCAAATCATCGAGGCGAGTGAGCCAGGCGTCGAGCGGCGGCTCCGGTGAAAGCACCAGTGCCAGGAACGAGCGGCCCTTGATGCGGATCGAGCGGGTGTCTGTTAGCACTTTGGTCATCTACGTTAATTTTTCGTTGCCTAGATGTAGGCGAGTCACGGTTAACAAATGGTTAATTTCGCCACCCTGCCTGGGGCTGGAGACGCGGCACAGACTGGTCGAAAAATATCGCCGGGAATGGCACTGACTGAGGCGCGCCGAGCTCGCGCATCGGTTTGGCCACTGCAGCTAACAAACTGAAATAAAGGAAAGACGCCTACAGCGCCGCGCGTCCGAAGCGGACGCGCTAAGGTCGCTGTAGCACTTTAAAATGCTGCATGATTTTGTCCTTAAATCGATTCCGATTTAAGGAATCATGCAGTAGGTCAAACGCGCCGCCTTGTCAGCGAGCTGGCTGGCGGAACATTGGGCGGCTACGGAGGAGAGTGCCGAGCGGCAGCTGACATTCGACTCAGTCGCCGATTTCCGCGACCGGCTGGACGAGCTGCGGCCCGAGGTGCAGATAGCGAGTCGCCTTGCGCTTGGCGGCGATGTCCGCCCAGACGCGCTCGACCTGCGCCGCCGAAAGGTCAGCGGCGCGCCCCACCTCTTCGGCGCTCAAGCCATTGTTGAGGCCGTAGAGACACAGGTCCATCCGGTCATACGGGAGCGAGAAATAGAACTCCTCCTGCGTCTGCTCGAGCGAATAGGTATCGGTGGTCGGCGGCCGGCGGCGAATCTCCTCGGGAACGCCGAGATAGGCGGCGAGCGCATAGACCTGCGACTTGTAGAGATGGGCGATCGGCTTGACGTCGGCCGCGCCGTCGCCGTTCTTGACGAAGAAGCCCTGGTCGTATTCGAGCCGGTTCGGCGTCCCGATGACCGCGAAGTTCAGCCGGTCGGCGTGATAATATTCGAGCTGCTTGCGGGTGCGCTGCTTCATGTTGGTTGCGGCGACGATGCCAAGATAGACGGACGGCGGCATGCGCAACTTCGTCCGTTGACCGCCGGGATCCTGAACCACCAGCGAGGAGATGTTGTAGCCATCGCCCGCGAGCGCATTGGCGATGACGATCTTCGATGCCCAGCCCGGTCCATAGTCCGGCACGAGTTCGCGGATGAAGGCGTCGCGGCGCGCATAGCAGCCCATGGCGGCAAGCGTCGGCCCGATGTCCTCGACGATCGCCTCGACGCCGAAAGTATCGGCCACCAGCCGGCCGAGCCACAGGCTTTCCGGATCCGAGTCATGCTCCGGCATGAACAGGCAGAAGACGTTCTTGGCTCCAACAGCGCGCACGGCGAGCGCCACCGAGACGCTCGAATCGATGCCTCCCGAAAGGCCGAGGACGAGCCCGCGCTTGCGCATGCCGCGCAATTGGGCCCGCAAGCCCGCAACGAGGCGGTCCGTCTCAGCAGCCTCGTCGATCTTCAAGGCATCGGCGGAGAAGGTGAAGCTCTCCTGATCCGGGCGGATGTTCATTCTGCGGCCTCCAATGATTCGGCCGCCAGCCTGCGGCTCACCTTGCCTGTGTCCGTCTTCGGGAGCTCGGCGCGGAATTCGACGATTTTCGGCACCATGAAGTCCTCGAGATGACGGGCGCAGTGGCGGATGATGTCCTTTTCGCTGAGCGTCGGGTCGGAGAGGACCACCAGGGCGCCGATCGCGTGACCAAGCACCGGATCGGGAATGCCGATGACGACAGCCTCGGCGATCCCCGGATGGGCGTGCAGGACGGTCTCGACTTCCTTCGGCGCCACCTTCTCGCCGCGCGTCTTGATGATGTCGTCCTTGCGGCCGACGAAATAGAGAAACCCCTCATCGTCGGTGCGAAAGAGGTCGCCCGTGTAAAGCACCTTTTCCCAGCGGTTGGGACCGGGGCGCAGCATGCGTTCGGTGGCCGCCTCGTTGCGCCAGTAGCCTTGCATGACATGTGGACCGCGGATCACCAGTTCGCCGGGCACGCCCGGCGGCGCCCGCTTGCCGTCTTCATCGACCACGAAGGCCTCGGTGTTGGGAATGGCGATGCCGACCGAGCCGGGTCGACGGTCAAGCTCCTCCGGCGGCAGATAGGTGCAGCGCTTGCATTCCGTCAGGCCGTACATGGAATAGAGCCGGGCGGACGGGAAAAGCTCCCGCAAGCGCGCGATATGCGCCGGCGGCAGCGCCGCGGCCGTATTGGAGATATAGCGAAGACTCGGGAGGAAGCCAGGCTCGAGGTCGCGCATCTGCAGGATCATCGCGGCCATCGTCGGGACCAGCGGGAAGCCGGTGACGCCTTCGGCGCGAATCCGTTCGAAGATCGCCTGCGGGAAGGCGAAGGATTTCTCGAGGACGAGGGTGGCACCGAGCCGGATCGCCATCAGCAGCTGATAGAGACCATAGTCGAAGGCCAGCGGCAGGACGTTGAGGATGACGTCGTCGGGCGTGTTGCGCAGGTAGGTGGTGATCGACTCCGACGCCGCATCGATATTGCGATGCGTCATCATCACGCCCTTGGGACGGCCCGTCGATCCGGAAGTATAGATCAGCATGGCAAGATCGACGTCGATGCCGCCATGGAGGACACGCATCGGCTCGGCCTTCAGGCACTCCTCGAAGGATATTGCCCCTTCCGGCGTGCGGCCGCCCGGCGCCGCGGTCGAGGCGACGAAAATCGGCTTGGCGGACGAAAGCGCCCGGGCCTCTGCGACGATCGGCATCAGTTTTGCCTGCGTCAGGATCGCCGCAGCCTCGCAATCGGCAATGATATAGGCAAGCTTGTCGGCCTTCGTGGAGGCATTGATCGGGCTGAAGGTTGCGCCGGCCTTGAGGATCGCGAAGATCGCCACGGCCGCTTCCCAGCAATTGTCCATGAAGACCAGGACGCGGTCGTTGGTATTCACGCCGCTTGCGGCGAGTGCCGCCGCGAGCCGCGACGAAAGATCATTCAGCTCCTCGTAGCTCAGCCGCTTCCGATCGGTGACCAGCGCCGTCTTTGCCCCGTGAGCCGCGGCGTTGCTGATAAGGAATTGCTCGAACCTCATATCCGCGATGCCCCGCCCCTAGCCGCCGTTTACGCCGTGACCGGCACGGCTTTTGCCTCGATGAAGGCCGAGATGCGCGCCAGCGAATCGAGATTCGCCGGAACGATGTCGGCATCCACCATCACGATACCGAACTGCTCCTCGATGAAGGCAACGAGTTCCAGAACGCCGGTCGAATCGATGATGTCGTTCTCGATCAGCGAGGCGGTATCGGCGAGGTCGTAGGAGGTGTCGCCGAAGAGGAAGTTCTCGATGATGAAGGTCTTGACCTTCTCCTTGATCGCCTGCGTCATGTGATTTCCTTTCCCTGTTTCTGTTTCAGGCAGCTTCCGCCTTGCGGATGCGCGTGCCTGCAAATGTCTGCAGCCAGAGTTGCGTCGAGAGAATGCCGACGAAAGCAGCGTTGTCGCGGAAGCCCGAGGCCGGACGCGAGCGGCATTTTTCGTAGAGCTTCGTGACCGCCTTGGCATTGAAGAGGCCGCACTCGGCGACCGCATCCTCGCTCAATGCGCCGCGGACGTAATCGAACTCGCCGGGGCCGCTGAAGGAGTGGCTGTCGGGGGCGCGATAGGGCTGTTTCACCCGCCTGCCGATGGCGGGCGGCAAGAGGTCTTTCGTCGCCTCGCGCAGGATGTGCTTCTCCGTAAGCCCCTTGAGCTTCATCTCCGGCGGAAGCTTGGCGGCGAACTCGACCAGCCGATGGTCGAGGAAGGGGAAACGGCCCTCGACGCCGTGGGCCATCGCCATGCGGTCGCCCTGGCTCGAAAGGATGTAGCCGGGCAGCAGGAAACGGCTTTCGAGATATTGCGCCTGGTGCAACGGATGCCATCGGCGGAAATCCTGCGGGAGCCGGCCGATGAGCTCCGCAGCGGCATCGTAGTCCTTCAGTTCAGCGCGCAGGTCGCCGGAAAAGAACAGTTTCGTCGCGGCCGTGCCCTTGAGGCGCGGCCGATGCGAGAAGAGCGGGTCGTCGAGCGGCTCGTCACCGGCGCCGAAGAAGGCGGCAAGATATTCCGGCGACTGCTGGTTGAGACCCGGCAGATAGGGATAGAGCTTGCGGAAGAGGTGCGGCCGAATGCGCGAGCCGGGTTGCCGTCCGCAAAAACGGCGCACCCGGGCTTCCTTGAAGATATCGTAGCCCGCGAAGACCTCGTCGGCGCCCTCGCCGGTCAGCACGACCTTGAGCCCGGCCTCCCGCACCAGCCCGGACAATTGAAAGAGCGGCGCCGGCGCCGTGCGGATGATCGGCCTCTCGGTGAAGCGGATGACGTCCGGAAAAACCTTGGCGATATCGCCGGTGCGGCAGGCGATGGCGCTATGCTGCGTGCCGAGTGCTGCGGCCATTTCCAGCTGGAAGACGCTTTCGTCATGTTCGGCGCTGTCGAAGGTGACCGAGAAGGTCCGCAACCCCTGCGGCGTCATGCCGGCCGCTAGCGCCGAGACGATCGAGGAATCGAGGCCGCCGGACAGATAGGCACCGACCGGTACGTCGGCCCGCATGCGGATACGGGTCGCGTCGGTCAGGAGGGCGCGCAGTTCCTCGGCGGCACTTCTTTCGTCCACATAGCTCGGCGGCTGGTCCCCGTCGGGATATTGAAGCTGCCAGTAGGGTCTCGTGGTGACGCCACGCTGATCGACGACCATCAGGTGGGCCGGCTCGAGCTCGAGGATGTTGCGGAAGGGCGTGCGGGGCGCGATCGGCGCCCAGAGCGTGAAGATCTGGTCGAGCGCGATCGGGTCGATCTCCGCCGAGATGCCCGGCACCTCAAGGAGCGCCTTGACCTCGGAGGCGAAATAGAACGTGCCGCCCTGCGCCGTATAGAAGAGCGGGCGTACCCCCATTCGGTCGCGCGCCAGCATGATCCGGCGGCGACGGGCATCCCAGATCGCGAAGGCAAAATCGCCGTTGAGCAGCGTGACGCAATCCTCGCCCATCTCGTCATAAAGGTGGAGGATAACCTCGGTGTCGCTCGACGTGCGGAAGCGGCGGCCCTTGGCGCGAAGCTCGTCCCTCAGTTCCACATAATTGAAGATCTCGCCGTTGAAGGCGATCGTCAGTTCGCCGCTCGCATCCGACATCGGCTGCTGGCCGTCGCCGAGGCCGACGATGGAGAGCCGCACATGGCCAAGCCCGGCCTCAGGCGCGGTGAAAATGCCCTGTTCGTCCGGCCCCCGATGCGCAATCGCGGCCGTCATGCTTTCGAGAATCGCCCTTCCGTCCCGTATCGAGCCAAAATAGCCGCCAAAACCACACATAGGAAAATCGCTCTCACGCCCCGCAACCGCGCTGAATGTATAGCCTGAATGGGCAGAGCAAGCGTTAACCTGCGTAAGGTTTCTCCGATGATGGTAAATTATTCAAAAGCGGGATATCGACGATGGGAGACGGAAATAGCTATCGCTATGGCACTCAATTTGTATTTTATTAGAAATTACCGGGGTTTTTGATAAATTTTATACTTAAAAACAGCCGAGGCGATCTGCGAACCCTTCAACGCTCCGGTTCCATCGGCGCCCGCAGAGCGCTTAAACATGGCGTGGTTTCCTTTTTATTAAGACATTCGGTTCAATTTTTGCGGCCAAGCGCAATATCGCTCGGAGCGCATGATGAGCTACGATTGGACCGGCGAACGCACGCGCCGAATGAAGATGATGAGATACGGCATTGCCATCGTGCTGACGGTTGGCCTGCTTCTCGCGGCGACGTCCTGGACCTTGCAATCCATCTAACGAGAGCGCCGTCTGCTCCCTCTGACTTGGCAGCAAGCGGCGCCATCGGGGCACCTTTCATCTTCCCGATGTAACTTCTAGCTCGAATTGAGTAAGTTCTAAACCTTGACGGGTGGCCTCTCCAGGAGTGGAATCCGTCGTGAGGCGCACTGCCTGAGGCCGCCGAATCGCAGTCCGCTGCACGGCGGCCTCACCAGTTCGAGGGGCAATAGGTGGACCCCGCCGCATAACCGATCAGCAGCTGCGCGGTTCACCTATTTGACCCGGATTTTGCAGAGGCGCTGCGCCAACGATCCGCCGAGATGGCCTGGGAACTAAAATGCGTTTGCGTGTTTCCTGACGCAGCGCAAGGAGGTGATATGCAGCCGAGATTCATGTCGACGGAGGCGTTTCTACGCTTCGAGAAGGAATGGCAGCACCTGCGCCGCGCAGTGCACAAATTGGAGATCGAGGCCAACCGCCCCGACGAGCAAATGATCGAAGGCATGGCCGGCTCCGAACTCTCGGACTCATCCGCGGGCCGAATTAAATCTTCGTAACCTATTGAAATAACACTGGACGCGACCCCCGCTTCTTCTAGATGCTTGTTGCGCTATCGGTGGCCCGCGCGGCCCCCGACCCCCGCGACAAGGAGCGCGCCTGATGTCTGGCCGGGTCGTCATTGCTACCGTTGCCGTGGTCTGCACGTTGGCCGGCATCGCCATCGCGCCGCTCCTGACGAAGGTTACGGGCATCGGGCTGTTCAATTCGACCGCCGACGCTCATACGGACCCCTCCGGTAAATCCACCAGCAAGGCGGCTCCCGGTTCCGGCGTGCAGGGGACCGCGGTCCAGATCGCTGAAGTCACGCAGCGGGACTTCCCCGTCGTCATCAGCACCTTCGCCAATGTGCAGGCGCCGGAGACGGTCGAAGTAAATGCTCGCATATCCAGCCAGATCTTTGGGATTCACGTCAAGGACGGCGAGATGGTCAAGGCGGGCGATCTGCTGTTTTCCCTCGACGACCGCGCCCTGCAGGCGGAGCTCCGCCGCGACGAGGCAATCCTGGCGAAGGACACGGCGCTGCTCGCCGACGCGGCGATCGAGCTGGACAGGGCCAAGACGCTGCGCGACGACAGTACCGGCACGCAGCAGGCCTATGACAGCGCCCTCTCGGCGCAGCAGTCCGCCAAGGCCACCGTCGCGGCCGACCAGGCGACCGTGCAGGCGGACAAGGTCGCGATCGACCTGACGCGCATTCGCGCCCCGATCAGCGGCCGCCTCGGCGCCGTCCAGGCGACTGTCGGCGATCTTGTCGGCACTTCCGGCAGCGCTTCACAGACGAGCCTCGTCACGATTACCGCCATCAATCCGATCGAAGTCGCCTTCCACTTGCCCGAGGACCATCTGCAGGCCTTCAAGGCTAGGCTCGACTCCGGCGCCCCGCCCCGCGTCACGGCGCTCCTCAGCGGCACCCAGCAGGTCATCGGCACGGGCGTGCTCGACTTCATCGATTCAGCCGTCGATACGGCGACCGGGACGGTATTGATGCGCGCCAAGTTCGACAATGCCCGCCAGAAACTCTGGCCGGGCCAGTATGTCGATGTCGACATCGAGGAAACGACCCTCGCCAAGACCCCGGTCATTCCCGCCGTCGCCGTCCAGGCCGGCCAGAAAGGCGACTTCGTCTACCGGCTGAACGCCGATGACGCCGTCGAAGTGCGCCCGGTCGTCGTCGCCGCCAATGACGGGCAGGACGCCGCGATCGGTTCGGGGCTGGCGGTCGGCGACCGGGTCGTGACGGAAGGGCAGTTGCATCTCAAAGCCGGCGACAAGGCGCGCGTCGTCCAGTAGCCGGCATGTCGCGGACGAAGTCAGGCCTTCGCCGGCAAGTCATGGAAAACGGTCATGTCGATTTCCGAATTCTGCATCCGCCGCCCGGTCGCCACGCTGCTGATGTCGCTAGCGCTGGTCTTCGCCGGCCTCTTTGCCTACGCGGCGCTGCCCGTTGCGGCGCTGCCGCGGACCGAGTTCCCAGTGATCAACGTCTCGGCGACACTCCCCGGCGCCTCGCCCGAGACGATGGCGACCTCCGTTGCAACCCCGCTCATCAAGCAGTTCAACACCATTGCAGGGATCGACAGCATATCGACGAACAATTCGCTCGGCGCGACGTCGATCTCCATTCAGTTCGCGCTCGACCGCGATATCGATGCGGCGGCTGCCGACGTCCAGGCGGCGATTACCCGCACACTGCGTATCCTGCCGCAGGACATGCCCTCCCCGCCGAGCTTCCGCAAGGTCAATCCGGCCGATGCGCCGGTGCTGCTTCTCGCCTTGAAGAGCGATACGGTGCCGCTCACCAAGCTCGATGCCTTCGCCCAGCAGGTGATCTCGCCGTCGCTTTCGACGCTCGAAGGTGTCGCGGAAGTCTCGATCTTCGGCAGCCAGCAGTTTGCCGTGCGGATCGAGCTCGATCCCGACGCGCTCGCCGCGCGCGGCATTTCGCTCGCTGAGTTGCAGAGCGCCATTGCCGCGGCCAACGACAATTCGCCGCTAGGCACGGTGCAGTCGACCGGACGGCAGATGACGATCATTGCCGATACTCAATTGCAGAATGCTGCCGCCTTTTCGAAGCTGATCATCAAGACAGTCGATGGCAAGGCGGTCCGGCTGGGCGACGTCACCAAGGTGATCGCCTCTGTCGCCAACACCCAGACGGCGAGCTGGCATGACGGCTCCCGTGCGATCATCCTCGCCATCCAGCGGCAGCCCGATGCCAATACGGTGGCGGTCGTCGACAAGGTCAAGGCGATGCTGCCGACGTTCCGTCAATCCCTGCCGGCCGGGGCGTCCCTGGAAACGCTCAACGACCGCTCCGTCTCGGTGCGGGGTGCGGTCGACGACGTCGAGTTCACGCTCGGCCTGACCATCGGACTGGTGATCCTGGTGATCTTCGTCTTCGTGCGCCGCCTCTCGGCGACGCTTATTCCTGCCCTCGCCGTGCCGATCTCGATCATCGCCACCTTCGCGGCCATGTATGCGCTCGGCTTTTCGATCGACAACATCTCGCTGATGGCCCTGACGCTCTCCGTCGGCCTCGTCGTCGACGACGCCATCGTCATGCTGGAGAACGTCGTCCGGCACATGGAGGAAACGGGACAGGGCGCCTTCGAGGCGGCGATCGCCGCCTCGGGCGAGATCGGCTTCACCATCATCGCGATCTCGCTGTCGCTGGTCGCGGTCTTCATTCCCGTCCTGCTGATGGGCGGCGTGATCGGCAAGATCTTCAACGAGTTCGCGATCGTCGTCACCATCTCGATCCTTGCTTCCGCCTTCGTCTCCCTCACGTTGACGCCAATGCTGGCGGCCCGCCTGCCCCATAAACCCGCCGAACCGGACGACAGGCATGGCCTCGACGCGCTGCTGGAGCGTGGTTTCGGTGCGCTGCTGCGCGGCTACGAGCGGTTGTTGACCTTGTGCATCCGTGCTCGCTTCGCAGTGCTCATCCTGTTCCTGGCGAGCATCGGCGTGACCGTCTATCAGGTCAGCGCGACGCCGAAGGGCTTCTTCCCGCAGGAGGATATCGGCCAGCTTCAGGTGACGACGCAGGCGCGGACGGATATTTCGTTTGCCGCCATGTCGGCCCTTCAGGCCAAGGTCGAAGACGTGTTCGCCCGCTCGCCCTATGTCGCCCACGTGGCAAGCTCGATCGGTTCGGGCGGCGCCGGATCGTCCGCCCTGAACTCCGGAAGGCTCTTCGTCGAATTGAAGCCGAAGACTGAGCGCCCGGCGCTCCCCCGGATTCTTTCCGAACTGCGTCCGGCGCTCGCCAATATTCCCGGCATCAGGTCTTACATCACCCCGGTGCAGAACCTCTCCGTCGGTGCACGCAGTTCCGCCAGCCAGTATCAGCTCGTCGTCCAAGGGCTCGACCAGGCAACTATGAACGCCTGGGCGGACAAGCTGACCGAGGGGATGCGGCAGGAGCGCGCCTTTTTCACCGACGTCAGTACTGACCTCGAGAACAATGCTCCGCAGGCGCGCCTCGTCGTCGACCGCGACAAGGCGGCAGCCCTCGGCATTTCGACGGATGTGCTGCGCTCATCTCTCTATGGCGGCTTCGGCTCGGAACAGATCTCGACCATCTACACCTCGGGCGACAGCTACGAGGTCATCATGGAAGTCGATCCGGCCAAGAGCTGGTCTGCCGCCTCTCTTGCCGAACTGCAGGTGCCGACCGCCGACAACCGGCTGGTGCCGCTCGGCGCCTTCGCGCGCGTCGATACGGTTCCAGGCCCGCTGACGGTCAACCAGCTCGGACAATTGCCGGCGGTGACCATCTCCTACAACCTGCCGACCGGCGTGGCGCTCGGCAACAGCGTCGAGGAAATCGGCCGCCTGAAAGCTGAGATCGGCATGCCGCCGGACGTCACGACCCGGTTCTACGGCACCGCGCAGCTTTTCCAGGATGCGGTCTCCAATCAGGCCTGGCTGATCCTCGGCGCGATCCTGACGATCTATATCGTGCTCGGCATTCTCTATGAGAGCTTCATTCACCCGCTGACGATCCTGTCCGGCCTGCCGTCGGCAGCCTCCGGGGCGCTTGTGGCGATCAGCCTCGGCGGCTTCGACCTGTCGATCATCGCGGTCATCGGGTTGTTGATGCTGATCGGCATCGTCAAGAAGAACGCGATCATGATGATCGATGTGGCGCTGTCGCTGCAGCGCAACGGCATGTCTGCCGCGGAGGCGATCCACCGGGCATGCCTGATGCGCTTCAGGCCGATCCTGATGACGTCGTTGGCCGCGCTCATGGGGACGCTGCCGATCGCGCTCGGCAGCGGCGCCAGCGCCGAACTGCGTCAGCCGCTGGGCGTTGCCGTCGTCGGCGGCCTGCTCGTCTCGCAGCCGCTGACGCTGTTCATGACGCCGGTGATCTACCTCTACATGGAGAGCCTCGCCGGCGGCATCAAACGGCTGTTCGGCAGACGGCCGCTGAGCCAGGCCGCTATTCCCTGATCAGGACAGTCCATAGGTGGAGTGCGACAGGGCCCGTTCGATGCCGCGCAGTTCCGCAAGCCCTTTCAACCGGCCGATCGCAGGATAGCCGGGCTGGGCGCCGCGGGTGAGATCGTCGAGAATCTCCTGGCCATGATCCGGCCGCATCGGGATCTGGTGATCCGCCCGTCCGGCAGCACGGCGGCGCTTCTCCTCGGTGAGCAGTTCGGCGATCACCGCCACCATGTCGGTATCCCCCTCCAGATGCTCGTCTTCAAAGAACGAGCACGGCGTTCGGTCCTCTTCACGGCGAACGTTGCGGAGATGGATGAAATGGATGCGCGACGCGAACTGGCGGACCATCGCCGGCAGGTCGTTGGTGGCGCGGGCGCCGAGCGAGCCGGTGCAGAAGGTCACGCCATTGGCCGGGCTATCGACCTCTCGCAGCATGAAGGCATAGTCCTCGGCGGACGAGAGAATGCGCGGCAGGCCGAGCAGCGGCCATGGCGGATCGTCGGGATGGGCGCAGATGTTGATGCCGACCCGTTCGGCGACCGGCGTCACTTCGGCGAGAAAATCGACGAGGTGACGTTGCAGCCTTTCGCGGTCGATGCCGGCATAGGTCTGCAAATGCTCCCGAAGCTGCTGCAAGCTGTAGCCATCGGCGGAGCCCGGAAGCCCGGCGCCGATGTTGCGCGACAGGCCAAGGCGCCGCTCCTCGGTCATCTCGCGAAAGCGACGCTCCGCCGCCTCTCGCGTTGCCGTGTCGTAGTCTTCGGCGGCGCCCGGCCGCTGCAGCAGATGGAGGTCGAAGGCGACGAAATCGATGCGGTCGAAGCGCATGGCTTTGGCGCCGTGGCGGGCGGTCCAGCGCAGATCGGTGCGCGTCCAATCGAGCACCGGCATGAAATTGTAGCAGACCGTGCGGATGCCGGCTGCTGCCAGACGGCGCAGCGTCTCCTGCCAATTGGCGACGTGCTCGCGCCAGGGGCCGGTCTGCGTCTTGATGCTTTCCGAAACCGGGACGCTTTCAACCACCTCCCACTCAAGGCCGCCCGCGCGGACCTCCCGCTGCCGCTTCTCGATCTCCTCGACCGGCCAGACGTCACCCGTCGCGATGTGATGCAACGCGCTGACGATGCCGTGCGCGCCGGCCTGCGCCGCGTCCTGAACGCTCACCCGATCCACCGGTCCGAACCAACGCCACGTATGTCGCATGTCAACTCCTTCCGAGCGGGATGAGGAAAAGTGTGGGCGGTTTTCCGCCCGCATCCCGCTCCATTATAACTAGGACGTGAATGTCAGCTGCACCTTGCAGGCTCGCGAGCGGTCACCGGCCTGCTCAAAGGCCTCAACCGCCTGATCGACCGGGAACGCATGAGAAATGATCGGCCGGACATCGATCCGGCGCTCGGCGATGAGTTCGACAGCACGGGCGAATTCGTCGTCGAACCGTTGCGATCCGATCCACCGCAACTCCTTGCCGACGAGGGCATTGAGCGGCAGGGTGATGTCGCCCGTCACGCCGACCTGCACGATCAGGCCACGCGGCCTCACCGCAGCGATGGCGCTGCGCAGCGCCGGCTCGGCGGCCGAGCATTCGAAGACGACATCGAATTGGCCCTTGTCGGTCTCATACTCGGCGAGGCCTGCCGGGTCACGGCGGACGTTGACCACCCGCGTCGCGCCCATGGCTTCGGCCCGATCGAGCGCCGCATCGGCGAGGTCCGTCACCACGATCGTCTCTGCCCCCGTGTGGCGCGCGGCCGCGACAACGAGCGCACCGATCGGCCCCGCCCCCGTGACGAGCACCTGCTTGCCGGTCAGGTCGCCCGCCTGGCCAACCGCATGGAGGCAGACTGCCAGCGGTTCCGCGCACGCCGCCTCGCCAGCGCTGACCAGGGTGCCCGCCGCGAAACACTGGCTGGCCGGAACGATGAGCCAGTCACGGAACATGCCCTGCGTATGGGGCAAGCGCATGGCGCTACCCATGAACTGCATGTTCAGGCAATGGATTGTGAGCCCTTCCCTGCAGAAGCGGCAGCTACCGCAAGGCTGGCTCGGATTGACCGCCACGAGCGCGCCGATCGCAAGCCCGGAGACGCCCGCGCCGAGCGCTGCGACACGGCCCGAGGCTTCATGGCCGGGAATGATCGGCTCCCGCACCCGGACGGGACCGAAGCCGCCATCCTGGTAGTAGTGGAGGTCGGAACCGCAAATGCCCCCCGCCGCCATCTTCAGGAGCACTTCGCGTTCGCCAGGCTCGGCAACCTCCGCCATTTCCATCCGGAGGTCGCGCCGGCCATAAAGCCGGGCGACACGCGCCTGCCTGACTGTCCCCGCCATCATCGGATCAGCCCGACAGCGCCCGGCAGCCACAGCGTGATTGCCGGGACGAAGGTGATCAGGATGAGCGCGATGAAGAGTGGCAGGAGCCAGGGCAGGATCGCCATGGTCGTCCGCTCGACCGAGAGCTTGGCAACGCGCGACAGCACGAAAAGCACCATTCCAAGCGGCGGGTGGAGCAGGCCGATCATCAGGTTGAGAGTCATGATCAGGCCGAAATGCACCGGATCGATGCCGAACTGGGCCGTCAGCGGCAAGAGGATCGGCACGAGGATGGTGATCGCCGCGATGGTGTCCAGGAAGCAGCCGACGAACAGCATCAGGAGGTTCACCAGGATCAGGAACACCCATTTGTTGTCGGTGATCGTCAGGATCGCCCCCGAGAGCAGCTGCGCCGCCTGGCTGACCGTCAGCAGCCAGGCGAAGATCGAGGCGGCGGTGACGATGAACAGCACCGAAGCGGTCGTCTCGATCGTGTCGAAGGTCGCCCGGGCCAGCGTCGACATCGTCATCGTCCGATAGCGCACCAGGCCCAAGAACAGCGACCAGAGGACGGCGGCCACGGCAGCTTCCGTCGGCGTGAACCAGCCCATCGTCATACCGCCGATCAGGATGACAGGGGTCATCAGCGCCATGACCGCGGAGAAATCGAAATACCAGTCAAGCGCAAGGAGCGCGAGAAGCGCCAGGCCGACCGCGATGTTCATCGACAGGCCGGCCGACATCAGGAGATAGATGGCCACCGGTACCGCAAGCACGACGACCACTTCCAGCGAAGCGGAAAGCAATCGCTTGATTTCGAAAGGCGTGTCGGAACCCCAGCCGCGGCGATAGGCAAAAACCGCGACCGTCAGCATCATCAGCACCGTCATCACCACGCCCGGCACGATGCCGGCCATGAACAGCGCGCCGATCGACACGTTGGCCATCATGCCGTAGATGACGAAGGGCAGCGACGGCGGGAAGATCGGCCCGAGCGTCGCCGATGCGGCGGTCACGCCGACGGCGGTTTCCACCGGATAGCCGTGATCCTTCATCGCCTTGATCTCGATCGTGCCGATGCCGGCGGCATCGGCAAGCGCCGTGCCCGACATGCCGGAAAAGATCACCGAACCGATGATGTTGACCTGCGCCAGCCCGCCCTTCATCCAGCCGACGAGCGCGACGGCGAAGGAATAGATGCGGCCGGTGACGCCGGCCGAGTTCATCAGGTTGCCCGCGAGGATGAAGAACGGCACCGCCAAGAGCGGAAAGCTCTCGACGCCGGCGATCATCCGCTGCGCCGCGATGATGTCGGGCGCGACGTTGTAGAACACCAGATAGAGGACAGACGCCACGGCCATGGAGATGGCGACGGGCACGCCGATCACCATCAACACCAGAAACGAACCAACGAGCAGGAGCATGGATCAGCCCTCGACCTTCTGGAATTCTTCGGGCTTTTCGAGAACCGAATAGCCGCGACGTTGATTGGCGATGAAGACCTGGATCGAGCGGACAAACATCAGCACGAAGCCGGCCATGACGCTGTAGAAGACGATGTTGCGCGGCAGGTCGACGGTCACCATGCGTTCATGGGCGACGATCGCCACGTAGCGCCACATCAGCCAGCAGGCATAGGCAAAGAAGCCGATGCGTACGAGATCGACGAAGATCGCCATCGCTCGCGCCAGCGGCCGCGGGAAATAGTGATAGAGCACGTCGACCTGGATGTGCCGCGAGACGCGCACACACATGACCGAGCCCAGGAACACCACACCGATCAGGCAGTTGGTTGCAATCTCCTCCGTCCAGGCATAGGAATCGTTGAGTACGTAGCGGGTGAAGAACTGCAGGAAAACGCATCCGGTCATCACCCAGAAGATGGCGAGCGTCACCCAATCCTCGACCGCGTAGGCGGAAACATCCGCGGTTGGCGGGGCCTCGTCGAAGGTATGGGCGATTTCCTCCGGCGTCGTCTGCAAGTGGACTTCCTGGGACATGGCGTTCATCCGACGGTTTGGGAAACGGAATGCCGGCTCGCCCTGGCAGGCCAGCCGGCATGGGCGGTTCACTTGACGGCGC
This sequence comes from Sinorhizobium fredii USDA 205, assembly GCF_001461695.1. GTDB lineage: Bacteria > Pseudomonadota > Alphaproteobacteria > Rhizobiales > Rhizobiaceae > Sinorhizobium > Sinorhizobium fredii. The sequence goes on along the minus strand of NZ_AUTC01000146.1, from coordinate 148,012 downwards.
GGATGGCCTCCCAGTCTTCCTTCTTGTAGCCGAAGTCCTCGAGCGCCACCTTGTCCATGACGGTCGCCTCGAAATCGGCCTTGTCGACCTCGGCGACGTCAATGCCGCGTTCCTTGAAGGTCGAGACGAGCGCCTTCTCACGCTCCTCGATGATCTTGGTGGCGCGCTCGGCGGCCTCCTGCATCACCTCGGTGAAGATCTGCTTGTCGGCATCGGAGAGCTGCGACCACAGCGACTTTGAAACGACCGTGTTCAGGTGATCGACGATATGGCCGGTCAGCACGATGTGCTTCTGCACCTCGAAGAACTTCTTCGCCTCGATCGTCGTCAGCGGGTTCTCCTGGGCCTCGACCGTGCCGTTCTGCAAGGCGAGATAGACCTCGGCAAAAGCGATCGGCGTCGTGTTGGCGCCGCAGGCGCGCGGCATGGCGAGATAGGCCGGGACGTCGGGGACACGCATCTTGAGGCCCTGCATGTCGGCGCATTTGGCGATCGGCCGGTTCGACGTGGTGTGGCGCGTGCCGTAGTAGGTGACCGCGGTGATGTGATTGCCCGAGGCCTCTTCATAGCCCGCCGCGAGACGTTTGAAGACGTCGCTCTTCGTATAGGCAATCAGATGGGCGGGGTCGCGGAACGTGTAGGGGAAATAGGTGACGCCAATCGGCGCATATTCGCGCGCCGCGAAACTCGAGCCGGAAATGATGACATCGACCGTGCCGAGCTTCAGGCCCTGGTTGAGATCCGCTTCCTTGCCGAGCTGCGAGGCCGGAAAGACATCGACCTTGTAGCGTCCCTCGGTGCGTTTGCCGATCTCCTCGGCGGCCCAGACGGATTCGGTATGGAACGGCTCCGAGGTCTCGTAGACATGCGCCCATTTGAGCGCGGTCTGCGCCTGTGCGGCCAGGGCAGAACCCAGAATGGCTGCGGTTGCACCGAGTAGCGTTAACAGTCTGACCTTCATCTTCTTTCTCCTCCCAAAGTGAAGTCACTGCATGCTGTACTAACTTTCGGCACGCCTCCATGCGGCCGGTATCGCGCTGTCGGACGACTCCTCCCCGAAGCTGGCCGACAGGCGAAGCTGAGATTGATTGAGATGGGCACGCATCGCGGCCCGTGCGGCGGCCGGATCGCCCGCGGCGATCGCGTCGCGGATGGCGCGATGCTCCTCCATGGCGGCCCGCCAGGTGTCGGTGTTCTCGAAATAGCTGGCGAGCTTCTCGAAATAGGGCGTCATGCGCATGTCGTGGATGCTGCCGACAAAGCGGTTCAGCGTCTGATTGGCGATGATGCCCGAGACGAGGACGTGGAACTCGCGGTCGATCGCCAGCGCCTGGCGCCGATCCTCGAGCGCGGCGGCCATCCGCGCCAGGTTGTCGTCGAGGATTTCGATATGCTCGGGGCGCGCCAGCCGCGCCGCCTCCTCGGCGATCGCGCATTCGACGACCGCCCGCGCTCTCAGCAATTCGAACGGCCCCTCGAAATCCTCCGGCGGCACATCCGCCGCTGGCGCGTTGCGCGCCGTAACATAGATGCCCGACCCCATGCGGATGTCGATGAAGCCTTCCACCTCGAGCACGATCAGCGCTTCCCGCACCGTCGGGCGGGACACGCCCAGCTTCTGCGCAAGCTCCCGCTCGGCCGGAAGCCGGGAGCCGGGAGCCAATTCGCCCCGCTCGATCAGGCCTCGCATCTGGTCCGCCACCTGCCGATACAGGCGGCGCGATTCCACGGCAGAGAACATCATATCCTCGCTGCAGGGCCAAAGGATCGCCTCGCGGCTGGTGGCCAAGTGGTCATACCAATTTTGGTAGAAAACGCGCAGGATTTGCCACGTCAACTACAAGTTCAAAGAAAAGGGGCTGGCCTCGCAAAAATGGCCGCGAAAGCGGCGACATTGAACCGGATTACCAGGCGAGTGATCGATAGGTCGCAGCGCTTTTCCGCTGCTGCCCAGCCCGATCAGCCCTCATGCAGCGATTGGCGGCTTCAAAGCTGAATCCAGGCGGTCTTCAGGTCGAGGTACTTGTCGAGCGCATGGAGCGACTTGTCATGGCCGTTGCCGGATTGTTTGACGCCGCCAAGCGGCACGGTGTTGTCGGCACCGCCATAGGTGTTGACATGAACGACGCCGGCGCGGATTCCGCGGATCATGCGGTGGGCGCGAGAGAGGTTCGCGGTCCAGACGGCAGAAGCCAGGCCGTAGTCGCTGGCATTGGCGATACGCAATGCCTCGGCTTCGTCCTCGAAGGGAATGATCGACAGGATGGGGCCAAAGACCTCTTCCTTGGCGAGCGTCATCCCGGCCTCGACGTCGAAGACTGTCGGCTGCATGTAGAAGCCGCCGGTCTCCTCGCGGGTCCGGCTGCCGCCGGTGCGCAGCGTCGCGCCTTCGGCAATGGCCTGCTGCGCATAGTCGAGGTTCTTCCTGAGCTGCACTTCACTCGAAATCGCCCCGGCCTCGGTGGCGAGTTGCAACGGGTCTCCAACCGTCATGCCGGCGGCGATGGCGGCGACTCTCCTTGAAAACTCTTCATGGATCGATTTCTCGACCAGCAGCCGCGAGCCGGCAACGCAAACCTGGCCGGAGTTGCGGAAGATGCCGTAGGCGGAGATCCTGGCCGCCTGCTCAAGATCCGGCGCATCCGCAAAGACGATATTGGGCGACTTGCCGCCGAGTTCGAGATAGAGGCGCTTGAGGTTGGAGCGTGCCGAATATTCAAGCAGCCGACGCCCGACGCCGCCGGAACCGGTGAAGGCCAGCACGTCGATGTCACGATGCAGGCCGATCGCCTCCCCCGTCGTCGCGCCCCTGCCGGTGACGACGTTGAGCACGCCTTCCGGAAGCCCCGCTTTGGCGCAAAGAGACGCCAGCTTCAGCAGGGTCAGGGAGGCGCCCTCGGCAGGCTTCAGCACCACCGAATTGCCCGCGGCAAGCGCCGGTGCGATCTTCCAGGCGCCGATCATCATCGGGAAATTCCACGGCACGATCGCCGCGACGACGCCGACCGGCTCGCGGTGCACGAGCCCCACGACATTCTGCGGTGTCGGGGCGATCTCGCCGTAAACCTTGTCGATTGCCTCGGCATAATAGCGGAAGGTGGCTGCGGCGCTGCCCGGCTCGGCCTTAAGCGCCATCGAGATCTCGGTGCCGTTGTCGCGCACGCCGAGGACCGCGAGTTCCAAAGCGTTCTTGTCGATCAGTTCGGCGATCTTCAGGAGGACTTTCTTGCGCTCGGCGGGGGCGGCCTTCGACCAGGTGCCCTTTTCGAAGGCGCCGCGCGCCGCTTCGACGGCAAGGTCGACATCCTGCGCGCCGGCATCGGCGATGGTCGTCAGCTTGCAGCCGTCGATCGGAGAGATGACGTCAAGGACGGCGTCGCCGATCGGTTCCTGCCATGCGCCGCCGATGAACAGTGATTGGGGCGCGACGGGCAGCGTTCGGAGTTGGTCGATCTTGTCCTGCATGGGCTGGCGTCCTTGGGGAAACGTGGCGGGCGAGACGCCCGCCATCATAATTCGGTTCTACTAGGCTTCCTGCCCGGCACCCAACCGCGCAAAACCCACCGCGTCGGCAAACTTCAGGCGCGCCGCGGCGACGATGCCAATGAGCGCGGCAATCGCGACGAGACCCGGCAGCAGCACGGCGAGCGCGCCGTTGGCGCCGGCGATCGCGCCGAAGTTGACGGCGATGTAGTAAACCAGGCCGAGGAGGATCACGCCGGTCACGACTGGAAGGACCTTGGTCGCCAGCGCATTGCTTTCAAGGCCCGGATTGCGGCCGAAGAAGGCGACGATCGCGAAGGCGGTGAAAGCCATGAGCAGGATGATTGCCAAAGTGCCGACATTGGTGAGCCAGGAAAACAGCGCCAGAACCGGATCCTGGCCGGTGAAGGCGAAGAGGGCCACGACGAGGACGGCGATGACGGTCTGGATCATCGAGCCGACATGCGGGCTCTGGAACTCCGGATGGGTGACGCCGACCGATTTCGGCAGCAGGCCCTCGCGGCCGGCCACATACATGTAGCGCGCCACGCCGTTGTGGAAAGCGAGCACGCCGGCAAACAGGCTGGTGATGAAGAGAAGGCTCATCACGACGGTGATGCCGTGGCCGACATAGCGCTCGGCAAGACCGAAGAGGAAGGTCGTCGGATCGGCAAGGCCCTGCAGTTCCGGAACAAGCTTGTCGACGCCGGCGCCGTTCACCATCAGCCAGGAGGTCAGCATGTAGAACAGGCCGATGATCAGCACGGAAATATAGGTGGCGCGCGGCACGGTCTTGTGCGGTTCGCGGGCTTCCTCACTGTAGATGGTCGTCGCCTCGAAGCCGATGAAGGCGGCGAAGCAGAACAGGATGCCGACGGCCGGCGTGCCGCTCCAGAAGGCGGCCGGCGTGAAGGGCGCCGCCGAGATGCCGCTATCACCCCCCTTGAAGAAGATGGCAGCGTCGATCACCAGCACCACCAGATATTCGAGGACGACAAGCACGGTTAGCACCTTGGCCGAAAGGTCGACGCGGCGGTAACCGAAGACGGCGACGATGGCGATGCCGATATAGGTCCACACCCACCACGGAAGAGCGAGGCCCAACTGCTCCGCGAAGAACCCCGAGGTCGCCGCGCCGAACAGGCCGAAGACGCCGATCTGCATGGCATTGTAGGCGAGGATGGCGATCAGGGCGGCCGCGCCCCCCATCAGACCGCCGAGACCTTGCGCCGTATAAGCATAAAAGGCGCCGGCATTGCGGATGTGGCGCGCCATGGCGACATAGCCGACGGCAAACAGCAGCAGGATCGCGGTTACCAGAAGGAAGGTCAGCGGAATGCCCGCACCATTGCCGAGCAGCATGGAAAGCGGCACGCCGCCCGCCACCGCCGTCAGCGGCGCGGCCGCGGAGACCACGAGGAATGTCACGGCGCCGACGCCGAGACTGTTCTTACGCAGCTGGTTCGCCCCTGCGCCCTGAGAGCTTTGTGTAGTCATATGCGTTCGTTCCCCTTGATCTTGTGAATATCCGCAACGCCGCGGGTTTCCCGCATGCGTCCTCCACGACACCGGACTGACGGGCGACGTTTGGTGCTTTTTGTTGATCGCACGCCCTTCAGTGCATATGGTTCATTATTTGAACCCATGCTTCAAATATAGACTTGCAAACAAACCTGGCGTCTGTCAAGTTATTTCGCATGTTAAGTATCTGTGTGCCGCCTTATGAGGTTGCGGCACGAGATTCGCGGACCTGACTTGGGATGGAATGAACGCAGGCCGAAACTGAAAACCGGCACCAGCCGAGCCCAAGAGGAGGAACCATGAGCACGATCGGCAAGGCGCTTTCACTGCTGGACACCATATCGCGGCTCGACACGGAAGCCGGGCTGACGGACATTGCCCGCCGCTGCGCGCTCGACAAGGCGACGGCACGCCGCTTTCTCGTCGAACTGGAAAGGCACGGCTTCGTCGAGCAGGATCCGGAGACGCGCAAGTATCGCATCGGCTCGGCGCCGGTCCGCCTGGCGCGCATCCGCGAGGCGCGCTACCCGTTCCTGCGCGTCGCCGTTCCCTTCATCAAGGCGCTTGCCGAAACATCGGCCGAAACGGTGCATCTCTCGGAATATTCCGGCGGCCGCCTTTCGACCATCCACGTCGAAGATTCGCCGCGCGCCCACCGCGTCAACGTCGATGTCGGCACCCTGCTGCCTTTCCATGCGACGGCCTCCGGGCTTGCCTATCTTGCCTTCTGCTCTGCGGGTGAGATCGATGCCGTGCTGTCAAAGCCGCTTGAAAAATTCACCGATCATACGGTCGCCGACCCGGCGGCAGTGCGCAGCCTCCTCCGTGAAACCGCGACGCGCGGCTTTTCCATAGGCAACCAGGGCATCGAGGCCGGCGTCGTGAGCACGGCCGCGCCGATCCGCGCACCCGGCGGCCACCCGATCGGCTGCGTCGCCATCGCGGCGCCGATGGTCAGGGCCGACCAGGCGGCGCTCATGGATTTCGGCGCTGAAGTCGCCGCCGCGGCCAACGCAATCTCAGAAAAATACTATGGGTCGGAAAGGCCCACGGGAACCAATGCACAGATCAGGAGGACAGGCTGATGGGCTCTGCGGCGCTTTTGCCAAGGATACTCGTCATCGGAACCGGTGACACCAAATGCGACGAACTGCAGTTCATGGCCTCCGTCATCGACCAAGCGGGCGGGCTGCCGGTCATGGTCGATGTCAGCATCCTGGGTGACCCGCCTTATGCACCCGATTACTCGAAACACGACATCGCCGAGGCAGCCGGAACATCCATCGAGGCAATCGTCGCAAGCGGCGACGAGAACAGTGCCATGGCCCTGATGGCGAAGGGTGCAGCCACTCTCACGCGCAACCTCCACGATGCGGGACAGATGGACGGCGTGATCATGCTGGGCGGCTCCATGGGCACGGATCTAGCCCTCGACGTTGCCGCTGCGCTGCCGCTCGGCGTACCGAAGTTCGTCGTCTCGACGATCGCCTATTCCCACCTGATCCCGCCGGAGCGCATCGCGCCGGATCTGATGATGATCCTCTGGGCGGGCGGCCTCTATGGCCTGAACGGCATCTGCCGGTCGGTGCTTTCGCAGGCCTGCGGCGCAGTCGTCGGAGCGGCGAAACACGGCACGAAACCTGACGGCGCACGGCCGCTGATCGGCATGACTTCGCTCGGCTCCTCCTGCCTCAAATATATGAAGCATCTCAAGCCGGAGCTCGAGAAGCGGGGCTATGACGTCGCGGTCTTCCATGCGACCGGCATGGGCGGGCGCGCCTTCGAGGCGATCGCGGCACAGAACGGTTTTGCGGCGGTTTTCGACCTCTGCATCCAGGAGGTCAGCAACCACCATTACGGCACCGTCGTCACTTCCGGGCCCGATCGGCTGGAGAATGCCGGACGCGCCGGCATTCCGCAGATCGTCGCTCCCGGCGCCGTCGACATGGTCGATCTGCAGGCCTGGCAGGACCTGCCCGCCCTCCTTTCCGACCGCCCCTACCATGCCCATAACCGGTTGATCGGATCGGTCACCAGTTCGCCGGAAGGCCGCCGCGAGATTGCCCGGCTTGTGGGACGGAAGCTCGCCACCGCCAAAGCGAAGATCGCCTTCCTGTTGCCGGTCGAGGGCCTGCAGGAATGGGACAGGCCCGACGAGCCGCTCCACGATCCTGCGGGGCTCGGGGCGTTCCTGGACGAAATTCGCATTGCTCTGCCAGCCGGCGTAACCCTTCAAGAAGTGCAGGCGCATATCAACGCCCCGGCCTTCTCCGAAAAAGTGCTCGAAATCTTCGACACATGGGTGGCCGAGGGCGTCATCCCGGAAGGAAGGCCATGACCGGCGACCGCGCGCTCATTCTCGACTTCGGCGGTGTGGTGACCCGCACGCTGTTTGAGACCCACGACATTACCGAGCGTACCCTGGGACTACCGCCGGGATCCCTCACCTGGCGCGGTCCATTCGACCCATCGAGCGATCCGCTCTGGGTGGCGATGCATAACCGAGAGATCACCGAACGGGATTATTGGCTCGCCCGCACAGGCGAGGTCGGCCGGATGGTCGGCGAGGAATGGAACGAGATGCAGACCTTCGTGCGCCGCGCCCGCGGCGCCGAGCCGGAGCTGGTACTGCGTCCCGAGGCCCGCGATGCAATCCTTCAGGTGAAGGCCGCCGGGCTGAAGCTTGCCATCCTCTCGAACGAACTCGACCTCTTCTATGGCGTCGAGTTTCGCCGGCGCTTTCCCTTGATCGAGCTCTTCGACGTCATCGTCGACGCAACCTACACGAAGATCCTGAAGCCCGATCCGCGCGCCTACGAACTGGTGCTTTCCGAGCTCGCTCTTCCGAGGGAGGCCTGCGTCTTCGTCGATGACCAGAAGAAGAACATCGAAGGCGCCGAGGCCGTGCGCCTGCCTCATGTGCATTTCGACGTCACCCAGCCCGCCGAGGGCTATGCCCGCGCGCTTGCCATGCTTGGGCTCTGAACAAAGAGGAAATACCGATGCGAGAAACCAATTTCCTGATCGAGAATAATGCCCGCCACCTGTGGCACCCGATGGCGCATCCGGCAGAGATGCAGGCCCATCCGCCCCGCATCGTCAATGCCGCCGAAGGCGTCGAGATCGTCGATATCCACGGCAAGAAGGTGCTGGATGCGGTCGGCGGCCTGTGGAACGTCAATCTCGGCTATTCCTCAGACCCGGTGAAGAAGGCGATTCGCGACCAGCTGGACGAGCTGCCCTATTATTCGACATTCCGGGGGACGACCAACGCGCCGCTGATCGAGCTCTCCTATGAGCTTGCGGAATGGTTCAAGGAGGACGGGCTGACCCGCTCCTTCTTCACCTCCGGCGGCTCGGACTCGGTCGAAACCTGCCTGCGCCTGGCGCGGCAATACCACAAGATCAACGGCCAACCCGAGCGCACAAAGTTCGTCGCCCTGAAAAAGGGCTATCACGGCACCCATTTCGGCGGCGCTTCGGTCAACGGCAACCAGAATTTCCGCCGCAACTACGAGCCGCTGCTGCCGGGTGTTTTCCACCTGCCGGCACCCTGGACCTACCGCAACCCGTTCGGCACCAGCGACGGCGCTGAGATCGCCGCGGCGATCGGACGCCTGTTCGAGGAGGAGATCGCCTTCCAGGGCGCCGACACCATCGCGGCGCTGATCGTCGAGCCGGTGCTCGGCGCCGGCGGCGTCATCGTTCCACACGAAACATTCCTGCCGCTGATGCGCGAGATCTGCGACCGGCACGGCATTCTGCTGATCGCCGACGAGGTCATCACCGCCTTCGGCCGGACGGGTGCCTGGACCGGGTCGCGGCTCTGGGGTGTGAAGCCCGACCTGATGTCCACCGCCAAGGCGATTACCAACGGCTATTATCCCTTCGGCGCGGTGATGATCGCCGACAAGGTCGCCGAAGTGTTCGAAAGCAACAAGAGCGGTGTCGGCACGATCGGTCACGGCTATACCTATTCCGGCCATCCGGTCGGCGCGGCCGCGGCGCTTGCGACGCTGAAGGAAACCATGCGGCTGAATGTTGCAGCCAACGCCGCGGCGCGCGGCGAAGAGTTGCTGCGGGGTCTTGAGGAACTGCAGGGCAAACACGAGCTTGTCGGTGACGTGCGCGGCAAGGGGCTGATGTGTGCGCTCGAACTGGTCAGCGATCGGGAGAAAAAGACACCGGCCTCCAAGGACGTCCTGCAGACGGTTCAGGATGTCGCCTACGAGGCCGGCGTGCTCGTGCGTACGTCGGGGTCGAATGTCATCCTGTCGCCGCCGCTCGTCATCACCACGCAGGACGTCGGGCGCATCGTCGACGCCATCGATGCCGCCCTCGCCGCCACCGGGAGCCGATGAGATGCCCGACAAAGCCGCTCTCATCACCCGTCGCGAGCGAATGCTTGGCCGCAACATGTCGCTCTTCTATGAAGACCCAGAGCACCTCGTCCGGGGTGAAGGCGTCTGGCTCCGGGATGCCGACGGAAGGCGCTATCTCGATAGCTACAACAACGTGCCGCATGTCGGCCATTCTCACCCGCGCGTCGTAGAGGCGATCACCCGGCAGGTCTCGGCGCTCAATACCCACACGCGCTACCTTCAAGACATTGCACTGCGCATGGCCCAGGCGGTAACCGGCCGGACCGGGGCAATCGCCACGAACCACACCTATCCTGGCAATACGGCTACGGAACTGTGAGCGGCGCGATGGACGAGCACAGCGCCGCTTTGCCGATGGCAGCTCTCCATGGACGAGCGCAGCAGGCACTTCGCCATTGGGGTCTCACCGACCAGACGCCTGAACTCCTCAAATTCCGCGAGAACGCGGTGTTTCGAATCCGCCTGGCCGATGGCGCGCCCGCCGCCCTTCGGCTGCATCGCCCCGGTTACCACGACGATCGCGCACTGGCTTCCGAGCTCCAGTGGATGGCGGCGCTGAAGGCCGGCGGGCTCCACGTCCCGGCCCCAGTCCCAACTCTTGACGGCCGCAACCTCGTGACCTTGCCGGCCACTTCGGCTTTCGCGAGCCAGCATGCCGACGTCGTCAGCTGGATGCACGGCGAAGAACTCGGCCGCTCCGGCGAGCCGCTCCGCCATCCGCCCGAACTGCTCGCGGCGATTTTCGGCCAACTCGGCGAGGCGATGGCAGAGCTTCACAATATCTCCGACCGCTGGACGCCGCCGGCATCCTTCACCCGCCCGGCTTGGGACCTCGACGGATTGCTCGGGGAAAGTCCATTCTGGGGGCGCTTCTGGGATTGTCCGGGACTGACACCGGATGCCGCGCGGCAGCTTGCGGCGCTGCGGCCGCTCCTCGCAGAGAGATTGAGAGCGGCTGATCGTTCCGGGTTCGACTACGGCCTCATCCATGCGGATCTGGTCCGCGAGAATGTGCTTTTCGGAGATGATCATGTCGAGCTAATCGATTTCGACGATGCCGGCTATGGCTGGCGGATGTTCGATATCGCCACGACGCTTCTCCGCAATCGCCGCGAACCGCATTTCGACCTGATCCAGGCGTCCCTCATCGCCGGATACCGCCGGCGCCGGCCGCTGCCGGAAGCAGCCCTCGAAACACTGCCGCTCTTCCTGCTGATCAGAAGTCTCACCTATGTCGGCTGGATCGGCGCACGCCCGGGCACGTCGGACGCGCAGGAACGGTTGGCGCGATACGTAGGGGAAGCACTCGAGCTCGCCGAACCCTTTCTTCAAGAGCGCCGTGGCTGAATCCGGGGCGGCTTGCTGCCCCGTGCCTTCAGCCATTGGCCTCCAGCTGGCGCCTGCGCCATGCCGCCGGCGCTTCGCCGGTGCGCTTGCGGAAGAAACGCGAGAAATAGGCGGGATCGTCGAAGCCAATCTCGCGACCGATGTCCTCGACGGGGCGGATGGTGAATTTCAACAATCGCTTGGCTTCGAGAAGCCGGCGGTCGAGCAGCATTTCCTTGACCGTTTGCCCGAAGACTGCGCGGGCCGCCTTGTCGAGCAGATGCGGCGTCGTCGCCAGCAGGCTCACATAACGTCCGACCGGCCAATCCTCCTTGTAGTGGTGGTCGATGGCGCGGCGGAGTGCCATTCCCAGCGAGACCGTCGGCGACGCCGCGTCAAGACCGCCGGTTCCGCCGAGCCGGGCCATCAGCGAAAGCACGACGGATATCAGCCCGACGAGCACTTTCTCGCTGGCGCTCGCGCCGGCGCGGTACTCATCGGCAATCATCGCCAGAAGCGAGCCGATCCTCGCCCAGTTGCTATCAGGCTTCTCTCCCGTCAGCAGAACCGGCACATCGAGTCCCAGGTCCACCTGCTCCGCCATTGCCCGCAGGAGATCGTCCGATATCGACACGACGATTGCGTCCGACTGCTCGCCGACATCGAAACCATGCACCACGTTGCTGGGCACGAAACTGATGGCGGGAGCCGAAAAATTCCAAGTCTCGTCCTCGATCCGGTACGTGCCTCCCCCCTCGAACCAATAGGTTATCTGCCCCATCAGCGGGTGCTGATGCGGCGCAACATGGCCAAGATGCAGGCTTTTTCGCTCCATCACCGTTTCGACGTGCAGGAAGCCGACGTCGAGCTCGCGGCTGGGCTCGCCATAGACGAAGAAGGAAGGAACATCATTTCTCGTGGTCATACCGGAAAAAGTACCAGCGAATTGCCTTCTTTGTCCATGGTCTGCGGCCCCCTCCCGTCTTAGCTTTTGTCAACATTTCAAGGGAGGAATTTCAAGATGCGAGCCGAAGATCACCGCGCCGACAAGACCCGTCCGTTTACCGGCGCCGAATATCTGGCGAGCCTGCGCGACGGACGTGAGGTCTATATCAACGGCGAGCGTATCGCCGACGTCACGGCCCATCCGTCGATGCGCAACTCCGCTCGTTCGATCGCCCGGATGTATGACGCGCTGCACGACGAGAAGACGAAGGCCCGCCTGACCACGCCGACCGATACCGGATCGGGCGGCTACACCCACAAGTATTTCCGCGTTGCGAAATCCTCCGCCGAGCTCGCCGCACAGCAGGGTGCGATCGCCGACTGGGCGCGCATGTCCTATGGCTGGATGGGCCGCACCGCCGACTACAAGGCGGCGCTGATGAACACGCTCGGCGCGAATGCCGACTGGTACGGCCCGTTCAAGGAGAACGCGCTTGCCTGGCACAGCCGCGCGCAGGAATCCGTGCTCTTCATGAACCATGCTATCGTCAATCCGCCCATCGACCGCCACAAGCCGGCCGACGCGGTCAAGGACGTATTCGTCCACATCACCAAGGAAACCGACGCCGGCATCTATGTCTCGGGCGCCAAGGTGGTCGCGACCTCGTCGGCGCTGACGCACTACAATTTTCTCGCCCAGAGCTCGGCGACGGTCACCGAGGACCCCTCGCTCTCGGTGATGTTCATCGTCCCGATGAATGCGCCGGGCATAAAGATGTTCTGCCGCGTCTCCTACGAGCAGACCGCCAATAGCGCCGGCCATCCCTTCGATTATCCGCTGTCGTCGCGCTTCGACGAGAACGACGCGATCCTCGTGCTCGACAATGTCTTCGTGCCCTGGGAGGACGTGCTGGTACTGCGCGATGCGGCCAAGATCCTCTCCTTCCACCCGGCCTCGGGCTTCATGCACGGCTACTGCTTCCAGGGCTGCACGCGTTTTGCCGTGAAGCTCGATTTCCTCGCCGGACTGCTTGCCAAGGCCCTGCGGGCCACCGGCGGCGACGCCTTCCGCGGCAATCAGGCGGCACTCGGCGAAGTGATCGCGTTGCGGCACATGTTCTGGAGCTTTTCGAATGCGATGGCTCATAATCCCATTCCCTGGGCCAACGGCGCCGTCCTGCCGAATCTCGAAGCGGCGCTTTCCTACCGCACCTTCATGTCGGAAGCCTATCCGCGCGTCATCGAAACGGTCCGCAAGGTCGTCGCATCCGGCCTCATCTATCTGCCCTCCTCGGCGAAGGACTTTGCCAATCCGGAGATCGATCGCTATCTGGCGCAATATGTCCGCGGCTCGAACGACATGGGCCATATCGAGCGGATCAAGATCATGAAGCTGCTCTGGGATGCGACTGGCACCGAATTCGGCGGCCGCCACGCGCTCTACGAACTGAACTATGCCGGCGCGCCGGAAGAGGTTCGGTTGCAGGTTCTGAAGGGGGCCGAGCGCGGCGGGCGGCTCAAGGAGATGGAAGCGCTCGTCGACCAGTGCATGGCCGATTACGACGAGAACGGCTGGACGGGCGACACCTGGCTGCCGCCGCGCGACGACGCCTCCGCAATCCGCAACGCGGCCGAGTGAGGGGGCAGTCATGGAAGCCGCCGTCTCCAAAACCGAATTCCGCGACGCGATGGCGCGGGTCTGCGCCCCCGTCAACGTCATCACCACCAACGGACCCGCCGGGCGCGGCGGGTTCACCGCCACTGCCATGTGCTCGGTGACCGACGAGCCGCCGACGCTGCTCGTCTGCATGAACAGCCGTTCGGCCCAGACGGCCCTTTTTGTCGAAAACCGCCGATTCTGCGTCAACGTGCTGACCGGCGAGCACAAGGAGCTCGCCGCCTATTTTGCCGGCCAGCAGACGGACATGGAGGCCCGCTACGCGGCCGCCGAGTGGTTCGACCTACGGTCCGGCAACCAGGCGCTCGCCGATGCGATCGTTTCCTTCGACTGCCGCATGGTCGAGGCGCGCCTGATCGGCACGCACAACATCTTCATCGGCGAGGTGGTCGAAATCCGCACCCGCAAGGACGGACACGCGCTGCTCTATTTCGACCGCAACTACGTGCATGTGCCGACCCAGGCCGGCAGCTTTGGCGGCTGACAGCTGCCGCCAAACTCGCGGCCCTCAAAATGCCGCTTGACATCCGCACATATATTTAACATGTTAATCAAATAGGACGGCGCCCGGGAGGATCGATGCCGCATCTCACTGTGGAATATTCCGCCAATCTCGACGGGCGGGCCGATATCGGCGCGCTCTGCGATGGCCTCATGAAGGCGGTGCTGTCGACCGGGCTCTTCGAAGTCGGCGCCGTGCGCGTCCGGGCGGTGCGCTGTGAAGACTATGCGATTGCCGACCAGCTTCCCGAAAATGCCTTCGTCGACCTGAACTTCCGCATCGGCATCGGCCGCTCTCCGGAAGAGAAAAAGCGCGCCGGCGAGGCGATCTTTGCGGCGGCGAGCGAGACGCTCGCGCCTTTGTTCGAGACCCCGCATTTCGCGCTCTCACTCGAAATCCGCGAGATCGATCCGGACCTGAGCTGGAAGAAGAACGCGATCCATCCGCGGCTTCGCGGCCGATAGCAACTCCGGCAGCAGGGCCAAAAGAAACACCAGGGATCAGACCATGTCCAAATTGCAGGAAAACATCGCCAAAGCGGAGGACTACCTCGCCCGGTTCAAGAAGCAGGGTGTCCTCAACCGCATCGGCGGGGAGGATGTCGCGGCCGCCGACGGCTCGACTTACGAGACCATCTCACCGGTCGATCTGAAGCCGCTCGCAACGGTCGTGCGCGGCAAGGCCGAGGATATCGACCGCGCCGCCCGGGCAGCAAAGGCCGCTTTTCCCGAGTGGGCGGCGATGCCGGGCGAGGCGCGCAAGAAGCTCCTGCATAAGGTCGCCGACGCGATCGTCGCCCGCGCCGAGGAAATCGCCTTCGTCGAATGCATCGATACAGGGCAGTCGCTGAAATTCATGGCCAAGGCGGCGCTGCGCGGCGCGGAAAACTTCCGCTTTTTCGCCGATCGCGCCCCGGAAGCCCGCGACGGCAAGTCGCTGCGCGCCGAGGGCCAGGTCAACCTCACGACCCGGGTGCCGATCGGCCCGGTCGGCGTCATCACGCCCTGGAACACGCCCTTCATGCTGTCGACCTGGAAGATCGCCCCGGCGCTCGCGGCCGGCTGCACCATCGTCCACAAGCCGGCGGAGTTCTCGCCGCTGACGGCGCGTCTCTTAGTCGAGATCGCCGAGGAAGCCGGCCTGCCGAAGGGCGTCTGGAACCTCGTCAACGGCTTCGGCGAGGACGCCGGCAAGGCGCTTACCGAGCATCCGCTGATCAAGGCGATCGGCTTCGTCGGCGAAAGCCGCACCGGCTCGATGATCATGCGCCAGGGTGCGGAGACGCTGAAGCGCGTGCATTTCGAGCTCGGCGGCAAGAACCCGGTCATCGTCTTCGCCGATGCCGATTTCGAGCGCGCGGCGGACGCCGCCGTCTTCATGATCTATTCGCTGAACGGTGAACGTTGCACCTCATCCTCGCGCCTGCTGGTCGAAGAAGAGGTCTACGAAGAATTCACCGCGCTCGTTGCGGAGAAGGCGAGCCGCATCAAGGTCGGCCATCCGCTCGATCCGGAAACGGTCGTCGGCCCGCTGATCCATCCGGTGCACGAGAAGAAGGTGCTCGAATATATCGCCATCGGCCGGTCCGAGGGGGCCCAGGTTGCCGCCGGCGGCGCGAAATTCGACGGCCCGGGCGGCGGCTGCTATGTGTCACCGACGCTCTTCACCGGCGCCAACAATGGCATGCGCATCGCCCAGGAAGAAATCTTCGGTCCGGTGCTGACCGCCATCCCGTTCAAGGACGAGGACGAGGCGCTGGCACTCGCCAACGACGTCCAGTACGGCCTGACCGGTTATGTCTGGACCTCTGACGTCACCCGCGCCTTCCGCTTCACCGATCATCTCGAGGCCGGGATGATCTGGGTGAACTCGGAAAATGTCCGCCACCTGCCGACGCCCTTCGGCGGGGTGAAGAACTCCGGCATCGGCCGCGACGGCGGCGACTGGTCCTTCGACTTCTACATGGAGACGAAGAACGTCGCCTTTGCGACCAAGCCGCACGCCATCCAGAAACTGGGCGGCTGACGAACAACATCCATGACAGGCATGCCCGCAGGCCACTGGCGAGCGGGCCGGAGGAGGACCGATGCCGATACCCAATCCCAATCTCTACCCGCCCTTCAACATCGTCCGGCTTTCCCATGTCGAGCTGGGTGTCACCGACCTTGCCAAGTCGCGCGCCTTCTATGTCGACACGCTGGGACTGCAGGTCACCGACGAGACCGCCGACACGATCTACCTGCGCGCCATGGAGGAACGCGGCCATCATTGCATCGTGCTGAGGAAGTCGGAAAAGGCGGAAGCTCGCAACCTCGGCTTCAAGGTTTTCGGCGACGAGGACCTCGACAAGGCGGCGCATTTCTTCAAAGGCAGGGACCTGCCTGTCGAGTGGGTCGAGCGTCCCTATCAGGCGCGCACTTTCCGCACCCGCGATCCGCACGGCATCCCGCTCGAGTTCTATTCGAAGATGGACCGCCTGCCGCCGATCCACCAGCAATACGCGCTCTACAGAGGCGTGAAGCCGCTCCGCATCGACCACTTCAACTGCTTCTCGCCGAATGTCGACGAGAGCGTTGCGTTCTACAACGAGCTCGGTTTCCGGGTGACGGAATATACCGAGGACGAGGAAACCGGCCGTCTTTGGGCCGCCTGGACGCACCGCAAGGGCGGTGTCCACGACATCGCCTTCACCAACGGCCGCGGCCCGCGCCTGCACCATACCGCCTTCTGGGTGCCGACGCCGCTCAACATCATCGACCTCCTGGACCTGATGTCGACCACCGGATGGGTGTCGAATATCGAGCGCGGCCCTGGCCGCCACGGCATCTCCAACGCCTTCTTCCTCTACATCCTCGACCCGGACGGCCATCGCATCGAGATCTACTGCTCGGATTACCAGACAGTCGACCCGGACCTCGAGCCGATCAAGTGGGATCTCAAGGACCCGCAGCGCCAGACGCTCTGGGGGGCGCCGGCGCCGAAATCCTGGTTCGAGCATGGTAGTCTCTTCGCCGAAACGCCCGTAACGGATTCCGTGCTGAAGGCGCAGCCGATCATCGCGCCCTGACGATCGGACGCTGACGACAGACGCCGGGCGGATGATTCACGCCCGGCGCATCGACACCTAAACAACCACGAAACCCTCAGGGAGACCGAGAGATGGATGAAGCCACGTTCGCCGAATGGTCGAGAAAGGCCGCAGAATGGGGCGCCGCATACCGCGCTTCGCTGCGCGACCGGCCCGTGCGCGCGCAATCGGCGGCTGGCGACATCGCCGCTGAGATACCAGCCAGCCCGCCGCAGACCGGCGAGAGCATTGAAGCGATCTTTGCCGATTTCGAGAGGATCATCGTGCCAGGGATGACGCACTGGCAGCATCCGCGTTTCTTCGCCTATTTTCCGGCGAATGCCGCGCCGGTTTCCGTCGTCGCGGAATATCTGGTGACGGCGATCGCCGCTCAATGCATGCTCTGGCAGACATCGCCTGCCGCAACCGAGCTTGAAACCAAAGTCCTCGACTGGCTGCGCCAGGCGATCGGCCTGCCGCAGGGCTTTGCGGGTGTCATTCAGGATTCGGCCTCCTCGGCGACGCTTTCCGCGGTCCTCGTCATGCGCGAGCGCGCGCTCGCCTGGAACGGCAACAAGGCGGGGCTCAGCGCCAATCCGAGACTGCGCGTCTATTCCTCGGACCAGGTTCACACGTCGATCGATCGCGCCATCTGGGTCTCCGGCATCGGCGAAGACAATCTGGTGCGCATTCCGGTCCAGGGTGAATACCGTTCGATGGACTGTGCGGCGCTGGAAGCGGCAATCCTCCGCGACAAGGCGGCCGGCTATGTGCCGGCCGGCGTCATCGCCTGCACAGGCGGCACGAGCACCGGCGCCTGCGACAATATCGCCGACGTCGTGCGGGTCGCCCACGCCCATGGTCTTTACGTGCATGTGGATGCGGCCTGGGCCGGCTCGGCGATGATCTGCGAGGAGTTCCGTCCTCTCTGGGCCGGCGTCGAGAAGGCCGATTCCGTCGTCTTTAACCCGCACAAGTGGCTCGGCGCCCAGTTCGACTGCTCGGCGCATTTCATCCGGAGTCCCGACGATCTGGTCCGCACGCTGGCAATCAAGCCAGAATACTTGAAGACGCACGGCAAGGACGGCATCATCAACTATTCCGAATGGACGGTGCCGCTTGGCCGACGTTTCCGCGCCCTGAAACTTTGGTTCCTTTTGCGCTTTCATGGACTGGAAGGGCTGCAGGGCATGATCCGCAACCACGTCGCCTGGGCGGAGACGCTTGCCGAGCGGCTCGGCCAGGCGGACGGGTTCGAGATCGTCACACAGCCGATCTTCTCGCTGTTCTCATTCCGTCACATGGGCAGCGGCGACCTCGACGACCACAATCTCGCCCTCGTCAACGCCATCAACGACGACGGACGGATCTACCTGACCCAGACCCGTGTCGACGGGCGGGTGGCGATCCGTTTCCAGGCCGGGCAGTTCGATATGACCAAGCCGGACGCCGACACGGCCTTCGAGGTCATCACCGAAATCGCCAAGAGCCTTGGCGCCGCCCGAAGGTAGACCCCATGTCCCGTCCGCAATTTGTCAGCTTTTCCCACAAGAACCGTCAAGGCTACGGCCTTCTGACGGTAGAAGGCGTGGTCGACCTTTCGGCCCGCCACGGTGCGCGCTGGCCGTCGCTCAGAGAAGTCATAGAAGCCGGCGCGCTTTCCGCGCTCGCAGCGGAGAGGGGGTCGTTGTCACCGGACTTCCCGGTCGAAGAGATCCGCTTCGAAATTCCGATCCCGACGCCGGAAAAGATCATCTGCGTCGG
Organism: Sinorhizobium fredii USDA 205; assembly: GCF_001461695.1. Taxonomy (GTDB): domain Bacteria; phylum Pseudomonadota; class Alphaproteobacteria; order Rhizobiales; family Rhizobiaceae; genus Sinorhizobium; species Sinorhizobium fredii. The sequence continues at coordinate 129,344 of NZ_AUTC01000146.1, read as the reverse complement.
CGTCAACTTCCCCGACCGCAACGAGGAGTACAAGGACGGACAGGCCGCGCCGTCCAACCCCTCGCTGTTCATCCGCTTCCCGCGTTCCTTCACCGGCCACAATGAGCCGCTCATTCGTCCGCCGGAGAGCCCGCAGCTCGACTACGAGGGCGAGATCGTCATCGTCATCGGCAAGGGTGGCCGCCGCATTCCGGAGGCGCAGGCGCTGAACCATATCGCGGCGCTGTCGCTCTCGAACGAGGGGACGATCCGCGACTGGGTGCGCCACGCCAAGTTCAACGTCACCCAGGGCAAGAACTTCGACCGGACCGGCTCGATCGGCCCATGGCTTGTTCCCTACACGGATGAGGCCCAACTCGCCGACATCAGGCTCGAAACCCGGGTCAACGGCGAAGTGCGCCAGAGCGACCGAACCAGCCGGATGATCTTCCCGCTTCGCAAGATCATCAACTACATCTCCACCTTCACCACGCTGGTTCCGGGCGATGTCATCGTCACCGGCACGCCGACCGGCGCCGGCGCCCGGTTCGACCCGCCTATCTGGCTCAAACCCGGCGACGTCGTCGAGGTCGAGGCGGACGGCATCGGCACTTTGAGAAACACCATCGCGGACGAGGCGTGAATATGCTGACCAGAGACCAGATCGAAACGGCGGCCGAAAGCCTCGACGAGGCCGAGCGCACCCGTATCCAGACCGGGCTCCTGTCGCTGACGTACCCCGAGATCGACATGGACGACGCCTATGCGATCCAGGGCGCCTGGGTGAAGAAGAAGATCGCTTCCGGCCGCAAGGTGATCGGCTGGAAGATCGGCCTCACCTCCAAGGCGATGCAATATGCATTGAACATCGACATTCCCGATTCCGGGGTGCTGTTCGACGACATGGTCTTCGAGGACGGCGCGACGGTCCCGGCCGACCGATTCATTCAGCCGCGCATCGAGGCGGAGATCGCCTTCGTGATGAAGGCGCCGTTGAAAGGACCGGGCGCCACCGTCTTCGACGTGCTGAACGCCACCGACTACGTCACCCCGGCGCTGGAAATCGTCGACACGCGCATCCTTCGCGTCGATCCCGAGACGAAGAAGGCGCGCAACGTCTTCGACACGATTTCCGACAATGCCGCCAATGCCGGCCTTGTCACCGGTGGTCGTGCCGTTCGGCCCGATCAGATCGACATGCGCTGGATGGGCGCGATCGTCAGCCGCAATGCCGAGGTCGAGGAAACCGGTCTTGGCGCCGGCGTATTGAACCAGCCGGCGCGCGGCGTCGCCTGGCTCGCCAATCGGCTTGCGCAGTATGGCGACGGCATCGAGGCCGGCCAGATCGTGCTTGCCGGTTCCTTCATCCGGCCGATCGAGGCGCGGCATGGCGACACGATCGTCGCCGACTTCGGACCCTACGGTTCGGTCAGCCTCTATTTTGCCTGAGGACGTTCTCATGCCAGCTCCCAGAAACCTCTTCAAACAGGCCCTCAAGGATGGCCGCGCCCAGATCGGCCTTTGGCAGGCGCTCGCCAATCCCTACACGGTCGAGATCTGCGCGGAAGCCGGCTACGACTGGCTGCTGATCGATGCCGAGCACGCGCCGAACGACATCCCGCTCCTGGTTGCGCAGCTGCAGGCGATGAAGGGCACGGCGAGCCATGCCGTCATCCGTCCGCCAATCGGTGAAACCTATATCGTCAAGCAATTGCTCGATATCGGCGCCCAGACGCTTCTGGTACCGATGGTCGACAGCCGAGAGCTGGCCGAAGCCATGGTGAAAGCCGTGCGCTATCCGCCGCACGGTGTGCGCGGCGTCGGCGCCGCACTTGCCCGCGCCTCCAAGTTCAACCGCATTCCCGACTATCTGCAGACCGCCAATGACGAGATCTGCCTGTTGCTGCAGGTCGAAAGTCGGGCGGGGCTCGCCGCTCTCGACGCTATCGCCTCCACCGAAGGCGTCGACGGCGTCTTCATCGGCCCGGCCGATCTTGCCGCCGACATGGGTTTCCTCGGAAAGCCCGGTGCGCCGGAGGTGCAGGCGGCGGTGGAGGCGGCGCTGCTCCGCATCCGATCCCACGGCAAGGCGGCCGGCATCCTGACCGGCGACTTGGCGCTCGCCAAGCGCTATCTCGAACTCGGCGCGACCTTCGTGGCGATCGGCAACGACGTGACCCTGCTCGCCAATGCGACGAGCCAATTGCTCCGTGACTTCGAGAAGGCAGGCCCCGCCAGCGGCGCAGCGAGTGGCAGGGTCTATTGAGGGCCTTACTCCTCGCCGCCTGAACCGCCTTCGAGTTTGAGGCTCGCCAGCTCCTCGAGCATGTCGATGAGTTGCTCGACCCGTTCCGCCCCGAAGCGGGCGTCGATGTCGCCATAGGCCCTGAGGCTCTCGGGCATGACGTCCTCGATCACCGCCTGGCCCGCCGGCGTCACCTGCAGCAGCACCCGCCGGCCATCCGCCTTGTCCTTGTGCTTGGTGATGAAGCCGCGCTCCTCGAGCGAGCGGATCATGCGCGTGAGGCTCGGGGCCAGGATGGAGGCCTTGTCCGCCACCTCGGTCGCGTCGAGCATCCCCTCCTCGGCGAGAACGCGGATGACCCGCCATTGCTGCTCTGTGACGTCGTGAGCGGCGAGGATCGGCCGGAAATGGCTCATCACCGCCTCGCGGGCGCGCAGCAAACCCATGGCCAATGAGCGCCGGCGCTGCCGCGTTCCTTTTGCGGAGCCGGTCGGATGCGCTTCTGCCTCTTCCACAGCCTGTCGGTTTTTCATGGTCGATCCACCATCCACTCCAATATCCCGCATCCACGCCTCCGATAGATCAAGCGTAAACCGGGTGGCACATTTCACAAGGCAAATTGCTTAACGCGAGAACTATCTGGCAAAAGATCACTTCGCAACCGGCGATATCAACATTGAACTGTCGGCACCACCAAGCTCCGGCATCATGCCGCCTGCTCAAAACGAAGGAACTCCAACGGCCCACCGCCGTTTTCCTCCCGGGGACCACCTCACCGGTTCAGAAATGGAGGATCAGCAATGGCACAGGAAAAATCAATCGGTTCCGCTATCCCGCGCGGCGTCGTCGACACCAAGACAGGCACGGTCGGCGTTCCGAACCAGAAGACGATGGAGGAGGAAGTCCGGTGGCTTCGTGATCAGGTCAATGCGCTGAAAGACACGCTCGCCGACCTCGGCGTTCCCTCGGGCAGGGCCGTCGTCTCTTCTGTCAAGGACACCGGGCGCCGCGCCGGAGAAATGGCGCGCGAACATCCCGCCTGGACGGCCCTCGCCCTGGTCGGTCTCGTCGGCCTGATCCTGGCAAGCACCAGCCGTCCATACTGGTCCACGCGGCGCTCTTCGCGCACCGAGGATGTCATCTCCGACATCGAGGATCGTTTGAGCGAATTGAAGGAACGCTACTGGTCGAGCGGCTGGCGGCCCTGGTGACGGGACCGTCCTCCAGAGCCCGGTGCATGGTCGGCAGTTCGCGAGCAGCGACTTCATCTCCAAGCGCGGTTTTTTCGAGCCGACCTGTCGGATCGGAGCGGTGCGGCACGTCTTCATGACATTGGACATGTCAGAGGAGTTCGTGCAATGCCCAAGATCGTCTCTCATCTCTGGTTCGCAGAGCAGGCGCGCCGAGCCGTCGACTTCTACGTCTCGGTTATTCCGAACTCGGCGGTGGCCGGCGAGACAACCGTGCCCGCGGAAACACCGAGCGGCCCGCCGGGCAGCGTCAAGGTCATCGAATTCACTCTGGACGACCAGAATTTCATCGCGCTGGAGGCCGGGCCTCTTGATCCCTTCAACCACGCCTTCTCGATTCAGGTGCAATGCGGCAGCCAGGAGGAGATCGACCGCATATGGGACGCGTTCCTCGCCAATGGCGGCGAAGCGGAACAATGCGGCTGGTTGAAGGACCGCTGGGGTCTCTCGTGGCAGATCGCGCCGCGCGTCCTGGGCGAGATGATCTCAAGTCCCGACCGCGACCGGGCCAAGCGGGCAGCAGAAGCCATGCTCAAAATGGTGAAGCTCGACATTGCGACGCTTGAACGCGCCTTCGACGGTGCGGGCTGACCGCGGTTCGATCCCGCACATTCACCGCTTCGGGGCTGCAGAGCGGCCCCGCGGGGGGTATTATGTCGCTGCCGGAAACAAGGAAGCTTCGAGCGGAAGGGAGCGACCGATGACCATCACGCGGCGCACAGTCGTTCAGACGCTTGGCCTTGGCCTATCGCTGCCGCTCATGCTGCGGCCGGCGGCGGGGCAGGCTGGCGACATGATCACCAAGACCATTCCGAAAACCGGAGAGCCCTTGCCTGCGATCGGCCTCGGCACCTGGATCACCTTCAACGTCGGGGACGATCCCCTCCTGAAGGACGAATGCGCCGCCGTGATCGCCACCTTCTTCGAAGGCGGCGGCCGCATGATCGACTCCTCGCCGATGTACGGCTCCTCCCAGCCGACGATCGGCTACGGCCTTCGCAAGCTCGGCTATCCCGAACGACTGTTTTCGGCGGAGAAAGTCTGGATCTCTGACCCCGCAAGTGGAGCCGCCCAGATCAAAGCCTCGCGTGACCATTGGGGCGTCGGTAAATTCGATCTCATGCAGGTCCACAATCTCGTCTCCTGGGAGGAGCATTTGCCCGCTCTCCTCGACATGAAGGCGGCCGGACAGTTGCGCTATGTCGGCATCACCACCTCCGAAGGGCGCCGTCATCGCGAGATCGAGCGCGTCATGGCGGAGCAACCGATCGATTTCGTGCAGCTCACCTACAATATCCTCGATCGAGAGGCTGAGGACCGCATCCTGCCGCTGGCGCGGGAGAAGGGCATCGCGGTCATCGCCAACCGCCCGTTCCGGCAGGGCGACCTCATCCGACAGTTCGAGGATGCGCCGTTGCCGGACTGGCTTGCCGAGACGGGCGCCAGCAACTGGGCGCAGTTCCTGCTGAAATTCATCATCTCGCATCCGGAAGTGACCTGTGCGATCCCCGCCACCACCCGCGTTGAGCATGTCCGGGAGAACCTCGGCGCGGCAAGGGGCGTTATGCCCGACGAGTCAACACGTCGGCGCATGGTCGACTATGTGGAAGCGCTGTGAGTGCGCCTCAATCTGATGCGGACTGCATCTGATGTCCGACTGGGCGACCTATACGCTTCAAGATCTGCTGTTGTTCTCACCGCGCGTCTATTTCCGGCTGATCGAACGGTACAACCAGGACTTCTGGCCCCTTCAGATCGTGCTCATCGCCGTCGCGCTTGCCGTGCTCGTTCCGGCAGCCGTACGGGTCGACCGCCTCCGGCTCGCAGTCCCCCCGATACTCGCCCTGGCATGGGTCCTCTGCGCCTGGCAGTTCCTGTGGATGCGCTATGCCGGGATCAACTGGGCGATGCCTTACGCGGCGGCGGCCTTCTGGATCCAGGCGGCATTGCTGGTTCTCGTCGGCCCAATGGCAGGCGATCCCGCGCCTGCAGGCAGCCTGCGCCACTATGGCGGTATTGGCCTTTCGATGTTCGGTCTGCTCGCCTACCCGTTTATTGCCTGGCTCGCAGGCCGTTCCCCTGTCTCGGCCGAAACCTTCGGCATGATGCCCGATCCCACGGTTGCGACGACATTCGGCGCCATGCTGCTGCTGGGGCAGAGGAGACTGTGGCTGCTTATGCCGATTCCGGTAGCCTGGTCCCTCTACAGCGGCCTGACCCTTTGGGCGATGCGAGAGCCAGCTGCCTTGGGACCGCTCGGCGTACTTGCCGCCTTCCTCGTGGTTGTGATCGCGGGGAGACGATGAGCATCACTCCTTGACCGCACCGGTCATCGAAGAGACGTAGTAGTCGACGAAAAACGAATAGAGGATGACCACCGGTAGCGAGCCGAACAGCGCGCCGGCCATCAGCGCGCCCCATTCGAACACGTCGCCGCGCACCAGCTCCGTCAGCACGCCGACCGGCACCGTCTTGTTCTCCGACGACTGGATGAATGTCAGCGCATAGATGAACTCGTTCCAGGACAGCGTGAAGGCGAAGATGCCGGCCGATATCAGTCCCGGCACGGCGAGCGGCAAAATGATCCTGACGAGGATCTGCCAGCGCGTCGCCCCGTCGACCAGCGCGCTTTCCTCCAGCTCGAACGGGATGGAGCGAAAGTAGCCCATCAGCAACCAGGTGCAGAAGGGAATGAGGAAGGTCGGATAGGTGAAGATCAGCGCCAGCTTGGAATCGTAGATGCCGAACTTGAAGACGATGAAGGCGAGCGGGATGAACAGGATCGACGGCGGCACCAGATAGGCAAGGAAGATCATCAGCCCGACAGGCCGCGAGCCGGTGAAGCGCACCCGCTCGATCGCATAGGCCGCGAAGATCGACGCCCCCAGCGAAAGGATCGTCGAACCGAGGGCGACGAGCATCGTGTTCCACAGCCAGCCCGGATAGGAGGTCTCGAAGAGCAGATATTTGATGTGATCGAGCGTCGGGCCGACCACCCAGAAGGGGCTGTAATTGTTATAGTCGGTGAGCTGCGAATTCGGCTTCACGGCCGTGATCGCCATCCAGTAGAACGGAAAGAGCAGCACGAAGACGAAGACCGCCATCGGCAGGTAAAGGGTGACGATCCGGCGCGGCAGGCGGTTGAGATAGCTCATGCCCTCGGCGGTATCGGTGAGGACCTCGTCTTGCATTTTTGTGGTCGTGTTCATCTTATCCTCCCGATCTCAGTCCTGCCCGCCCTGCTGCCATTTACGGCGCTGCAGACCGAAGAAGCTGAACATGATGGCGGCGAGCAGGAAGGGCACCATGGCGACGGCGATCGCCGCTCCCTCGCCGAGCTGGCCGCCCGGAATGCCGCGCTGAAAGGAAAGCGTCGCCATCAGATGGGTGGCGTTCACCGGCCCACCCTTGGTCAGTACGTAGATGAGCTGGAAGTCGGTGAAGGTGAAGAGCACCGAGAAGGTCATTACGACGGCAATGATCGGCGTCAGCATCGGCAGCGTGACATAGCGGAAGCGCTGCCAGCTGGTGGCGCCGTCGAGCGAGGCAGCCTCCTGCAGCGACGCCGGGATCGTCTGCAGGCCGGCGAGCAGCGAAATCGCCACGAAGGGAATGCCGCGCCAGACATTGGCGGCAATCACCGAGGCGCGCGCGTTGGTCGGGTCACCGAGGAAATTGATCGGTCCGTCGATGACCCCTAGCTCCATCAGCGACCAGGAAATGATTGAGAACTGCGAATCGTAGATCCACCAGAAGGCGAGCGCCGAAAGCACCGTCGGCACCACCCAAGGCAGAAGCACGATGGCGCGGAAGAAGGATTTGAACGGCAGGTTCTCGTTGAGCAGCAGGGCCAGCCACAGGCCGAGCGCGAATTTCAGGATCGACGCCACGAAGGTATAGAGCAGCGTGTTGAAGACCGAGAGCCAGAAGACCGAGTCGCGCGCCAGGAACTCGTAGTTCTCAAGCCCGATGAAGATGCCGTCGCGGCCGATGCGGGTGTCGGTGAAGCCGAGCCAGACGCCGAGCCCCAGCGGATAGGTAAGGAAGCAGATGAGAAAAATAGCGGCCGGGAGCATGAACAGCAGGCCGAGCACATTGTTGTTCTGCATCAGCGATGCCATGGCAGATGGCGGCTTTCCGGACGACGTGATCGACATCGAATTTCTCCGGCCTGGAATGGGTTCAGATGTTGAGCCGGCGGCCTCACCGCCGGCCTCGTCGATGGTCATGGCGGCCGATCGGCCGCCATGGGGAATCAGACGCGGTAGTAGCGGTTAGCCCGCCGTTCAGCCTCGACAACGGCGTCCTCGGGCGTCATCTGGCCGGTCACTGCGGCCGCGAACATGTCGACCAGCACGTAGTCGGCCATGACCCCTGCCGAAGCGTAGCCGAGCGGACCGGCATAGCCGTTTGGCCGCAGGGTCTCCGAAGCCTTGGCATAGGGCGCATGGATCGGGTCGGCGGTCCAGACCGGGTTGTTGGCGAAGGCCTTCAGCGGCTGGCAGCAATAGGCGCTCGATCCCTGGATCCAGGCATTCATCTGGTCGGCTTCCATCATGAACTTGATGTAGGCCTTGGCCGCTTCCGGATATTTGCTGTGGCTGAAGAGCAGGATCGAGCTTGTCTGGTGAAGCTCGACGCTCTGGCCGACCGGGCCGATCGGGAAGTTGGTGGTACGGATATCCGCCGCCAGTTCGGCGAGCGCCGCATCCTTCTTGGCCGCGTAATAGAGCGAGACGCCGTTCGCCGTCAGCGAAACCTGACCCGCGAGGAAGGCGCGGTTGTTGTTGATGTCGAGCCAGCTTTCCGTGCCCGGAATGAAGGTCTCATAGAGCTGCTTGGCGTAGTTGATCGCCGCCAGCGTTTCGGGGCTGTTGATGGTAACCTTGCCGCCTTCGTCAACCATCTTGCCGCCGTGGCTCCAGAGCAGCCAGTGCGCGTAGTTGTTGCCGTCGCCGACCGCCTTGCCGTGCGGGAAGCCGGCCGGCGTGCCCTTGGCCTTCATCGCCTTGCAGAGCTCGAGGAAGCCCGCCGTGTCCTTGGGGAATTCGCTGAAGCCGGCCGCCTTCATGTGGCTGTCGCGGTAGCAAACGGCGTTGCCGATCGCCGTCAGCGGCATGGCGATGAACTTGTCGTCGCGGGTCGCGTAGCCCTTCACGCCGTCGTACCAGCCGCCATATTTGTTGCCGAGATAATTGGCGAGCTCGGTGACGTCGACGAGCTTGTCCGGGTATTGATGCGCATCATCGAACCAGCACATCACCATGTCCGGACCGGAGCCGACATTCGCGGCGACAGCCGCCTTCGGGCGAATGTCTTCCCAGCTTTCCTTGTCGATGCGGACCTCGACGCCGGTTGCCTCGGTGAACTTCTTGGTATTGGCAAGCCAGGCGTCCTCGTCCCCTTTCACAAAAGGCGTCCATCTCAGCAGCCTGAGGCTTGCGCCTTCTTCCGGCTTGTAGCTCGGCTCGGCGGCTTGCGCGAAGGATGGGCGGATTCCGAGCGGCGAAAGACCAGCCACACCGGCGAGCGCCGCGGAACCTGCGAGAAAATCACGTCTCTTTATCGGCATTGGTACTCCTCCTTGAAACAGCGGGAGCATTTCTTCCGCCATTCGCCGTCCCGCTTGGCGAATGCCGCGACCCGATGCCGGCGATTGCCTGGCATCACCCGCGCGATATCGAGGAAGGCTCCTCCCCTTCCCCGCCCGCTCGGGCATCAGTCGAACAATCGCCGCCCGGTTTCGGCGTCGAACAGGTGAACATGCGCGCCGTCGATCGCCAGGCGGATCGTCTCGCCGGGCTTGGCAGTCACCCGCTCGCGAAAGACACAGGTCACGTCGTGGCCGCCGAGCCTGGCAATCATCTGCGTTTCGTAGCCGGTCGGCTCGATCACCACGACCTCGGCGGGCAGACCGTTCGGGTCCAGCGACATGTATTCGGGCCTGAGACCGTAAACGAGATCGCGGCCTCGGGCGGCCGCAGCAGGCCGGGCGACGGGAAGCGCCGTGCCGTCCGCGGTCATGAAGGCCGTCGGGTCTTCGGGGTGAAGCCGCCCGCGGATCATGTTCATGGCCGGCGAACCTATGAAGCCGGCGACGAAGAGATTGGCCGGATGGTCGTAGAGGTCGAGCGGCGCGCCGAGCTGCTCGACGATGCCGTCATGCATGACGACGATCTTGTCGGCCATCGTCATCGCCTCGATCTGGTCATGGGTGACATAGACCGTCGTCGTCTTCAACCGCTGGTGCAGCTCCTTGATCTCGGCGCGCATGGCGACACGCAGCTTGGCGTCGAGGTTCGAGAGCGGTTCGTCGAACAGGAACACCTGCGGGTCGCGCACGATCGCCCGGCCCATCGCGACGCGCTGGCGCTGGCCGCCGGAAAGCTGGCGCGGATAGCGATCGAGCAATTTCGAGAGGCCAAGGATATCCGCCGCCACGCCGACCCGTTTGTCGATGTCCGCCTTCGGCCTGCTTGCGAGCATCAGCGAGAAGGCCATGTTGTCGGCGACCGTCATATGCGGATAGAGCGCATAGTTCTGGAACACCATGGCGATATCACGGTCTTTCGGAGGCAGCCGGTTGACGACGCGATCGCCGATGCGGATTTCTCCGGCGGTAATGTTCTCGAGACCCGCCAGCATTCGGAGCAAGGTCGATTTTCCGCAGCCGGACGGACCGACGAGAATGACGAACTCGCCGTCGTCAATTTCGATGTTCACGCCCTTTATGATGGGAATAGCCCCGAAGGATTTCCGGACATCGACAAAATCCACGCCTGCCATTTACGTTCCTCCCAGAACTGCTTCCTGCCTCCGCCCCCATCCCTCTAGGGGACGGGCAAAGGCTGCGATCCTATCCGCGGCCGACCAGCGGCATTTTCGTCGCCATCACCGTCATCGTCAGCACGTTGGCTGCCAGCGGCAAGCTCGCCATGTAGACGACGGCCCCGGCGACATGCTCGACCGGAATGGTCGGCTCCGACGCAGTCTCGCCGTTGGCCTGCAGCACGCCGCTGCTCATCTTCTGCGTCATATCGGTTGCCGCATTACCGATATCGATCTGTCCGCAGGCAATATCGAAGGGCCGTCCGTCGAGCGCCGTCGATTTCGTCAGCCCGCTGATGGCGTGCTTGGTCGCCGTGTAGGGCGCGGAATTGGGCCGCGGCGTCGTTGCCGAGATCGAACCATTGTTGACGATCCGTCCGCCGCGCGGTTCCTGCGCCTTCATCAAGCGGAACGCCTGCTGGGTGCAGAGGAAGGCGCCCGTCAGGTTCGCGGCCAGGATACCGCTCCACTGCTCGAACGTCACCTCTTCGAGCGGCACGGCGGGCACGTTGGAGCCAGCATTGTTGACAAGCAGGTCGAGCCGCCCGAACTCAGCCCGGATCGCATCGAAAAGCGTGGCCACCTGGCCCGGATCGCCGACGTCGCAGGCAATCGCCCTGACGACTCCGCCAGTATCGGCGGAAATTTCCGCCGCCGCTCTCTGCAACACGTCCGGACGGCGGCCGGTGACGACAAGGACGTAGCCCTCGGCACTCAATGCCCTGGCGATCCCGCGGCCGATGCCGGAGCCTCCGCCCGTCACCAGCGCGATCTTTCCCTCGCCCGATCTTCTGTCTTGCGCCATGTCAGATTTTTCCTCCGAGTTCGTCCTCGATATGGATCCGGATGATCTCGTCGAAGCTGCTTTCGGCCGTGAAGCCCAGTTCACGAGCACGGCGCGCGTCGAAATTCGTCGGCCAGCCGGCGACGATCGCGCCGATCACCGGGTCCGGTTCGCGGCGGATGAGGCCCACGGCCTTCGGGCCAGCAATGCGCTTCAGCGCCTCGACCTCTTCGCCGACCAGCGCCGACAATCCCGGCATGGTCAGATTGCGCCGCGGGCCGATCCGGCCTGTGTCCATTCGCGCGGCGTGGATGAAAAAGCCAACGGCCGATCGCGGGCTTGCGAACCAGTGCCGGACGTTTTCATCGACCGGCAGAATGGCCTCCTGGCCGGCCAGCGGCTCGCGCAGGATGTTGGAGAAGAAGCCGGACGCCGCCTTGTTCGGCTTGCCCGGTCGGATGCAGATGGTCGGCAGGCGGATGCCGATGCCGTCGAAGAAGCCGCGCCGCGAATAGTCGGCAAGCAGTAGTTCGCAGATGGCTTTCTGCGTGCCGTAGCTCGTCAGCGGCGTCGCAAAGAACTCGTCACCGATCTTTTCCGGGAACGGCTGGCCGAAGACGGCGATCGAGGAGGCGAAGATGAGGCGCGGGGCATAGCGCTCGCGCTGCCCCTCGCGACGGATCGCCTCGAAGAGCGCCCGTGTGCCGTCGAGATTGACGCTGTAGCCCTTGTCGAAGTCGGCCTCCGCCTCGCCCGACACGATCGCCGCGAGATGGTAGATGACGTCCGGACGCGACGAGACGAGCCGCTCCGCGCTGCCCTCCGACGAGAGATCGAGCGCCAGAGTGCTTATCGCCGAAAGCGCCGCAGGCACCGGCGGCTCGATGACGTCCACCAATGTCAGCTTGGCGATCTCGTAGGCAAGGGCGTCCGGCTCGGCCGCCAGTTTGTCGACGAGTTTCCGGCCGATCATGCCGGCCGCACCGATGATCATAACATGCATTCGCGGCGAACCTCCTCCGTTCGGCCCCACCCGGATCATTCCGGGTTGCGCGTGCCCTTCTGTTTCTGTTTCCTGCCGCTCCCGTCGACGAGCAATTCCTTCGTTGTCCGATAGATGCGCATCAGGTGCTGGTGAAAAGCCGCGACGACCGCTTCACGGTCGTGGCGCCGCAGCGCCTCGACGATCTCGCTGTGGTCCCTGTAGCTCGCCTCGATCGCACCGGCGCGCGACATGGCGCTGCGCCGGTAGTCCATCATGTAAGTATAGAGGTCCGTGACGAAGTCCGAGAGCAGCGGATTGCCGCAGGCCCGGTAGATCGCCACGTGGAATTCGCGGTCGCAGATCAGGAAGCGCATCGCGTCGTCACCGCAGAGCTTCTGCGCCTCGAGCAGGCTTTCGAGCTTCTTAAGCGCATCCGTGTCGATCTTATCGGCGGCATCGCCCACCACTTTCAGCTCGATGTGCAGTCGTGCGGCGTGAACGTCCTCGAGATCATAGCTGTCGATGGCATTCGGCGAGGCGATCGTCACCGTGACGTCGCTTAGATCGACATCCGCAACACGGCTTCGGCTTCCCTGCGACACCTCGATGATGCCGCGCGCCGCAAGCGTCTGAATGGCACCGCGCACCGTCTCGCGGCTGACATGGAGGACGTTGGCGAGTTCCCTTTCGCCGGGGAGTTCGTCACCTGGCCGGAGCATATTCGTCGCCACCAGTACCATCAATTTGTCGGCAATCACCTCGCGCGCCGTCCGGCGGTCGAGGCTGCGCCCCACCTTCGGCATCTGCGTGAGTATCGGACTGCCAGTCATCGGCGCCACCCCTCCACTGATCTACTGGTTGGTCCAGCAGATCAGTCATACGAATAGAGGCCTTGAGAGAGCGTCTGGTCAAGCCCACATCGTCGCCGCACCGCATCAAAAATGCACGCAGGGTTTGTGCGGCGCACTAAAAGTCGCGGATGTGGGGCAGAAGAAGCGCGCCCCATCCAGGTGTAAGGGGATGTTCCAAAAAACGAATTTCAAGAATCCAGCTGTCGCGAAATAGCGGGCTCAGCCGTGGTCGTGCCCATCATGGTCGTGGTGCGACGGCAGATCGAGGCCAAAGGTTTGGACGAGATCGCTCACCTGGTCCGGGGTGAGATAGCGCGGATTGAGGTTGCGCAGGAGCAGGTAGAGCCTGGCCGTCTCCTCCAGTTCCTCCGTGGCGAAGACAGCCGCTTCGAGGCTGTCGCCGGCGACGACCGGCCCATGATTGGCAAGCAGCACGGAGGAATATTTGCCGGCGAGGCCGCGGATCGCATCGGCGACCGCCGGATCGCCGGGGCGGTAGTAGGGCACCAGTGCGGTCTCGCCGGCCCGCATGAGGTAGTAGGGCGTCATCGGCGGCAGCGCGGCGCGCGGATCGATCTCGGGCAGCATGGTGAGCGCCACCGCGTGGGTCGAATGGAGATGGACGATGGCACGGGCGCTGCCGCGCGACTCGTAGAGGGCGGCGTGCAGCGGGATCTCCTTCGTCGGCTTGTCGCCGGAGACGAGCCTGCCCGCGGAGTCGAGCCGCGAGATGCGGGCGGGGTCGAGAAAGCCGAGCGATGCGTTGGTGGGCGTCACCAGCCAGCCGCCGTCGTCGAGCCTGAGCGAGATGTTGCCGGAGGAGCCCGGCGTCAGCCCGCGCTCGAACAGCGATCGTCCGTAGCGACAGATTTCCTCGCGCAGGCCACTCTCGGACATTGGCAAATCCTTTCAGTTCAGGCGGTTGCGCCTTCGACCAGTTCGAAGCCGAGATCGACCACCTGGGGCGGCGCGTTGGTGACGACAAGCTCCGCCGCCAATTGCCCCGTCGCAACGCGAGGGGTGCGAATGGTCGACAGCGGCTGCGGCGTTACCCGGCCGATATCGAGGCCGTTGTAACCGAAGATCGCCAGTTGCGCGGTGATCGAAATCCCGCGTGACAGGCAGTGAAAGTAACCCCCGAGCGCCATGTCGTCGTTCGAAAAATAGACCGCGTCGAGATCGGCATATCTGGCGAGCAGTCGCTCCAGGCCCAGTCGCCCACTCTCCACCGACGACGCGCCGGAGCAGATCTCCCGATCGAGAAGTGGATAGCCGGAAGCGGCGAGCGTTTCGCGGAATCCGGCAAAGCGCTTGCCGGCGCGGGTATCGCGATCGAGATCGTGCCCGACATAGCCGATCCGGCGATAGCCGCGCTTCAGGAGGAATTCGGCACTTGCGCGCCCGGCCGCACGATTGGAAAAGCCGACGGCCAGATCGACCGCTGCTCCATCGACATCGAGCACTTCCACGACCCGGCAACCGCTGGCACGCAACATCTTCAGGGTGCCTTCCGTATGTTCGAAGCCGGCAAGCATGACCGCCGTCGGCCGCCAGGCGAGCATCGCGGCGACAAGCGCCTCCTCGCGCTGCGGATCATAATCGGTCACGGAAAAGACGGCCTGATGCTTGTTCTTCTCCAAAACCCCGCTTGCCCCACGCAGCACGTCGGGGAAGACGATGTTGGAGAGCGAAGGGATCACGAAGGCGACGAGGCGCGATCCGGCGGAAGCGAGCGTTCCCGCGATCCGGTTCGGCACATAGCCGAGCCGCTCGACCGCCTCCAGCACCCGCTCCCTCGCCTTGCGCGAAAACGACCCCTCGTTTCTGAGCACGCGCGATACCGTGCTCTCGCCAACACCGGCGGCTTCGGCGACCTCCGCAAGCGTCACCGCGCTCTGCTGCTTGAAATCGAAATCCACGTTCGACCTGACTCTCTGGCTGCCGGCCGCATCGCTCCCCGCCGGCGCATCGCCATCGAATCCAGATACCTCATTTTTTTTGGCAGCGCTACCAATTTCGACTTGGCAGCGCTGCCAAAGTGGCTTACAGAAAGTGGCAGCGCTGCCATTTTGCGCCGCTCCGTCGGAGGAATTTGCAAGGAGGCCCCGACGAAAATTACTGGAGGAGGAAATCATGACCCTGGAAACCCCGGCGCCGATCGACGGCGTCTATTCAGACCGGTCGGTGGAAGATCGCGCCTATGGCAAGGTGTTTTGGAGAATTATCCCGTTCCTGATGCTGTGCTACGTGGTCGCCTATCTCGACCGCGTCAATGTCGGTTTCGCGAAATTGCAGATGTCGAGCGAGCTCGGCCTCTCGGAAGCGGCCTACGGCATCGGTGCCGGCATTTTCTTCATCGGCTATTTTCTGTTCGAGGTGCCGAGCAACGTCATCCTCAACAAGGTCGGGGCCCGGGTGTGGATCGCCCGCATCATGATCACCTGGGGCGTTATCTCCGCTGCCTTCATGTTCACCACCTCGGAAACGGTGTTCTACATCCTGCGCTTCCTGCTGGGTGTCGCAGAGGCAGGCTTCTTCCCCGGCATCATCCTTTATCTGACCACCTGGTATCCGGCGCATCGGCGCGCCAAGATCATCACCATCTTCATGTCGGCAATCCCGATCTCGTCCATATTCGGCAATCCGCTTTCCGGCCTGCTGATGGACAGTTTCCACGGAACGCACGGCCTTTCCGGCTGGCAGTGGATGTTCCTGATCGAGGCGATCCCGGCGATTATTTTCGGCATCGCCACCTTCTTCTATCTTGACGACACGATCGGGCACGCGAAGTGGCTGTCGAAGGAAGAAAAGAAGCTGCTGGCCGCCAATATCGACGCCGAGAACCGGAGCAAATCATCGAGCCCGCACAGCATCAAGGGAACCCTGACCGACCCGCGCGTCTGGCTGATGTGCCTCATCTACTTCTGCTTCGTGCTCGGACAATACGGCCTGAATTTCTGGATGCCGACGCTCGTGAAGGCGACCGGCGTCACCGGGAACCTCAATATCGGCCTGATTTCCGCGATCCCCTATATCTGCACCTTCGTCGCCATGCTGGCGCTCGGGCGCTCCTCGGACCGGTTCCGCGAACGCCGCTGGCACCTCGTCGTCCCGGCCGTCGTCGCTGCCGGCGGCTTCATTGCGGCGACCATGGCAACGAGCACGTCGCTGGCGATCGTCTGCCTCTCGCTCGCCGCCGCCGGCGCTATCAGTTGCGCACCGCTCTTCTGGTCGCTGCCGACGGCCTTCCTGGCCGGGACGGGCGCTGCGGCCGGCATCGCCTGGATCAACTCGGTCGGCAATCTCGCCGGTTTCCTCGGGCCCTTCCTGGTCGGCTATCTCAAGGACTTCACCGGCAGCAACAGCGCCGGCATGTATCTCCTGGCCACAGCGCTCATTATCGGTTCACTGGCGGTGCTGGCGGTTCCCGCAAAGACCGTGAACCGGTAAGCTTCCAAATCGGCACCGCCGGATCCTTCGACCCGGCGGCGCTCCGTTGCCCCATCAGAACTGGAGAATCTGTTGATGTCACCGCATGCTGAAAATCCGGGACGCGCCGTCACTGCGGCTGTGATCGGTCTCGGATCCATGGGCTTCGGAATGGCCCGGTCCATGAAACGCGCCGGCCTCAAGGTCGTCGGCTACGACATTACCCCGGCAGCCGTCGATCGCTTCGTCGCTGAGGGCGGCCGCGGCGCCGCGACGCTGCGGCAGGCCGTGCCCGATGCCGATATTGTCGTTTCGGTGGTCGTGAACGCCGCCCAGACAGAGACCGTCCTGTTCGGCGCAGACGGCATCGCCGCGGCCATGAAGCCCGGCGCGGTCTTCGTCTCTTCCGCGACCATGGACCCGGCCATCGCACGTCGCCTGTCTGAGCAAGTCGAAGCGCTCGGCCTCCACTATCTCGATGCTCCGATCTCCGGCGGCGCCGCGCGCGCCGCGAAGGGCGAACTGACGATCATGGCGTCGGGCTCGGTTGAAGCCTTCGCCGCCGCCCGGCCGGCACTCGATGCGATGGCCGCCAAGGTCTACGAGCTTGGCGACGCCGCCGGAACCGGAGCGGCCTTCAAGATGATCAACCAGCTCCTGGCCGGCGTGCACATCGCCGCCGCCTGCGAGGCGATCACCTTCGCCGCCAAGCAGGGGCTCGATCTCGAAAAAGTTTACGAGGTGATCACCGCCTCGGCCGGCAATTCGTGGATGTTCGAAAACCGCGTCCCGCATGTGCTTGCGGGCGACTACAAGCCGCTCAGCGCAATCGAGATCTTCGTCAAGGATCTCGGCATCGTCCAGGACATGGCACGGACCGAGCGCTATCCGGTGCCGCTGGTGGCGGCTGCCCTGCAGATGTATCTCGCTGCCTCCGGTGCCGGCATGGGGCGCGACGACGATTCATCGCTGGCGCGCCTCTATGCGCAGCTCTCCGGCGCCAAGTTGCCCGGCACGGACAAGGCATAAGGACGATCGAGATGCCCGTTTTCGCCGCCAATCTGACGATGATGTTCAACGAGTGGTCGTTCCTCGACCGCTTCAACGCCGCCGCCGGAGCCGGCTTTACGGCCGTCGAGTATCTCTTTCCCTATGAGGCGGCGCCGGAGGCGATCGCCGAGCGATTGGCTCGAAACGGCCTGCAGCAGGCCCTCTTCAACCTGCCGCCGGGCGACTGGGCGGCGGGCGAGCGCGGCATCGCCGCCCTCCCCGGCCGCTTCGAGGAGTTGAAATCCGACGTCGAACGCGCGCTCGATTATGCTGCCGCGACCGGCGTCAAGCGGCTGCATCTGATGGCGGGCCTCGCCGACCCCTCCGATCCGGAGGCGTCAGACTGCTACCGGCGCTCCGTCGCCTATGCGGCCGAGCGCCTCGCCGAGAACGGACTCGACCTCCTGCTGGAGCCGATCAACGGGCGCAACATGCCCGGCTATTTCCTCAACGATTTCGGCGCCGCCGAACGGCTGATCGCCGAACTCGGGCTTGCGAACCTCAAGCTCCAGTTCGACATCTACCACCGCCAGATCATCCATGGCGACGTCACGATGGCGCTCCGCCGCCTGCTGCCGATCAGCGGCCACATCCAGATCGCCAGCGTGCCTTCGCGGCAGGAGCCGGACGGCGAAGAGCTGAACTATCCCTATCTCTTCGCCGAGATAGACCGGCTCGGCTACGCCGGTTTCGTCGGCTGCGAGTACACCCCGCGCGGCGAAACGGTCGACGGCCTAGGCTGGTTCAAACCTTTTGCGAGGAGCTGACCAATGAGCATCATTCTCGGATCGATCGCCGACGACTATACAGGCGCCGCCGACCTCGCCAATACCCTGACGAAAAACGGACTTCGTACCGTGCAGACGGTCGGCATTCCCCACCCGTCAATCGCCTTGCCCGAGGTCGACGCGGTCGTCGTCTCGCTGAAGATCCGCTCGGTTGCCGCCGACGAGGCCGTCGCTGCCGCAAGCAAGGCAGACCGTTGGTTGCGCGATCGCGGAGCCACCCATGTGCTCTACAAGATCTGTTCGACCTTCGATTCCACCGATCAGGGCAATATCGGCCCGGTGACGGAAGCGCTCGCCCGAGCTGCGGGTGGCGGCGTCGTGCTCGTCACCCCGGCCTTTCCGGAAACCGGACGGACGGTCTATCTCGGCCATCTCTTCGTCAATGGCCAACCGCTCAACGAAAGCCCGCTCAAGGATCACCCGCTCAATCCGATGCACGACGCCAATCTGGTGCGGGTCCTGGCACGGCAGTCGCAAGGCAGCGTCGGTCTCGTCGATTTGCCGACTGTTACGGCCGGACCCGCCGCAGTCAGGGCGCGGCTCGATGCCTTGCATGGCGATGGCATGACCGCGGCGATCGCCGACGCGACCTCAGAGCGCGACCTCGAAACGCTGGGTGAGGTGGCGCTGCGGACGCCGGTATCGACCGGCGCCTCCGGCCTGGGGCTCGGCCTTGCGCGCGCCATCGCGCGCTCTGGTCGCGCCTCTTCGGCAGACGCCCCCGCGTCGGATGCTGTTCGACCCGTCGGAGGCTTGGCTGCGATCGTCGCCGGCAGTTGTTCCGCCGCGACGCTGCGGCAGCTCGAAGTGGCGGAACGGGCGTTGCCGGTGCTGCGGCTCGACACCGAAAGGTTGCTCAAGGGGTCCGACGAAATTGCCGCGGCGATTGCCTGGGCCGGCGAGCGGATTTCCGCGGGCCCGGTCGTCATCGCCGCAAGCGCCTCGCCCGATGTGGTATCACGCCTGCAATCGCAATACGGGCGCGAGGCGTCCGGTCACGCCATCGAAACTGCAACCGCGACGATCGCCAGCGAACTGGTGGCCAGCGGCGTCAAGCGCCTCGTCGTCGCCGGCGGCGAGACGTCAGGTGCAACGGTCGACAGACTCGCCATCCCCGCCTTCCTGATCGGCCCCGAGATCGCCCCCGGCGTGCCGGTGCTTCGCACGGTCGGCAACGCCCAGGGCGACATGCTGCTGGCTCTCAAATCGGGGAACTTCGGAGGCGAGGACTTTTTCGGCGCGGCACTGGCGATGATGCGCTGAAGAGACCCCTCCCCCAACCCCTCCCCACAGGTGGGAGGGGCTTAACCTGCCGCGCCCGCCTCTCACCTTCGCGACCGCTTCGTCGCTTCAGATGTCGGCAAATGCCATCCGCCACCGCAGCCATAGCCATAGCACAAGCGGCAGCTTTCAAGTTACAAGGGGTTGGGGAGGGGTGACTCAGGATCGGCCGTCGAGCCTCGTCCTCAGCCAGTTCGCTCACCCAACACCTATTCCCTCGGCAGCTGGCGCACGCCCCACTCGCTTTTCGGAATAGCCCCGCCGATCGCAAAGCTGAAGGAGGCGACCGACGTCGTCTCCGAATTGACCTCGCATTTGAAGTCGATCGCGTACCATTTCCCGCGGCTTCGATAGGCGCCGCCGCTGGCGCTGAGACCGGAGGCCGAAACCAAACCGCCGACGGGACCGAACGGGACCAGCATGTCCGGGAAAGCGTCAGATCTTTGGCGGCGCACCTGTTCCAGCGCCTCGATGGTGCAAAGCTGGACGATGCGCCTCTTCGGCGGCAGCCTGCCGATCGCCTGTTTGACGCGCGGGTCCGACAGGGCATCCTTGGAATAAAGTTGCTTCGCTTGCACCAGTTCGCTCGGCTGGCGCTCATAGGCAGCCTCCGACGGCTCCTGCGCCACGTCCTCTTTCACTTCTTCGGCAACGGGCTTCTCCTTGGGAACAGGCGCGCTTTGCGGCGCCGGGTCGGCATCTTCCGCGTTGCTCACCGCGTCTTCGGCCTCAACCCGCAACTCCGCAAATGCCGCCCTTGTTTCGGCCGGCTTGTCGGCACTCTCCGTCTTGGCCGGGGCGGGCTTTGCTTGCGCATCGGGTGATTTCGGTTTGTCGATCCGGCTTGGCGCGGCAGGCGGCAATTGCGGCTGCGGGGGTTTTTCCTTGTCGACTTTAGCCGAAGCGGATTCGAAGACCTGCGGCTGCGATCGGGAAGGCTCGGGCTTTGCCTCCTTCGGTTTCTCTTGCGGCTTCGCCTCAGGCTTCGGCGGCGAAACGAGCTCGACATTGATGCTCTGCTCCTTTGCCGGCGGAGCGTGCTCGGGGAGCCGAACCAGCAGGAGAAACGCCAGCACCAGATGCAGGGCGACCGAGGTCGGTACGCCCCACCCGGTCTCTCCCCACACTTTTCTCGCCGACTGAAGCATTGCTCAATAGATCACGGACTCGGATGGCCCGAAACTAAGAGCTCGATGGCCTCGCAACAAGTGTGGAGGCCACGATGTCGGTCAGGCGTATTCGACCCGGTACGGCATGTCGAAGAAATGTTCTTCCAGATTGCAGCCCTCGCCGCCGCGATCGACGACGACGAAATCGGATACTCCGTTGAGCGGCGTCAGGATGCCGTGCCAGACATTGCGGGCGATGTTGACGCCCTGGCCGGGCGCGGTCTCGAAGGCGATCGGCTCGCCCGGCCTGCCGTTCTCATCCGGGGCGACGACGACGAGGAATGAGTTCTCCGTCAGCGGCACGAAGGCCTGACTGCCGAGCGGATGGCGCTCCACCAACTTGAGCGGCAGCGGAATTTCATAAGGTTCGCCGCGCAGCAGGCTGATCAGGGCGCGCGCCGCAGGGCCTGTCGTCTCGACCGTTGCGAGATCGTGGTAACGAATGCATTTGCCGGCATTGATGGCGAAGCTTTTTGCCTCGTCGAGTTCGATCACGTCGCCGAAGGGGGCGAATTCGGCCCGCGACAGGGGCCGGATCGGCAGGGATTTCATCGCATTTCCTCCCGTCTGTTGTTGTTTATCCCGGCTGTGCTCACTGGATCAGCATCGCCCGGAAATCGTTGACGTTGGTGCCGGTCGGCCCCGGTTTGAAGATGTCGCCGAGCGCATCGAAGGCCGCCCAGCTATCGTTGCGCTGAAGCAGCGCCGCCGCGTCGATCCGCCGCCCAAGTAGGCGGGCGATCGTGGTGTCGTCGGCGAAGGCGCCGGCATTGTCTTCCGAACCGTCGATGCCGTCGGTGTCGGCGGCGAGCGCGGAGATGCCGCCGACGCCGTCGATGCCGAGGGCGAGCGATAGCAGGAACTCGCTGTTGCGGCCGCCCCTGCCGGCGCCGTTCACCGTCACGGTGGTTTCGCCGCCGGAAAGCACGACGACTGGCTTGTTGAAGGGACGGCTGCGGGTCGCGACCTCGCGCGCGATTGCCGCATGGACCATCCCGACATCGCGCGCCTCGCCCTCGACGGAATCCGAAAGGATGATCGCCTCGACGCCGACCGCCCGCGCCTCGGCCGCAGCAGCCTCCAGCGAGACGCCGGCCGATGCGATCAGCCGAACTTGATTTTGGGCAAAACGTGGATCGTCGGACCTCGGCGCATCCGCCGCCTCGCTCGCCATCCAGGCGAGGACGCTTTCGGGCAGTGCCAGGCGATGGCGCTCGACGAGCTTCAAGGCGTCGGCGCGCGTACTGTCGTCGGCAAGCGTTGGACCGGAGGCGACCAATGCGGGATCGTCGCCGGGGATGTCGGAAACGACGAGCGACACGACCCGCGCCGGGTAGGCTGCGACGGCCAGTCGCCCGCCCTTGATGGTCGAGACGTGCTTGCGCACGGCATTCATCGCCCGGATCGGCGCACCGGAAGCAAGCAGCGCGCGGTTGACGGCGATCTCGTCCTCGAGCGAAAGCCCTGCCGGCGGCGACGGGAGCAGCGCCGAACCGCCGCCGCAGATCAGCGCCACAACCAGATCATCCGGCGTCAGGCCGCTGACCTCGGCGAGCAGACGTTTCGAGGCCTGTAGTCCGCTCTCATCCGGCAAGGGATGCGAGGCTTCGAGCACATCAATGTGCCTGCAAGGAACGCCGAAGCCGTAGCGCGTCACGACGGCGCCGCTGAGCGGCCCCGGCCACAGCGCCTCGAAGGCCTGCGCCATTTGCGCGGCACCCTTGCCGGCGCCGATGACGACGGTGCGGCCCTTCGGCCGTTCCGGAAGATTGGCGGCAAGGACGCGCATCGGATCGGCAGCGGCGACCGCCGAGGTGAACAACGACTCCAGGAATTGACGCGGATCGGCAATGGCGGCCATTTTCCCTCCCATTCGGAAAATCCCGGGCGGCGGCTCCTCCTTCCGCCGCCCGGATGCATGATTGCCGTAGTGGATGGGGACGCCCGCCCGGTCGACCATGCACATCTAAGATCACGATGCTTTTGGGTCGAGCGACCGAAAAGCATAAACGCTGATCGACTCTAAAGATTAGAGCGGGATGCGGGCGGAAAACCGCACACACTTTTCCTCATCCCGCTCTAGGTGCGTCAGGCGACCTCGTGGTTCGCCATGCGCTCGAGCGCCCGGACCAGACCGGAATGGTCGAGCCCGCTGTCGCCATTGGCGGCGCAGTTGTTGAAGAGCTCCTGCGTCGCCGCCGTATTCGGCAGCGAGATGCCGAGGCTCTTCGCCCCCTGCAGGGCCAGGTTCAGATCCTTCTGGTGCAGCGAGATGCGGAAGCCCGGTTCGAAAGTCCGCTTGATCATCCGGTCGCCGTGAACCTCTAGGATGCGCGAGGAGGCAAAGCCGCCCATCAGCGCCTCGCGGACGCGGGCCGGATCGGCGCCCGCCTTCGAGGCGAAGACCAGCGCTTCGGATACCGCCTCGATCGTCAGCGCGACGATGATCTGGTTGGCAACCTTGGTGACCTGACCGTCGCCGCAATCGCCGACGAGCGTGATGTTCTTGCCCATCAGCTTGAAGAGGGGCAAGGCGCGCTCGAAGGATTCCGGCGTGCCGCCGACCATGATGCTCAGCGTGGCGTTCTTCGCCCCGACCTCGCCGCCGGAAACCGGCGCGTCAAGGTATTCGGCCCCCGTTTCGCGGATCTTCCTGGCGAATTCCTTCGTCTCGATCGGCGAGATCGAGCTCATGTCGATGACCAGCTTGCCCTTGCCGAGACCCAGAGAGACGCCGTTCTCGCCGAAGAGAACGTCCTTCACTTCCGGCGTGTCCGGCAGCATCAGGATGATCGTGTCGACGGTCTCGGCGAGTGCCTTCGGCGTCTCGACGAACCGCAGACCATGATCAAGGAGCTCCTGGCGCGGCGGAATGGCGAATTTCGAGGTGACGACGGTGTGACCCGCATCCTGCAGGTGGCGCGCCATCGGCGTGCCCATGATACCCAGTCCGATAAAACCGATAGTTGCCATTGTGCTTAGCTCCTGATCTTGATGATGTCTGCAGATTGGTTGCGCGCGCACTCAGTGCCGAGCCAGCCGAGGCCCTCCGCCGTCGTCGTGCGTGGCTTGTATTCGCAACCGATCCAGCCCCCGTAGCCGGCGGCCTCCAGCGCGTCGAAGACGAAGGGGTAGTTGATCTCGCCGGTGCCCGGTTCGTTGCGGCCGGGGTTGTCGGCGAGCTGGACGTGGGCGATGCGGTCGGAATAGCGCTTGTAAGTACCGATCAGTTCGCCCTCGGTACGCTGCTGGTGGTAGAGATCGTACTGGACGAACAGGTTGTCGCTGCCGACCTCTTCGATGATCGAAGCCGCCTCACCGACAGTGTTGAGATAGAAGCTCGGAATGTCGAAGCGGTTGATCGGCTCGATCAACAGGCGGATGCCGTGCTTGCCGAGCTCCGTCGCCGCGAGCTTCAGATTGCCGACGAGCGTGGTGCGCAGCGTGCTATCCGGCACACCGTCGGGTGCGATGCCGACGAGGCAGTTGACCTGATTGCAGTCGAGCGCAGTCGCATAGTCGATGGCGCTCGCGACACCCCGGCGGAATTCATCGACCCGGTCCGGCAGGATGGCGATGCCGCGCTCGCCGCGCGACCAATCGCCGGCCGGCAGGTTATGGAGAACCTGGGTGAGGCCGTTGCGCTCGAGGGCCGTGCGCAGGGCCATTTTTTCGAACTCGTATGGAAAGAGATATTCCACGCCTTCGAAGCCGGCCTTCGCGGCGAGCGCAAAACGGTCGAGGAACGGCGCCTCGTTGAACAGCATGGTCAGGTTTGCCGCAAATCTCGGCATGCGGTTACTCCTCTTGCAAGGTGAGGGTGCGGGCGGAAAGACGCTCTTTCCATCCCGCGCTCTGGATGGTTTTCAATCGAGCAGGGCGGCGATCGCGGTCGGCGCGTCCTCGCCGCGCGCGGCAAGCTCCTCGAACTCGACGACCGCGTTGATGTCGGCGCCCATGGCGATGTTGGTGACGCGCTCGAGGATGAATTCGATGACGACCGGCACCTGGTGTTCCTCCATCAGGGCCTGCGCCCGTCCGAAGGCGTCGGCGAACTCGTTGGGGCTCTTGACCCGGATCGCCTTGCAGCCGAGGCCTTCGGCGACCGCCACGTGGTCCACGCCATAGCCCTTCTCCGCATCGCCGCTCGCATTGATGTTGTCGAAGGCGAGGCTCACCTCGAAATCCATGTCGAAGCCGCGTTGGGCCTGGCGGATCAGTCCGAGGTAAGAATTGTTGACGACGACATGCAGGTAAGGGAGCTTGTGCTGCGCCCCGACGGCGAGCTCCTCGATCAGGAACTGAAAGTCGTAGTCGCCGGAAAGCGCGACGATCGGCCGGTTGGGATCGGCAGCACGCACACCGAGCGCTGCCGGCAGGGTCCAGCCGAGCGGACCCGCCTGGCCGCAGTTGATCCAGTTGCGCGGCCTGTAGACGTGCAGGAACTGCGCGCCGGCGATCTGGCTGAGGCCGATGGTCGAGACGAAGCAGGTGTCGCGGCCGAAGGCCTTGTTCATCTCTTCATAGACGCGCTGCGGTTTCAGCGGCGTCTGGTCGAAATGGGTCTTGCGCAGCATCGTGCGCTTGCGCTCGCGGCACTCCTCGGCCCAGGCCGACCAGTCGCGCAGCTTGCCGTCAGTCTTCCATTCGGTCGCGACGTCGAGGAAGAGCTTGAGGGCTGCCCCCGCATCCGAAACGATACCGAAGTCCGGCGCGAAAACGCGGCCGATCTGGGTCGGTTCGATATCGACATGGATGAACTTGCGACCTTCCGTATAGGTCGGGACGTTGCCGGTGTGGCGGTTGGCCCAGCGGTTGCCGATGCCGAAGACGAAATCGGAGGCAAGTAGCGTCGCGTTGCCGTAGCGATGCGAGGTCTGCAGGCCGCACATGCCGGCCATCAGCGGATGGTCGTCCGGAATGGTGCCCCAGCCCATCAGGGTCGGAATGACCGGGACGCCGGTGATCTCGGCGAATTCGGTGAGGAGATCCGAGGCGTCCGCATTGATGATGCCGCCGCCGGCGACGATCAGCGGCCGCTCCGCCGCGTTCAGCATGGCGAGCGCCTTTTCGGCCTGGGCGCGGGTCGCGGCCGGCTTGTAGGGCGCCAGCGGCTCATAGGTCTCAGGATCGAACTCGATTTCGGCAAGCTGGACGTCGACCGGCAGGTCGATGAGGACCGGGCCGGGGCGGCCCGAGCGCATCAGATGGAACGCCTTCTGGAAAACGAACGGGACCAGTGCCGGCTCCATGACCGTGACCGCCCATTTCGTGACCGGCCCGGCGATCGCTGCGATGTCGACGGCCTGGAAATCCTCCTTGTCGAGACGGGCGCGCGGCGCCTGGCCGGTGATGCAGAGGATCGGGATCGAATCCGCCGAGGCCGAGTAGAGGCCGGTAATCATGTCGGTGCCGGCCGGGCCTGACGTGCCGATGCAGACGCCGATATTGCCGTGCTTCGCCCGGGTATAGCCCTCCGCCATGTGCGAGGCGCCTTCGACGTGGCGGGCAAGAATATGGCGGATCGATCCGCGCGCCTGGAGCGCCGAATAGAGCGGATTGATCGCCGCACCCGGAACGCCGAAGGCGCAATCGATCCCCTCCTTTTCCAGAACATGAACCGCTGCATCGACAGCGCGCATCTTGGCCATGGGAACTCCTCCTGTTTGATGGAAACATAATCCATAATTTCATATCGTCAACACAAAAATGGAATTAATTGCCATTATATGGAAATTGGCATCAGGCGCTCCTGCACGCCGGCACTGGTCAAAACCGTGCGTCGCCGCTATTGGCTAAGGAAAGAGTCGTGACGGAGTATTCGGCGGTGGCGGTCGTATCGGAGCAGACGAAAGGCAAGCGGGGCCGGAAGGCAGGCCCCAATTCGACGCCTTCCTCCGTTCAGGTGCTGGACCGCAGCCTGGCGCTTTTCAGCCTCGTGGCAGATCGCGACGGTTCGACGCTGACCGATCTGGCCGACGAGACGGGGCTGGCGCCATCGACGATCCACCGCCTGCTGACCTCGCTATCGAGCCACGGCATGGTCGCGCATGATCCAGATACCGGCGAGTGGACGATTGGAGTGCGGGCCTTCGAGATCGGCAACGCCTTCCTGCGGTTCCGCAAACTCGGCACGATCAGCCGGCCCTTCCTGAAACGGCTGATGGAGGAAAGCGGCGAGACCGCCAATATCGGCATCGAAGACGACGGCGACGTCGTGTTCATCTCGCAGGTCGAAAGCCATGCGCCGATGCGTGCCTTTTTCCGCCCGGGACGGCGTGGCCCTAGCCACGCCTCTGGCATCGGCAAGGCGATCCTCTCCACCTGGTCGGATACCGAGATCGCCAAGACGCTCAGCGGCAAGACGCTGACCCATTTCACCGACCGCACGCTCAAGACACTGCCGGCGCTGATCAGGAACATCCAGGAGATCCGCAATCGCGGCTGGTCGATCGACGACGAGGAACACACGCTCGGCATGCGCTGCATCGCCGCGCCGCTGTTCAACGAGTATGGTGAGGCGATCGGCGGCATTTCGATCTCGGGACCGTCGGTCCGCATCGACGACGACAGGCTCGAGACGCTCGGCTCTCTCGTTCGCCGGACCGCGGACGAATTGACCCGCGCCATCGGCGGCCACCGGCCGGGAGAGAGCTGAGGCGCCGCCCTAGCCGAACATCGCCGCAGTTTCCTCGAGGAAGCTCGCGACCACGGGGCCGTGGTTCGGCCGGCTGAGAACATAGACATCCGCTTCCGGCGCGGGATCCGCAAGCGGACGATAGACGACACCGGGACGCGAAAGATTCCGGATGCATTCGGGAACGAGCGCCACGCCGAGACCGGCGGAGACGAGGCTGGTCAGCGAATAGGATTCCACCACTTCGTTGGTGATGTTCGGCACGAAGCCTGCAGCGACGCAGCAGTCGTGCAGATAGCGGGCGAAGCGCGAATCCGCCAGTCGGAGAAAGACGAAGCTTTCCTGCCGCAGCGCGCCGAGCTCGACCGTTTCATGGCGGGCGAGCGGATGATGCGCCGGCAGGGCGACGCCAACCTTTTCCTGCCAGGCAACCTTGGCGACGAGTTCGGCATTGTAGCGGGGCTTGCGCACGAAGCTGAGGTCGGTGCGATGCGACAGCAGCGCCAGTTCCTGCGCCTGCGGATCCATTTCATGAATGCGGACGAAGACGCCCGGCCGACGATCCCGGAATCTCGCGATCAAGGTCGACAGCTGCCCGAGCAGGACCGAGCCGGTCGTGCCGATATTGAGCATGCCCACCTGGCCGGATCCGATGGCGCGCGCCTGATGCGTGGCATGTTCCACCTGCCCGAGGATCATCCGCGCCTGCTCGAGAAAACTGACGCCGGCCTCGGTGAGTTCGACATGCCGGCTCGAACGCTCGAAGAGACGTGTGCCGACCTCTTCCTCCAGATCCTTGATCTGCTGGCTCAAGGGCGGCTGCGAGATATTCAAGCTCTTTGCCGCCGCCGTGAAACTCGCCGCCTCGGCGACGGCGAGAAAATAGCGCAGATGCCGTAGCTCCATCGCGACCTCCACATTCACCATGTCGATATGATATATGTATTGATCCAATCAAACAATATATTGGACATATCACACTCCTTCTGTTCCCATCGCCAGGGATGGACCGGGCGTCGCACGAGGAGGGTGCACGTCGTTAGAAGCGGTCCAAGTCCACGAGCAGGCGGCGGCAGCGGGCCGCGCATCGGCTTGAGCACAAGCCATTGCCTGCCGCAGCGCCAGGCTCACAGCGTTTTCTGGGAGGAACAAATGTCCAAGTTTAGCAGGTCCTTGTTCGGACAAGTCATCATCGCGCTCGTCCTCGGTATCCTTGTCGGCGTTGTCTGGCCGCAGTTTGCGGCACAGCTGAAGCCGCTGGGGGACGGCTTCATCAAGCTGATCAAGATGGTGATCGCGCCGCTGGTATTCGGCGTGGTCGTGCACGGCATCGTCGGTGCCGGGGACCTGAGAAAGGTCGGACGGGTCGGCCTCAAGTCGCTCATCTATTTCGAGGCCGTGACGACGCTGGCGCTCGCGCTGGGACTGATCGCCGCCTACGTCTTCGGCCCCGGCCACGGGATGAATGTCGATCCGGCAACACTCGATGCAAGCGCCTTGGGCGCCTACACCGAAAAGGTTTCCCAGGTCACCGGCACGGTCGACTTCCTGATGCGCATCATCCCGACGACGGTCGTCGACGCCTTCGCCAAGGGTGACATCCTGCAGGTGCTGCTGTTCGCTGTCCTGTTCGGATCGGGCCTTGCCCTTGTCGGCGAACGCGGCAGGCAGGTCGCCGAGCTGATCGATCAGACGACGCAGGTGCTTTTCAAGGTGATCGGCTTCATCGTCCGGCTCGCTCCGATCGGCGTCTTCGGCGCGATTGCCTATACGGTCGGAAAATACGGCATCGGCTCGCTGCAGCAGCTCGGCTACTTGGTCGTCCTGCTCTATGCGACGATCGCCCTTTTCGTGTTTGGCGTTCTCGGGCTGATCATGAGGATTGCCGGCTTCAGCATCTTCAAGTTCCTTGGATATTTGCGCGAGGAGTTGATGATCGTCCTGGCCACGGCCTCATCCGACAGCGTTCTGCCGCAGGTCATGCGCAAGCTCGAACGGCTCGGAATCAAGGATTCGACGGTCGGCCTGGTCGTTCCGACCGGCTATTCGTTCAACCTCGACGCTTTCTCGATCTATCTGACGCTCGCGGCCGTGTTCATCGCCCAGGCGACCAATACGCCGCTCGCGCCGGGCGACCTGTTGCTGATCCTCGGCGTGGCGCTGCTGACCTCGAAGGGCGCGCACGGCATTCCGGGATCCGCCATCGTCGTGCTGGCGGCAACGCTTTCGGCCATTCCGGTCATTCCGGCCATCGGCCTTGTCCTAGTCCTCTCGGTCGACTGGTTCGTTGGCATTGCCCGAGCACTCGGAAACCTGATAGGCAATTGCGTGGCCGCAGTGGTCATCGCCGCCTGGGAGGGCGATATCGATCGCGAACAGGCGCACCGAGTTCTCGATGGCGACGAGGCTGCAAGCCCCAAACCCGCACCTGTATTCCAAACTTCCGCGGCCAGCGATGTCGTCCCTAGCACGGCCATCGCTCACCCCATCAACGGCCGTTAGTCCGGTTCGAACAGACACTTCAACAGGTAACAAAAAATGCAGAGCAACTATTATTTCCCCCAAGGCGGCCACCCGCCGCAATCGAACCTGCTGACGGATCGGGCGGTGTTCACCGAGGCCTACGCGGTCATTCCCAAAGGCGTGATGCGCGACATTGTCACTAGCTACCTGCCGCACTGGACGAACACGCGCCTCTGGGTGCTCTCGAGGCCGCTATCAGGCTTCGCCGAGACTTTTTCGCAATACATCATGGAGGTAGGACCCTCGGGAGGAAGCGATCGGCCCGAGAGCGACCCCCGCGCGGAAGCCGTGCTGTTCGTGGTCGACGGGGACTTCCGCCTGACCATCGGCGGTGAAACCCATCAGATGCAGCCCGGCGGCTACGCCTTCATCCCGCCCGGCGCCGAATGGAGCCTGCGCAATGACGGCTCCACGCCGACCCGGTTCCACTGGTTCCGCAAGGCCTACGAAAGGGTGGATGGAATCCCCCTCCCCGAACCGATTGTCACCAACGAACGCGAGATCACGCCAACGCCGATGCCGGATACGGACGGGCGCTGGGCGACGACCCGCTTCGTCGATCCTTCGGACATGCGCCACGACATGCATGTGACGATCGTCACCTTCGAGCCCGGCGGCGTCATTCCCTTCATGGAAACCCATGTGATGGAGCACGGCCTCTACGTTCTCGAGGGCAAGGCGGTCTACCGCCTCAACGCCGACTGGGTCGAGGTCGAAGCCGGTGACTATATGTGGCTCAGGGCCTTCTGCCCGCAGGCCTGCTATGCCGGCGGACCGGGCAAGTTCCGCTATCTGCTCTACAAGGACGTCAACCGCCACATGGCCCTCGGCGTTCCGGGCCGGTTCGCCTGAGACGGAGCCCATCGAGCCGGAACGCTTCTCGCATCAACCGATATTGCGGGTTTTATGGATAGGCCATAGCTTGCTCGTATGGCGACGACGAAGCTTGAGGCCTACCGCAAGAAACGGGATTTTTCGAAGACGCCGGAGCCGGTCGGCAGCCCCGCCGGCGGCGGCAACCGTTTCGTCGTGCACAAGCATCATGCGACCGCGGACCACTATGACCTGAGACTTGAGGTCGGCGGCGTGCTGAAGAGCTGGGCCGTGCCCAAGGGCCCGTCGCTCAACCCGGCCGACAAGCGCCTGGCGGTCGAGACCGAAGATCATCCGATCGAATATATCGATTTCGAGGGCGTCATCCCCGAGGGCGAATATGGCGCCGGCCCGATGATCGTCTGGGACGCCGGCGTCTGGGCGCCGATGGACGAGTCGAGGAGAGCCTGGGCAAGGGCGCCTTCAAGTTTCGCCTCGCCGGCGAAAAGCTCAAGGGCGGCTGGATGCTGACCCGGCTGAAGCCGCGGCCTGGCGAAGAGGACCATCGCCACTGGCTTCTCTTCAAGGAACGCGACCCGGCCGCCGACCTCTCCACCGACATTCTCGCCGCCCGGCCGGAAAGCGTCAAATCCGGCCGGCGGATCGAGGAGCTCGTCGACAGGCCGAAGCCAGCGGCCAAGGCGGTAAAACTTAAACCGGCCGCCCTTCCTGGCGCGACGAAGGCGACGACGCCGACACGCATAGAGCCTCAGCTTGCCACGCCGACGGCGATTCCACCGGGCAGCGCCCCCGGGCGCGAAGTCTGGCTGCATGAGATCAAGTTCGACGGCTACCGCACCATGGCGCATCTATCCGGCGGCGAGGTGGGGCTCATCACCCGCGGCGGCCTCGACTGGACGAGGCGCTACGGCGACTTGCCGGAAGCCTTCCGGCGCCTGCCGTGCCGCGATGCTGTCATTGACGGCGAGATCGTCGTGCTCGACGAGGAAGGCATCAGCCGTTTTTCGCTCCTCCAGGAAGCGCTTTCCGCCGGCGCCGGCAACAGGCTGGTCTTCTATGCCTTCGATCTTCTCCATCTCGACGGCTGGAGCCTCACGACTGTTCCGCTCGAGAAACGCAAGGCGCTGCTCAAGCAATTGCTGGCGGCGCAATTGTCGAGCCGGTCCGCCATCCAGTTCAGCGATCACGTCGTCGGCGACGGTCGCGCCTTTTACGAACATGCCTCGGAATTGGGGCTCGAAGGGATAATTTCCAAACGTGCCTCGGCCCCTTATCAGAGCGGGCGTTCCAAGACATGGACCAAGACCAAGGCGCTGAAGGCGGAAGATTTCGTGATCGCCGGCTATACATTGTCCGAGGCCGCAGAAGGTCTTGCCGCGCTGGCGCTCGGCGAGTGGATCGACGGCGAGCTGCAATATCGCGGCAAGGTCGGAACCGGCTTCGACGCCGAAACGCTGAAACAGTTGCGGGCGCGACTGGAGCCGCTCAGGGAGGGAGCGGCGAAGCTCGAGGGGGCGCCGAAGGAGATCATCTGGGTCCGGCCGGTCCTGAGGGCGCGTATTCACTACGGCAACCGAACGACCGACAATATCCTCCGCCATGCGGTGTTCCAGGGGCTGCGCGACGTCGACCTCTCGACGCCGACTTCGCCGCAGCGAAAGCGGCTGATCTCCGACGCCGACCTCGCCGGCATCTCGATCACCAATCCGACCCGCCGGCTGTTCGGCAAGTCCGGGCCGACCAAGCTCGATCTCGCCCTCTATTACGCCATGGTCGGCGACTTCATGCTGCCGCATATCCTCGGTCGCCCGGTTTCGCTCGTCCGCTGCCCGACGGGAAAGTTCGAGGATTGCTTCTTCCAGCGCCATCCCTTTACCGGCATGCCGCCTTCGGTGAGAGGTTTCGACGCGATGAGCTCCGAAGGCGAGGCGAAACGCTATCTTTCGGTCGAGGATGCCAAAGGCTACCTGGCGCTGGCGCAATTCGGCGTCGTCGAATTCCACTCCTGGGGCTCGACGCGGGCGCAGCTCGAGAAACCCGATCGCGTCGTCTTCGACCTCGACCCCGGGGAGGGCATCGGCTGGCGCGAAGTAGTCGAAGCGGCAATTCACATCAAGGCCGAGCTCGAGGCGCTCGGCCTCCTCCCCTTCGTCAAGACATCGGGCGGCAAGGGCGTCCATGTGGTCGTGCCGATCCGGCCGAAGCGCGACTGGAAGAAGGTCCACAAGTCGACCGGCGACATTGCTTCCCATCTGGCGACGACGGCTCCCGAGAGCTTCGTCACCACGATGGGCAAGGGCAAGCGCGTCAAGCGCATCTTCATCGACTTCCACCGCAACGCCCGCGGCCACACCGCCGCGGCGCCCTATTCGCTGCGCGCCCGCACGAATCTGCCGGCCTCTACGCCTTTAAGCTGGGCCGATCTCGAGACTATCGACGCTCCCGAGGATTTAAATTATTCTTCGTTACCTGGCCTCTTGGCCACGTCCGGCGATCCCTGGGCCGAAATCGACGACTGTGCACGGGATTTGCCTATGCTTTCCAATGCGGAGAAGTAACCGGGTAGCACCGCGCAGGAGACAATCATGGCACCCAGGGCAAGTTGGAAGGGTTATCTGAGGCTTAGCCTCGTGAGCTGTCCCGTACGGCTCTATCCCGCCACGACGACGAGCGAACGCATTACCTTCAACCAGCTTCACAAGGACACCCATAACCGGATCAACATGAAGCCGGTTGACCCGGAACTCGGCCTGGTCGAGCGATCCGACCTGGTGAAGGGCTATGAATACGAGGACAAGAAATACATCGTTATCGACGAGGCCGACCTCGAAAGCGTCAAGATCGAATCCAACCACACGATGAACATCGAGGCCTTCGTCGACGAAGGCTCCGTCGACGTGATCTACCAGGACGCGCCCTATTATCTGGCGCCGGACGGGGCGATGGCCGAGGAGACCTTCATCGTCTTGCGCGAGGCCCTGCGGAGGAGCGGCAAGCTCGCCATCGCGCGCCTCGTGCTTTCGAGCCGCGAACGGGTGATCACCATCGGGCCGCGTGAGACCGGCATGTTTGTCTGCACGCTTCGCAACCCCAATGAAGTGCGCGGCACAGCCGAATATTTCGGCAACATCCCGGTCGGCAATGCCGAGCCGGAAATGCTGCAGCTCGCCGAAGCGCTCATTCAGCAAAAGACCACGACCTTCGATCCGAAAAACTATGAGGATCGCTACGAGATCGCGCTGATGCAGATGATCCGCGAGAAGTTGAAGGGCCACAAGCCGATCATCGCAGCCCCGCCTGACCGCGGCAACGTCATCAACCTGATGGACGCATTGAAGGCAAGCCTGTCGCAGGCGAAGCCGCCGGCCAAGAGCAAAAGCAAAGCGGAGCCGGCTGCAAAACCCGCAGCGAAGAGTGCTGCCGCCAAACCCGCCGCGGCAAAGAAGACGACCACGCAGAAGAAGGCCTGATGGCGGTCGCCGGCAAGACAATCGGCATCGTCGGGGCGCTTGCCACGTTTCCGCGACGGCTCATAGCACGCGAAGTCGAGCGCCAGAGCGGGCACCTGCGCCGCGGCGTGACGCGACAGACCGCCTATGTGGTCTTCGGCCGCGGGCTGCTCACCAAGGCGACCGATGCGGAAATCGAGGCTCGTTTCGAACGGGAGGCCGGCTGTGGCCGGCGATCGCTCAGCGAGAACGGCTTTCTGCGGCTGCTCGGGCTCGCGACCGCGCCCGAGACATCGGCGCTGCCGCGGCAATCGCTGATCGATCAGGCGAAGATCGCGCCGCGCCACTTCGATCTCCTGTCATTGTTCGACGCTTTCGAGCACGACACCGAACCCTATTCATTCCGCGACGTGATCCTCGCCCGCAAATATGCGGGTCTGATCGCCAGTGGCGCCGGCTGGGGAGCGATCGCTCGTTCCGTCCATCGCTCCAGCCACGTCGCCTCGCTGACGGCACTGTCCCTCCACCACGAAGGCTCGAAGTCGATCTATGCGCGGCGCGCCGAAGGCCTGAGCGAGCTCGACGGACAATTGCTGCTCGATCTCGGGGCGGTCGAGGAGGCGGAACTCGAAGAGCTTTTCGCACGAGCCGAAGAGGCCGAGGAGGAAGGCGACTACGACGAAGCCGCCGCAATATACCAGCGCTACCTCGCGATAGACCGCACCGACTCGGTCGCCGCGTTCAACCGCGCCAACTGCCTTCGAGCGGCCGGCCTCGATCTGGACGCCGCACATGATTACGCCCGGGCGCTCAAGCTCGATCCCTCCTTCGCCGAGGCCTGGTTCAACCTCGCCGGGCTGATGAGCGGACGCGGCCGCATCGACACGGCCCGCCGACACCTGCAGAAAGCGATCGACGTCGACATCGACTATGCCGATGCGGTCTTCAACCTGGCAAAGCTCGAATTCGATGCCGGGAATCTTGGCGAGGCGCGCCACTGGTGGAAGCGTTACCTCGAACTCGACAAGGAATCCGAATGGGCCCGGACGGCCGAGCGCGGCGTGCAGTTCGTGAACCTCCACCTTCTCCCGACCGCGCCGCGCGCCTGACCGGAGACGCAAATCGTCGTCGCAGCACTTTGATTTGCTGGATGATATAGCGATCGAGAGAATCACGCAGGACGGCTGAAAGATGGACGGAAAATTCCTTTTCGACGGACCGGAGGGCGCGCCGGTCACCCTTCTTCTCGCGCATGGCGCCGGTGCCCCGATGGATTCGGCTTCGATGTCGGCGACGGCCAAGGCGCTCGCTGCCGCCGGCTTCCGCGTCGCCCGGTTCGAATTCGGCTATATGGCAGCGCGGCGCAAAGGCGAGCGCAAGCCTCCTCCGCGTGCCGAAACGCTCAATCCGGAATACCGCGCGGCGGTCGCCGAGCTCGGCGCGACAGGGCCACTCATTATCGGCGGCAAGTCGATGGGCGGACGCGTCGCCAGCATGGTCGCCGACGAGCTTCACACCAGCGGAAAGATCGCCGGGCTCATCTGCCTCGGCTACCCGTTTCACCCGCCGGCCAAACCCGAACAGCTCCGTACCAAGCATCTTGCCGGTCTCAAGACACCAACGCTGATCTGCCAGGGAACCCGCGACGAGTTCGGCACGCGGGAAGAGGTCCGGGGCTACACCCTTTCCGACCAAATCGAAATCCTCTGGCTCGAGGACGGCGACCACGACCTCAAACCACGCAAGAGCATCTCCGGCTTTTCGGCCGCCGACCACCTTGAGACGGTGGCCGGAACCTTGAGGCGGTGGGTTAGTGACTTGGGCCGGTAAGCCGGAATGAAGATCGCCACCTTCAACATCAACGGCGTGAACAAGCGGCTCGAAAACCTCCTGGCCTGGCTCAACGCGGCCGAACCCGATGTCGTCTGCCTCCAGGAACTCAAGGCAACCGACGCGCAGTTCCCGAAATCGGCGATCGAAGCCGCCGGCTACGGGGCCGTCTGGCGCGGGCAGTCCGCCTGGAACGGCGTGGCAATCCTCGCCCGCGGCGGCGAGCCGGTCCTCACCCGGACGGAACTGCCGGGCGATCCCTCCGACACGCAAAGCCGCTACATCGAGGCGGCCGTGAACGGCATTCTGATCGCCGCGCTCTACGCCCCCAACGGCAATCCGCAGCCGGGCCCGAAATTCGACTACAAGCGCGCCTGGCACCGGCGCCTCGCCAGCCACGCCGCAGAGCTGCTCGAAACCGGCCTGCCGGTCGTGCTCGCCGGCGACTACAACGTCGTTCCGGAACCCCGCGACATTTATCCGACCCGCTCCTACGACGACAACGCGCTGGTGCAGCCGGAAAGTCGCGCCGCCTTCCGGCAATTGCTCGACCAGGGCTGGCTCGATGCGCTGCGCAAGGTCTACCCGGAAGAAGAACTCTTCACCTTCTGGGACTATCGCCGCAATCGCTGGCAGCGCAACGCCGGCCTGCGCCTCGACCATATTCTTCTCAGCCGCAAGCTCAGACGGCGGCTCGCCGGCGCCGGCATCGACAGGGATGTCCGCGGCCGCGACAATGCCAGCGATCACGCGCCGGCATGGATCATGTTGCGGGATTAGAGCCGTTCATGGTTGTCCGGCAACCCTACTCGCTGACTATGGACGCCGGCGGGCGGGCTGAGGTTATCGGATCGGCATGACGAAGGACGACCCTCCACGCGTCCTCTTCCCGCCGGAATATCGTGGTGACCCGAAGCGCAAACGGCACCAGCTTGTCGCCGCCGCCGACCCTGGATCGGAACTGCTCGACCTCGATGATGTATCCCAGGTCCGCCGTCGCATACTCGGAGATGCGCTCAAAGCCAGTGGCCTCACCGTCCCGGAAATTGGTGGCAGCCCGTTCCATGGTCGCGGCGGTCTCTTCCCATCCCTTCGCCGGCGGCCCGAACGGATTGGCGATAATGACATCTTCCCGTCGCGAATAGAGGTCTTTCAGAGGTTCAGGATCGCCCTTCACGAAGGCATCCAAAGCCAGATGATCCTGCTCGATGAATTTTTCCAGGTCAGAGCCCAACATCTCAGCGCCCTCAGATGCTCGAGAAGAAAACTTTAGCCGAAAAGTGGGCCCTCCGCTTGTGTTATCTCGCCATTGGCGCTTCTGCCAACCGCTGATGAGTTCACCGTCTCGCCCGGCTTCGCCGAACGCATTTTGGACCTGACGATGCCCCGATTCTCGTGCACGATAGCGGCAACCGCAGGGAGGTGAGCATGACGAAAGCGAATGTAGGTTTCATCGGGCTCGGGCTGATGGGCCAGGGCATGGCGGCGAACATTCTGAAGAAGGGTTGGCCGCTCTCGGTTATGGCGCACCGCAACCGGGCACCGGTAGAGGCCCTCGTGGCGGCAGGCGCGAAAGAGGCGAGGACGCCGCGCCAGATGGCGGAGCAATGCGACATTGTCGTGCTCTGCGTCACCGGCTCGCCGGA
Source organism: Sinorhizobium fredii USDA 205 (assembly GCF_001461695.1). Classification (GTDB taxonomy): domain Bacteria; phylum Pseudomonadota; class Alphaproteobacteria; order Rhizobiales; family Rhizobiaceae; genus Sinorhizobium; species Sinorhizobium fredii. The sequence goes on along the minus strand of NZ_AUTC01000146.1, from coordinate 91,786 downwards.
GGTGGTTTCGGTCGTCGAAGGCGCGGACGGCATCGCCACCGCCGGCAAGCCGATCACCATCGTCGACTGCTCGACCTCCGACCCCTCCGTCACGACGAAACTCGCCACCGACCTCGCCCGCAAGGGCATCACGCTCATCGACGCGCCCTTGAGCCGCACCCCGGCGGATGCTGCCGCCGGTACACTCGACGTCATGGTCGGCGGCGCCGAAGTCGACGTCCGTCGCGTCTGGCCGGTGCTCGAATGTTTCGCCGGCCGCATCGTCCATACCGGCCCGACCGGCACCGGCCACACGATGAAGTTGCTCAACAACTTCCTGTCGATGGGCTATGCCGCACTCTATTCCGAGGCGCTGATGCTCGGGCGCAAGGCCGGTCTCACACCGGAGATCTTCGACAGCGTCGTCCGCGGCGGCCGCATGGATTGCCCGTTCTACCAGACCTTCTTCCGCTGGGTGCTGGAGCGTGATCCGAATGCCCACAAGTTCGCCATCCGCAATGGCTTCAAGGACATGAGCTATCTCGCCGCCTTCGCCAATGCGAGCGGCGCAGCGAACCCGATCGGCGCGGCCGTCAGAAACTCCTTCGCCCAGGCCGTCGGGGCCGGGCGCGGCGAGGACTATGTGCCTATGCTCTCGGATTTCATTGCCGAGGCGAACGGGATGAAGTGATCAAACGGCGCAGGCTCTTCTGCTTGGCCTTGAACGGTCTATATTATGGTCAAGCAGGAGCTACGGCATGAAACCGTCCGAGCAGGTCAAACTCTATCTCAAGGCGAACGCGTCCGAGGTCATCCGGAAGCTCGGCGAGGACCGGCAGCCGGTCGTCATCACTTCGCATGGCGAAGCCAAGGCCGTTCTGCAGGATTTGACGCAATACGAGGAGACACAGGAGACGCTGGCGCTCCTGAAAATCTTGGCTCTAACCAATAAACAAGTGCAGGACGGCAAGGTCGATACTGCAGGGAACGCGTTCGAGCGCATACGGAACAGGCACGCGAAGAAGACCTGATGCGCTATCAGGTTTTCCTCGCTCACGACGCGGAACAGGACATCGACATGCAGAACTTCCTCGAGCGAAGGCTCATGCGCTGACGGCGCATCACTCGGCGCAAGGGTGCATCGGGTGGCACGCCCCATGACAGAATTCCATCAGCGTCGCCACGTATTCTTGCAGGAATGCGATACTCTTGCCCGTCTATGGCTTTGACGGAAACCGTCCAACTGGTGAATGTGGCTGTCGACCGGAAATGGAACAAACGTTCCGAACAACCGCGACAACCATTCCAAACATTCTCGGAGGACCCTTCAATGACCGCCCTTCCCTTCGCCCTCAACCATATGGCTGCACCGGGCCTGCCGCTCGATGCATTCTTTGCTCTGGCAAAATCGCTCGGAATCTCGGCGGTGGAGATTCGCAACGACCTGTCCGGCAATGCCATCCTGGACGGCACGAAGCCCGAGGAGGTGAAGGCGCTTGCGGAAAAGTACGGACTGACGATCATCTCGATCAACGCCCTGCAGCGCTTCAACGAATGGAACGAGGCGCGTGACGCGGAAGCGCGCGAGCTCATTTCCTATGCACGCGATTGCGGCGCCAGGGCGCTGGTACTGGTGCCTGTCAATGACGGCAGCGGCCAGAAGGACGGTGAACGCCAGGCGAACCTACGCGCGGCCCTGCAAGCGCTGAAGCCGATGCTCGACGCGGCCGGCATCATCGGCCTCGTGGAACCGCTCGGCTTCGAAATCTGCTCGCTGCGCTCCAAGACCGAAGCCGCCGAAGCGATCCGGGAAATCGGCGGAGAGACCTTCCGTCTCGTCCATGACACTTTCCACCATCATCTGGCCGGCGAAGACGCATGCTTCCCGACACTGACCGGCCTCGTCCACATTTCCGGCGTCAGCGACGAGGGTGTTGCGGTCTCCGAGATGCGGGATCCCCACAGAATCCTGGTCGATGCCGCAGACCGGCTGGACAATGCGGCGCAGATCCGCCGCCTGCGCGCGGAAGGCTATCAGGGACCCTTCTCGTTCGAGCCCTTCGCGCCTGCCGTCCATGCCCTCACCGATCCGGCCAAGGCCATTCGCGACAGCATGGATTACCTGCAGTCCCGCACCTGACCGCTCGCGCGAAAGCGCGGAAATCCGCCCGGGCGCCGCAAGTTGCACTTGACGGCGCCCGGATAAAATGGAATACATATTCCGTAATGACAAACGACTGGTTTGTTTGTTCCGTTTTAATCGGAAGCGCATCGGGAGTGCGCTGCCGACCAGAAATGAGCTCGATCAGAGAAAGTCGAGTTTCCGGCAAGAGAGGGTGTGGCCGGCACCAAAAGTGGAGGAGAAAGTAGACATGAAGAAATTCATTCTGGGCACTGCGATGGCTGTCATGATGTCGACGGCTGCGCATGCAGAGACGATCGGCGTCTCGATGGCGCTGTTCGACGACAACTTCCTGACGGTCCTGCGCAACGGCATGCAGGACTACGCCAAGACGCTGAACGGCGTCGAGCTGCAGATCGAAGACGCTCAGAACGACGTCGCCAAGCAGCAGAGCCAGATCCAGAACTTCATCGCTGCCGGTGTCGACGCCATTATCGTCAACCCGGTCGACACGGACGCAACTGCCGCCATGTCGAAGATCGCAGCCGATGCCGGCATACCGCTGGTCTACGTCAACCGCGAGCCCGTGAATATCGACTCGCTCCCCGAGAAGCAGGCCTTCGTCGCATCCAACGAAGTTGAATCCGGCACGCTGGAGACGCAGGAAGTCTGCAAGCTGCTCGGCGGAAAGGGCAAGGCCGTCGTGATGATGGGCGAGCTTTCCAACCAGGCCGCCCGCATGCGCACCAAGGACATCCACGACGTACTCGCCACCGACGCCTGCAAGGGCATCGAGATCGTCGAGGAGCAGACCGCCAACTGGTCGCGTACCCAGGGTGCCGACCTCGTCACCAACTGGCTTTCCGCCGGCCTCGAGTTCGATGCCGTGATTGCCAACAATGACGAAATGGCGATCGGCGCCATCCAGGCGCTGAAGGCGGCCGGCCGGTCGATGGACTCGGTCGTCATCGGCGGTGTCGACGCCACCCAGGACGCGCTCGCCGCCATGGCTGCCGGCGACCTCGACGTGACCGTGTTCCAGAACGCCGCCGGCCAGGGCCAGGGCTCGGTCGATACGGCGCTCAAGCTCGCCAAGGGCGAATCCGTCGAGAAGAAGGTCTACATCCCCTTCGAACTCGTCACGAAGGATAACCTGGACAAATACCAGGCCAAGAACTGATCGTTCCTCTTGGGAGCGCGGCCGCCGCCGCGCTCCCATTCGAAGCAAGTCCCGCCTGAAGCTCCAATCGGGGCTGTAGAAGGGCTGTTCCGCCCGGCGCGTGGACGTTCCGGCCGACGCCGGAAAATGGGGAGGCAATGACAATGACGCTCAGTCCCACAACGATGGCAGCCGTGCGCGCCAGCGGTGCCGTACCCAATGCCGAATACCTTCTGACCGCCGAAGGCGTGCGCAAGGAATTTCCGGGCGTCGTCGCGCTCGACGACGTCGAATTCAAGCTGAAGCGCGGCACCGTGCATGCGCTGATGGGCGAAAACGGCGCCGGCAAATCGACGCTGATGAAGATCCTCGCCGGCATCTACCACCCGGACCAGGGCGAGGTGAAGCTCCGCGGCGTCGACATCCAGCTGAAGTCGCCGCTCGACGCGCTCGAAAACGGCATTGCGATGATCCATCAGGAACTGAACCTGATGCCGTTCATGACGGTTGCCGAAAACATCTGGATCCGCCGCGAGCCGAAGAACCGCTTCGGCTTCGTCGATCACGGCGAAATGCACCGCATGACCGCCAAGCTGTTCGAGCGGCTGAAGATCAACATCGACCCGGAGATCGAGGTCCGGCACCTCTCGGTCGCCAGCCGGCAGATGGTCGAGATCGCCAAGGCAGTCTCCTACGAATCCGACGTCCTCATCATGGACGAGCCGACCTCGGCGCTGACCGAACGCGAGGTAGCGCATCTCTTCGAGATCATCCGCGACCTGCGCTCCCAGGGCATCGGCATCGTCTACATCACCCACAAGATGAACGAGCTGTTCGAGATCGCCGACGAATTCTCGGTGTTCCGCGACGGCAAATATATCGGCACGCACGCTTCCAGCCAGGTCACCCGCGACGACATCATCCGCATGATGGTCGGCCGCGAGATCACCCAGATGTTCCCGAAGGAGGAAGTGCCGATCGGCGATGTCGTGCTGTCGGTGAAGAACCTGACGCTCAACGGCGTCTTCCAGGACGTTTCCTTCGACGTGCGCGCCGGCGAGATCCTCGGCGTTGCCGGCCTCGTCGGTTCCGGCCGCTCGAACGTCGCCGAGACGCTGTTCGGCGTGACGCCGGCAAGTTCGGGCACAATCGCGATCGACGGCAAGGAACTGGTCATCGACAACCCCAACACGGCGATCCGCAACCGCATGGCCTTCCTGACGGAGGATCGCAAGGACACCGGCTGCCTGCTCATCCTCGACATTCTGGAGAACATGCAGGTCGCCGTGCTGCAGGATAGGTTCGTCAAGCGCGGCTTCGTCTCCGAGAAGGAGATCACCGCAGCCTGCGAGGAGATGAGCCGCAAGCTGCGCGTCAAGACGCCGAACCTGCAGGAGCGCATCGAGAACCTCTCGGGCGGCAACCAGCAAAAGGTGCTGATCGGCCGCTGGCTGCTCACCAATCCGCATATTCTCATCCTCGACGAACCGACACGCGGCATCGACGTCGGCGCCAAGGCCGAGATTCACCGTCTGGTAACGGAACTGGCCCGCAACGGCGTCGCCGTCATCATGATCTCGTCGGAAATGCCCGAGGTGCTCGGCATGAGCGACCGGATCATGGTCATGCACGAAGGCCGCGTCACCGGCTTCCTCGACAGGGCAGAAGCCACCCAAATCAAGGTCATGGAACTTGCCGCGCGCTAGAGGCGCGCGAACGCCGACCGCAGGGAGGAAAGACAATGGAAACCAATATCGCTGCACAGGGCACGAGTTCGGCCCTCGCTGGGTCGAGGCGGCGCTTGCCGCCCGAGCTCAACATCTTCCTGGTGTTGATCGGCATCGCGCTTGTCTATGAAGTCCTCGGCTGGCTCTTCGTCGGCCAGAGCTTCCTGATGAATTCCCAGCGCCTGACGATCATGATTCTGCAGGTGTCGGTGATCGGCATCATCGCCGTCGGCGTGACGCAGGTGATCATCACCGGCGGCATCGATCTCTCGTCCGGTTCCGTGGTCGGCATGACGGCGATGATCTCGGCGAGCGTCGCGCAAGCCTCCACTTGGCCGCGGGCGCTCTATCCTTCGCTGACCGACCTGCCGGCCATCGTGCCGATCGGGCTTGGCGTCGGCATCGGCCTTATCGCCGGCTACATCAACGGGCAACTGATCGCGCGAACCAAGATCCCCCCCTTCATTGCCACCCTCGGCATGATGGTGTCGGCGCGCGGCCTCTCCAAGTGGTACACCAAGGGCCAGCCGGTCTCGGGCCTCACCGACCAGTTCAACTTCATCGGCACGGGCATCTGGCCGGTCATCGTCTTCCTGGTCGTCGCGCTGATCTTCCACATCGCGCTGCGCTACACCCGCTACGGCAAGTTCACTTATGCGATCGGCGCCAACGTCCAGGCGGCCCGCGTCTCGGGCATCAATGTCGAAGCACATCTGATCAAGGTCTATGCGATCGCCGGCATGCTGGCTGGCCTCGCCGGCGTCGTCACCGCGGCCCGCGCCCAGACCGCCCAGGCCGGCATGGGTGTCATGTACGAACTCGATGCCATCGCCGCGACCGTCATCGGCGGCACGTCGCTCACCGGCGGCGTCGGCCGTATCACCGGCACCGTCATCGGTACGATCATCCTCGGCGTGATGACCTCCGGCTTTACCTTCCTGCGGGTCGACGCCTACTACCAGGAGATCGTCAAGGGCGTGATCATCGTTGCCGCCGTGGTCGTCGACGTCTATCGCCAGAAGGGCCGCAAGAAGGCGTAAATAACACTGCTCTCCCAGGGAAGTACCTCGCCGGGATGAAGAAATTCATCCCGGCATTTTTGTTGTTTTTCTACTGTTACCGGACGGTATTCTTGCCGCTCGACATATGCTTGTCCTGCAAGGCAGCCCGGTAGACTCCGCCGTGGCAATCGCGGTGCCGATAGACTATATCAGGGGCATCCAAACCTACCGGAGATTAATCATGTCATCGCAGCGCAAGCCTGCGAACCAGGTTCAATCGCGTTTCGCCCGTCAGCTCTGGAACGAACTGCTTCGGGTCCAGACCCGCGACGCCGCATCTCTTCTCGAAGTCCGCGACCGCGACGACGATCAGGATCGTGCCAACGCATAGCGGCCGCCCGTCAGTCGGGCGGGGCCGACTAGCAAAGGGCCATTTCGCTTCCCTTCATCCCGCCGGGAAAGTCACGGCCACCTTCAGCCCTCGGCCCCCCTCGCCGTCCTCGAGGCGCATCGTGCCGCCGTAGAGCGCGGCGATTTCCTCGACGATCGGCAGGCCAAGCCCGGTGCCGGGCGCCTCGTTGCCGCCGCGCCGGAAGCGCTTCAGCACAGCCTCGCGCAGCTCCGGCCTGATGCCCGGTCCGTTGTCCTCGACTTCGAGCGCCACCCCCTCGTTCAACGCTGAGACGCGCACCGTCACCTCCGCCCCACGCCCCGCATAGAGCAGCGCATTGCCGACGAGGTTCTTCAGGAGCTCTCCGATGAGTAGCGGCTCAGCGCGGATCCAATGCTCTTCCTCGCCAGCAAAACCGAGATCGATCCCGACCTCGCCGGCCGCGGGCACATGCTCGGCCGTGACGCTGCGCGCCAGCCGGGCGAGTTCGATGCGCTCCGATCCGCGCGCCTCTTCCTTCGCCGCCGCGTCGATCTTCGCCATCAGCAGCAATTGCGCGAGGATTCGCTCGGCATTGGCGACCGCCTCATCCGCCTTCGAGGCGGCGGCCCGCGCCTCTTCGACCGTCGCCGACCGGTGGGCGAGCGCCAGCTGCGTCCGGATGATGGCGAGCGGCGTGCGCAACTGATGGCTGGCATTGCCGGTGAAATGGCGAAGCGCATCCAGCGCCGACTGCAGGCGCACCATGAAGGAATTGACCGTGTCGACGAGCCCCTGAACCTCGCTCGGCACGCGCTCGCCGATCGGGTGGAGATCATCTGGACTGCGCTCGGCGATCGCGTCGCCAAGCCGATAGAGCGGCCTTAAGGAGAAGGTCACCGCCACCCAGACGATCAGGGCGGCACCGGCGATCATCAATCCGAGGCGCAGCGCCGAGTGCAGCAGGATCGTCTGCGTCAGCTGGCGCCTGGCGATCGTCGTCTCGGCAACGGTGACGACGAAGGGAACGGAATTGACACCGGTAGAGGCGGAGCGGCGAAGCACTGCGAGGCGGATCGGCTCGCCGCGGAAGACCGCATCGGCGAAGCTCGTCGACTGGCCGGCCACCTCGGGAAGCGACGGCAGCGTCTGGTAGCCGGTGATGAACGCACCCGGCGGCCCGTCCACCCGGTAGAAGACGCGATCCTGCGCAGCCGAGGTCAGCATTTCGAGCGCCACATAGGGAATGTCGACCTGTAACGTGCCGTCCTCGGCGACGACCACGCGCTCGGCGATCGCCAGCGCCGAGCCCGCGAGGACCCGGTCCGAGACGACGTTCGCCGTTTTGACGGCTTCCCGATAGGTATCCATCAGCGCGACCACGCCGATCACCGCCGTTGAGATCAGCAGCCAGCCGAGCAGCCTGCGTCTGAGCGAATAGACGACGGTCCTCATTCGGGGTTGGCCGCTTTGTCGAGGTAGTAGCCGATGCCGCGGGCGGTGCGCACCGTCAGGCCGTAGGGCGCCAGGCGCTTGCGCAGCCGGCTCACATATTGCTCGATCGCATTCGGGCTGAGGTCGTCATCGAGGCCGGTCAGCGATTGAACGATCGCGTCCTTGGCGACCACCTTGCCGGCGCGCATAAAGAGAAGCTCGAGAAGCCCCAGTTCGCGCGCCGGAATTTCGATCGGTACGCCGCCGGCGGAAAAGCTGCGCGCATTGAGATCCAGCGAGACGTTGCCATAGCTGACGATCGAACTGCGCAACCCCGCCTGGCGCCGGAGCAGGACCCGGACGCGCGCCTCGAACTCGCCGATGTCGAAAGGCTTGATCAGGTAATCGTCGGCACCGAGGTCGAGGCCCTTCACCCTTTCTTCGGGCGAGCCGCGCGCCGTCAGGATCAGGACGGCCGCCCGGTTCTGCCGGGCCCGCATGGCGCGCAGCACATCGAGCCCGTCCATCTCCGGCAGGTTCAGGTCCAGGATCACCAGATCGAAGCTCTCGGCCGCGGCGACGGCATGCGCGGACGCGCCATCGTTCACCACGTCGACGGCGTAGCCACTGTCACGCAAGAGGGTCGAGAGGCCCTCTGCCAGGGCCTGATTGTCTTCAACGAGCAAGATTCGCAATTGTCACGTCTCCCCGCCCCACCTTATCGGTCGCGACCTTGCTTGTGAACGGCGTGCGGGTGAGGCATTGTGAATTATGCGCTTATTGATTTTCTTCGCTTTTTGGTTGTTTTTCGCCCGGTTCGCGTGTGCCGCGCCGGTGCTTTTCCCTGCCGTTTCCGGCGATACGGACGCCCCGGTTCTGGTCGTCTATTCCTCGCTCGATGAGCCCTTGGCGCGGCCGATGATCGTCGGTTTCCAGAAGGCCAATCCGAATGTCGCGGTCCGCTACGAGGATATGCTCACCGGCGAGATCTACGACCGGATCGTCAAGGAAACCGATGCCGGTCAGAGGACGGCCGACTTCGCCTTCTCTTCCGCCATGGACCTGCAGGTCAAGCTCAGCAACGACGGCTACGCGCAACGCAGCGACCTGCCGATGAGCAGCCGCTGGCCGGCCTGGGCCAACTGGCGCAACACGGCTTACGCGCTGACCTTCGAGCCGGCCGTGTTTGTCTATCACAAGCCGAGCTTCGCGACGGAGCGCCCGCCGGCGACGCGCGCCGAATTCGTCGAATACCTGAAGCGGCAAGGCAGCGCTGTCTTCGGCCGCATTGGCACCTACGACATCGAGCGGTCGGGCGTCGGCTTCCTCTTCATGGCCCGCGACCAGGAACAATTCGGCGAAATCTGGAGCGTCATCCAGGCGATGGGCGCTGCCGGCGTCAAACTCTATTCGACGAGCCAGGCGATCCTCGAGCGGGTCGCCGACGGACGCTTCGTGCTCGGCTACAACATCCTCGGCTCCTATGCCGCCGACTGGGCCTCGCGGCATCCGGATGTCGGCATCGTGCTGCCGAAGGACTATACTGTGGTGATGTCGCGAATCGGTCTCGTGCCGCAGGCGGCCGCCTCTCCCGATCTTGGCCGCCGCTATCTCGAATTCTTCATGTCGAAGGAAGGCCAGACGATCATGGCGCGCGAGTTGCAGATCCCGGCCGTCAGCCCGGAGGTCGCCGGCGAGAACACCGCCAATACGATGCAGGAAATGCTGGGCGGGCAGTTGAAGCCGGTCCCGGTCAGCCCCGGACTGATGGTCTATCTCGATCAGGTGAAGCGTGCCCGGCTGATCGCCCGATGGAACGAGGTGCTCAGACTGCAGTGAATATCCCTGGTAGCCGAAACAAACCGTTTACGCGCTACCGGGTTGATGTCAGGTTAATGTCAGCTTTCTATGTTGCTTTAGGGCCGCTGGCGACCCGTGGAGGCGGAATGCCAGCAGCGCATCGGGAGGAAATCACCAATCCGGTCGGAGGTTGCCGCTTCGCGGTCAGCCGCCCGTTTCTCCCGTTCGCGACAACAATCACCGCGCGGACGAACCGCGCCTACGGAGGACCGACCTTGAAACATTTCTTCCTCGCATCCATTCTCGCCGGCGCGCTGGCGCTTCCGGCCTATGCCGCCGACTACACGATCATCGCGCCGGCAAATCCCGGCGGCGGCTGGGACCAGACTGCCCGTTCGCTGCAGACCGTCATGCAGCAGGAAGGCATTTCCGGCAACGTGCAGGTGCAGAACGTTCCCGGCGCCGGCGGCACGATCGGGCTCGCCCAGTTCGCCAGCCAGCAGAAGGGCAACCCGAACGCGCTGCTCGTCGGCGGCTATGTCATGGTTGGCGCCATCCTGACCAACAACTCGCCGGTTACCCTCAAGGACGTCACGCCGATCGCGCGCCTGACGGGCGAATACGAGGCAATCGTCGTTCCGGCCGCTTCCGAGATCAAGACGATGGCTGATCTCGTCGAGGCCCTGAAAAAAGATCCGGGCGCCGTTTCCTGGGGCGGCGGATCGGCCGGCGGTACCGACCACATCGCCGTCGGCCTCATCGCCAAGGCTGCCGGCGTCGACCCGACCAAGATCAACTACATCGCCTATTCCGGCGGTGGCGAGGCCCTGGCCGCCATTCTCGGCAGCCAGGTGACCGCCGGTATTTCCGGCTACGGCGAATTCGAGTCGCAGGTCAAGGCCGGCACGCTCCGCCTGATCGCCGTATCGAGTGCCGAACGTCTTCCGGATATCGATGCCCCGACGCTGAAGGAATCGGGCCTTGACGTCGTCGTCGAGAACTGGCGCATGGTCGCCGCCGCTCCGGGCCTCACCGACGAGCAGAAGGCTGCCGTCTCCGCCGACATCGAGAAGCTCGCCAAGTCCGCCGGCTGGCAGGAAGTGCTGAAGACCAAGGGCTGGCAGGACACCTACCTCGCCGGCGCCGCCTTCGATGAGCAGCTCGCCAAGGACGTTTCGGCAACCGAAGCCGTCCTCAAGGACATCGGACTGGTCAAATGAGCAAGGGAGATAGCCCTTCCGTCGAAACGCGCCGCCCTGACAGGGCGGCGCTGATCATCGCCGTCGTGCTCGCTGCGATTGCCGGCCTGATCTTCTGGGACGTTTCCCGTCTCACCGGGCTCGCCGGCTACTCGCAGGTCGGCCCGACCACCGTGCCTTACGCGATCGCCTGCTGTCTTATCGTGCTTGCCATCTGGACAGCCATCGAGGGCTTCAGGGGCGATTTCGCCGAGCGCGAACCGCAGCAGCTCGGACCGGTCGCCTGGATCGTCGGCGGTCTTGCGGCGCAGATGCTGCTTTTGAATGCGGTCGGTTTTTCGATCGCCACCGGCATCCTCTTCGCCATGACGGCGCGCGGCTTTGGGAAGCGGCAGCTTTGGCTGACAATCCCCTTAGGCATCGTCGCCAGCTTCCTGGTCTGGACGATCTTCGCCAAAGTCCTGCAATTGTCGCTGCCGGCAGGACCGCTTGAACGTCTGCTCTTCTAGAAAGGCCGGCACCTATGGGTACTCTCGACTTCCTTCTGCAGGGGCTGCTGGTTGCTGCGCAACCGATGAATCTGCTCTACGCGTTGATCGGCGTGACACTCGGCACGGCTGTCGGCGTCCTGCCGGGCATCGGTCCCGCTTTGACTGTGGCGCTTTTGCTGCCTGTCACCTACCAGCTTGATCCCGGCGGCTCGCTGATCATGTTCGCCGGTATTTATTACGGCGGCATGTATGGCGGTTCGACGACATCGATCCTGCTCAACACGCCCGGCGAGAGCTCGTCGATCGTCACGGCGCTCGAAGGCAACAAGATGGCGCGCGCCGGACGTGGCGGACCCGCCCTGGCAACAGCGGCAATCGGCTCCTTCGTCGCCGGCCTCATTGCAACGCTCGGCCTTGCCTTCGTCGCCCCCTATATCGTCAAGCTGGCCCTCGTCTTCGGCCCGCGCGAATATTTCGCGCTGATGGTGCTCGCCTTCGTCACCGTTTCTTCCGCCTTCGGCGACTCGACGCTCAGGGGCCTCACCTCGCTCTTCGTCGGCCTGACGCTCGCCTGCATCGGCATCGACCAGTTGACCGGCCAGGCGCGACTCTCCTTCGGGGTTCCGGATCTGCTCGACGGCATCGAGGTGACAACGCTCGCCGTTGCCATGTTCGCGATCGGCGAAACGCTCTACATCGCCGCGCAGGGCGACAAGGGACCCGACAAGGTCGAGGCCGTACGCGGCTCGGTCTGGATGAGCGCCACGGATTGGGCGCGCTCCTGGAAGGCTTGGCTGCGCGGCACGTTCATCGGCTTCCCGATCGGTGCGATGCCGGCCGGTGGCGCCGAGATCGGCACCTTCCTCTCCTATGCCACCGAGAAACGCCTGAGCAAGCATCCGGAAGAATTCGGCAATGGCGCGATCGAAGGCGTCGCCGGCCCGGAAGCAGCCAACAACGCCTCTGCGGCAGGCACGCTCGTGCCGCTCCTGACCCTCGGCCTGCCGACCTCGGCGACTGCGGCCATCATGCTGGCCGGCTTCCAGCAATATGGCCTGCAGCCAGGCCCGTTGCTCTTCGCGACCAATCCGCAGCTCGTCTGGGGCCTGATCGCAAGCCTGCTGATCGCCAACTTCATGCTGCTCGTCCTGAACCTGCCGCTGGTCGGCCTCTGGGTGAAGCTGCTGACGATCCCGAAGCCCTGGCTCTATGCCGGCATCCTCCTGTTCGCGACGCTCGGCACCATCGGAGCCAATCCCTCGGTGTTCGAGCTCGGCATGCTGCTCGCCTTCGGCTTGCTCGGCTACATCATGCGGGTCTTCGGCTACCCGATCGCGCCGGTCGTCGTCGGCCTGATCCTCGGCCCGCTCGCCGAACAGCAATTGCGCCGGGCCCTTTCGATCAGCCAGGGCGACGTCACCGTGCTGTTCACCTCGCCGATCGCCGCGGTGCTGCTGGGAATCGCGGCCCTGGCATTCATCGTGCCGCTGATCCTGAGGGCCCGCGGCCGCGGCGAAGTTCTCGCCCAGCTTGCCGCCAGCGAAGACTGATCCCTTCCGCCTCCCAAGGCGCTTCGTGGAGCGGGACGCGGAGGGGCAGCCACGCCCCGCTCACCTCCAGGCCCGATTGGCTGACCGCCAATCGGGCCTGCTTTCGTTGCATGGCTGGAGTGAGGTTTTGTGCATTGCAAAATAACCCCGCCGGGCCCATCTTTTGCTCATCGAATTGAAACGGAAAGTGAGCAAAGACAATGACTAGCAAGAACCGCATGGGCTTCATCGGCCGCGCCTTCGCCGTCCTGGGCGCAGCGAGCGCCGCAGCCGCGGCAGTCGAAGGTCACCGCCGCCCGAACGCCCGCGACCTCCACACCCTGGGCATCAACCCGGCCAACTTCCCGGACACCCGCCGCGGCTGATGACGCGGAAAGGTGCTCGGTCCCACACGGCACGGAATGTGACTTCGGCCGCTTGATTGAGACCGCTAGAACTTTGCCCTGATGGTGCCCAGGACAGTCCGGCCTGGGCCGGGGATACCAAGGGCCAGTTCGAAATCGTTGTCGAACGCGTTCAGCAATTGCATACCGAGCTCCAGATGTCCGCTCGAAGACTCCCACGAAATCGCGGCATCAGTGGTCGTGTACGACGACAGATCGATACCAAACGGCGCACCGACTCGTTCTCCGACGAGTGTCTGGGCTAAGCTAGCCTTTACGCGCGAGGGGTGAACGACCGTCAGTCCGACCTGTGCACGATAATCGGGCACAAGCGGCACGCGAAACTCTCCGGACCCTCCGGGTGTCAGGTCGACGCTGCGGTTCCAGGTGAACGAGCCGAAGGTACCGAGACCTTCACCGATCCAATAGTTCGCACTGATATTGACGCGGTCGATCTCTCCCGTCGTCGTATCGAAGCTGCCGAGCAGATCAGGGACATCCAGTGAAAGCCCTTCGAAGCGCTGGTGCTGGTACTCGATCGAAGTGAAGAAGCGCTCCGACCATTCCGCCTCCCAACGCAGCGCTGCCGTTTCTGTGCTGCCCCCGATGAACAACGGCAACTCAAGCGGCGCCAATCCAACTGTCGAGACGGGAGCGAGCGTGTAGTTCGACGAAAATTGCGTGTCTTCTCGATAGAAGGCGCGCAACCAGTGATTTTCCACCGGTGACCAGGCGACCCCGATGCGAGGATCAAGGCAGGGACAATCGTCGGAACCGTCGTCCAACCAATTTGCGTAGGCACCCCCCTGGAGCTGGAGATCGTCCGACGCGTCCCATGTGACGTCGGTGTAGGCGCGCGTTGCCTTGCCTTTGTCGGAAAATCGATCGACGAAGAACACGCCTCCCGTGGGCAGATCCGTATAGATTGCAGAGTCGCGCACATGGAACCGGCCGGTCTCGGCACCGTAGCGAAGCGTAAAGGGTCCGATCCCGTATAGATGGCTGACGCCGATCGTTGCGGTTTCCTCTTCCGTTTCTTGCTCGACGCGGTACGAGCCGATCCTGTTGACCAATTCGATACTCTGGTCAGTGTCGCCGACGACGGCGAACGCCTGCAGAAGATTGCGTTCACCAAAGGTATGGCTCCAACCGATCCCAAGGTCGGAGAATCGAGTTTCTCTCTTGTCGAACGGGGTCGGTAACCACGTCTGCCCCGGATAACCGGCGTCGAGATCGACGATATCGCCGAACAGGTAGACATTGTCCTCCAGGGTCGGACGTATGCCGACAGCGAAATTCGCGCCGGTGATGTCATCACGATCATTCGCGCGCGGACTATCGGGCTGCAGTGCTTCCGCCTGCAGGTAGTAGCTGATGGGCAGCAACGCATAGCTCGTACCCTGGACGAGAATATCGCTCTTCCAGCCGAGCTCGCCATCCTGCGAGATCAGGCCGCCGCCAACGGCCGCTTCGAAAAAGCTGGTTCGTTCGAGTGAATCGCGAATGGCGGAGGACGCGACCGCGAGCGGATCGAGCAGGAGGGCCTGCAAGTTGGAAGACACGGTCGAACTGCCAGCCTGCGTGCGCTCGCTCGGGGGAAGCAAGGGCGAAAATCCCTCGAAAGGACTGGTCCGGCCGCCGGCGGCCTCGTCGAAGTAAGTGGTCGATCTGAAAGGATCATAGGAGCGGTCGGAGTAATATTGGCTCCATTCGTTCATACCGACATTGTCGAGCGCGACGCCAAGGAAGGAGGAGACCTGTCGATTGGCATCGTAGCCGCTGTAATAACCGCCGCGCGCCTGGCGGCGGCGAAGCGCCTCACGTGCCTCAACGATCGCGTCGTCGGCTCTATATTCGTCGAGAGCGACGGCTGAGCGGATCAACGAAATCGACGGATTGTCCGGATCAAACCTGTCGGCATTGTCGAGCGCCTGGGCCGCCTCCTCCTCCGCCCCGAGTTGATAGCTGCCGATCGCAAGACCGATGAGGCTGTCCCCGTAGGTCGGGTTGACAGCGGAGGCCTCGAGCAGCGTCTTCTCGCCTTCCTCAGTCTTACCGATCCGCAAGAGATAACGGCCCTTGGCCGCCAGAACCGCGTAGGAATGAGGATCCAACCCTTCCGCCTTGTCGATCTCGGCCTTTGCCGCCGCCAACTGGTCATTGTCCATCAGAAAGCGCGCATAGTTTGCGTAGAGGACGGCATTTTCCGGGTTCAGTTCGATCGCACGCCGATGCGCGGCATCCGCCTCGACGATCGCGTTGCGGTCACTCTGTGTGATTCCCAGTTCATTCCAGACGGCATCATTTCCCGGTGCCATTTCCGCGGCGCGTTTCAGGTCGACGAGCGCGCCATCAAGGTCGCTCGACACCGACGCTCGGAAGCGTGCATTGGCCAAAAGATAGGCGGGCTCATCAGGATCGAGCGCTTTGGCGCGGGCAAGCGCCTCCCTCACTTCGTCGCGGCGGTCGAGCTCAAAAGCGAGGTCGGCGCGCATCGCCGGCAAACGTGCATCATCAGGAAAACGGCGCTCGGCCGCTCTCAAGATCTCGATCGCTCCGGTCGGGCCGAGTGTATGGGACGCCGCTGCGGCCCGCATCAATGCCGCGGTGACATCGTCGCCATCGGCGCCCTCCCCCGGCGGCGGGACCTGGCGATCGGGACTAGCCAAGGCGTCGGCGAACCAGCGACCGTAGATTGCCGATGCCTTGCGATTTCGAGGCAGTGCGGGCAAGGCCGCGGCGAATAACCGGCTTGCATCGCCATAGCGCTGCTCCAGCCCGGCGATCATCGCTTCGACGAGCTTGGCCCGCGCTTCGAGGTGTGTCGGCAAAGGCCGCCGCAGTTTGCTCAGCGCCTCCTGGGCCGCTTCCCTGCCGTCATGCGTCAGCGAGGCTTCCGCGAGCGCAAGCCAGTCCTCATCGCTGCGTTGGATCGGCGGCATAGCAAGGATGCGCTTGCGTTCGACACGCGTCTCGCGGCTGCTCAACCCGCTTGCCGGCATACCTGCGAAAACACCACGCAGTTCCGAATAAAGCAGGATCTGTTCGCGTTCCTTGAGATTCACAAGGATATATTTGCGCGGCGCCTGGCCAATGGATGCAACCGCGCCCTCCCCCTGATTGACGGTCACGGAACCCTGGGCGTTCTTGAGTTCCACGCTGCCCTCCAGCACCGAGAGCGTCGTTTCTCCATTGCCGCTCACGCTGAGCGTCCAGTCGGTCCCGCGGATCGCTGCAGCAGCTGAGGGCGTATCGACGGTAAGGCCGCTGCCGCCGCGCTTGGCCCGGGCCCATATGGCACCGGACTTGAGTTCAAGCTCGCTGTCGGAGCCCTGACCAATTTCCTTGACGAGAAGGGTCGTATTGCGTCCCATGCGCATTTGCGTGTCGTCGGAAAACAGGAGAGCTAGGCTGCCGGAAGCATTGGTCCGCAACGTATCGCCGGCGATCAGATCCTGGCTGACCTCGACGTTGCGCCAGCCCTCTACTTCGATGAAACGAATTTCCTCACCGGACTTCCGCGAAATAACCGAGCCCTCGGCAGACATTGCGCGCGGGAGAACCTCGGCCGCAGAGGGCAGCCCGCTTGCCAGCACCGCCAGTGCTGCAACCCCTTGTCTCAGCTTGCGCATATGTGAACTGTCTGATGAAGCCCCGAATCCGGCCTTAAAATGCTGGGGCAATGCGATCTATGTCAACGTTTTGATGAGTTGCAGATTGGCATGGCGCAACCAATTTCGGGCGCAAGTGGTCATCCAGCAACGTGGTAACCGCCGACGCCCGAGCATGCCAGAGCTTGACCCGCCCCACCTGCATGTCATCTTCGTCTGATGATCAACGCTGTGCTCTTGGATCTTGCCGGCGTCATCTATGATGGCGAGGAAGTCGTGCCGGGCGCGGCAGAGGCGGTCGCCCGCCTGCGCGCCGCCGGCCTTCCCATCCGCTTTGTCAGCAACACGACCCGCTCCAGCAAGCCGACGATCCTTGCCAGGCTCGCGAGACTGGGGCTGTCCGTGGCGAGCGACGAGCTCTTCACGCCGGCCGAGGCCGCCTGCTTCTGGCTTCGCGAGCGCGGCCGAGCGGCGCATCTACTCGTCCATCCCGATCTTGTTTCGGAGTTCCAGGATCTGCCTGCGGACGGTGGCATGGCGGTCGTCATTGGCGACGCCGGCGATGCCTTTGACTATCAGGCGCTGAACGCAGCCTTCCGAAAATTGGTCGATGGCGCCGAGCTGCTGGCGCTTGCGCCGAACCGCAGCTTCAAGGACGCCGACGGCAAGTTGAGCCTCGATGCCGGCGCCTTCGTCGCCGCGCTGGAATTTGCCGGCCAGCGACAGGCAATCGTCCTCGGCAAGCCAGCGCCCGGCTTTTTCCACTCTGCCCTTGCCACAATACCCTGCGCGGCAGCAGAAGCCGCGATGGTCGGGGACGATGCGGAAACGGACGTTGCCGGCGCGCTCAACGCCGGTCTTGGCCAGGCGCTGCTGGTGCGTACGGGAAAGTATCGCGAGGGCGACGAGGCGCGTTTCGCGCCGGTGCCGACTGCAACGGTGCAGGACATTTCGGCCGCCGTCGACTGGATCCTCGCAAGGCGCCACGGGACCGAATGATCCGCAGATAGCCGAACAAAAAAAGGCGCCGACCGAGGTCGACGCCCTGAAGAGGCTTGGGAGTAATTAGGCGACCTTCGAAACCGCGGTCGGAACGGAAGCAATCGTCTTCAGCACGCGCGAAGCGATCTGGTAGGGGTCGCCCTGGGAGTTCGGGCGGCGGTCTTCCAGATAGCCCTTGTAGCCGTTGTTGACGAAGCTGTGCGGCACGCGGATCGACGCGCCGCGGTCGGCAACGCCGTAGCTGAACTTGTTCCACGGGGCCGTCTCATGCTTGCCGGTCAGGCGCAGGTGGTTGTCCGGGCCGTAGACGTCGATGTGCTCCTGCAGGTTCTTGTCGAAGGCCGCCATCAGCGCTTCGAAATAGTCCTTGCCGCCGACTTCGCGCATGTAGGCGGTCGAGAAGTTGCAGTGCATGCCGGAGCCGTTCCAGTCGGTGTCGCCGAGCGGCTTGCAGTGGTACTCGACGTCGATGCCGTATTTTTCGGTCAGGCGCTGCAGCAGGTAGCGCGCCATCCAGACTTCGTCGGCTGCCTTCTTGGAGCCCTTGCCGAAGACCTGGAATTCCCACTGGCCCTTGGCGACTTCGGCATTGATGCCTTCATGGTTGATGCCGGCAGCCAGGCAGATGTCGAGATGCTCTTCGACAATCTTGCGGGCGACATCACCGACATTCGAATAGCCAACACCGGTGTAGTACGGGCCCTGCGGCGCCGGATAGCCCTGCTCCGGGAAGCCGAGCGGGCGGCCGTTCTTGTAGAAGAAGTATTCCTGCTCGAAGCCAAACCAGGCGCCTTCGTCGTCGAGGATCGTTGCGCGGCTGTTCGACGGATGCGGCGTCTTGCCGTCCGGCATCATGACTTCGCACATGACCAGCACGCCGTTGGTGCGGACCGGATCCGGATAGACGGCAACCGGCTTCAGCACGCAATCGGAGCTGCGGCCTTCGGCCTGGTTCGTCGAGCTGCCGTCGAAACCCCAGAGCGGAAGCTGCTCGAGCGCCGGGAACGCGTCGAATTCCTTGATCTGCGTCTTGCCGCGGAGATTTGGTACGGGCGTGTAGCCATCGAGCCAGATGTACTCGAGCTTATACTTGGTCATTAGCGAATCTCTCTAACGTGGTGCTGCGAGGTTTGAGAATTCCTGGCGCGGCCTTGCACGGAAAACGTGCTCGACCACCAGGGATCGACTCCCTTCAAGCATCAAGCGTGCCAACTCGGCGGCCGGCTCGACTCTTTTTTCGGTCGGCAGCGGATCGAGACGAGATTCCGAGCGATCGACCGAACGGCGCGCGGCGACCGGCCCCTCACCGCCTCAGGCACCAGCTACTCGCCACCCCGTTGATTTTGCTGGATATCCTGCATCTCCTTGCCGCTCGGCCCTCCGACATCCGCGTCGGACGGCGGTGGAGCGAACGCCGCAAAATGCGTCAGTTGCGCGCAGCTGCCTAAAAAATCGCACCGAATGCCCTCGCTCGCGCCCAGGCGCGGAAGCATGCTCGTGATTCCGGCACGCAATTGAACGTTTTTTCGGCAATTCGCGCAAATGATGTGCAATTTCTGCCGCGGCGTACTATCTTTCTCGACAGGACTCACCGGAGACCAGAACATGGCCACGAGTTTTCACGGGAAGACCGCGACGATCTATCAGTTCCCGACACGCATTTCCCGGAAGGCCGAGGAGCCTCGTTCCGAGGCACAGCGCAAAGCGGATCTCATTTCGTCGGACGTCTGCGCGGCTGCCATCGACGGCTGCTGGTATCACGAGGAAGCGGTTCGCGAGGAAACTAGCACCAAGCACTGAGCGTAATCCCCGTGCCTCGGCGATAGGCGGTCCTTCGGAGACGAGCTAATCCCGTCGCAGGAAGTGCAGGTTGCCGGCGAGGTCGGAGACGACGAGTTGCCGCTCGTCCCAGACGAGCACCGAGACCGGGCGTGTCAGGCCACTGACGATGGTGGTTCTGCTTTTTGCCGCGGCTTCGATCCTCAGCAGTCGGCCACTGCCTTTTGCAAAACCTTGCTTTTGATCATAGGTGCCGTGTTCGAGCACAAGCATTGCTCCGTCGTCGGTAAAGACGATCGCCACCGGCGCATTGAGGCGGTCGGCCTCGAGCCGCGGTTCGGACACGGCGGCCGCGGGAATCGATATGATCTTCCCCGCCCCGGCAAGAAAGGGAAAGCCGCCGAAGAGCGCGACATAGAGGCGCCCCTTGTGAAGCGCGATGCCGGTCGGCACCGCATCGACCTCGTAGCCGCTGCCCGCCTCGAATTCCGTCGGCGAAAGGCTCTGTAACGCCCCCTCCGCCTGGGGCAATCGTCGGAAACTGATGAGCGTCTTCTTTCGTCCATCCGGCGCAACAAGCTCGACGCTGTTGCGCGCCGCGTCGACGACATAGAAGCCCTGGTCGGCGGCGACGAAATCGAAGGGGTTCCAGAAGTCATTGCTGATGACCCGCGTCTTTCCCGCATCGTCGATCGCAACCAGGCTGTGATCAAGTGGCGTTTCCTTGGCATCGATCGGTGTCCATCCTTGCGCGACGACAAATTCACCACCGACACGCGCGACGCGATACGGCCCCGTCGGGTCGCCGATCACGTCGGGCCCGTGCGGAAAGACGGGACCGAAGGCGGCCAGACGCCCGTCCTCATCCCGTCGGTACAGGCGCCCGCCCGCGAGGTCGGTCACGAGCAGGCTCCCGCCGTCGCGGGCGAGGCCGGCAAAGGCGGCGCCGGGAACATGGACCGTTTCGAGCCGGTAGTCCGCTGCAGCCAGCGGTTCCGCACCAGCGCTGCGCGCCAGCAGAACGATACAGGCGATCAGGGCGAAGAGCGGACGCATCGGAAGCCACCATTCGCTGCAAAACGGAAATCGGGATCGTAGGCGAGCCGGTAGGTGGTCGTCAGGTGGCCCGCGTCGCTGTTCCAGGACCCGCCGCGCAGTACGCGATGGCGGTTCTCGGCGGCGGATGCTCCCATGTAAGGCGCGTAGATGTCCCTCGTCCATTCCCAGACATTGCCGACCAGGTTGAGCACGCCTTCAGGGCTGGCACCGGCGGCGAAGGAATCGGCCGGTGCGGTCATCGGGTAACCGTCGCGGTCGTCGCCGGAACAGCAGGCATCGGCACCGACATTGGCCCGCGCGTCGTCGCTGGAGCTGTGGCCCCAGGGAAAGGCGTTGCCCTCAACGCCCCGCGCCGCCCGCTCGTACTGCTGCTCCGACGGCAGATCAAGGCCGTAGTGGCGGCAGAAGGCATCCGCATCGCCCCAACTCACACCGACGACCGGGCGGTCGGCGAGCCCGAGGAAGGGATGATCGACATAAAAGGCGCGCCGGTGGCAGCTCGCCGCCACGAAGGCTTCATATTGCCGGTTGGTGATCTCGGTCCGGTTGATCGCGAATGGCTGCCCCTGCACCACGCGCCGCGGGCGTTCGTTTTCGAGGCCGTCGTCGCGGCCGAAGACGAAGGAACCAGCCGGAATGGCGATGAGCGGATTGTCGGTGATAGGTCCGGCATCGGCGGCGAGCGCTGCGGACGCCATGACGAGAGCGATTGCCGCTGGCATTGTATGAAAGCGCACTTTGAGTATCCGGCCGCACCCACCTCTGCCCTGCCGATCCTCATCCAGCATCTCAACGATTAGTCTGGAAATCGACACGTCGCTCCGTCTCCGCATCGAACAGGAACATCCGGTCTGTCTCGACCTTGACGCCGACGCGCTGATCGATCTGGCCGGCGAAATTCTTGTCGGCGCGCAGGGTCATCAGCCGGCCGCCGAGTTGCAGGCTGACAAGCGTGTTCTCACCGGTAAGCTCCACCGAATAGATCGGCGCGACAAGATTGACGTCGGGGTCTTCGGCGCTCGCCGCGTGGACGTCCTCCGGACGGACGCCAAGCACGGCCCGTGGGATGCTGACGTGACCGGCGCCCCCTACCCGCAGGCCGGCGCTCACAAACACGCCGTCCTTCACTTCGCCCGGGATAAGGTTCATCGCCGGCGAGCCGATGAAACCCGCGACGAAAAGGGTGCGCGGATCGTTGTAGATTTCCCGCGGCGTTCCAAGCTGCTCGATCACCCCTTTGTTCATCACGGCGACGCGATGGGCGAGCGTCATCGCCTCGATCTGGTCATGGGTCACGTAGATCGTCGTCACCTGCAACTCGTGCTGCAGGTGCTTCAACTCGGCGCGCATCTGGGTTCTGAGCTTGGCATCGAGGTTGGAGAGCGGCTCGTCCATGAGGAAGACGCGCGGCGTGCGGACGATGGCGCGGGCGAGCGCGACGCGCTGGCGCTGGCCGCCCGACAGCTCTTTGGGCAGGCGCTTGAGCATCGTGTCGAGCTCGACCCGCCGTGCCACTTCGGTGATGCGGCGCTTGTATTCCTCCGGCGGCACTTTGCGGATCTTCAGCGGATAGCCGATATTGTCCTCGACCGAGAGATGCGGATAGAGAGCATAGGACTGGAAGACCATCGCCACATCGCGATACTTCGGCAGCACGTCGTTGATGCGATCGGCGTCGATGTAGATGTCGCCGGACGTCGCTTCTTCCAGCCCCGCGACCATCCGCATCGTCGTCGTCTTGCCGCAGCCCGAGGGGCCGAGCAGCACGAGGAATTCCTTGTCGCGAATCTCGAGATTGAAATCGTGGACCGCGACGAACTCGCCGAATTTCTTTGTCACATTGTCGAACCGGACGGACGCCATAGGCCTCAACCCCTCCCCCTTACCCCTTGACGGCGCCGAGGGAGAGCCCCCGGACGAGGTGCTTCTGGACGATGAAGGCGAAGATGACGATCGGTACGCAGGCCATGAAGCCGGCGGCGCTGATCTCACCCCAATGGGTCTTGTATTGCGTCACCCGCCCGGCAATGCCGATCGGCAGCGTCTGCGACTGCTCGGTGAGCGTGATGATAAGCGACAGCAGGAATTCGTTCCATGAAATGATCAGGCAGAAGATGGCGGTGGCCGCGAGCCCGGGCCGGGCCAGCGGCAGCGCCACGTGCAGGAAGGCGCCCCACCGCGTGTCGCCGTCCACCATTGCCGCCTCCTCCAGTTCCACCGGCAGATCCTGGAAATAACTCTTCATCATCCAGGTCGCAAACGGCAGGTTGAAGGCGGTATAGGCAATGATCAACGCCGATTTCGTGTTGAGCATCTCGAAGTAATTGAAGAACAGATAGAGCGGGATGATGCTGACGATCGGCGGCATCATCCGCGTCGAGAGGATCCAGAACGAAACCTGCTTGCGCCACTGCCAGGGATAGCTGAATCGTGCCAGCGCATAGCCGGCCATGGTGCCGAAGGCGACGGAAACGATGGTCGTCCCGGCCGCGACGAGAAGGCTGTTCAGCGCATAGCGCAGGAACGGGCGTTCGATGAAGGCTTCCTCGTAGTGCTTCAGTGTCGGGTTGCGGGGCAGCCATTCCGGCGGCACGGCGAAGATGTCGATATCGAACTTGAACGAGTTCGCCGCGATCCAGTAGACGGGAAAGAGCGTCAGGACCAACGCGACGAGGATCACCAGATATGCCGACAGACGGAGAAGCATCTCCCGGCGGCGGCTGCGTGTCCTGATCGTCGCCATTCTCTCACTCCGCCAGTCGCATGCGTTTCATGAACCAGGTGCTGAGAACGATCGTCACGAACAGCACGAACAGCGAAATCGCCGCCGCGTAGCCGGTATCGGCGAAGCGGTAGGCAACCTGATAGATGTAAAGGCTGAGGACCTTGGTGCGATCCGCCGGGCCTCCGCCCGTCAGGATGAAAACCAGGTCGAAAAGGCGCAGCGCATCCATGACGCGCAGCAGAAGAGCAATGGCGATGACCGGCTTTAGGAAGGGCAGCGTCAGGTCCCAGAACTGCCGCCACGACGAGGCGCCGTCGAGCACGGCAGCCTCGTAGGGCTCGACCGGCAGGCTGGCGAGCCCCGCCAGCATCAGGAGGAATATGAACGGCGTCCATTGCCAGACATCTGCAACGATGATCGAGAACATCGCGAGGTTCACGTCGCCCGCCCAGGCCTGCAAGGGAAGTCCGAGCCGGAACATGATTTCGTTCAGTACGCCGAACTGCGGCTCGTAGATGATCTTCCATGTGATCGCGACGGCGATCGGCGGCAGCATCATCGGGATCATCAGCACTGTCTTCAGAAAGGTCAGCCGACGGATGAATCTGTCGAGCAGCAATGCCAGCCCGAGACCGAGGAGGAATTCGATCGTCACTGCCGCGATTGTAAAGACAGCGGTGTTGCGAAGCGCGACGTGAAATTGCGTGTCGGAAAGGAGCCGCGCGAAATTGCCGGGACCGACGAACTGCCAGGGCAGATCGGGGTTGGGGCTGATCTTGTGGACCGCCGCGTAGAACATGTAGAGGCTGGGGAAAATCGTCAGAGCGAGAAGAATGAGCACCGTTGGCGCAAGCATGAGGATCCGCAAATGGCGCTCTGCCCAACGCTCCAGGCCACCGCCCATGCGAGGCGGCGTGGTCAATGTGCCTTTATCGGACTCCAACATCTCCCTCCCGTGGACAACTTGTCCATACGCGCCTCAAGCCCCCGCGCGGGCGCCGCCGGCAATCGCCTGCACCACCATGGGAGCGGGGCCAAAAAGCCCCGCTTCGCCAGTTCGCGGCCTATTTCAGGCCCGTGATCTCTTCAACTGCTGCCTGTGAGTTCTTCAGCGCCTCCTCCGGCGTGATCGTGCCCGCAACCGCCTTTGAAAGCTCGATCCCGAAGGCATTCTCGATCTCCGGCCACTTCGGATGGCGCGGACGCGGTGTCGAGGCCTGGATCGCCTCCATCAGCACCGGATAATGCCGGAACTGCTCCTGCTTGGTCAGTTCCGGATCGGTGAAGGTCGAGGTCCGAACCGGCGGGTTGCCGCGCTCGGCGGAGATCTTGATCTGCTCGGGCGAGGTCGCCCAGATCATGAAGTCGAAGGCTTCCTGCTTGTTCTTGGACGCGGTCATGATGCCCATGGTCCAGTGGCCGATTTCCGAGCTGCCCGGTTTCGTGCCCGCGGGAATCGGGCTGTGGGAGATCTTGCCGACCATCCTAGACTGGCTCGGATCTTCGAAGGTCGCGACCCAGTCCGGCCAGTTGATCGATGAAGCGGCCGTGCCGGCGGCAAGCGCCGTCCCGACCTCGTTGGCATTGTAACTTTCGACACCCTTGGGCGAGACGTCGCGCAGAGCCATGAAGGTCTTCATCGCGGCTGCCCCTTCCGGCGTGTCGATCGTCACCTTGGACCGATCGGCGTTGAATAGATCGGCACCGTAGGACCAGAAGATCGGCATGAAGTCGGCAACGACCGGGTTGCCCTGACCGCCGCGGAACACGTAGCCGAAATAGCGGCCACCGCCGGCTTCGGTCAGTGCCTTGCTGGCCTTCAGCACGTCGTCCCAGGTCTTCGGGGTCTCGACGCCGGCTTCCTTGAACTTGATGGGGTCGTAGAAGAACATCTGCGCGTTTCCGACATAAGGCAGGCAGACGTAGGGGCCGGTATTGTAGGGATTGCGGCAGATCGCGAGCGACTTCGACAGGAAGTCGTCGTCGGGCCCCTCCATTCCGGCGTTCTTGAAGTAAGGCGTCAGATCCTCGAGGTGCCCGTTCTCGGCGAAGAATGGAATCCACGGGTCGTCCATCAGAATGATGTCGAAGACGCCGGACTTGGTAGCGCCGGCGTTGGCGGCCTGTTCAAAGACATTTGCATAAGGCGCCTGGACGATCTCTACTTTCGTGCCCTTCATCTTCGAGTAGTCTGCGGCGGCGGCTCTGAGACCGTCGCCCTCGGCACTCGACGGCACGAGGATCGTGAAGTCGGCCCATGCGGCGCCGGCGATCGCGAGTGCAGATGCCGCGACGGCGAGAGCCAGACAGAATTTGCGCACCATTGAACACCTCCCAATCCGAGCTCTTGGCGAGACCACCTCATGGAGGTCCTGCCCTATCCGGCTTGGCGGAGAGGCTGATGCAACGTCCATAAGATCCGGCCCATAACGGGTCGGCCATCATCGGGCTTCTCCACAAGCCGACGTTGCTCCCAGCGCAAATCTACCACATTCCGTTTGATTTAGAGAGGGGCGTATTAGCTACCGCTTTTGTTGCAGCTCGCCAGGCCCGTGTTCCGCGGCAGCGGCGGACTATCCCGTCACATAGCGAATGGTTTTGGATATCCGGGCGAGAAAAGCAGGCCTCGAAGAGGCGACAAGCTTCCATGAAAGGACCGCCTGCGCCATGCGTCGCGGAAGGAGCCCGACCGACAGGAACCAGGCTGCAAGCATGGCACGGCGGCGCAGCGATACGTTCATTTCCATGCTGGCCGCGGCGCCGGCTGCGGCAAGCGAAAGCCTCGAATCCTCAGCGACCGGGTGGCGCTGGCGGTCCACGCAGAGCGAAGCCAGACGTTCCTCGATATGCGTCGGATCGCGCAGATTGGCGTCCTGCGCACCTCCAGCCCAACCTCCTCGGCCTGGTGCGAAAGGGCTTGCAGCCGGTGAAAATCGTGTTCGACGCGCCAGCGGGCCCTCTGGCCCAGCTTCTCGGCGAAAATCGAATGGTTGTTTCCATGCATGCGGTAGGCACCGAGGCAAGTCTCGATCGACTTCACCTTCCCGTATAGCGGTGCCAGGGTGACCAGATAACCGTCTGCACCCTGTCGGAATTCGTGCTCCGGCACCGGCATGACGCTCTCCAGCGCCGAACGGGCAAAGGCCAGCCCGCTGGTGACCGTGGTCTGGTAGCGCGCACGGCGCAACAGTTGCGGGGTGACATCGCCAGAGTCGAACGGCACTTCGGGCGGCGGGAACACGTCATTGACGTGCTCACCCTGGTCGACGATATGCAATCTGTACTGCATCTGGGCGGTATCGTCACCCCACTGAGCGACGATCTCGGACACAGCGTTCGGGTAGAGGTAATCGTCGGCGTCGAGGAAGAGGACAATCGCGCCGCGACTTGCCGCAAAACCGGTGTTGAACGCTGCACCGTGACCGCCATTCGCCTTTTTCATGCACGGCTTTATCCGAGGTCCGTAGGAAGCGATGACCTCGGCGGAATGATCGGTCGAAGCATCGTCGACGACAATGACTTCCACGTTGCCGTAGCTTTGGGCGAGTGCGCTATCAATCGCCCGACTCACGAATTGCGCATAATTGTAGTTCGCAATGATGATGGAAACTGGAAGACGGTCCTGGGTGGAGTGCATCGCATTGAACCTCGCAGATCTGCTTTGGTCGCGGCGAACCTTCTCATCGGTCCTTGGAGAAAATGCCCGCTCCGGAAGTGCAACCATTCTGGTGCGGCAGAGGCATTGGCCTGACATTGGCCAGCGGGCAGCGACGATCGTTGTCGATCGATGTCCGAGCCTCTTCAGTTTTGTGGCATTTAAATGACCTTCAAGGCCGGACGGCGTGTCCTCCCGGTTGCTCTGGAGCATTTTGAACCTCTTCCCCTTGAAGAACCTTAGGCGAAGTAGTCCGGATGGTGCTGCCGAAGAGCTTCGACGTCTGGAATGACGGCGCCGAGGTGGAGCATCATCGCCGCTGAGGCGCAATCCTTGTCATGCGCCGCTATGGCGTCGCGGATTGCCGCATGTTCCTCCGTGACGGTTGCCATGCGACCGGGCACCGGCAATGTCAGCCGGCGGGCGCGATCGATCTGCAGCTTGGCAGTTTTGACAAGGATCCAGATGCCAGGATAGCCGGCGATCGCGGCAATCGCTTCGTGGAACGCCTCGTCCTGTTCGTAGAAGAGTGAAGCCTCGCTCGTGACTGCATGGGCGCGCTGGCGGGCGATGATCCCATCGAGACGCGCGATATCCCCCGCATTGGCGACTTGTGCCGCGCACTCCACGGTAGTGCGCTCCAGTGACTTGCGAATGATCACCGCCTCGGGAATCGCCGACAGCGGAATTCGTGAAACGAAAGTGCCCGATTGCGGGAAAATCTCGACGAGGCCAGCTTCGGCGAGCCGCAAGAGCGCCTCACGCACCGGCGTCCTGCTGACGCCGAATTCCTCCGCAATGCGCTTTTCTTGCAGCGGCAGGCCCGGCTTCAACTCAAGCGAGACGATTGCAGCGTAGAGTTGCCGATAAATGGCGGCCGCGGTCGTCACCCGGAGGAGCCTGATACCACCCGATCCATCTGATGTTTGATGCCGCAATCTCCGGTCCACCGCGTTTGACACCATCTGCTGTACTAGTATATCAATTTGCCCGCACTGCCAATCGGACGCGGGAGGAGAGCGCCATGCGGCTTTCAAGACGGACGCTCGACCGCCTGCCCGAGGGCGTTACAAAGCCGGACTACGACCCGGCGCTCGTCACCATAGGTCTTGTCCATCTCGGCATCGGCGCCTTTCACCGCGCGCACCAAGCCGTCTTCACCGAGGCGATTCTCGCGGGCGATCCCTCCTGGGGCATCTCCGGCGTTTCGCTGCGGAGCCCGGATACGAGAGATGCGCTCCAACCGCAGGACGGACTCTACACGCTCAAGATCCAGGACGGCGAAGCCGAGCAGTTGCAGATCGTCGGCAGCGTTGTCGCGCTGCTCTGCGCACCGGAGGATCCGGAAGCCGTTCTAGCCCGGATGGCCGATCCAGCAACGCGCATCGTTTCGCTGACGATCACCGAGAAGGGTTATTGTCACAATCCCGCGACCGGCACGCTGGACGAAGCTCACCCCGACATTGTCCATGATCTTGAGAATCCGCAGCGGCCGCGCTCGGCGATCGGCTTCATCGTCGAGGCGCTTGCCCGCCGGGCCAGGGCCGGGAACGCTCCCTTCACCCTGCTTTCCTGCGACAATCTCCCGTCGAACGGCCACGTGCTGAAACGGGTGGTGACACGCTTCGCGGAACTGCGCGACCCGGCCCTTGCCGGCCTTGCACGCAGTGTCGCCTCCCCTTCCACCATGGTCGACCGGATCGTGCCGGCCACCACGGACAGCGACCGCGACGCCATCGCGGCGGCGCTTGGGCTCGAGGACGCCTGGCCGATCATGACCGAACCATTTCAGCAATGGGTGATCGAGGACGATTTCCCTCTCGGCCGCCCGGCCTGGGAGAAGGCGGGAGCGGTCTTCGTCGACGACGTCGCCGTGTTCGAGACGATGAAGCTTCGGCTGCTCAACGGCAGCCATTCGACGCTCGCCTATCTCGGCTATCTGGCCGGCGCCGAGACGGTGGCCGACGCCATGTCCCTTCCGGGAATGGAGGCGCTCATCGAGGCACTGATGCGCGAAGAAGCGTCGCCGACCCTGCCGCCTTTGCAGGGTTTCGACCTCGCCGCTTACCGCGCCGATCTCCTGCGGCGGTTCCGCAATCCGCGGCTCCGTCACCGGACCTGGCAGATCGCCATGGACGGCTCGCAGAAGCTGCCGCAGCGGCTGCTCGGCACAATCCGCGACCGCCTGAAGGCCGGCGCCGGCTACGAGCGGCTGGCGCTCGGCGTCGCCGCCTGGATGCGATACGCGCGAGGGTTGGACGAACAGGGCCAGCCGATCGACGTCCGCGACCCGCATGCCGCCCGCATCGCGGGTCTCGTCCGGGACGTCGTCGAACCGGAACGGATCGTCGATGCCTATCTGACGATGCAGGACGTGTTCGATGCCGATCTGGCGGCCAACGCCGCATTTCGTCTCGCCCTCGTCAAGGCTTTGACGACGCTCTTCGAAGACGGGTCGGCAGCGACGCTTCGCACCTACGCGAGATAGGCCGGTTCACCAAGGTCTCGCGATCGGCAACACGACGTCGCCTTCGCAAAGTCCCGCCCGGTCGGCCGGCTCGCCGGCCTCGACGCGGCCGCAGGCGACCGAGGTTTCATCCGTGACGCCGGCGGCCCGGCGCACCCGTCCATATCGTAAGATCGCAGAGATGACGGAGTTTGCCGTCGCCATAGCCGTCCGGCATCTCCCACAGCAGACTTTCAGCGATACCCGGCGAAAGCGAAGATGCCACATGCTATATTGCCGCGAATGCCCGTGCGGCCTTGCCGAAAGGTTCCCGATGCCTCTGTTCATTGTGCGTCATCAGCATTCGCCCGAGGCCTGCCCCGCGCGCGATCCGGCAATGGGCGTGATGCTGCTGAACCATTTGAGCCGGCCGAGCGCTGCCCGCCACGGCGTCGTCATCAAGGGCGAGGCCGTCGTTCGCGGTACCCACTCGCTGTTCTTCATCGCCGAGGCGGCGGACGAGATCGCCCTCGAGGCTTTCCTGGCGCCGTTCCGTCAGGTCGGCGAGGTCGAGGCGATGGCGGCGTCGACCTGCGCCGAGGTGGTCGCGAGTGGCGGCTGCGATCGGCCCCCGGCGGAGGTTTCGGCCGCGCTGCTCGATCCTGCCGACGCTTGCCAGGACGCCGTCGAGGCGGGACTCCTCATTCATCGGGCCAATCCGTTGAACGGCGAAACGTCGGTGCCGGACCTCGCGGGCGGGGCGGTCATGCCCAACGGTCGGTTCTACCTGCGCAACCACTTCGATATTCCGAACCTCGATGGCGAGCGCTATCGGCTTGCCGTCGGCGGGCTGGTCGAAAGGCCCCTCAGCCTCAGCATGCGAGACCTGCACAATCTTCGCGCCGAGAGCCTTGTGGTGACGCTCGAATGCGCCGGCAATGGCCGCAGCCAGTTCGATCCAGAGGTGCCCGGAGAACCCTGGGGCGTGGGCGCCGTCAGCACGGCCGAATGGACCGGCGTTCCGCTGATCGAGGTGATCGAACGGGCAGGTTTGCAGCCCGGCGCGACGCACCTGACGTTCCGCGGTGCGGACGGCGGGGTCGTCGACGGTCACGATGCCCCGATCCGTTTCGAGCGCGATCTTTCCTTCGACCAAATCCGCGAAGCGGGAGTGCTGCTCGCCTACGAGATGAACGGCGAGCCGCTGTCGCCGCCGCACGGCTACCCGCTGCGGCTGATCGTGCCCGGCTGGTATGCGGTGGCCTCCGTCAAGTGGCTGACCGAGATCATCGCTACCGACACGCCCTGCGAGGCCCACTACCAGACGGAAAAGTACTGGTACCAGTGGGTCCGGAACGGGCGCGACGAGCTTGAGCCGGTAACGCTCATGAATGTGCGGGCGCTGATTGCTTCGCCGGATCAGGGGGAGAGCCTGCCACGCGGCGAGACGGCGATCCGTGGCGTCGCGTGGTCAGGCACCGGAACCATATCGAGGGTCGATATAAGCCTGAACGATGGGCCGTGGCGCGAGGCGCGGCTCGTGGGCGAAAGGCGGAGTTCCGCATGGCAATGGTGGGAGCTGATCATGCGCCTTGATGAGACGGGACCGCTCGTCGTGCGGGCGCGTGCCACCGACATGGCGGGCCGGACTCAGCCCGAGCACGCCGAGTGGAACCGTCTGGGCTACGGCAACAATTCGATCCACTGTGTGACGGCGCGGGTGGTCTGAGACCCGCTGCATGTTTCCTTGAATCGTCGCCGTCCTACGATCGGCGCAGTCTTGCCTCATCGGACGTCAGCGCTGTCTCGCGGGTGCCGGAGACGATAATCTCCAGCACCTCGTGCTCGTCGGTATTCCTGATGTAACGGTCGCCGACATATTCGCCACGTTTCAGCACCATGACCCGGTCGCCGACGGCGAAGATGTCGACGAGCCGGTGCGAGATGATGATCTGGGCGACGCCTTGCCTCTTTAATTCGAGCATGGTCTCGAGCAGCCGTTCGGTCGCCATCACCGAAAGGTTGGCGGTCGGTTCGTCGAGGATGACCACGCGCGGCTCGAAGGAGATGGCGCGGGCGATCGCCACGGACTGCTGGCGGCCGCCCGAGAGGCTCTCGACCTTCTGGTAGACCGAGTTCACATCGACCTTCAGCCGCTTCAGCACGCGGTCGGCTTCCGCATACATTGCCCGCCGGTCGACGAACGGCCCCTTGAGCGGCCAGCGGCCAAGGAAGATGTTCTGGCCGACATCCATGTTTCCGCAGAGCGCGAAGTCCTGGTAGATCATCTCGATACCGGCGTCACGGCTCTCATGCGGGCTCTTGAACTGCACCGGCTCACCGGCGACGAAGATTTCGCCCGTATCGCGCTGATAGGCGCCCGTCAGGATTTTCATGAGCGTCGACTTGCCGGCCGAGTTGTCGCCGACGAGGCCGAGGATTTCGCCGGGATAGAGGACGAGATCGACCTTGCGAAGCGCCTGCACGGCGCCGAAGGCCTTTTCGATGCCGCGCATCTCGACGATCGGTTGGGTCGATTGCGTGTCAACCATGGCTTGCCGCTCCACTTGGCGCTCGCTTCGCAAAGCGCGCCCGGAGAGTCCCGAGGATGTTGGCCTGGCGCACCCATATGTCGATCAGTACGGCGACGATCAAAATGACGCCGATGAAGACGTTGATCCAGTGCTGCGGCATGGTGAACCCCTGGACGTTCAGCTGCAGCAGCGCCCGGATCAGCGTGATGACGGCGGCCCCGGCAAGCGCGCCGATCATCGTCCCGTGGCCGCCGAAGATCGACCCGCCGCCGATGATCACCGAGGCGATGGCGTCGAGCTCGCGGAACTGGCCGGCAACCGGGTTGAAGCTGCGGAAATAGGCGACGTTGATGAGTCCCGCCATGGTGGCGCAGAGGGCCGCCAGCATCAGCGAGAGGAAGCGGATACGGCTGGTGTTGATGCCGGCATAGGCCGCCGCCCTGAGATTGCCGCCGGTGGCGCAGACCTTGAGGCCGAACGGCGTATAGGCAAGCACGACGCCGGCGACCACGGCGACGAAGAACATCCAGACCGTCTGGACGCTGACGACCTCGGTGACGTTACGGATGATGCCCGGCGGCAGCGAGACGCCGAAATAAAGGAGGACGTCGCTCACCTTGCGGCCAATGAGATTGTAGGCCTCGGTCCAGCCGGTCAATTGCTGCCCGGCAACGAACCAGGCGGCGAGACCGCGGGCGATGTAGAACATGCCGAGCGTGGCGATGAAGGAGGGTAATTTGAACCCCACGGTCACGGTGGCGTTGACGAGACCCGCGGCCATGCCGACGACGAGCCCCATGGCGATCGCCGTCATCGGATCGGCCCCCAGCACCTTGAGGAAATAGGCCGCCGTGCTGCCGGCAAGCGCCAGGACCGCGCCGACCGAGAGATCGATATCTCCGGCCGCGATCACATAGGTCAGCCCGATCGTGATCAGCGCCAGCTCCGTGTAGTTGAGGAGGATGGCGAAGGTGTTGGAGAGGTTCCACCAGTAGTCCGGCCGAAGCGCCAGGCCCGTCAGCCACAGAACGGCGGCCAGGATGATGGCCAGCGCATCGCGCCGCGCCAAAAATTTGCCGAGCCCTGTGGCCGACAGCGCCATGTCCGCCGCCATCGCTCCCTTGGTCTGCACCCCCTCGAGGGCAACGCCACCCATTTCCATCGCTGCAGGCGGCGGCCGCCGGCGCAGCCAGGCCCAGAAACGGGTGAGCACCTGGCGGCGAATGAGATAGGGTTCGATGAGCACGGCGATGACGAGGAGGAGGCCGAGGAAGACCAGCACTGCGCCTGCCGGCAGCGTATAGCGGGCGCCGACCGCGATGCTCTCGCCGTCGATGACGACCGTGCGGGTGATCGGCCAGCCTTCGCGCAGCACCTTGTCGATGAGCACGACCAGCGCCGCACCGAGGCAGGACCCGACGACCCGGCCGCGGCCGCCGAGGATCGAGGCGCCGCCGATGATCACCGAGGCGATCACGGTAAGCTCCCAGCTCACGCCATAGAGCGGCGTCACGCCCTTGTCCTGGGCGGCCGCCAGGAGGGCGGCGACCGTCGCCGAGAGCGACGAGATCAGATAGGCGCGGATACGCACCCAATTCGCCGGGATGCCGGCATAGACGGCCGCCTGTTCGTTGCCGCCGGTGGCAAAGGTCTCATAACCCCAGCGCGTCTTGGCAAGCACGATCGCTCCGATCGCGGCGACAATGGCGAAGATGGCGATCTGGTTGTTGAAGCCGAGGGCATTCGTTTCGCCCAGGTGAAGGAAAAGCGGGTTGTCCCTGGCCTTGCCCGAATAGTAGATCGCCTGGCCATGGGTCAGCGCCAGCACGAAGCCGCGGCCGATGAACAGCATCGTCAGCGTGGCGATGAAGGCCGGGACTCTCAGGAGCGTGACGAGCACGCCGTTGAGGAGGCCGATGGCGGCGCCGAGGAGCAGGCAGAGGAGGATGGTGGCGACGACGCCGAAATCGAGAAAGTTCGGCGCGAAGAGCCTCGCGAAAACGACTGCGATCAGCCCGTAGGTTGAGCCGACGGAGAGATCGAGATCCTTGTTGACGATGACGAAGGTCATGCCGACGGCGATGATCCCGACGCGGGAGGTGTCGCGCAGCAGCGCGTGGAGGCCCTCGGTCGAACCGAAAAAGGTCGGGTTGACGACCGCTCCGGCCAGATAGAGCAGCGCGATGAAGATGAGCAGCCCGCCCTCCCAGGTGCCGGCGAGTTGGGAGGGGGCGCGGCCGAGCGATGCGGTCGTGGTCGGCATCATGTGGAGGTCTTCCGCTTGCTCCTCGCAGGATCAATGCGATCCGTACGAGATAGAGGCGGACGCCCTACCCCCTCTGGCCTGCCGGCCATCTCCCCCACAAGGGGGGAGAGGACCCGAGGCAAGCACATCGATCCGTCATTCAGGCTTCGCGGCTCAGAGCGTGTGGAGGAACACTGGACGCTGCCACGGGCGTTCTCCCCCCTTGTGGGGGAGATGGCCGGCAGGCCAGAGGGGGTCGAGCTTGTCTCCATCATCGCTCTCAACACGATCCAGCTCCGGTCAGTTTTCGAAGCGCTTGCCGACCTTGGCGACGTTCTCCTTGGTCACGAGCTGGGCGCGCGTGTCGAGATTGGCGGCCGAGATACCGCGGTCGATCTGCAGGTAGAGCTGCATGACCGGCCAGAAGCCCTGCAGGAAGGGCTGCTGCCCGAGCGAGCCGGTCAGGTTGCCGGCGGCGATTCCTTCCTGCTGTGCCGGGCCGAGGTCGAAGCCAAAGGCGCAGAACTTGCCCGTCCAGCCCATCTGCTCCACCGCCTTGACGAGCGGCGGCGTGAAGACGTTGTTGGCCGTGAAGGCGCCGACCACGTCGCCGCGCGATTCGAAGAGCGTCACGAGCGCGTTGACCGGATCGTTCGGGTTCGTGTCGATGCCGACATTCTCCGGCCCGGCATCGACCTTGAAGGCTTCGAGCTTGCCGGCGTCCTTCAGCGTCTTGACCACCGCGTTGAAGGCGGCGGTGACGCGATTGTTCACCTCGATGTTGCCCATGGCGGTCGATGAAGGCAGCAGGATCGAGCCGCTGGTCTTGCCGCTGTCGAGCACGCATTTGGCGAGCGCCTCGCCGCCGATCGCCGCCGCCGAGGCATCCTGTCCGGTGTGGCTGATGCCGCTGCGGTTGAGGATCGTTTCATCGAACGAATTCGTCGTGGCAACCGGTATGCCGGCCGCTTCGGCCGCCTTGACGATGTCGTTATAGGCGCCGACCTGCGGCGTCGTCATGATGATGCCGTCGATCTTCGGATCGCGGATGATCTGGTTGAGGATCTCGATTTCGCGCGCCGGGTCGTCGACAGGCGATTCCGAGCCGAGAAGCAGGATCTCGGCGCCGATCATGTTGCCGGCCACCCTCGCCCCGACATAGACCGGATCGAAGAAGCCGTTGCCGGCCGTATGGGTGACGATGGCGAAGGTCAGATGACCATCGGCCGAATGGAAGTCCTTGGTTTTCGCATCTTCCTTGGCGGCGTCCTCGAAATTGTAGCCGCCGACGGCTTTCTCGACGCTGCCCGATTGTGCGTATGCCGATGTTACGCCAACTGATAACGCCGCGGCGGAGACCGCGGAGAGCAAAATTCTTCTCATGGCTTTCCTCCCTCGGATCACGCCATTGCTGGTTCTGACAACCATAACCTGCGTGACCGCTTCCCAATGGTTAGAGTGGGATACGGGTGGAAAACCGCGTACACTTTGCCCCCTCCCCCTCCGAGTGTCAGCGGGTGAAAGCAGTTCGAGCGCAGTTATCGAGAGGTGCGCCGAAGGCTTCCTCCCATCCGCCTATTTTCTGCGCAGTTGGAGCACAAGTAAATGGCGAACTTGTCGGCCGACGGAAGCGGCTGCGCGAACGGCGAACCGGCCGCCCTCGTCGGCTCCTTGTCCCGAACACGCAAATCCCGCAGGCGATATCCGTTTCGCGCAGCCTTTTTGAACCGCGTCGTTTCGGTCAGTTGATAGATGGGGTTTTAGGAACAACATCCCGTCCCCGCGAGCGCTATCGGCTCGCGATCATTCGAAAGGGAATATGAATGGAAAGGCGTGATTTCCTCCGGGGCCTGGCCTTGCTTGCCGCCTGCCCGCTCTGCGTCAAGACGGCTTACGCCGCCGAAGGCGTGCATTGGAGCTACGAAGGCGAGGAGGGTCCGGAACACTGGGGCTCCTTGAGCAAGGAGAACGGTGCCTGTTCAGCCGGCTCGCAGCAATCGCCGATCGACATCACGGGCGCGATCAAGGCCGATATCCCGGACCTCGCGACCGACTGGAAGAGCGGCGGCACGATCCTCAACAACGGCCACACGATCCAGGTGAAGGCGGCCGGCGGCACGCTCAAACGCGGCCACAAGACCTACGAGCTGGTGCAGTACCACTTCCACGCGCCGAGCGAACATCTGGTCGACGGCAAGAACTTCCCGATGGAGGTGCATTTCGTCCACAAGCACGCCGAAACCGGCGCGCTCGGCGTGCTTGGCGTTTTCATCGTTCCGGGCAAGACCAACCCGACCTTCGCGAGCCTCGCGGCGAAGTTCCCGCAGAAGGCCGGCGAAGAGGTTGCACTCGACGCCGTCGACCCGAAGGGCCTGCTGCCTTCCTCGCTCAAATATTGGGCCTATGAGGGATCGCTCACCACCCCGCCCTGCAGCGAGATCGTCGACTGGATGGTGGCGATGGAGCCGATCGAGGTGGATCCGGCCGACATCAAGAAGTTCACGGCGCTCTATTCGATGAACGCGCGGCCGGCTGTTGCCGGCCACCGCCGCTACGTCCTGAGCTCCAGCTGATCAAACCTTTCAGCGGCCGTCGCTTCTCCTGACGGCTTCTGGCCCATCCCGGCAAGGTGTTGCCTTGCCGGGATGGTTTTCGTGACAGCGCGTTCGCGACAATGCTTGCGGAAAGCGCCCCCTCGTTGCAAATGTCCTACTGCAAGTTCCTTAGATCGGAGCCGATCCAAGGATAAAAGCATGCAGTAATTCAAAGTGCTGCAGCGCGCCTGAAGGCGCACGGCGCTGTAGGAACGAACACCAGCGACGAGGGCAACAATGTTCGATCTAACCGGCAAAACGGGGTTGGTCACAGGCGGCGGACGCGGACTCGGACTGGAAATGGCCAAGGCGCTCGCCCGGGCCGGCGCCTGGACGGTGATCAACGGCCGCAACAAACAAAGCCTCGAAGCGGCGCGCGAGCGGCTGGCCGGCGACGGTCTTGCGATCGGGATCGCCCCGGGCGACATCACGCAGGATGCCGGCGCGATCGTCGCCCAGGCGACCGAGAGGACCGGTCAGCTCGATATTCTCATTCATGCGGTCGGCGAGCGCGACAGGCGCGGCACCGAGGCGATGGAGCCGGCGGATTTCGCACAGCTCCTGAATACCGACCTGACAGCGGCCTATGCCGTCGCGCGGGCGGCCCTTCCGTTGCTCAAGCGTTCCGCGGCCGGCCGGCTGATCTTCGTGACGTCGATCGCCGCCTTTGCCGCCCGCGCCGGCGATCCGGCCTATACGGCGGCAAAGGGTGGACTCTCGGCGCTGACGCGCTCGCTGGCCGTCGAGCTCGGCGCCGACA
Organism: Sinorhizobium fredii USDA 205; assembly: GCF_001461695.1. Taxonomy (GTDB): domain Bacteria; phylum Pseudomonadota; class Alphaproteobacteria; order Rhizobiales; family Rhizobiaceae; genus Sinorhizobium; species Sinorhizobium fredii. The sequence goes on along the minus strand of NZ_AUTC01000146.1, from coordinate 54,161 downwards.
ATCTGACCGTCAACGCGATCGCGCCCGGCTGGTTCGCGACCGAGACCAATGCGCATCTCGCCGCCGACCAGGCGCTCCAGGCCTTCGTCGAGGTCCGTATCCCGCTGAAACGTTGGGGGCGGCCCGAGGAGATTGCGCCCGCCGCCGTCTTCCTCGCCTCGCCGGCGGCGAGCTTCGTCAACGGCATCACCCTTACGGTCGATGGCGGCATGACCGGGCAGATGTGAGGTGGGCAGAGCGGGACCGGGTCTGATTGGATGGTTGGGGCGACGACCGCCTACGCGCGGAATAGCACCCCCCTCTGCCCTGCCGGGCATCTCCCCCACAAGGGGGGAGATTGGCTGGAAGCACGGTCCTGCCCAACAGTGAGCTGGCAAATGCTGAAGCCACGCGGCTTAGCGATTCAGGCGAAGGGTAATTGTTTGAGCGGGAGGTTGCTGCTTGCCAATCTCCCCCCTTGTGGGGGAGATGCCCGGCAGGGCAGAGGGGGGTGCCAACACCCGCCTATTTGCTCCGGACGCAGGCGCTTCTACCCGCTCTTCACCGCCTCCGTCCCGCGCAGCATGCGGATCAGCCCGGAGAAATCCTCGGTCCCATGGCCGAGCTTCTCGAAGAGGCTGTAGAGCTGCGCCGCCTGCGCGCCCATCGGCGTCGTCGCACCGCTCGCGGCAGCCGCCTGCTGCGACAGCATCAGATCCTTCAGCATTAGGCTTGCCATGAAGCCCGGCTTGTAGTCGTTGTTGGCGGGCGAGGCCGGGACGGGGCCGGGTACGGGGCAATAGGAGGTGAGCGACCAGCATTGGCCGGACGAGGTCGACGCCACGTCGAAGAGCGCCTGGTGCGACAGGCCGAGGCGCTCGGCGAGCACAAAGGCCTCGCAGACCGCCGCCATCGAGACGCCGAGGATCATGTTGTTGCAGATCTTGGCGGCCTGGCCGGCACCGGCATCGCCGCAATGGACGATCTTCTTGCCCATCGCCTCGAGCAAGTGCTTGCCGCGGGAAAAGGCGCCGTCGCTGCCGCCGACCATGAAGGTCAGCGCGCCGGCGGCAGCACCTGCCGTGCCGCCGGACACCGGCGCATCGAGCGATGGGCAGCCGGCCTTCTCTGCGAAACCGTGGACCTTGCGGGCGCTTTCGACGTCGATCGTCGAGCTGTCGATGATCAGCGTGCCCGGATCGACGAAGCCGAGCAACTCGTCCCAGACATAGATGACGTGCGAACCCGCCGGCAGCATGGTGATGACGCATTCGGTTTCGCGCACCGCCTGGGAGATCGCTCCGGCGACCGACACGCCCGACTTGGCGGCCGCATTGCGCGACGCCTCCGACAGGTCGAAGCCGGTGACGGCGTGCCCCGCCTTCACCAGATTGGCGGCCATCGGGCCGCCCATATTGCCAAGCCCGATAAAGGCGATCTTCGTCATCTTGCCTCTCCTCCTCAACTTACGTCTGCGTCACGTCCGCGGCGCGATCGTCTTCAGCCCGCGGCAAACAACGGCGCGCCGTCGTAGCGCTCGAAGCGAGCCAGCATTTGCGGCGTGACCTCGTGAAGCGCGACGGACCATTTCGGATTGCGATCCTTGTCGATCACCGCGGCGCGCACGCCCTCGTAGAAGTCCGGATTGGAGAGCATAGCGACGCAGCCCGCATATTCGCGCTCCAGGCATTCGTTCAGCGTCGCGCTGCGGCGCCCGGCTCTGAGCAGCGACAGGGTCAGCTTCAGGCTGATCGCCGAGCGGGTCCTCAACAGCGCGATCGTCTCGCGGGCGAAGTCGGAGCCGTCCTCTTCCAGGGCCGCAAGAATTTCCTCGATCGTGTCAAAGGCGAAGCAGCGGTCGATGAGCGCGACGTGGTCGAGCAGCGCCGAGGCCGGCGCTTCGCCGGAGACGGCCCGGATCGCGGCCGAAATGTCCTCGGCGGTGGCCGACGCGGGAAGCCTGACGAGCGAGGCGATCAGTTCGTCGATCTTTTCCGATGGGATGAAGCTATCGGCAAGCCGCGCGTAGATGGCCGCCGCAGCACCGATGTCGCGGCCGGTAAGGCCGAGATAGGTGCCGAACTCGCCCGGGGCGCGCGGCAGGAGCCAGGTCGCGCCGACATCGGTGAAATAGCCGATCCCCGTTTCCGGCATGGCGAACCGCGTTTTCTCGGTGACGATGCGGTGGCTGCCATGCGAGGAAACGCCCACCCCTCCGCCCATGACGATGCCGTCCATGATGGCGATATAGGGCTTGCCATAAGCGTCAATGCGGCTGTTGACGATGAACTCCTCGCGCCAGAATTGCGCCCCTTCCTGGGGCCGTTCGCGGCCGCTCTCGTAGATCATGCGGATATCGCCGCCGGCGCACAGCCCGCGCTCGCCCTCGCCGGTGACGAGAACGGCGGCGATCGCCGGATCGCGCTCGAACTCGGTGAGCGCCGCGTCGATTGCCCGGATCATCGCCTGGTTGAGACTGTTCAGCGCGCGCGGCCGATTGAGCCGGAGCCTGCCGATCGCACCTTGGCGTTCGACGATGACGTCCGGTAGAGCGGTCTGCATTTCCATGAAGTGTCCTTCCTATTTCCGGCCCATGACGGCGCGCGACACGATCAGCCGCATGATCTCGTTGGTTCCCTCGAGTATCTGGTGCACCCTCAGGTCCCTGACAATCTTCTCGACGCCGTAATCGGCGAGATAGCCGTAGCCGCCATGCAATTGCAGCGCATCGTTGGCAATGGCGAAGCAGCGGTCGGTGACGAAGCGCTTGGCCATGGCGCAGAGCTTGGTCGCCTCCGGGTCGGCCGCATCGAGCGCTGAGGCTGCGCGCCACAGGAAGGTGCGGGCGATCTCGAGATCGGTTGCCATGTCGGCGAGGCGGAACTGCAGCGCCTGGAATTCGCCGATCGCTTTTCCGAAGGCGCGGCGTTCCTGGACATAGGCGAGCGCCTTGTCGAAGGCGGCCTGCGCGCCGCCGAGCGAGGCGGCGGCGATGTTCAGCCGCCCGCCGTCAAGGCCGGCCATGGCGATCTTGAACCCCTCGCCCTCGGCCCCCAACCGGTTCTCCGCCGGGATGCGGACATTATCGAGCATCACCGCCCGCGTCGGCTGGGCATGCCAGCCCATCTTCTTCTCGTTGGCGCCGAAGGTGAGGCCGGGCGTTTCCTTGTCGACGACGAAGGCGGAAATGCCCTTCGGGCCGTCCTCGCCGGTGCGGGCCATGACGACGTAAAGACCGGACTCGCCGGCACCGGAAATGAACTGCTTCTGACCGGTCAGGAGATAGGCGTCGCCGTCACGCACCGCCTTGGTCTTCAGCGCCGCCGCGTCCGAGCCGGAACCGGGCTCGGTCAGGCAATAGCTCGCCAGGACCTCCATGGTCAGCAGCGTCGGCAACAGCCGCTGGCGCTGCTCTTGCGTGCCGTAGCGGTCGATCATGCCGGCACACATATTGTGGATCGACACGAAGGAAGCGATCGCCGGGCAGCCGGTCGCCAGCGCCTCGATAATCATCGCCGCGTCGAGACGGGTGAGCCCGGTGCCGCCGACGTCGTCGCGAACATAGATGCCGGCCATGCCGAGCGCGGCGGCGGCCCGCAGCGTCTCCACCGGAAAATGCTTCTGCTGGTCCCAATCGATGGCATGGGGCGCAAGCTCGTCCCGCGCAAAATCGAGCGCCATCGCGCGGATGGCTTCCTGCTCCTCCGACAGGCGAAAATCCATATGCATGTCCTCCCTGACCGGCATATTGAAGATGTGGCGCTGTAGTTACATCAAATCTCGCACAGGCACAGACGCAAATTCTCACAGTATCTGTTCAAAAACGAACAGATCTTCGAATGCAAGGCGCTCAACTCTCACTTAAACGATACGGCAGAGAGCCGCGCATGTCATGGTCGACGATCAGCTTGCGCTTCAGCGGCGGCACGGCGCGGCTGGCACACTTGGTGCGCTCGCAGATGCGGCAGGAGATGCCGATGGGGTCGAAGGCGGCGCGGTTGCCGAGATCCATGTCGTCCGCATAGACGAAGGCATCCGCATAGGAGATCTCGCAGCCAAGCGCGAGCGCGTAGCGCGGATGGGCGGCCCGATAGCCGCCGCCACCCTTGGTGATCTGGGTCGCGAGACAAAGGTAGCGCACCCCGTCCGGCGTTTCGGCAAGCTGCCGGATGATCCGGCCTGGCGCCTCGAAGGCCTGGTGGACGTTCCAGAGCGGGCAGGCCGCGCCGAAACGGGCGAATTGCAGCTTGGCGGCACTGTGGCGCTTGGTGATATTGCCGGCCCTGTCGATGCGCGCGAAGAAGATCGGAATGCCCTTCTGCCCCGGCCGCTGCAGCGTCGACAGCCGATGGCAGACCTGCTCCAGCGAGGCGCCGAAGCGGGCGGCGATGAGTTCGATGTCGTGGCGCAACTCGCGCGCCGTCTTGAGAAAGGCCTGGTAAGGGAGAATCAAGGCGCCGGCGAAGTAATTCTGCAGGCCGATTCGACAGATCTCGTAGGCTTCCTCGGTGCGGAAGCCGGCGCCGCCCGCGACGCGGTCGATCTCCTCGCGCGCATGAAGCTGAGCGATTTGCAGCGCGAGTTGGAAGTCGCGGGTCGCGGCCGGCGCGTAGGGGTTGAGGGTCAGGATCCGCGAGCGCGGATCGTAGCGGCGGATCGACTCGTCGCCGGCCGCACCCCGCACGACGCGCACGCCATGCCGCTGTTCGAGATAACTCGTCAGCGCTGTGTGGTTGTCACCCTCGCCGACGCCGAGTTCGCCTGCAAGCCGCTCGGCGAGCGTGTCAATCTCGTGAATGTAGTTGTCGACGAAATGGAAGAAGTCGCGCACCTCCTCGTAGGGCGTGGTCTCGACGAAGGAGGCGTCGCGGCCGATCGTGTCGTCGATGCTGGCGAGTTGTTCGCTGTTGCGGCGATAGGCCTGGTGGCACTTGATCAGCGCATGCGCCAGACCCGGCGCATTCTGGGTTATGAGCTTGAGTTCCTGGAGGCTCGGTGCATAGGTCTCGAAGAGCGGGTCGCTGAGCGCCTCCGAGAGGGCCGAAAGCAGCCGGTCACCCTCCCCCGAGGAAAGCTCGGCGATGTCGATCTGGAACTTCTCCGCCAGGCCCAGCAGCACCGCCGCGGAGACCGGACGCTGGTTGTTTTCGATCTGGTTCAGATAGCTCGTCGAGATGCCGATCCGTTCGGCGAACTGCCCCTGCGTCGCGCGGTTGGCCTCCCGCAATTCGCGTACCTTGCGGCCGATATAGAGCTTGCCGATCGCCATGTTTGCAACTTTGCAATTCGCGTTTTACAATTTTATATCTTCCACATTTGCACATGATCCGGCTTTTTACCAGCGACCGTTCGGCGCTATTGCGATCGTACAGCGCCGCGCGTCTGAGCAGACGCGCAAAGGTCGCTGTAGCACTTTTGAATTGCTGCATGTTTTATCCTTAAATCGGCTAGGATTTAAGGAAACATGCAGTAGCGAAGCCTCTGCACAATCAGCGAAAAATGGGAGGAGAGCGATGCGCGCCATACTTGAACAGGTCGAGGCCCGGCGGGCTCAGGCCAGGGCCGGCGGCGGCGAGCGCCGCATCGCCGCGCAGCACGGCAAGGGCAAGCTGACGGCCCGCGAGCGCATCGACGTGCTGCTCGACGAGGGCTCCTTCGAAGAATACGACATGTACGTCACGCACCGCTGCGTCGACTTCGGCATGGCCGAGGAAAAGATCGCCGGCGATGGCGTCGTCACCGGCTGGGGCACGATCAACGGCCGGCAGGTCTATGTCTTTTCCCAGGACTTCACCGTGCTTGGCGGCTCGCTCTCCGAGACGCATGCGCAGAAGATCTGCAAGATCATGGACATGGCGGCGCGCAACGGCGCCCCGGTGATCGGCCTCAACGACAGCGGCGGTGCCCGCATCCAGGAAGGCGTCGCCTCGCTTGCCGGCTATGCCGAGGTCTTCCGCCGCAATGCCGAGGTCTCCGGCGTCATTCCGCAGATCTCGGTGATCATGGGGCCTTGTGCCGGCGGCGCCGTCTATTCGCCGGCGATGACCGACTTCATCTTCATGGTGCGCGATAGTTCCTACATGTTCGTGACCGGACCGGACGTCGTGAAGACGGTGACGAACGAGATCGTCACCGCGGAAGAGCTCGGCGGCGCGCGCACCCATACGAGCAAATCCTCGGTCGCCGACGGCGCCTATGAGAACGACGTCGAGGCGCTTGAACAGGTGCGCCTGCTCTTCGACTTCCTGCCGCTCAACAACCGCGAGAAGCCGCCGGTCCGACCCTTCCACGACGACCCGGCACGTCTCGAGATGCGCCTCGACAGCCTCATTCCGGAGAGTGCCGCCAAGCCCTACGACATGAAGGAGCTGATCCTCGCCGTGGCCGACGAAGGGGACTTTTTCGAGCTGCAGGCGGGCTTCGCCCGCAACATCATCACCGGCTTCATCCGCATGGAGGGCCAGACGGTCGGGGTCGTCGCCAACCAGCCGGTGGTGCTCGCCGGCTGCCTCGACATCGATTCCTCGCGGAAAGCCGCCCGCTTCGTGCGCTTCTGCGACGCCTTCTCCATTCCGATCCTGACGCTCGTCGACGTGCCCGGCTTCCTGCCCGGCACGGCCCAGGAATATGGCGGCGTCATCAAGCACGGCGCCAAGCTGCTCTTCGCCTATAGCCAGGCGACCGTGCCGATGGTGACTCTGATCACCCGCAAGGCCTATGGCGGCGCCTATGACGTCATGGCCTCGAAACATATCGGCGCCGACGTCAACTATGCCTGGCCGACCGCCGAGATCGCCGTGATGGGCGCCAAGGGCGCGACCGAGATCCTCTATCGTTCCGAACTCGGCGATTCCGAGAAGATCGCCGCCCGCACCAAGGAATACGAGGAGCGTTTCGCCAACCCCTTCGTCGCCGCCGAGCGCGGCTTTATCGACGAAGTGATCATGCCGCACTCCTCGCGCCGCCGCATCGCCCGCGCCTTCGCATCCCTCCGCAACAAGCAGGTGGAGACGCGCTGGCGTAAGCACGACACGATCCCGCTGTGATGAAAACCATGGCGCCGCAACCGCAAACTCGGACAATACCTCAAGCCGGCAGCCGCAATCAGCGGCGGATTTTGCGGCATCTGGCGATGAGTGCGCTTTCCGGCCTGCTTGCCGGTGCAGTTGCCGCCGGCGTGCTGATGATACTCGACATTGGCTCCATCGGAACGCTTATCGCGCGCTCGACCGCCCCGTTGCTTGCCGCAGCTACCGTGCTTGCGCCCTTCGCCCTTATCGGCACGGCAGCTGGCGCCGCGATTGGTTTACTGCCCTATTTGCGAAAATTCAGGCGATGACGCGACAGAGAGAATTGAAAGAGAAACGCATGTTCAAGAAGATCCTCATCGCCAACCGTGGCGAGATCGCCTGCCGCGTCATCCGCACCGCCAGAAAGCTCGGCATCGCGACCGTCGCCGTCCATTCCGACGCCGACCGCGACGCCATGCATGTGCGGCTTGCGGACGAGGCCGTCCACATCGGCCCGTCGCCCTCCAGTCAGTCCTACATCGTCATCGACAAGATTTTGGAAGCCATCCGCAAGACCGGCGCCGACGCGGTCCATCCGGGCTACGGCTTCCTGTCCGAAAACGCCGCCTTCACGGAGGCGCTCGAGAAGGAGGGCGTCGCCTTCATCGGCCCGCCGGTCGGTGCGATAAAGGCGATGGGCGACAAGATCACCTCGAAGAAGATCGCCGCCGAAGCGGATGTCTCGACCGTTCCCGGCCATATGGGGCTGATCGAGGACGCCGACGAGGCGGCGCGGATCGCCTCATCGATCGGCTTTCCGGTGATGATCAAGGCATCGGCCGGCGGCGGCGGCAAGGGCATGCGGATTGCCTGGAACGAGCGCGAGGCGCGCGAGGGTTTCCAGTCGTCGAAGAACGAGGCGAAGAGCTCGTTCGGCGACGATCGCATCTTCATCGAGAAATTCGTCACCGAACCGCGCCACATCGAAATCCAGGTGCTCGGCGACAAGCACGGCAACACGCTTTATCTCGGCGAGCGCGAATGCTCGATCCAGCGACGAAACCAGAAAGTCATCGAGGAGGCCCCCTCGCCCTTCCTCGACGAGACGACGCGGCGCGCCATGGGCGAGCAGGCCGTCGCGCTTGCCAAGGCGGTCGGCTACCATTCGGCCGGCACGGTCGAATTCATCGTCGACGCCGAGCGCAATTTCTACTTCCTCGAGATGAACACCCGCCTGCAGGTCGAACACCCCGTGACGGAGCTCGTCACCGGCCTCGACCTCGTCGAGCAGATGATCCGCGTCGCCGCTGGCGAGAAACTGTCCTTTACTCAAGACGACGTGAAGCTCGAAGGCTGGGCGATTGAAAGCCGGCTCTATGCCGAGGATCCCTACCGAAACTTCCTGCCGTCGATCGGTCGGCTGACGCGCTACCGCCCGCCCGAGGAAGGCAGGCAGGACGACGGCACGGTCATCCGCAACGATACCGGCGTCTTCGAGGGCGGCGAGATCTCGATGTACTACGACCCGATGATCGCCAAGCTCTGCGCCTGGGGGCCGGACCGCGCGCAGGCAGTCGAAGCGATGGCTGAGGCGCTCGACGCCTTCGAGGTCGAGGGCATCGGCCATAACCTGCCCTTCCTCTCCGCCGTCATGCAGCAGCAGCGGTTTCGCGACGGGCGGCTGACGACGGCCTACATTGCCGAAGAATTCACCGACGGCTTCCAGGGCGTGACGCCGGACGAGGCATCGGCAATGAAACTCGCCGCCGTCGCCGTCACCGTCAACCAGGCCCTGCAGGAGCGCGCCAGCCAGATTTCCGGCACGATCGGCAACCATCGCCGGATCGTCGGCCATGAGTGGGTGACAAGTCTTGCCGAGCGCGAATTCCAGATGACCTCGGGCGTCTCGGCCGACGGCGCCTATGTCCGCCTCGCCGACGAAAGGGCCATTTCGGTCGACAGCGATTGGGTGCCTGGCCGCACGCTCGCCACCTTCAATATCGACAATCAGCCGATGGCCGTGAAGGTCGACCTCGTCGGCACCGGCATACGGCTTCGCTGGCGCGGCATCGATGTCGTCGCCCGCGTCAGAAGCCCGCGCGTCGCCGAACTCGCCCGGCTGATGCCGAAGAAACTGCCGCCGGACACGTCGAAGATGCTGCTTTGCCCGATGCCCGGTATCGTCACCTCGATCACCGTCAAGGCCGGCGACACGGTCGAGGCCGGCCAGTCGCTCGCCGTCGTCGAGGCGATGAAGATGGAGAACATCCTGCGGGCCGAGAAGCGCGCGACGGTGAAACGCGTCGCGATCGCCGCCGGGGCGAGTCTCGCGGTGGACGAGTTGATCATGGAGTTCGAGTGATGGGAGCGATCGGGGTAAAGCTGCCGGGGGAGACGTCGATACCCCCCTCTGCCCTGCCGGGCATCTCCCCCACAAGGGGGGAGATCCGCAAGATGCGAGCTCCCTGCCTTCTCTCGGCAACAACAATTAGCGTGGCAGCACGAGCTGGAGTGGCGCATGACGGCGCCTCCCCTATCTCCCCCCTTGTGAGGGAGATGCCCGGCAGGGAAGAGGGGGGTGTCCTCGCCTCCGACAAATATGCGCATGGATGGAGTGGCGCCAATGACTGACAAAACACTCAAAGACTGGGACGCCCTCGCAGAGAAAGAGCTGAAGGCCTCCCCGGAAAGCCTCACCTGGCACACCCCGGAAGGCATCGAGGTCAAGCCGCTCTATACGCGCGACGACCTGTCGGACATCGGCTCGCTCGACTCGCTGCCGGGCTTCGAGCCCTTCCTGCGCGGCCCGCGCGCCACCATGTATGCCGGCCGGCCCTGGACGATCCGGCAATATGCCGGCTTCTCCACGGCGGAAGCATCCAATGCCTTCTACCGCAGGAACCTTGCCGCCGGCCAGCAGGGCGTGTCGGTCGCCTTCGACCTCGCCACCCACCGCGGCTATGACAGCGACCACCCGCGCGTCGAGGGCGATGTCGGCAAGGCGGGGGTGGCGATCGATTCCGTCGAGGACATGAAGATCCTGTTCGACGGCATCCCGCTCGAGAAGATTTCCGTGTCGATGACTATGAACGGCGCGGTGATCCCGATTCTGGCCTCCTTCATCGTCGCCGGCGAGGAACAGGGCGTGTCGCGCGAAAAACTCTCCGGGACCATCCAGAACGACATACTCAAGGAGTTCATGGTCCGCAACACCTATATCTATCCGCCGGAACCATCGATGCGGATCGTTGCCGACATCATCGAATACACTGCGAAGGAAATGCCGAAGTTCAATTCGATCTCGATCTCCGGCTATCACATGCAGGAGGCCGGCGCGACGCTGGTGCAGGAGCTGGCCTTCACGCTGGCCGACGGGCGCGAATATGTGCGCGCCGCGCTCGCCAAGGGCCTGAACGTTGACGACTTCGCCGGCCGGCTTTCCTTCTTCTTCGCGATCGGCATGAACTTCTTCATGGAGGCGGCGAAGCTGCGCGCTGCGCGGCTGCTCTGGACCCGGATCATGAAGGAGTTCGCGCCGAGGAAGGCATCGTCGCTGATGCTCCGGACCCACTGCCAGACGTCCGGCGTGTCGCTCGCCGAGCAGGATCCCTACAACAATATCATCCGCACTGCCTTCGAGGCGATGTCGGCGGTGCTCGGTGGTACTCAATCGCTGCACACTAATTCCTTCGACGAGGCGATCGCGCTGCCGACCGAGTTTTCCGCCCGCATCGCCCGCAACACGCAGTTGATCCTCCAGCACGAGACGGGCGTCACCAAGGTCGTCGATCCACTCGCCGGTTCCTACTATGTCGAGAGCCTGACGAATGAGCTTGCCGAGGAGGCCTGGGCGCTGATCGAGGAGGTCGAGGCGCTCGGCGGCATGACCAAGGCGGTCAATGCCGGCCTGCCGAAACGGCTGATCGAAGAAGCGGCGACGCGGCGCCAGGCGGCGGTCGACCGGGGCGAGGAGGTCATCGTCGGCGTCAACAAGTACCGGCTCGAGAGCGAAGAGCCGATCGACATCCTTGAGATCGACAACTCCGCGGTCCGCGCCGCGCAGGTCAAGCGGATCGAGGAGACCAGGCGCCGCCGGGATTCGCAAGAAGTGAAGGAGGCGCTTGACGCGCTGGCCGAGGTGGCGCGGAGCGGCAGGGGCAATCTGCTCGGCGCCGCGGTCGAAGCCGCCCGAGCGCGCGCTACCGTCGGCGAGATCTCCGACGCGATGCGGCAGGCCTTCGGGGACCATGCCGCGGTGCCTGAAGTTGTCACCGATATCTACGGCAAGGCCTATGAAGGCGACCCGGAGCTCGGCGTCCTCGCCGGCCGGCTTGGCGACGTCACCAAGCGGCTCGGTCACAAGCCGAAGATTATGGTCGCCAAGCTCGGCCAGGACGGGCACGACCGCGGCGCCAAGGTGATCGCCTCGGCCTTCGGCGATATTGGCTTCGACGTGGTCGCCGGCCCCCTGTTTCAGACGCCGGACGAGGCGGCCGATCTGGCCCTTGCCGAAGAAGTCACCGTCGTCGGTGTCTCCTCGCTCGCCGCCGGCCACAAGACGCTGATGCCGCAGTTGGCGCAAGCGCTGAAGAAGCGTGGCGGCGAAGACATCATCGTCGTCTGCGGCGGCGTTATCCCGCGACAGGACTATCAATACCTGATGGACAACGGGGTCTCAGCCGTCTTCGGCCCCGGAACCCACGTGCTCGATGCGGCGCGCGCGGTGCTCGATCTGATCGAAGGCAAGCGGCGCAACGTTTGAGGACTGCTGATAGCAGTCTTTAAGTCCGAACGGCGGCTCGTGAGCCGAGAGCCGTCGTTTGCAAGGCCCGGCTCGCGAGGGCGGCCCGCTTTACCTCGGCTCTTTTTGATCTACTATCATCGCTGTAGCACGCCTTGCCGATGAGCTCATCCGCAAGGCGACTGCCAGAGGGAACCGCATGCATATCGGCAAACCTCATGAGGCGATCACCCGCATTTGCAGGGCAAGTGCGGAGAGTGTCGAGGTGCGCGGCCGCGATCTCTGTCGCGACCTCATGGGACGGCTGAGCTTTACCGAATATTTCTACCTGCTGCTGACCGGCCGGGAACCGACGGACAACCAGCGCTATTTTCTCGACCTGCTGCTCATTGCCATCGCCGAGCACGGCATGATGCCGACGGTCCAGGCGGCGCGCATGACGCTTGCGGCCGAACCGGACTCGCTGCAGGGCGCCCTGGCGGCGGGACTTCTCGGCTGCGGTCCCGTGCTGGTCGGAACGTCGGAACGGTGCGGCAAGCTTCTGGCGGAAGCGCAGGCCCGCGTCGCGGCCGGCGAGGACGCGAAGTTGGTCGCCGTCGAAATGCTGCAGGACATCCGCAAGGCCGGCGGAAAACTGCCGGGCTTCGGCCACCCGGTGCACCGCCCGACCGATCCGCGCGCCGAACGCATCCTCGAACTCGCGGACGCGCGCGGCGTCAGCGGACCGCATGTGCGTATGGCGCGAGACTTTCGCGCTGCGGCTGCCGAGGTCTGGGGAAAGCCCCTTGTCATGAACGTTTCGATGCCGATCGCCGCCGTGCTTCTGGATCTCGAATTTCCCGTCGCGATGATCAAGGCGGTACCGCTGCTGGCCCGTGCCGGCGGCCTGCTCGCACACCTCGCGGAAGAGCAGCAAACCCCCATTGGTTTCACCTTGGCGGCGCATGCGGAAGCGGCAGTCGTCTACAGGAACAACGACGAGGGCGGCGGCTGATCATGTTCGAGCCCGATGTCGAAACGCTTCCTTGGCTCGACCAGATCCGGTTGGACGACGCGCTCTACCGGAAACAGATCGCATACCTCATGGCGCATTCGCGCTTCTATCAAGGCAAACTCCGCGATGCCGGATTCGAAACTGCCGAAGAGATCGGCGGACTTGACGCGATGGCCGAACTTCCCCTGACCGAGAAGAGCGAGATCCGGACGAGCTGCACTGAAGCGGAACCGATGGGAGCCCATGTCGCCGTGCCGACGGACCGGATCGTCCGCATCTATTCCACGAGTGGCACGACCGGAACGCCCAGCTATATTCCGCTGACGGCGCAGGATCTCGACAATTGGGTGACGACGTCGGCGCGCAGCTATTCGGCCTCGGGGATAGAGCGAGGTGAGGCGATCATTTCGACCTATAACGCCGGGCCCTTCGCTGCCGGCGCCGCACTCGGTGCCTTCGACCGGCTGGGCATGTGCCATATCCCGGTCGGCACGGGAAACACCGAGCGCCTGATGACCGCGATCCGTCTGTTAAAGCCCTCGGCAGCGGTGATGACGCCATCCTATGCGGCCTATCTCGGTGAATGGGCCGCCGATCGCGGCTTCGATCTCCAAGGGTCCAGCGTCCGCCGGCTGCTTGTCGCCGGCGAGCCCGGCGGCGGCGAAGCGAAATTGCGGGCGCGGCTTGAAGAGGATTGGGGCGCGAAGGTCACAGAGGCGATGGGCATCGGCGATATCGGTGTGTCGCTGTGGGGCGAATGCGAGGAACAATGCGGCATGCATCTCGGCGCCCGCGGCTTCGTCCATGTCGAGCTGATCGATCCTGAAACCGAAACGTCGATCGCCCTTGCGGATGGCGCGAAAGGCGAACTGGTGCTCACCCATCTTCGCCATCGGGCCGCCCCGATGCTGCGGTTTCGCACCCGTGACCATGTCGAGATATGGACCTCTGTTTGCCGATGCGGACGGACGGCGCCGCGGGTGCGCTGCATCGGCCGGACGGACGACCTGCTGATCGTCCGCGGCGTGAATGTCTTTCCCTCGGCTATCCGCGACGTGGTGAACGAATTTGCGCCCGCCGTCAGCGGCGTCATCCTGATAAAGCCCTTAGCCGCAGGCGCCAGACAGGAGCCGCCCTTGCCGGTTTCGGTGGAACTCGCCAAAGATGGCGAAGGCACGCCGGAGCTTGCCGAGACGATCCGGAATCGCATCCGCGACATGCTCGTCGTTTCCAGCCGGATAGAACTCGTGCCCTGGGGCACGCTTCAGCGCAGCGAATACAAGTCGAAACTCGTGCAGCACCAAGCGCGATGAGGAAAAGTGCGAAGCGGTTTTGCGCTCCCGCGATTGCGAGAAGAAACGGGATGAGGAATAGCGGAGCGGTTCCCCGCCGATAGCCGCTGGAAAAAGAACTGGGAGGACGGCAATGAGGAAGCTTCAAGCACAGGGGGTCCATCACATCACGCTGGTCGGCGCGGACCGGCAGACATCGATCGACTTCTGGGAGGGCATTCTCGGCATGCCCTTCATCTTCGAGCAGCCGAACCTCGACAAGGCGTCGGAGAGCCACCTCTATTTCGACCCGGGCGACGGGCGGCTGATCACCGTGTTCACCGACGAAAACCGCAAGCCCGATCCGAAACGCACGTCGACCGATGTCGGATGCGTTCATCACATCGCCTTCGCCGTCTCGCGCGCCACGTTTCAGCAGGCGGTCGAGCGCCTCAACGAGCGCAACATCCGCCACAGCGGCGTCAAGGATCGCGGCTTCATGGACTCGATCTATTTCGAAGATCCGCTCGGCCTGTTGATCGAGCTTGCCTCCTATCGCTTCGAGCCGCCGGCCGGCCACACCCACGCCGAGGTGCTGATGGAGGCGCACAACATCAGGCTGGCGCGCGGCGACTACGCCATCGCCGAAGTGCATCTCGCCGACGCGATCGAGGCGCTGGTCGAAAGCGCCCGGCCGACGCTGTCGGCTGACCGCGCCCCGAAGGACCCCTATGGATCATCATGATCGCGGAAATCCTCGAAACAATTCAGGCAAGCACAGGGAGGAAGACAGATGGCAACGATAAAGCTGAACGTGATCAAGCCCAGCGTCAACAACATGACGGTGCGCGTCTTCTTAAGGGCCGCAAAGCTCGATTTTGCCGAGCATGACGTCTACGGACAGACGCGCTCGGCCGAGTATCTGGCGCGGGCGCCGTCGCACCTGACGCCGATGATCGAAACGGCGGAGCTGCCCAAGGGCGCGCTCTGGGAAAGCTGCGCGATCATGCAATATCTCTGCAACAGGCACGGGCTCGATCAGTTCTATCCGAAGGACCCCGAGGCGCGCGCAATGATCGACAGCGCCATGTTCTACCTAATCGGCACCTTCTATCCCTATCTGGCTCGCGCCACCTACCCGGCTCTCAATTTCCCGCAATATCCGGGCGAGGTCGGTTTCAGCGACGCGGACGCCGAAACGAAGGAACGAGCCCGCGGGGCGGCCGCGGAGGCGCTCGCCGAACCGCTCGAAGTCTTCCGCGCCTTCTATATGGGCGACAAGCCGTTCATCGGCGGCGACACGCCATCGATTGCCGACATAAGGCTTGCCTCGACGCTCGAGTTCCTCGCCGCAATCGACTATTCCCTGCCGGACTGGGCCAAGACCTATGTAAAGGACATGGAAACGTCGCTGGGCGACGCCTACAGCGAGCCGGCTGCCGATGTCCGCGGCTATATCGACTATGTGAAGTCTTTGTAGAGTTGGATCACCAGACCAGCAGGAGGATGCCGGTCGCGCCGAGCGCCAGCGTCCAGAGGCGATCGAAGTTGATCCATGCGGAGCGCAAGCCGGAAAGGCCAAGCCAGGTAAACACGATCAGGGCAATGGCCGCGATCACGGCGAGCATGGCAGCGGTATGGACGGCAACGGCCGCAAGCGAAACGGAAAGGGAGCCGGTGGTACCGGCCATGCCGGCGTGATCCGCGAGGCATAGGCTCAAGACCGACGGCACGAGCATCAGCCCGGCACCGTGGCTCGTCGCCATCAGGAAGGACCAGACGGCAAGCCCTGCCATGCCGGCGCGCATGCCGACCCTGACGCGGTGGCGGTGTCCGTAAATAGCAAGGTAGCCGGCGAAGGCCAGGATGAAGGCGGCGGCGACGAGCTGCAGGCTGCGCAGATCCATGACCGCCCCGAATGCAACCACCACGGCCAGCACCACCGCGATGGAAAAGGCATGGCCGATGGCGATCGGGACAAGGGACAGCCAGACGGTCCTGGCGCTTTTCCGATGCAGCCCGAGAGCCACGGCGAAAAGCCAACCCATCGCCGGGTTGGCGCCGTGAAACGCGCCAAGGCCAGCCAGCGTTAGCCAAGGCCAAAGGTTCGTCATTTACGGTGGTGCGGCCGCACAGTCCGGCTCTCCCTAAGAAATCGCATTGGTCCTTAAATGCCCCTCACCCTAGCCCTCTCCCCGGGACTTGGGACGGCGCGGCATTTACCTTGTCCCCGCTCGCGGGGAGAAGGTGGCCGGCAGGCCGGATGAGGGGCCCACCGCTTGCCATCGCCCCGACCGTTCTCACGGATAGCAGTAGGAATCGGACGAGCAGTCGCCGCCTTCGAGCCGAACCTGATGCGGGCGGTGGCCCTTCGGCCAGTCGACGAAGAACGTCTCGTCGAAGGAGATGCCGCCATTGTCGCCGACGTCGAGCTTCGCCATCCAGCCGTCTAAACCCTCGGGATAGAATTGCGGATCGATGGCGCCGTAGAGTGAATTGGTGAAATAGACCCGTTTTCCGTCGCGGCTGATTTCCACCATCTGTGGCCCGCCATTCAGCGCACCATTCGACGCCTTCGGATGGGTCGCGCGCGCCACGATCCCGCCGATCCTGACGCGGCCCGTCTCCTTCGGCGAAAGCGGATCGGAAACGTCGTACTGGATCATGTCGCCGGTACCCCAGCAGGACACGTAGAGGAAATGATCGTCCATCGAGAGGTCGATGTCGGTCACCAACGGCGCCACCGCCTTGAAGCCCTTGAGCACGGGCGGCAGAAGGTCGGGATCGGCCGGCTCGGCCGGTATCTCGATCACTTTCTTCACCGCCCACTGATTGCCGTCGCGGTACCAGGTCCAGATCGACGCCGAGAGGTCCCTGAGACTGATGACGCAGCCGACGAAACCATAGGCCTTGGTGGGATCATGGGCGGGACGCAACTCGAAGACGAGCTGGTGTTCCTCGCCGAAATCGATCTCCTGCAGGTGCTTGCGCGTATGCAGATCCCAGAAATGCAGCCTACGGCCATATTGCGAACCGAGCAGCACTTCCGGAACGAGCCCGTTCTCGAACGTGTCTGGCGTCCCCCATTCGCTGGTGATCATCGTGTCATGGCCAAGGTGCCACCAGAAATCATAGGCAAGCCTCTGCGGCCCGCGGTCCATTTCCCATTGGCCGAGCACGTCGAAGCTGTCGTGGTCGAGCAGGAAGATGCCGCCCGGCGCCTTGCCGTCGCGGTCGGCAAGCGCATTGACATAAATGCCTTCCGGTCCGCAATGAATGGTGTGCAGCCGCGAATAGTTGGCCCGTTCCGCGACTTCCTCAGGCTCAATGACCCGGACGATCTGCGGGTTCCGGGGATCGGGCTTCGTGTCAATGATGTGCAGCCGCGACGACCTCAGACCCGGTACGACAAGATAGCGGCGCTCGACATGCGGATGCGGCGCATTCGGGCACAGGCAGGACGAGCAGGCATTCCAGCCGAAATGATGAAGCTCATCGCCGACATTCGGCATCTCGACCTGCCCGACGATCTTGGAATAGCTCGACGACGCCGGGTCGACGTCGACGACGGCGATCGCGTCCGGCCGCTGCCGGTCGGGGTCGAAGGCGGCGACATAGGCAAACGTCTCTTTCGGCGCCTTGGCGGCCATGCGCGGAGATGGATAGAAGGAGGGATCGGGTCGCCACGTCGTCATTTTCGTTTCTCCCCGGAGAAGACAATGCGTGGATCCTGATGCAAGCTTAGTAGATGCGGCAGAAAGTGGTCGGAAATGCGGCGCCTTTGCCCCATTTGAGGGGATGGCGACGAGCGGTCGCAAAGCAGGACAGATGGCCGAATTCGAGTTCGACGCGGATCTCTGGCTCTATCTCGGGAAGGGCGGCTGGCATTTCGTGACGCTGCCGGCAGATATTGCCGGACAAATCAAATTCCTGGCCGAGCCGAAAGCTCGCGGCTGGCGTAGCGAAGCGGTGATCGTGCGGATCGGCAAAACCGAATGGACGACCTCGGTCTTCCCGGACAAGGCATCGGGTTCGTTTCTGCTGCCGGTGAAGGCAGAGGTTCGGAGAAAGGAGAAATTGGCCGCCGGCCAGAGCATCCGGATCAAGCTTTCGTTGGACGCGCGCTAAGTCTCGATCCGGAGCTTCATCCGGTCGGCGGCAAAGCGCGTCCGCGCATATTCGACCGGCCGACCATCGAGATCGGTATTGACCGCGTGCGCTTCCAGGACGATCGCCCCCGGTGAAAGCTGCAGCAGAGCCAGTTCCTCCGCTTCCGCATGGCGCGCGACGATTTCCGTCGAGGCGCGAACATAGTCGCTGAGCCCCTGCGCGGCGAAGGCCTTGGTGACGGATCCGAGACGGGCATATTCCTCCGCCATCCGCGGAAAACGCTCGGCGGGGAAGTAACTGATCGACGTCGAGAGCGGCCGGCCGTCGCCGCTGCTGACGGTGTTGAGCTCGATGAGCGCCGCTCCGGGGGGCAGGCCGAGCGCCGCGGCAATCTCGCTACTCGCCGGCACTTGGGCATGGGCGAAAAGCCTCGTGCCGATTTCCTTCACCTGCCGGCCAAGTCCCTGCGAAAAGCGCGTCCGGCGCGAAATCGGATAGGTGACCCGCTCCTTGCGCTCGATCAGCGTGCCGCGGCCCTGCACGGCGCGGACGAGCCCTTCGTCTGCAAGCGCCGCAAGCGCGCTGCGCACCGTGTGGCGGTTGACGCCGAACTCCTGTGCCAGGGCCGTCTCGGGCGGCACCATGCCGGTCGCGTCGTAATCGCCATTGCTGATTGCCAGCCTTATGCGGTCGGCGATCTGCCGCCAGAGCGCCACGCCGGTCTGCCGCTCGACCGTTTTTCTCACTGCCATTTTTGCCACCGATGTCACAAGCCTGTCATTTCCGACCGCTAGGGAATGGTATAAGATGTATAGTTGTCTAGATCAATAGACATTTTAGGTGAAGCGAATGGATGCGAGCAAGAAACATGAAACCCCGCCGGAGGCGGCCGATCGCAAGGAAGGTATGCGGCTGCTGGCGCGCGCCACGCTTGCGGAACTCTCCGCCGCCTGGGAGGCGATCCCCGACAAGCCGGAAGTGGCGCCGGTGCGCGGCCCGGAGACTGGGCTCGTCATGGTGCGCGGCCGCATCGGCGGCGGCGGCGATCCCTTCAATCTCGGCGAGGCGACTGTGTCGCGCGCCACGGTGCGGCTTTCGACCGGCGAGGTCGGCCACGGGCAATTGCTCGGCACCGACAGGGAGCGGGCGCGCTATGCCGCGATCTTCGATGCGCTCTTTCAGAACGATGCCCGGCGCCCGGCGGTCGAGGCGCTGCAGCGGCTGATCGCCGCCCGCCTCGAAGCCGAAGACCGACAAAGGGCCGAGGAGACGGCCGCGACCCGAGTGGACTTTTTCACCATGGTGCGGGGAGAGGATTGATGAGCCCACATTCGCAAACCTACGCCGGCGCTTTCGCCGACCCGGTCTTCGCGGCGCAATCCGTGTTCCGCACGTTGATGGACGGCTTCGCCCGGCCGGGCACCCTGGGCCGCCTTTCGGCGTCCGCCACACCGCCCTCGCCGCTCTGCAACGCCAGCGGCGCCGTGGCACTGACGCTCTGCGACCACGACGCCCCCGTCTGGCTCTCACCGGCACTCTCCAGATCCGCCGTGCCGCAATGGATCGCCTTCCACACCGGCGCCTGCGTGACCGATGCCAAGGATGAGGCGCGCTTCGCCTTCGTCGAGAAGGGTGCTGCGGTCCCGGGCTTCGATCAGTTCGCCCTCGGCACCCAGGAGTATCCCGACCGCTCGACCACACTGGTCGTCGAGGTCGAGGCGCTGGCGGGCGGTTTGCCGCTGGTCGCCCGGGGGCCGGGCATCAAGGAGGCGGTTATCATCGCCCCCATCGGCCTGCCGGACGTCTTTCTCGACCTCTGGACCGCGAACCGGGCGATCTTCCCGCGCGGCATCGACCTGGTGCTGACGGCCGGCGACGCGGTGCTCTGCCTGCCGCGCACGACCAAACTCGAGCGGGAGTAGGAGCATGTACGTAGCCGTCAAAGGCGGGGAAGCCGCCATTGCCAACGCCCACCGCCTGCTTGCCGACCGCCGCCGCGGCGATCGGTCGCTGCCTTCGATCACCGTCGAGCAGGTCGTCGAGCAGCTTGGGCTAGCCGTCGATCGCGTCATGGCCGAAGCCTCGCTCTACGACCGTTCGCTTGCCGCGCTCGCCGTGCGCCAGGCGCGCGGCGACATGATCGAGGCGATCTTCATCCTGCGAGCCTACCGTACAACGCTGCCCCGCTTCGGCTATTCCGAGCCGGTCGACACGGCGAACATGAAGGTCGAGCGGCGCGTCTCGGCAACCTACAAGGACCTACCCGGCGGCCAGCTCCTCGGCCCCACCTTCGACTACACCCACCGCCTGCTCGATCCGGGGCTCCACGGCGACGCGGCTGTCGCGGCACCCGCCGTGAAGGAACCCGGCGAACAGGTCATGCGGGTCTCGGACATTCTCGATGGCGAAGGGCTGATCGAAAGCGACGGAGAGATGCCGGAAGGCCATGTCGCGGGTGACCTTACACGCGAACCGATGGAGTTTCCGATGCCGCGCGACCTCCGCCTGCAGGCGCTTGCCCGCGGCGATGAAGGTTTCCTGCTGGCGCTCGCCTATTCCACCCAGCGCGGCTACGGCCGCACCCACCCCTTCGTGGGCGAGGTGCGGATCGGCGAGGTGGAGGTGGAGCTCGATCTGCCGGAACTCGGCTTCGCCGTCTCGCTCGGCACCATCCGCGTCACCGAGTGCCAGATGGTCAACCAGTTCAAGGGTTCGGCCACTGAGCCGCCGCAGTTCACCCGCGGCTACGGCCTCGTCTTCGGGCAAAGCGAGCGGAAAGCCATGTCGATGTCGCTCGTCGACCGGGCGCTCCGCACCGACGAGTTCAGCGAGGATATCGTCGCCCCCGCTCAGGATCAGGAATTCGTCATCTCGCATGCCGACAACGTGCAGGCGACCGGCTTCGTCGAGCATCTGAAGCTGCCGCATTATGTCGACTTCCAGGCCGAGCTCGACCTGGTGCGCCGCATGCGCCGCGAGTACGAGGCCGCCCGCGCCGGCGGGAAGGACGGCATCAAGGAGGCCGCCGAATGAACGATCTTGCCACCTACAATTTCGCCTATCTCGACGAGCAGACGAAGCGGATGATCCGCCGGGCGATCCTCAAAGCCATCGCCATTCCGGGCTATCAGGTGCCCTTCGCCTCGCGCGAAATGCCGATGCCCTATGGCTGGGGCACCGGCGGCGTGCAGGTCACCGCCTCGATCCTCGGACCGGACGATGTGCTGAAGGTCATCGACCAGGGCGCCGACGACACGACCAATGCCGTGTCGATCCGCACCTTCTTCCAGAAGGTCGCAATGTCGCCGTCACCACCAAGACGACGGATGCGACGATCATCCAGACGCGCCACCGCCTTCCCGAGGAACCGCTCAAAGAGGGCCAGACGCTTGTCTATCAGGTGCCGATCCCGGAACCCTTGCGCTTCCTCGAGCCGCGCGAGACCGAGACGCGCAAGATGCATGCACTCGAGGAATACGGCCTCATGCATGTGAAGCTCTACGAGGACATCGCCCGTAACGGCCACATCGCCACGACCTATGCCTATCCGGTCAAGGTCGAGGGCCGCTATGTCATGGATCCGTCGCCGACGCCGAAATTCGACAATCCGAAGATGCACATGTCGGAAGCGCTGCAGCTCTTCGGCGCCGGCCGCGAGAAGCGCATCTATGCGGTGCCGCCCTATACCGAGGTCGTCAGCCTCGATTTCGAGGACCACCCCTTCGAGATCCAGAAATTCGACAAACCTTGCGCGCTCTGCGGCGCCGAGAGTGTCTACCTCGACGAAGTGGTGCTCGACGACAAGGGCGGGCGGATGTTCGTCTGCTCCGACACCGACCATTGCGAAGACCGACAGGCGCATGGCCATGCCGGCCCCATGCTCGCCCGCCCCAAGCCTGAAAGCCAGGAGGCTGCAGAATGAGCGCCGTGCCGCTTCTCAAAGTCAAGGACGTCTCGAAGTTCTATGGAAGCCGCATCGGCTGCCGCAACGTCTCCTTCGAGCTCTACCCCGGCGAAGTGCTTGCCGTCGTCGGTGAGTCCGGTTCCGGCAAGACGACGCTCCTTTCCTGCCTCTCGACCCGGTTGATGCCGAGTTCCGGCATGATCGAATACCACATGCGCGACGGGCTTTACCGCGATCTGGCCCATATGGGCGAGGCCGAGCGCCGTTTCCTGATGCGGACGGACTGGGGTTTCGTCCACCAGAACCCGGCCGAGGGGCTCAGGATGACCGTCTCGGCCGGCGCCAATGTCGGCGAGCGACTGATGGCGGTCGGCGACCGGCACTACGGCAATATCCGCGCAACCGCCGGCGACTGGCTGCGGCGCGTCGAAATCGAAGAGGACCGGATCGACGACCAGCCGCGTGCCTTTTCCGGCGGCATGCGCCAGCGCCTGCAGATCGCCCGCAATCTCGTCACCGCGCCGCGTCTGGTCTTCATGGACGAGCCGACCGGCGGCCTCGACGTCTCGGTGCAGGCCCGCCTTCTCGATCTGGTGCGCGGCCTCGTCCACGACCTCGGGCTTGCGGCGATCATCGTCACCCACGACCTCGCCGTCGCCCGGCTCCTCTCGCACCGGATGATGGTGATGAAGGATGGCGCCGTCATCGAGCAGGGCCTCACCGACCGGGTGCTCGACGACCCGCGCGAGCCCTACACGCAGCTCCTCGTTTCCTCAATCTTGCAGGTCTGACGCATGATCCCGAAAAGTGGAATCCGGTTTTCAGACAAGATCACGCGGAAAAGAAAGTAAAGTCATGGCCACTCCCCTTGTCGTTTCAGAAGTCGCCAAGAGCTTCACCATGCACCTGCGCGACGGCGTGCGCCTGCCGGTCGTCGCCAATGTCTCCTTCTCGGTGAAATCAGGCGAATGCGTCGTGCTCGGTGGACCCTCCGGCGTCGGCAAGAGCTCGATCCTCAAGATGCTCTACGGCAACTACGGCGTCGACGAAGGCCAGATCCTAATGGAGCACGACGGACGGCTCGTGAACCTTGCGGATGCCGAGCCGCGCACCGTGCTCGAGGTGCGCCGCACCACGCTCGGCTATGTCAGCCAGTTCCTGCGCGTCGTGCCGCGCGTTTCCGCCCTCGATATCGTCGCCGAACCGTTGCACGCGCGCGGCGTCGCGTCCGAAGAAGCGCGCGAGCGCGCCGCTGAGTTGCTGGCGAAACTCAACCTGCCGAAGGAACTTTGGGCGCTGCCGCCCGCCACCTTCTCCGGCGGGGAGCAGCAGCGCGTCAACATCGCCCGCGGTTTCATCATCGATCACCGGATCCTGCTGCTCGACGAACCGACGGCCTCGCTCGACGCGAAGAACCGCGCCGTGGTGGTCGGGATGATCGCCGAGAAGAAGGCGCAAGGGACAGCGCTGGTCGGCATCTTCCACGACGCGGAAGTCCGCGACGCGGTCGCCGACCGGATCATCGACGTTTCCGAGTTTTCGCCGAGAAAGCACGCCGCATGAGCCAGAAGCTTGGTCTGGAACCCTTCATCCATCCCACCGCCAGCGTCACGAATTCGAAGCTCGGCCGCTACACGGAAATCCAGGAACGCTCGCGCCTCGACGAGGTCGAGTTCGGCGACTATTCCTACATCATGCAGGACGGCTCGATCTGGTGCGCGACGATCGGCAAGTTCGTCAACATCGCCGCCGCCGTGCGCATCAATGCGACGAACCATCCGACCTGGCGGGCGACGCTGCATCATTTCACCTACCGCGCCCCGATGTACTGGGACGACGCCGAACCCGATCACGATCTCTTCGCGTGGCGCCGGCAGAACCGCGTGACGATCGGCCACGACGTCTGGATCGGTCACGGCGCCACCATCCTGCCTGGGGTCACTGTCGGCAACGGCGCCGTGATCGGTGCCGGCGCAGTCGTCTCGAAGGACGTTGCGCCCTACACGATCGTCGGCGGCGTGCCCGCCAAGCTGATCCGCGAGCGCTTCACGGCCGAGATCGGCGAGGCCATGGACCGGCTCGCCTGGTGGGACTGGGGCCATGCCAAACTGCGCCGCGCGCTCGATGATTTCCGGGAGCTGACGGCCGAGGAGTTTTTGGTGCGGTACGGGTGACGACAGCGCGGCTCATCGTGCGCACAAGTCCCCTCCCCAACCCCTTGTAACTTGAAAGCTGCCGCTTGTGCTATGGCTATGGCTGCGGTGGCGGATGGCAGACCGACAACCGGTTGGGACGGTGACGATCCCGTTGGGGAGCCAGGGTCGCCGTCCGCCGTTCCATCGAACCCGAACAGTCGCCAGGGCCGCTCGACGCTTCGAAGCCCGCTTAGGCAAGGATGGGGAAAGATGGAAGTTATCGTCGGAATTGACGTTTCGAAGGACCGCTTGGATGTTCAGGTGGTGCCGTCGGGTGAGGCCTTTGCCGTCGGCAACGATCACGCCGGCGTCGAGGAACTGGCCGGGCGGCTGATAGCGCTGGCGCCGCAGGCGGTGGCGCTGGAGGCGACCGGCGGCTACGAGCGTTTGGCGGTTGCCGGCCTGTCGGCGGCGGGTCTTTCCGTTGTCGTCGTCAATCCGGCCCAGGTGCGTGCCTATGCCCAGGCGCTCGGCAGGCACGCCAAGACCGATGCGATCGATGCGGCGGTGATCGCTGCTTTTGTCGCCGCCACCCGGCCGCAGATCCGGCCGCTGCGCGATGGCGAAACCCAGGCTCTGGCGGAGCTCGTCGCCCGCCGGCGGCAAATTGTGGCGATGATCGTCGCCGAGGAGAACCGCGCCCGCACGGCCATCGGCCGTCAGGCGCAAAAGAGCATCAAGCGGCTGCTCACCGCACTTCGGCGCGAATTGCAAAGTCTCGATGCCGATCTCGATGACCATATCCGCAACTCAGCCGTCTGGCGGGTGAAGGAGAAGCTGCTCGTCTCCGTCCCGGGGGTCGGACCGGCAACGGCCCGCACGCTCTTGGCCGAGATGCCGGAGCTGCTCGACCGCCGCCAGATCGCCGCGCTCGCCGGCCTGGCGCCCTGGACCCGGCAATCCGGCCGTTGGCAGGGCAAGCGCTTCATCGGCGGCGGCCGCGACAAGGTGCGCGCCACCCTGTTCATGGCGCCCTCGTCGCCGCCAAGCACAACCCGCTGCTCAAGGCCTTCCGCGATCGGCTCGTGGCCGCCGGCAAGCCGAAGATCGTCGCCATCGTCGCCACCATGCGCAAGCTCCTCACCATTCTCAACGCCATCATGCGGGACCAGAAACCATGGCAAAGCGCTTGACGTCCAAGACAGTCGCTCCCCACAGGTGGGAGGGGCTTCCCCGCGGCGCCCTTGGCATATGGCCCTCGCCGTGGTCAATTGTGGAGATGCTGAGTTCGAGCGCAGTGACGACTCAGCCCGTCTTCCTCTTGAACAGCGTCGCGTTCAATCTCCCGCCAACTTCCAACTATCGCGTCGAGCACAAGGCTAAGATGGAGTCGGAGCGGTGCCGCCCGGTAAGCCCCTCCCACCCGTGGGGAGGGGTTGGGGAGGGGTCTTTCCTTAGGCCTGAGTCGCCCTCAAGAACTCACCCGCAACCCGCGCCACCAGCGCCAGAGAAACCGCACCCGCATCCGGATGGCCAATGCTCTTCTCCGCAAGCGGCCGTGCGCGGCCGAGTTTCGGCGTCAGGCTGGAGGTCGCATCGGCCGCGTCCTGCGCCGCCTTCGCCGCAGCGTTCCAGGCATCAACGAGCGCCTTGCCCGCGGCGGCCTCTCTTTCTAGCCTCTCGACGAACGGCACCAGCGCGTCGACAAGCGTCTTGTCGCCGACACGCGCCCGGCCGAGCCGCGTGACGCCGTCGAGCGCCAGCCTTGCCCCCTTGACGACTGCTGCGTCGCTGACCGTCTCTTCATCGCCGAAGGCATTGCTCCAGGAGCGGAGCGCCAGCCCCCAGATAGCACCGGATGTGCCGCCGGCGCGGTCGGCCCAGGCATCGCCTGCGGCCGCAAGGACGCTCGCCGCGCCTGCACCCGCCGCAACCGCCGCCTTCGCCGCCTCGAGTGCGGCGGCCGAACCGCGGCGCATGCCCTGGCCGTGGTCGCCGTCACCGGCGAAGGCGTCGATGCGGCCGAGTTCCTCTTCCGCCTCTTTCAGAGCGTCGGCGATAGTGCCGATCAACTGCGCGATGCATTTACCGCTCTGCTGCGAGGCTTCCGAGGCGGCAGGAAAGCTTTGCGGTCCGTCGGCATCGACGATCTCATCCGTCGCAGGCTCGGCGGCGATGATAGCGCCCTTGCGCAGCACCGGCGCATCCGAGGGCGCGCGCCAGAGTGCTTCCAGCTCGTCGTCGAGCCAAAGAAGCGTCAGCGAGCAGCCCTGCATGTCGAGGCTGGTGACGAACTCGCCGCATTCGGGATCGACGATTTCAAGCCCTGCCCTCGCCAGTTCCTTGGCAACCGCCGTCCAGAGAACGAAGAGCTCTTCGTACTTGGTCGAGCCGAGGCCGTTCAGAACCGCGGCGACCTTTGTCGTGCCGGCCGGGCGCTCGGCGACGAGCTTGCCGGTCAGCAGCTTGGCAAGATCGCTTGCAGTCGAGATCTTCTCTTCGCTGATGCCGGGCTCGCCGTGAATGCCGAGACCCAAAGCCATCTGGCCCTCCTGAACGGTGAAGAGCGGCCCGGCGGCGCCCGGCAGGGTGCAGCCGCCAAAGGCGACGCCGAACGACACCGTGCGGTCATTGGCAAGACGGGCGAGGCGTTCCACTTCGTCGAGTGACTTCCCCGCCTCGGCGGCGGCACCGGCGATCTTGAAGACGACGAGGTCTCCGGCGATGCCGCGGCGCTTGGCGGGCGTTTCGACCGAAGCGCTTGCCACGTCGTCGGTCACCGGCAGGACACGCACGTCGATGCCTTCGGCGCGCAGCCGCTCGGCCGCGACCCCGAAGTTCAACACGTCGCCCGCATAGTTGCCGAAGCCGAGCAGCACGCCGCCGCCCTGGTCCGCATGGCGGCAGACACGTGCGACGGCGGCCGTCGACGGCGAGGCGAAGACATCGCCGGCAACCGCCGCGTCGGCCAAGCCCGGACCGACATAGCCGGCAAAGGCCGGATAGTGGCCGGAGCCCCCGCCGATCACCACGGCCACCTTGCCCTTCGGCACCTTGGTGGAGCGCACCACGCCGCCCTTCACCAGGCGGACATTGCGGGCATAGATCGCTGCGAAACCGGCGAGCGCAGTGGTGGCAAAATCTTCCGGAGCGTCAAAGATCGTCGTCATCGCTTCAATGTCCCTCTTCGCGAGGCAGGATGCGCCTCAGATAATCGCGATTGGCGGCACTGACGGAAAGGCCGTCGCCACCGTAATGTTCGCAGAGGAAGGGGCTGTCGAAGCCGTGCGCCAGCGCCATGCGGATCGCCGCACGGTAATTGATGACGCCGAATTCGAGCGGGGCCGGGTGGGTGACGATGAGCCCCGATGCCGCATCCTCCGTACGGTTGTAGTTCTTGACGTGCCAATATTTAGCAAAGGGCGCAACCTTTGCCATCATTTCCTGCCAATGTTCGACCGGGCGGTGCAGACGGACGAGGTTGCCGAGATCGGCGTTGATGCCGACATTGGCGAGCCCGACCTCCTCGACGAAGCGCACGGAACTGTCGGCCGTCCCGAGATAGGTGTCCTCGTACATTTCCAGCGAGACTTCGACGCCGAGATCTTCCGCATGACGGCCGAGCGCGCGGACCCGCGAAACCGCCTTCTGCCAGGTCGCCGCGTCATCCGGGTTCTTCGGCCCATCGACGGTCCAGAACCACAGCACCTTCTTCTGCGCCTCCGTCAGCGGACCGAAGAAGCCGAACGAGACGGAGCCTGCGCCGACAGCGGCGGCAGTCTCGATGAGCCGGTGTCCATAGGCGAGATAATCGTCGCCATGCTCGGGGTCGATCAGGCTGCGCCGCGAGGTGGAGATCGCCGGAATGGTGAGACCGAGGAATCGGGTCAACCCGACGAACGCTTCGAGCCGATCGGGGGATAGATCGGCGAGCCGGATCCAGCTATCGGTCGGGTCGAGTTCCGTAAAGCCGGCATCGACCACGTCGGTAAGCGTCGCGGCCCACTCCTCCACCGACTGGTCCTGCACGGACCGACCGTCCGGCAGCAGGTTCGGGTACTGGATCATCGCGGCCGCAATCGGCCAGTTGTCACGGTTCCATTTGCCTGGCGCCATGGTCGACTCCTCGAGATTTGGAAATTAAGTCGGGTATTCTGCAGCGGCCGGATCAGGCCGCCGCGTTGCCGTCGCCATGCGGAGCGGCGTCGTGGCGGCGCTTGCGCAAGGTGCCGATCAGCCAGAAGGCAAGCGGCGAGAGAAGCAGCGCCAGGCCGAGCGTCATCAGACCGGCAACCAGCGCGTTCGACCAGAAGATATCGAGGCTGCCTCCGGACATCAGCATCGATTGCCGGAAGGCGTCCTCCGCCTTGTCGCCGAGCACCATGGCAAGGACCAGCGGTGCCAGCGGATAGTCGAGCTTCTTGAAGACATAGCCGATGAGGCCGAAGCCGATGACCAGGAAAATGTCCGAGACCGAATTCGCGACCTGGTAGGCGCCCGAGAAGATCACCGCGACGATGATCGGCCCGATGATCGAGAAGGGCACGCGCAGGATCGAAGCGTAGAGCGGCACGGTCGCAATGACCAGAAAGACGGCGACGACATTGCCGAGATACATCGAGGCGATCAGGCCCCAGACGAAATCCGGCCGGTCGGTGAAGAGCATCGGACCGGGCGTCAGGCCCCAGATCATCAGCCCGCCCATCATCACCGCGGCGGTTGCCGAACCCGGCACACCGAGGGCCAGCATCGGCAGCAGGGCGGAGGTGCCGGCCGAATGGTCGGCGGTTTCCGGCGCCACGACGCCGCGCGGATCGCCCTTGCCGAACATCGATTTGTCACGTGCCGAGCGGCGGGCAACGCCATAGCTCATGAAGGACGCGGCGGTCGGGCCGGCTGGCGTGATCCCCATCCAGATGCCGATGATCGTCGAGCGGGCGATCGTCAGCCAGTAGCGCGGGATCTCGACCAGCGTGCGGCCGATCTCGGCGAGCTTTACGCGTGCCTTGATGCCCTCGAAGCGCAGGCCCTCTTCCGTCGTCAGCAACAATTCGCCGATGCCGAAGAGGCCCATGACGGCGATCAGGAAGCTCACGCCCTTGATGAGTTCGGGAATATCGAAGGTGAGCCGCAGATTGCCGGAGATCGTGTCCATGCCGATCGAGGCGAGCGCAAAGCCGAGCATCATCGAGACGAGCGTCTTGAAGGGCGATTGCGCGCCCATCGAGATGAAGCTGGCAAAGGCGAGGAAATAGACGGCGAAATACTCGGGCGACGAGAATTTCAGCGCGAAATTCGCGACCCAGCCGGAAAGCAGCGTGATCATCACGACGCCGGCGAGCGCCCCGAGGCCTGCCGAGACGAAGGCGAGTGTCAGCGCCCGGCTCGCCTGGCCGGCCTTGGCCATCGGATAGCCGTCGAAGGTGGTGGCGACGGAGGACGGTTCGCCCGGGATGTTGAAGAGGATCGAGGTCGTCGAGCCGCCGAACAGCGCCCCCCAATACATGCAGGAGAGCAGGATGATCGCCGAAATCGGATCCATCGAGAAGGTCAGCGGCAGAAGCAGCGACACGCCGTTCGGCGCGCCGAGGCCGGGCAGCACGCCGACGAGGATGCCGAGCGTCACGCCCACCATCATCAAGAGGATATGGTTCCAGCTCAGGATGTGGCCGAAGCCGTCGATCAGGAGACCGATATTTTCCATGTCATTCCTCCCGCAGGCAATGCATTCGGCCGGGTCAGTAGATCCCGAACCAGGCTTCGACCGGTCCCTTCAGCAGCGGAACCTGGAAGCCGATCTCGAAGATGAGGAAGAAGGCGAGCGAGACGCCGAGCCCTGCCGGCAACGCGATCCACCATTTATAGCGGCCCTGGAAGAACATCGTCGCGGCGATATAGATCGCCGTCCCGATATAGAGCCCGAGCCAGGCGGCGATAGCGCCGAAGGCAATTAGCGGCAGCAGGAAGGAGGCGACCACCTTGGCGCGGCCGGCGTCGATGAAGACCTCTCCGGTGCCGCGATGCTTGAGGAACGCTTGGACAATATTGACGAGGCTGCCGAAGACGATGAGAAGGCCGATATAGAAGGGGAAATAGCCCGCATCCGGCCCCATCTCGCTCCAGCCGGCGCCGATATCGAGAGAGCCGTAGCAGACGGCGACGCCGAAGGCGCCGGTCAGCGCCGCGACACCAAGCTCGACCGTGAAGCGGGAGATCCCGTTCGCACTGTTCTCACTCATGATCGTAACCTTTCGAAACGCTGGCGGGCGCCTGAAGCGGGATAGCGAGCATGTCCGCCCGCTTTCCGCTCAATATCGAGCGCCCGCCAGGCATTTGCCTCAGTTGGCGAGCCAGCCTTCGCGCTTCAGCACTTCGCTCACCGCGGCGCCGTCCACCTCGACGGCGGATTTGAGCTCGTTACCGCTGAGATAGACAGGTGACTGCGACGTGTCTGCGAGATACTTGGCCCATTCCGGCGTTTCCGAAACCTTGCGCATCACATCCGCATAGAACTGGACGACATCCGGCTCGACGCCGCCCGGCAGCCAGACGGTGCGCGGCATCGAATAGTTGTCGATCGGAATGCCGGCTTCCTTGCAGGTCGGGATATCGCCCCAGCCCTTCTCACCGGCGACCTTGGCGTCGCTCGAAAGCTTGACGCTCTTGAAGACGCAGAGCGGCTTGACCATGGCGGCCT
This sequence comes from Sinorhizobium fredii USDA 205, assembly GCF_001461695.1. Classification (GTDB taxonomy): domain Bacteria; phylum Pseudomonadota; class Alphaproteobacteria; order Rhizobiales; family Rhizobiaceae; genus Sinorhizobium; species Sinorhizobium fredii. The sequence continues at coordinate 23,320 of NZ_AUTC01000146.1, read as the reverse complement.
GCCACTGACCGAGGTTCTCGCTCGGATTGTTGACATTGGCGTCGATATGCTCGCCGGCAAGCTGAACGGCCGCCTCGCCGCCGCTCTTGAACGGGATGTAGTTGATCTTCGCGCCTGTCGCGTCGTTGATCATCGAAGTGAGGATCTGGTCGACGTCCTTCGACTGGCTGCCGCCGATCTTCAAGCCACCTTCCTTCGCCTTGGCGACGAAGTCCGCGGCGGTCGAGTAGTCGGCCTTGCCGTTGACCCAGAGAACGAATTCGTCGGATGCCAGCGCGGCAACCGGCGTCAGGTCCTCGGCCTTGTAGGGCACCTTGGCGCGAACCGGCAGCAGGTAGGCATTGTTGGTGCCGAAGGCGAGCTTATGGGCGTCGCCCTTGTAGCCGGCCGTGTAGACGAAGCCTTCCGCACCGCCGGCGCTACCTTTGTTGGTGACAACGACCGGCGTCTTCATCAGCTCGTATTTGGCGATGATCGCCTGGATGGTGCGCGCGAAAATGTCCGTGCCGCCGCCGGGGCCGGCGGTCACGACGAATTCCACCGGTCGGTTCGGCTCGAAGGCCGCGGCCGGCGCGGCAACGCCGAAGGCGGCGGCCATAATGCATGCGATAGAGACGGATTTCTTCATATCTGGTCCTCCCGTTGAGTTGGATCCCGGCGCAAGACCTCCCCTGACGCCGGTATGGCTTGAAAGCGTGCGAATTCAGGCGGCCGCCGAGAGACCCCTGTTTTTCCTCGCCATGCGGGCCGCAAGCAGAATCGCTTCACGGCTGGCGCCGACATCGGCAATGCCCTTGCCGGCAATGTCATAGGCCGTGCCGTGGGCGGGCGTGCAGAGCGGAAATGGCAGCCCGCCCATCATCGTCACGCCCTTGTCGAAGCCCATCAGCTTCATGGCGATCTGGCCCTGGTCGTGATACATCGTCAGCACCGCGTGGAAGCCTTCTTTCAGCGCCCGCACGAATACCGTGTCGGCCGGGAACGGCCCTTCGACGTTGAAGCCGAGCGCCTTGGCTTTTTCGACGGCGGGCTCGATGATGTCGATCTCTTCCATGCCGAAGCTGCCACCGTCGCCGGCATGCGGGTTGAGCCCGGCGACCGCGATCTTCGCCTCGTCATGGCCGGCATTCCTGAGGCAGGCCCGGGTCAGCTCGAGTTCGGCAACGATCCCTTCCACCGTAAGGCTCCGCGCCACCTCCGACAGCGGAATGTGCGAGGTGACGCGGGCGTTCCATACTTTTTCGAGAACATTGAACTCGCGGACCTTGCTGGTGAAGGAAAGCACATCGGCGACGAAGCGGATCTCGTCGTCATAGCCCGGATAGGCAAAGCGCATCGCCTTCTTGTTGAAGGGCGTGAAGCAGACCGCATCGGCCTTGCCGGCATGCGCCAGCTCCAGCGCCGCGCGGAAATTCCGGGTGGCGAAGGCGCCGCCGGCAAGCGTAGCCTCGCCGCGCACCACGTCGGCCGGGTCGAGATGCTTGAGATCGACGAAGAGGTGACGCGAGGTGCCGATATTATCGAACGTTTCGAGCGAGGCGGTCTCGAGATCGAGTTCGACGCCGGCGACCTTCGCACCCTCGTCAAGGATGCGGCGGTCCCCGATCGCGACAATGTGTGCCGCATAGCGGACTTCGTCGAGCGCCAGCAGCCGCGCCGTCAGTTCCGGACTGATCCCGGCCGGATCGCCCATGGCCAGCGCAATGACAGGACGTCGCCCCTTTGCTTCAGCCGCACCATTGCTCGTCATGTGAGATCTCCTCCGTCTTCCCGCGTTAATCGATGTCATACGTTATTCAAAATTCTGCATCAAGTCTTTTGTATTCTGTATGCAGCATTTTTTGTTGACGCTGGCGAAGCCTGTCTCCATGCTTGAATGAGACACCGCTGATTCAATCGAGTGGTCGTGGGAACGGAGACCGGTCACCGGCCTGAGCGCAGAACGGGAAAAATGAACGAAATCACATCATTGGAGCGGCGGCCCGAAGGCGGCCCGGGGCCGATCCGGCGCACCGCGCTGCACGACACGCTGGTCAGCCACCTGCGTGACATGATCATCGAGGGCGATCTTGCGCCCGGCACCCGCCTACACGAAGGCCAGCTTGGCGAACAGCTCGGCGTGTCGCGCACGCCGCTTCGCGAGGCGATCAAATATCTGGCGAGCGAGGGCCTGGTCGAGCTCGTGCCGAGCCGCGGCGCCGTCGTCAAGCGCTTCAGCGCCAAGGACGTCCAGGACATGTTGACGGTGCTGCGATCGCTCGAGGAACTCGCCGGCCGGCTTGCCTGCGAGGCCGCAAGCGATGCGGGGATAGCAGAGGTGCGGGCGCTGCACGACGAGATGGTCAGCCGATACAAGGCGGGCGACCGGCTGCAATATTATAAGCTGAACCAGCAGATCCACACGGCGATCGCTCAGCTTTCCGGCAATGCTGCGCTGGCCGACATGCACGGTGTGCTGCAGACGCGCCTGAAGCGCATCCGCTTCATCGGCCATGAGGGCCCGGAGAAATGGGCCGCCGCCGTCGCCGAGCACGAGGAGATGATCGCCGCGCTCGAGGCGCGCGATCAGGCGAGACTATCGGAAGTGTTGGGGCGGCACCTCACGAAGGCCTGGGAACGGGTGCGCGACTCGGTGTAGGCGCGACCAGCCGGCCGAGGTGGCGCACGCCACTTTTCAGCAAGGTTGGTTACGGTCTCCGCCGAGGTTCAGGGGATTGCCAGCAGACAGACGTAGGCTAGCACCGTCACCAGAAGGCCGCGGAAGGCGGCGATGACGAAGCGGTATTTGCTGCAGGCGATCGCCGAGAGCACGTCGGCATTGTCCACATACTGGCGAAACAGATAGCCCGAATCACCGCGGCCCGCCGCATCGATGAACTCGTCACGATGCGCGCTCCACGCACCCCAGAAGAGGGTCGTAGACGTGGCGCCCTTCCTCGGCAGAACGACGAGGATGGCGGCAATGAGCGAGAATATCGAAGCCAGTGCCATGGTGGCCGAGAATATCGCCGGCAGCATCTCGCCTTCCATGTAGCGCTGCCAAGTAAACACGTTGCGACCCTCTTCGGACGAGACCAGAAAGGCAAACATGAAGGTAAAAATATAGGCTGCCTTCTGATCGGACATCTTGATCTGATCGGAAAAGACATCATTGATCTTCTGGATGTGATCGTAATAGGCGCTCTGCGCGACCTCGTGGCCCTCTCCTTCACTTGAAGGTTCGAGCTTGTACAGGTTTCCCCCTAGATCCATGCGTGCCCCCTTGCTTCCTGTCTCCTCTTTATTACACCAGCGCGGCAATAACATATGCCCAAAACTGGGCGCTTGACTTTTCTCCCGCGCAAATCCACTGGATTCCGTGCAACGAGGGGCAATTGCACGGATGCGGCGAGGAATAACGGGGGCATTGCTGATCGCAATGGCGCTTTTTGCGCCATGGTCGGCTCTTGCCGAGCCGGTGCCGCGAAATCAGCCGGCCGCAGGGTCCGTCATTGCTCGCAAGTCCGGCGAGGAGGTGCGATTCGTCGACATCTCGAACTGGCGCTTCGTCGACCTTGCCCAGGACCTGCTTCCGGGCGACGTGCTGCGCACCAACGCCACCGGCGCGCTCGCCGTGCTCTTTCGGGACCATACGCAGATCCGGCTCGGGCGTAACACCGCCCTGCGGGTCAAGCAGATCGGCGGAGGCGACACGAGCCTCGAGCTCCAATCGGGGTCGATCTGGGCGCGCGCCGAACGCGGCGGCGAAGGTCTGGTGATCGACACGCCGGCCGCCGCAGCCGCCATCCGCGGCACCGACTGGACCATGACCGTCGGGGGCGATGGCAGGACCTCGCTCACCGTACTCGAAGGCGTCGTCGAGCTCAGCAACGCCTTCGGCAGCGTCACGGTGAAGCAGGGCGAAGGTGCGGTGGCCGCTATTGGCAGCGCGCCGACGAAGATCGTAATCGTCACGCCGAAGGACCGCGAGCAGATGCTCTTCCATCTGTCGCTGCGCGACGCCTTCGCCTGGATGCCGGCAACGCACCTCAGCGCCCCGGAGATGCGCCGTCAACGCGCGCGGATCGAAGCCCGGGCGGAAGCCTCCCGCTCGGCCGAGGACTGGTTGACGCTTGCCGAAATCTATCTCTCCCTCAATGGCCGCGTCAAAGCTCAAGCGGCACTAGCGGAGGCGAGCCGGCGTGGACTTTCCGGCTCTCAACGCCCGCGCGCCGACCTCATTCGTGCATTGATCGCCGGCTCCTCGAACCAGTTTGAAGAGGCAGCCCAGCTTTTCGCGAAGGCCGAGCGCGGGCTCGACGCGAGCCGCCGTACAATTGCGTCCTATGGCGGCTATTTTGCTCGCGGCCTTGCCGATCCCGACCGGGTCGAGGAGCCGCCGCGCGCTGCTGCCGGCCGCTATGCAGGCATCGCGCAGGCCTGGACCGCCGGTTTCCGGGAAGACATCCCCGCCGCCATCGCGGCGGTCAGAAAGGCCGAGCAGAGATATCCCGACGACCCGACCCTGCCGGCGGCGCGGGCGCTGCTCGCGCTCTTGCTCGACGATCGTGACGAACTTCGAGATGCTGTCGAGCGGGCGCTTGCGATCGATCCTGAGGATCCGACCGCGCTCGATGCCCGCGCGCACTATCGCTATCACCTCGCGAATGATCTCGACGGTGCGCTTGCCGATCTCAACAAGGCCTTGAAGACTGCCCCCGGTTCGTCCACCACATGGAATTTCTTGGGGCTCGTTCAGGGTGCGCGCGGCGACAACCGTGCCGCCGAGGCAGCATTCAAGGAAGCAATTGCGCTGGACCCGCTGGACCCCGTCGCCCATGCGAATCTCGCGATCCAGTACATGGATGAGATGCGGATGGCCGAGGCGAGGCGCGAGATCGACACGGCGCTTTCCGTCGATCCTTCCTTCGACGTCGCCCTGGTGGCGCGCGGCCGCTACCACCTGCAGAACGGTGAGGTCGACAAGGCGGTCGAAGACCTGCTGGCCGGCTCAACGGCCAATCCCGCCTATTCCAACGCACAGCTCCTGCTCGCGGCCGCGCATTATGAAAAGGGCGACCGCATTCCCGGCGCCCAGGCACTGGACAATGCCGACAGGCTGGACCCTAACGATGCTGTCGTGGCAACGGTCAGAACTGCCATCGCCATCGACGCCTATGACGCTGACGCGGCCATCCGCAACGCTCAGGAAGCGATGCGCCGCACCCGGGCGCGCGGCGGCGATACGGCGGCGCTCGGCGCCAACCAGGAGGCCGGCTCGACGCTCAACGACGCGTTCCGGCTGCAGGGGCTAGACGCCTGGGGGCAATATTACGGCGATGCTGTGTTCGACCCCTTTACTGGGGCGAGCTACGTGGACCAGGCTGTACGAGGCAGCGTCAATCCCTTCTTCAACAATTACGATTTCGCCGCCAACGCGATCACCAACACCGTCAATACCACGAGCTTCTCCGCTCTGATCCAAGGGCTGCTGATCGAACCGCACATGCTCGCCAGCCGCGAACGGACGGTCAATTTGCTGCACTCGCCGTTCTTTGAAGCGGAGCTCGGCGGCGGGTTTACGGCAAGTCAGGGCCAAGTGGGCTGGATCGGCGAAGCGGCCGTTGGGGGATTTACAGTTTCTCCGTTTCCGATCAGCTTCTCCGGCACCTTCCAATGGGAAGAGCCGCGCGATACGGTCGACCTGGGTAGCGGCCTGCAGCTGGACCGTGAGTTACGCTTGAGCGGCGGTAACGGCTATCTCACCGCGACGCCATCTCCAGACGACCGAGTCGTCGCGTTCTTGAACATGGCAGAGGTCGACGACAGCCGAAATATTTTCGACATTCCGAACCCGCGCCTTTTTCCGTTTTTTAGCGACATCCTGAATGAGTATTCCGCCTCGAGTCTCAACTCCGGCGTCGCCTGGAGCCACACATTCGGGTACCAAAACGTTGCAAACGCCGCCTTCTTTTTCAGCGACAGAGAGATCGATGAGACCTCGCGGACCGTTTTCTCGGACATCCCCTTCATTGATCTTACATACTTTAGGAGTGAGCAACACGAAACGAGCTATATCGGAGCGCTGAACCACCTTTACGGAGACGGGAACTTCACTTGGCGTTACGGCATCGAAGGCGGCGCCGTAATATCGAAAGAGAAGGCCGAACGTTACGATCTCATCGATTCAATACCATTCACCTCCGCTAGCTCATCCGCCACTGTAGGAGTCATGAAGGCTTATATCGACGGGCTCTATGAGATTACGCCTGATCTGAAGGCCGAAGGCGCGTTGTTTGCCCGCTACATCGAGGGTGTGAACGACAACCACGTTCGTCTCGAACCGAAGCTCGGTATCGCGTGGGCACCGGCCGAGGGCCATTGGCTGCGCGCCGCCGTACAGCGCGAAGGCTATAGCTTCGGCGCGGCCACGCTTGCCCCGGTCGGCATCGTCGGGCTGCAGCCCAATCAGTTCCTCATCGGGACTGAGGGGTATGCCGACACGCTCGCTCTCCGGTGGGATGCCGAATGGAACGACTGGCTCTTCACAGCGGTTGACTATCAGCATCAGGAAATCCGCGACGGCTCGATCGATCTGCCGTTCTCGACGACGGACTTTGATTTCGACAAAGCCAGGATCGACCGCGTCGCATTGACCGCCAACCTGGCGCTCGGCCATGGCCTCGGCCTTTCCGCGACTGTGGCCCGCACGGAAAGCGAGGACCTCTCGTCAGGCAGCAGTGGCGACCTTCCATTTCTGCCGGAAAGTTCTGGTCAAGTAGCGCTGACCTGGGTCAACACCGCGAATATCAAGACGACGGTGGCGGCAAACTACATTGGCGAGCGCTCGGAAGGTTCCATAACGCACGACGACTTCTGGACCCTAGACGCCGCCCTGCAATGGGAGCCTTTCGACAAGCGCTTCGAAGTCGAGCTCGCCGGTTTCAACCTGCTCGATGAGGAATTCGAAGTGCGTAATGGCCTTCCCGGCTGGGGTCCCACCGTCAAAGGCACCGTCAAAGTGCGGTTCTGATGCACGCCCCTCGCCCCGCACCTGCCCGTCACCGCGTCTCCGCAGCCGTCGACCGCATTCGTCATTCCCCGCGGCGAGCCAAGCTTACCGCCCTGACCGCCTTCGTCGCCGTCCTCGTCTCGCTTGCCTCGCTGACCGGCTCATGGTCGCTCGCCGACCTGCGCGCCTACGACTATCTCTCGATCATCGGCCGACCCGCGCTCCCCGAGGACGGGCCCATCATCGTCGCGATCGACGAGCCGTCCATGGCCGAGATCGGCAGCCAATGGCCCTGGCCGCGCGCCCTGCACGCCCGGCTGATCGAGGCATTGAGGAAAGCCGGCGCGCGGGCGATTGCGATGGACGTCATCTTCGCCGAGCCTTCCGCCGATCCGGAATACGACAGGGCATTGGCCGAGGCTCTCGGGCCGGACGTGGTGCTGGCCGGCGACCAGACGCTGATCCAGACGCCGCAGGCCGAACAGTTCGTCCGCACCGAACCGCTCCCCCTTTTCACCGAGAGAGGCGCGAAAGTCGGCATCGCCTCGGTCAATCTGAGCGGCGACGGCACGCTGAGGCAGATCCCCTCCTATGCGGATGGCTTCGCCGTGACGCTTGCGAGCGTCGCCGGAATGAATCCGGAGCCGCCACAGCGGCAGACCTTGATCCAGACCTTCGGCCCGGCGCGCACCTATCCGACAGTTTCCTATTACCAGGCGCTCGATCCCGAAAATTTCCTGCCGGAGGACACCTTCCGCGACCGTGTCGTCATCGTCGGCTTGAGCCTGCAGAACGCCCCGTCGATCGCCGACGGCGGCGTCGATGCCTTCGCCACCTCCGATACGGTCTTTTCGCGCGGGCTGGTCGCCGGCGCGGAGATCCAGGCGACGATCTACGACAATCTCGTTCACCGGCTCGCCATCGAAATAGCGGGCACGCCTGTTTCCATACCGGCAATCCTCCTCGCTGCGCTGGCCGCAGCGCTTGTCGTCTTCAAAGCGACCAGTTGGAGGTCGTTCGGCTACGGGGCCTTCGCGCTTGCACTGATCTTACTCGCAAGCTACGGCCTGATGCGCTTCGGCCATCTGTTCGTCTCGCCGCTCGGTCCCGGCCTTGCCTTCCTCGGTGTTGCGGTCGGCCAGGCGGGCATCGACTATGCCGAGGAGCGCCGCCGCCGCCGCGAGATCACCCGCGCCTTCTCGCAATATCTCTCGCCGGCGCTCGTCGAGCGGCTGGCGCACGACCCGTCGCAGTTGAAGCTCGGCGGCGAGAGGCGGACGCTGACGATCCTCTTCTGCGACGTCCGAGGCTTCACGACGATTGCCGAAGACATGAAGGACGACCCGGAGGGGCTGACGACGCTCGTCAACCGGCTGCTGACGCCGCTCTCCGAGGCGGTGCTGAACCAGGGCGGCACGATCGACAAATATATCGGCGATTGCCTGATGGCCTTTTGGAACGCCCCGCTCGACGATTCCGATCACGCCCTTCACGCCGTCGCCGCGGCCCGCGACATGCTCGCCGCGCTTGCCCGCGTCAATGCTGAGCTCGGGGCCGAGGCCAGGGCGGCCGGGCGCCAGCCGAAGATGCTTCGTATCGGCATCGGCATCAATACGGGCGAATGCGTCGTCGGCAACATGGGCTCCGCCCGCCGCTTCGACTATTCGGCGCTGGGGGACGCGGTCAATCTAGCCTCGCGCCTCGAGGGCGCCTCGAAGGACTATGGTATCCCGCTGCTGCTCGGCGAGCGGACGGCCGCAGTCGTGGCCGGCGATTTCCCGGTCGTCGAGATCGATCGCATCACCGTCAAGGGACGGAGCACGGTCTCGCCCGTCTTCACGCTGGCCGAGGGTGCCTCCGAAGCCGCGCTTGCCCGGCATCTCGCCTATATCGAGGCGAAGTACCGCGACGCGGGCAGCATCGACGCGGCGCAGTTCGACGAGCTGAAGTCGACGCTGCCGTCGCTCGAGCCCTATTACGAACGGGAGCGCGAGCGACTCCGCTCTGCCTAGAGCGAATTCCGATCAGATTGGAATGGCATGATACCCCCTCTGCCCTGCCGGGCATCTCCCCCACAAGGGTGGAGATCGGCAACTGGCAATGTCCCGCCCTATCAAAATCCAATGCATGGACTTACAGGTGCCTTGATTTCGGCATGCACAGGTTGGGGCGTGGGACAGAGCGGCGTTTCCAGCCAATCTCCCCCCTTGTGGGGGATGCCCGGCAGGGCAGAGGGGTGCCTCCGATCACAGCAAAGACCTGATCGGGCCTTGCTCTAAGGATCGTGCCCGGCCGGGAACACTTTGAACGGATGGAACACCCGAAATATTACAGATATTTCATAAACCCAGACCGCTAACAGAATTTACATGGGAAGATGCGACTCAAAGACCATTCATTGTCAAAATAATTTCGCCATTTGATGGTACGCCAGTCCGGAATTGGACAAAATTTTGGCAGATCACGCCCACGAAACTTTATTTATTGTTAATGTGATTTACAGCATCCCGGGGTCTATTCTTTTTCTCGAGGCTGAATACTGCCGGCGACCGAAGGGATCGCGACGCGACGGTATGAGACAGCCCCGGTCGGAAGCTCGTCGCTTCCCCAGTTCAAGGAGACGCAAACATGCGCTCGCTCATCACAACTTCCGCCATCGCCGCCCTCGCGCTGTCGCTCGCCGCAGGCGGCGCCTTTGCCGCCAGCCGCCACGAGGGTACGACGTCGACCGGCCCTGAGAACGGCGACTATTATCAGGGAATATTCGGCAACGACGATGTGGCTCCTCCCGCCCCGGATGCCCGGCCGATGACCTCCGCTGTCGTCGTTCAGCAGCCGCGCCTCGCCACTATCCTCCACGAACTTCACGCCGCCAATCATCGCATGGATGCCGAGCGCGCCTCCGGCAAGCTCGGCCCCGTTGCCTTCAACAGGCTGCGTCGCGAGGAAAGCGGCATCCGGGCCGACGCAACCGAGGTAGCGGCAATGCATCATGGCATGATACCGACCTCGGCCTATGCGCAATTGCAGCGGGACGTACGCCGGCTCGACTGGAATATCGCCCGGTCGGCCTGATTGCCTGACGCACTTGCGAAATTGCCTGGCATAGCAACCCGCCGGGCCGCTTCTTGGGAAGCGGCCCGGCTTCTTTTCGTCTTCAGGCAGCGCCAAGACGCCGGATATTGCCAGCAAGCTCATTGGAAAGCCTCAGCGCCGCCGCGGTCGCGCCGACGATCTGCGGCAGGAGCAACCATTCGAGCGTCCAGGCGGAACCGGAGCGCTCCTGCTCGTGGACAAGAGCCTGATGGATACCGGAGATCTGCGTCGCATTGAAGCGCGCCAGTGTCACCAGCACCTCGGCGGCGACCGGATTCTGCTTGTGCGCCATGGCGGAGGACGAGCCGCCGCCGGCCAGTACGATCTCGTCGCCCGCCTGCGCCATCAGGGCGATGTCCTGGCCGAACTTGCCGAGGCTGCCGGTGATCAGCGAAAGCAGATGGGCGAAATCGGCGATCGCCGATCGCTGGCTGTGCCATTGCGGACAGTCGATCAGCGCCAGTTCCTCCGCAAGCGTCGCACGGACCGCGTCCGCCTTGTCCTTGAGCTTGTCGAGCGTGCCGGCCGCACCACCGAATTGCACCGCGAACAGGTCGATATCCATGGCGTCGAGCCGGTCCTGGTGGTCGAGCAGCGGCTCGATCCAGGTCCGCATCCGATCCGCCACGGTAATTGGAATCGCTGCCTGCATGCGCGTGCGCCCCATCAGCGGGCGCTCCCCCCATTGCCGGGCGGCCTCCTCCAACATCGCGGCGATCTCGCCAAGGCGGCCGGAAAAGAGCTCGCCGATCGCTTTGAGGCGCAGCATCAGGCTGGTGTCGATGACATCCTGGCTCGTGGCGCCGTAGTGCACATGCTCCGCCGCCGCTTCGCCGGCGGCGCGCCGCAATTGGCGGACGAGTTCCGGCACGGCGACACCGTCGACAGCCAGTCCGCGCCGCAAGGCCGCGACATCCGGGGAAAAGGCCCGGCATGCCTCGGTGATCCGGTCGGCCGCCGCAGCTGGAATCACGCCGTGCTGCGCCTCGGCCCGCGCCAGCGCCGCCTCGAACGCCAGCATGGCGCGAATTTCCGCAGCCGCGGAAAACTCCGCCGCAACCGCCTCGTCGCCAAGCAGGCCGGAAAGATAGGGATGATCAAAGGCCGAATAGGTCATTCCACGTCTCCTGGATCTGGCCTCCCCGGAACAGGGAGACGCCGAAAGGCGCGCGGCAACGCGGATGGGTCGCCAATGATCACATGTCCAGGAAGACCGTTTCCTTCTCCCCCTGGAGATGAATATCGAAGAGATAATTAGGCGCCTGGCCGCCGGCGACAAGCGTCTCGGCCCGGTGGCGATGCTCGATCCGCTGAAGCAACGGATCCTCGGCGTTCGCGGCCGCCTCGTCGGGGAAGTAGAGGCGCGTGTGGAGCCCGATATTGATGCCGCGCGCCACGATCCACAAGGTGATGTGCGGCGCCATCAGGCGGCCGCCCTTGAACGGAACGCGGCCGGGCTTGACTGTCTCGAAAACGAAAGTGCCGTCCTCGGCGCTCGTCGGGCCGCGGCCCCAGCCGGTGAAATTCGGGTCGGCGGCACCGCGCGTTTCCGAAGGCGAATTGTAGAGACCCGCGGCGTCCGCCTGCCAGATTTCGATGACCGCGTCCTTGAGCGGCGCGCCCGCGCCGTCGATCACCCGGCCGGTCACCGTGATGCGTTCTCCAAGCGTCTCGTCGTTGACCATCACCGACCCGAGGTCGCGCTCGAAGACGCCGGAAATGCCGCCGAAATTCGGCGTCAGGCCGATGTGAACGTAGGGCCCGGCCGTCTGCGAGGCGGTTTCCTTGAGGTGGCCCAGTTCCTGCACCATCGTTACCTCCCTCAATTGCCTTCCGGCCGGTTCTCGAAGAACGTCGAGCGGCGGCCGCGCAGCACGATGTCGAACTTGTAGGCCCGCGAATCCATCGGGATGGTGTTCGCCCAATCAAGCGGCGCGATCAATTGCTCGATCGCCCGCCGGTCGGGGATCGTGCCGACGATCGGACATTTCCAGATCATCGGGTCGCCCTCGAAATACATCTGGGTGATCAGCCGCTGCGCAAAACCGTGGCCGAAGACCGAGAAATGGATATGGGCCGGCCGCCAGTCGTTGACGCCGTTCGGCCAGGGGTAGGCTCCCGGTCGAATGGTCCGGAAAACATAGTAGCCGTTCTCGTCGGTGATCGTCCGGCCGCAGCCGCCGAAATTCGGATCGAGGGCCGCAAGATAGCTTTCCTTCTTGTGACGGTAGCGCCCGCCGGCATTCGCCTGCCAGAATTCGAGAAGGGCGCCCGCGACAGGACGGCCGCGCTCGTCCAGCACCCGGCCGTGGACGATGATGCGCTCGCCGATGGCGCTTTCGCCGGGCTTGGCGAAATTGTGGATCAGGTCGTTGTCGAGTTCGCCGATGATCGAATGGCCGAAGACCGGACCGGTAATCTCGGAAATCGTGTTGTCGAGCGAAAGCAGCGCCTTTCGCGGCGAACGCAGCACCGAGGTCTTGTAGCCGGGCGCGAAGGCCGGCGGGTGCCAATCCCGGTCGCGCTGGAAAAAGGCGCCCGTTTCGGGTCGGCGATTTTCTGTGTCGGACATCGTCACTCCCCCTGCCTTGCGGCATCCATTTCGCAAAACACCTGCTTGGCGATCTTGATGGCATGGTTGGCGGCCGGCACGCCGGCATAGATCGCCACATGCAGCAGCGCCTCGCGGATGTCCTCGCGCGTCGCCCCCGTGTTGGCCGTGGCGCGGACATGCATCGCCACCTCCTCGTCCTGGCCGAGAGCCGCCAATAGCGCGATGGTGACGATCGACCGCTCGCGCTTCGTCAGGGCGGGGCGCGACCAGACATGCCCCCAGGCCGCCTCGGTGATCAGTTCCTGGAACGGCTGGTCGAATTCCGTCGTGTTGGATTCGGCACGGTCGACATGCTTGTCGCCGAGGACGGCGCGGCGCGTCGCCATTCCCTGTCGATAGCGGTCGGAGGGTGCGGAGCTGTCAATCATGGGACTCTACTCATCGGGTTGTTTTCAGGCAGGGACTTGAAGAAGCTCAGGAGCGTCTTGGTCAGCGCCTCCGGCTGCTCGACACAGGGTATGTGCCCGGCGTCGGGGATCACTTCGAAGCGCGCGCCGGGGATGAGGTCGGCCGTCGAGCGCACCAGATCGGGCGGCGTCGAACCGTCCTGGTCGCCGACGACGCAGAGCACCGGCACGGCGATCCTCCTGGCGGCCTCGGTGTAATCGGCGTCGCAGATTGCCGCGCAGGTGCCGACGTAACCCGGCACCGGCTGGCGGATCAGCATGTTCCGGTAGCAGGCGAAGGCAACGTTCTCGGGCCGGCGGAAAGCCGGCGTGAACCAGCGCTCGAGCACACCGTCGGCGACCGCCTCGATACCGTGGGCCTCGATCGCCGCGATGCGGGCGCCCCACATCTCGGCCGTGCCGATCTTGTGCGCCGTATCGGCAAGCACGAGCGCCCGCACCAGATCGGGGCGGCGCTGGTACAGCGATTGCGCGATGAGGCCGCCGACCGAAAGCCCACAGATGATGGCGCGCTTGACGGCGAGTCGGTCGAGAAGCCCGGCAAGATCGGTCGCGTGGTCCTCGATCGAATAGGGCACCTGGCCGATGTCCGAGAGGCCGTGGCCGCGCTTGTCATAAAGGACGACGGCAAATTGATCGGACAGACGGTCGGCGACGTCGCCCCAGATGCGAAAATCCGTGCCGAGCGAATTGATGAAGACAAGCACCGGTTTTTCGGCAACTGCCCCGATCAACCGATAGTGGATGGCGATATCGTTCATACGGGTGAATTGCACGGTAGCTCTCCTCCCCACCAAATTGGCCATTTCATCTGGTTAGGTAAAATGATATTTTGCGCCGATCCATTAACTCCTGAGTTATGTTTCCGATGATCGACGCGCGCATCAAGTTTCGTCATCTGCAGACATTTGTCGAGGTCGCGCGGCAGAAGAGCGTCGTGAAGGCCGCCGATCTCCTGAATGTCACGCAGCCGGCGGTCACCAAGACGATCCGCGAGCTGGAGGAGGTCCTCGGCGTCTCGGTCTTCGAGCGCGACGGGCGCGGCATCAAGATCACCCGCTACGGCGAGGTCTTCCTGCGCCACGCCGGCGCGGCGCTGACGGCGCTCCGGCAGGGCCTCGATTCCGTCTCCCAGGAGCGCTCCGGCGACGGGCCGCCGATTCGCATCGGGGCGCTGCCGACAGTCTCGACGCGCATCATGCCGCGCGCCATGGCGCTTTTCCTCGATGAGAAGACCGGCGCCCGCATCAAGATCGTCACCGGCGAGAATGCGGTGCTATTGGAACAGCTTCGCGTCGGCGATCTCGACCTGGTCGTCGGCAGGCTCGCCGCGCCCGATCGAATGACGGGATTTTCCTTCGAGCATCTCTATTCCGAACAGGTGGTCTTCGCCGTGCGCGCCGGCCATCCGCTGCTGTCCGGCAAGCAGTCGGTGTTCGCACATCTTGGCGACTATCCCGTGCTGATGCCGACGCGTGCCTCGATCATCCGCCCCTTCGTCGAGCGGTTCCTGATCGCCAACGGCATTGCCGCCCTGCCGAACCAGATCGAGACAGTCTCCGATTCCTTCGGCCGCGCCTTCGTCCGTTCGAGCGACGCCATCTGGATCATCTCCAACGGCGTCGTCGCCACCGACATCGAGGACGGTCTGCTGGCGGCCTTGCCGATCGATACCAGCGAGACGAAGGGACCGGTCGGCCTCACCATGCGCACCGACGCGATCCCGTCGCTGCCGCTGTCGATCCTGATGCAGACCATCCGCGAGGCGGCCGAGGCTGCGATGGCCAAGGGCTGATCACCCGGCGACAGGGGCAGATCACCATAGTTTCCGCAAGCAAGCCCGCTGCCGGAGTGGCGAGCGGAAAAGCTCGCGCACGTCACCGCGGCGGCCTCAATACCCCCTCGCCGCCCCGGCGCCGATGCGGCTGTCGGCGGCGCCGTTGAAGCGGGCGCCGCCGCCGGCCCCGATCTCGCTCAAGCTCTCGCCGCCGACGAGGATGCCGGTCGCCTGGCCCCAGATCGTCCAGCTTTTGTCGATCGCCACATCATGGCCCATGGCCGAGAGCAGCTTCAGCGTGTCCGGCGAAAGCGCATAGGGCTCCATGAACACCCTGTCGGGCAGCCATTGGTGGTGGAGGCGCGGCGCGTCGACGGCCTCCTGGATGTTCATGCCGTGGTCGATGACGTTGAGGATCGCCTCGAGCGTGATGGTGATGATGCGCGCGCCGCCGGGGCTGCCGATCACCATGAAGGGCTTGCCGTCCTTGGAAATGATCGTCGGGCTCATCGAGGAGAGCGGCGTCTTGCCGGGGGCGATCGCGTTCGCCTCGCCCTGCACGAGGCCGTAGAGATTGGCCGCGCCCGGCTTGGCGGTGAAGTCGTCCATCTCGTTGTTGAGCAGGATGCCGGTCCCGGGCGCCACCACGCCGGCGCCGAAGGAGCCGTTCAGCGTGTAGGTGACGGCGACCGCATTGCCCTCGTCGTCGATGATCGAATAGTGCGTCGTTTCCTTGCTCTCACCGAAACCCGCCGGCATCAGCGCCTCGGAGACGCCGGCCTTGAACGGGTCGATCTTGTCGCGGATCGCCTTGGCATAGGCCTTGTCGACGAGCTTGGCGACGGGATTCTCGACGAAGTCCGGGTCGCCGAGCGCGGTGTTGCGGTCGACATAGGCGTGCCGCATCGCCTCGATCATCGCATGCACCGTCTCGGCCGAGCCGTAGCCGAGATAGGAGATCGGATAGCCTTCGAGGATGTTGAGGATCTCGCAGATGATCACGCCGCCCGACGAAGGCGGCGGCGAGGAGACGATGTCGTAGCCGCGGTAATTGCACGTCACCGGCTCGAGCTCGCGCACGGCATATTGCTCGAAATCCTTCTTGGACAGAATGCCGCCCTTCTCCGCACTCGCCTTGACGATCTGGTCGGCGATGGCGCCCTTGTAGAAGGCGTCCGGCCCCTTTTCGGCGATGCTTGAGAGCGACGCGGCAAGATCCGTTTGCACCAATTTCTCGCCGACCGCGAAGGCCTTTCCGTCCGGCTTCAGGAAGATTGCGGCGGCGGCCGGATCCTTGGCAAGCCGCTCGGTCTTGCCGTCAAAAGAATCGGCGTCACCCTGTTCGAGCACGAAGCCTTCGCGCGCCAGGGTGATCGCCGGCTCGATCAGCTCCTTCAGCGGCCGCGTGCCGTAGCGGCTGCGAGCGAATTCGAAGCCCGCCACCGGGCCCGGTACGCCGACGGCGAGATAACCGTTTGTGCTCAGCCCTTTGACGAGCTCGCCCTTGTCGTCCTGGTACATCGTCTTGGTGGCGGCGAGCGGGGCGCGCTCGCGGAAATCGAGAAATGTCGTCCTGCCGTCCTTGAAGCGGATGGTCATGAAGCCGCCGCCGCCGATATTGCCGGCGGTCGGATAGACGACCGCCAGCGCATAGCCGACCGCAACCGCCGCATCGACGGAATTGCCGCCCTTCTTCAGCACTTCGACGCCGATGTCGGAGGCGAGATGTTGAGCGGTGACCACCATGCCATGTTCGGCCTTGACCGGCTCCGGCGAGGCCGCCCACGCCAGTTGCGGCGAGGCCGTGGTGCATGCAAGCAAAAGAGCGAAGGACAGGCTTTTCAGGGCGGAACTGCGCATGCTCTTCCTCCAGATCAATTATATTTCAACCGGGACTACTGCATCAAAAAACGGAAAGTGTCGCCGCGGCTCAATCGCCGGAATAGCGTTCCTCGCGCCACGGATCGCCGCGCATATGATAGCCGTTCCGCTCCCAGAAGCCGGCCGTGTCGCGACTGCGAAAATCGATCCGCGTCAGCCATTTGGCGCTCTTCCAGAGATAGAGGTGCGGGACGATGAGGCGCATCGGCCCGCCATGCGGTCGCGTGATCGGCGCGCCTTCCCAGGCGGTTGCGAGGATCGCGGCTTCGGCGGCGAAGTCGGCAAGCGGCAGGTTGGTCGTATAGCCGTCGACGCTCGACAGCATGACATATTCGGCTTCCGGCTTCGGCGCGGCCAGGTCGAGAAGATCGCGCGTTGCAACGCCTTGCCAGCGATTGTCATAACGCGACCAGGTCGTCACGCAGTGGATATCGGAGAGGCTTTCCGTTTGCGGCAGTGACTGGAAAGCCTTCCAGTCGAGCGAGAGCGGATGTTCGACGGCACCGGTCACGTCGAGCCGCCAGGTCTCGATGGCGACATGCGGTTGCTGGCCGAGATCGAGAACCGGCCAGTCCTTGACGAGATGCTGGCCGGGCGGCAGTCGCTCGCTCTCGGGCCGCGCCAGGCGCCCGGTCAGGAACTTGCCGTCCGCCGCCCAGCGCCGTTTGGTTGAGGTGAGTTTCGTCTCCGGTACCGGTTCGTCATTGTCCATGATGCACCCGCCGTCGCTTCCTCAAGTTGTGGCGATTTGAGGCCTGAAAGGCCGCCGCGTCAAGCGACCGCTTGGAGCGAACGGACGACTACTCCCATCGAGCTAGCTCGAACGGATAGTTCGATTGACTATCGGGACCTCCCATGACAGTCTTTGCTGCAGCGCAGCAATGCGCGACACTTTCGTATGATCGCCCTGCTTGGTGGAGGTTTCACTCTGTTGCGGCTGGATGAACACGGTTTCGGCTCCATCCTCCGGATCGCGCCGGTCCCCGGGGTGCCGCCGGAGTGCGGCCCGATATCGCAGGTTGCGCCGGCTCGCTGCCGGCCGACCCAACAATTGCCGTCATTCTGGCGTTGATGCGTTCGGCTTCACCCGTTCCGGTGATGCGTCAGCGGTCACGGCGAAAACGTCTCTATGAAGGAGAACAGCGTATGAAGGTTCTGTTTGCCGGCGGAAACGGTTATTATCCCGAGTTCAGCGGCGGCGTTCAATCGAGCACGCACCACCTTGTCCAGCAATTGCGCGAGCGTGGCCACGAGGCTGGCGTTCTGGCCGCCCTGTTCGGCGACGGGATGTTCGGCTTCAAGCAGCGTGTCAAGCTTAAGTTGTCCTCAGAGCGCGGCGTGATGGACAGCTTTCCCGGCTATCCGGTCGTTCGCGCCTGGCATCCATGGGAGGCCGCGGCCTTCGCGGTGAAGAAGCTGCAGCCCGACGTGGCCGTTGTGCAGTGCCACAAATCCGTGCCGATCGGCAAGGCGCTGCAGGTTCATAACGTGCCGCTGGTCATCTATCTCAGAAACGTCGAGTTCCACGAACTCGCCGGCGATTTGCGCGAGCTGACCTCGGCCTATTACATCGCCAATTCGGAATTCACCGCCCGGGCCTACAAGCAGAAATTCGGCATTGATTCGGTGGTGATCCCCCCGACCATCAATCCCGAAACCTATACGACCCGGACGACGGGCGAATACGTGACCTTCATCAATCCCTACAAGGAGAAGGGCTTCGAGCTGGCGGTCCAGATCGCCGGCCAGTGCCCCGACATTCCCTTCCTCTTCGTCGAAAGCTGGAAGCTTGCCGACGACCATCGGGCGGAAATCGAGAAGATCATTGCGCCGCTCGGCAATGTGCGGCTGGAAAACCGCACCAGCGACATGAAGACCGTCTACGGTCGGACGAAGATCCTGCTTGCGCCGAGCAAATGGGAAGAGGCTTGGGGACGGGTGGCGTCCGAGGCCCATTGCAGCGGCATCCCGGTCGTCGGCTCGCGGCGTGGCGGATTGCCGGAGGCAATCGGCGAAGGCGGTATCGTCCTCGACTATGACGCGCCGCTCGACGACTGGACCGGCGCCATCCGCAGGCTGTGGAGCGACGAGGCCGAATATGGCCGGCTGTCGCAAGCCGCCTCGACCTTTGCTGAGCGCCCGCTCATGCAGCCGGCCCGCCAGTTTGCGGCCTTCCTCGAAGTGCTGGAACGCGCCGCCGCGAGCCGCCCCGCGCAACTCAAGGCCTCTTGAGACGGCATGCGGGTCGGATTCGTCGTCGGTCAGTTTCCGATGCTGTCGGAAACCTTCGTCATCGGCCAGATGGCCGGTCTGTTGCGGCGCGGCTTCAAGGTCGAGGTCGTCTGCAACGGTATTTCGGACTACAATTTTGCGGACCGCCAGCAGGAACCGCTTGCGACCCTGCTGGCCCGAACCCGTGACTGGTGGGGCGCCGCGGCGCGGTTTCGTCCGACCATCGGCCGGCTGCCGCCGAAGCTCTACGACAAGGCCTCCACCGCGCTCGACATGTCGTCGGTCGCAAGGCTGAACGAGTGCGACGTCATCGTCGCCCATTTCGGCCACAATGGCGCCCGCGCCGCGCGGCTCAAGAAATGGAAGCGGCTCAAGCCGCCGATCGTGACGATCTTCCACGGCTACGACGTCGGCGTACCGCTCAAGGAGCGAGGCCTCGGCCGCTACACCGACCTGTTCGAGCATGGCGCTCTGAACCTGACGGTGAACGACTATTTTCGCCGCGTGCTCATCGGGGCCGGAGCGCCGGAGGCAAAGGTCGCCGTCCATCATATGGGGATCGACCTCAAGAAGATCCCCTATGAATGGAAATCCTGGCGCGGCGCGACGCTGCAGCTGATTTCGGTTTGCCGGCTCGCCGAGAAGAAAGGCGTGGAATTCGCCCTTCGCGCCCTCGGCAGGCTGCGCATCGACGCGCCGGAACTCGACTGGCGCTACACGATCATCGGCGACGGACCGCTGCGGTCGCAACTCGAGACGCTTGCAGCCGAGCTCGGCATCGCCGGGCAGGTTTCCTTCCTCGGCGGCCTCCCCCACGAGGAGGTCAAACAATGGCTGCGGCGCTCACACGCCTTCGTGCTGCCGAGCGTCACCGCGACGAACGGCGATGTCGAAGGGATACCGGTGGCGCTGATGGAGGCGATGGCGGCCGGGCTGACGGTGGTCAGTTCCACCCATTCGGGAATTCCCGAACTGATCGAGGACCGGAAGACGGGCTTCCTCGCCGCCGAAAAGGACGTCGAGACGCTGGCGGGCCGGCTGCGCTTCATCGCCGAGCGCCCGGATGAATGCGAGCACATCGCCCGGGAGGCGCGCCGAAAGGTCGAGGCCGAGTTCGACATGCAGGCGCTCGACGACGATTTCGCCGGAATTCTCAGCCGGTTCGCCCGTGCGGGATGAGGAAAACCATGCGCAGTTTTCCGCCTGCATCCCGCTCTAATCTCTAGAATCGATTACGAGGCAGTCGCTTGAACAAGGAAACCATTCAGTTCGGCCGCGTCGCCCTTCGCGGCGGGCTGGTGACTGGCGGCGCGCAGGTCGTGCGCATGGTCATCCAATTCGTCTCGGTCGTGGTGCTCGCCCGCCTGCTCGCGCCGGAGGATTTCGGCCTCGTCGCCTCGGTCAGCCCGATCGTCGCCTTTGTCGGGCTTTTCCAGAATCTCGGCCTGCAGCAGGCGGTCATCCAGCGCAAGGAGATCGGTGAGAGGGAACTGAACCAGGTCTTCTGGATCAGCACGCTCGTCGGCCTCGTCTGCACTCTCGTCGTCGTCGCCCTTTCCCCCGCCATTGCCGCTTTCTACGGCGACCAGCGGATGACGGCGATCGCGATTGCCGCAGCCCTGCCGCTTCTGCTCGGCAGCCTCGCAGCGCTGCCGCTTGCCTTGATGAACCGGCATTTGCAGTTCGGCAAACTGGCGCTCAACGACGTGTATGCGGCCGTCGTGGGGCTCCTGGTCACCGCCACCGCCGCCTATTTCGGCATGGGCTACTGGTCGCTGGTGATCGGCCCGGCGGCGTCGGCCGCCGTCGCACTGCTCGCGGCCTGGTGGGCGACGCGATGGATGCCCGGCCGGCCGGCGTTCCGGATCGATCGCGACATCATCTCCTTCGGCGCCAATCTCACCGGCTTCAACCTCGTCAATTTCTTCTCGCGCAATCTCGACAACATCCTGATCGGCAAGTTCTCCGGTCCGGTCGAGCTCGGCTACTACGACCGCGCCTACAAGCTTCTGCTCTTCCCGCTGCAGAACATCACCCAGCCGCTGTCGCGCGTGATGATCCCGCTGATGAGCCGCATCCAGGAGGACAAGGCGCGGTTTCGCGATATCTACATGCGGACCAACTGGCTGCTGGCGGCGGTCACCATGCCGGGGATTGCGGCGCTCACCTGCGCCGCGGAGCCGACCGTCAGCCTGCTCTTCGGCGACCAATGGCTGCCGGTCGCGCCGATCTTCGCCTGGCTCGGGGTCGCCAGCCTCATGCAGCCGGTTTCGAGCACCACTGGCTGGATCTTCATCTGCCAGGGCGAGACGAAGACGATGTTCCGTTGGGGGATCTATTCGTCGCTGACGACGGTGCTTTCCTTCGTCGCCGGCCTGCAATGGGGTGCGATCGGCGTCGCAGCCGCCTATGCGATCAGCGGCTACGTCCTGCGCGTCCCGGTCCTCGCCTGGCTCCTGCAGCGGGTCGGGCCGGTGTCGGCCAGAGATTTCCTCTACGTGCAGGGCCTGTTTGTCGTTTCGGCGCTCGCCGCCTGGTTCGGCTACCGGCTGTTGCCGGCAGCCGTAACCGGCTCCTCGGACCTCCTGGCGCTTGCCTGCGCCGTCTGTCTCAACTACGGGCTGGCGCTCCTGTTCGCGCTGGCCCTACGCCAGCCGCGCCAGGTCCTGTTCGGTATCCTCGCGAAGGGAATGAGCGCCGTTCGCCGATGACTTCGCCATCAGCGGGCGGATAAGGTCCGCCGCCGACATCGCCGAGGCATGCTCCTCGAGCACCGCCCTGAGGCTGACCGAGCGATAGCGGTCGAGATCGCCGGCGAACCGATCGAGCTTGGCGAGCGCCTCCTCGGGCGTCACCGTGTCGATGTCGAGAAGGACATCGTCGACGCCGATGCGCTTGGCGACTTCCTTGGTCTTGAACTCGTAGGCGATCGGCAGCACCGGCGTGCCGACGCAAAGCGACATGATCATCATGTGCATGCGCGTCGCCACGACGAAATCGAGTTCCTTGGCGATCGCCATCAACTGTTCCGGCGAATGGAACGACGCATCGACGGTGACGTGCTTGGCGATTTCGGGCGCCAGGCCCGAGACGATCAGGTTTGCCGTCTTCGAATCGTCATGGGCATATTCCGGTACGCCCTGGCAGGTCGAAATGAAGGTGACCTGCTTTCCCTGGTCACGCACCAGCTTCGTCGCGATGTCGCGCACCGAGTCGATATAGCGCCCCATCCCGCCGTCGCCGCCCTGGACGTAGTGCCAGTGCCGCACCGATATGCCGACGCGGCCCGTCGGTGCCGGCCGGCCGATCGTCAAGAGCGCCTTGATCCGCTCCACATCGGCGAGCGCAAAGACCGAATCGGCCACGACGTGGCACTTCGACGGATCGTCGACGAGATCGAGCATATGGTCGCGCGAACGAACGTCGCGCAACAGGATCAGCGGACTGCGGGCGAAGATCGGCGGCAGGTTCCGGCGGTTGTAGGGCTTCGCGAAGGGACCGAGCGACTGCGTGAAGAAGATCGTCTTCTTGCCGAGCATCTCGGCAAGCTTGAACTGGTTGATGCGCCGTTCGAGCGAATAGTTTTCGACGAGATAGGTGCCGCCGGTGGTGATCACCATATCGGCGTCCTTATAGAGCGCCAGGCTCTTGCGGTCCGCGTCGCTGAAGAAACGCCTGTCGAGATAGTTGCCGCTTCCGAGGTGACGCAGGGCTTGGAACACCGCCTGGTTATAGACCTGCTTCAAGGCATTCTTGACGGTATTGTCATCGTATTTGTACTTGAAGATCGATTCCGACGGCAGTTTCCTGAGTTCGATGTCCGGATACTGTTCCTTCGGATAGAGCCGCGCCGCGACTTCCGGCTGACTGTCGAACACCAGGAATTCCAGCTTTTCTTTCGCCACCGATTTCAGGATATGCCTGATCGCGAACAGAATGGCCGCATCGCCTGTGTTCAAGCATACGGTATTCTCGACTACAACTTTCATGGTCCGTCGTCCCCGTGTGTAAAGCCTTGCAGACATGGGAGGAATGTCGCCGGCTTGCCGCTTGGAAGAGGTGTCGTCCGCATCCCACGGACAACCCGCAATAGCCTTCTGTCGCGAAGTTTTGGTGAATTCATGGCCGTGCGGCGATGCGGCGTCTATTCGCCGCCGCATCCGGGCGGCACCGACGTGACACCCTTGCGCCGGATGCCGCCTTTCGATTTCCGCGTGGCCTGATTCAGCCTACGACGCCTTCGCCTCGCGCCGCCGGGCGGCGCGGGCTTTGGCGTATCGGGAGAGGCCGATCTTGATGGCGACGAGCAGCGGCGCGGCGAT
>NZ_AUTC01000145.1 GCF_001461695.1 Sinorhizobium fredii USDA 205 | reverse complement strand
CCTTGCTCCCAAAGCCACCCCACTGCAGCGCTCAACCTTCAAGCGGATTGATGATAGTTCGGGCGGCGACTTTCGGTTGGACAGCGCAAGTCAACTGGGGAACGCGCGGGACGACTGCCTTCCACGACCACAGCCGGACATCCGAAGCGCCGCGCAAGCGACCGTCGCGCTGCGTTTGCCTTGATTAAGGCGGCCTAATCGTCAGGCGGCACCTAAGTCGCGATCACTGTATGCCAACCTGTCCAAGGACTAATGCGCCATTGCATTTGAACATCATGGCGGCAATCAATTGCCAGATTGCATAATCCTCGTAAGCCAGTCGGCGAAAATCCTTGCCAAACGGCGTTGGCTGCCTGATTTCGGATAGGCCAGGTAGTGCCCGATGTAGCGAGTGTCACGACACCTGCCTGCGAAGGGCCGCATCAGTTTTCCGTTGTCCAATTCACGGCGCGCCAGCACGTCCGATTCAAGTGCGACACCCAACCCGTTAGCGGCGGCATCCACCGCAAGGAAGCTTCTGTCGAAACTCATTGTTGGCGGGGGCGGCGGTCCGAGATTGTTTGCCTCGAACCAGTCGATCCACTGGATGCGTTTGAGATCGCTGCGTATCAGAGGGAAACACAGGAGGTCGCGAGGCGATTTGAGTTCCTTGGCCATCTCCGGCGAACAGAGGGGAGCCACGATCTCCTCTCCGAGGGGAATAACGATGAGGTCCTCGCGATCCAGAGGCTCGCCATAGACGATGTCCGCATCAAAAAGACCGTCCACGAAACGGGCATAGTTCGTGCTGGCGGCGAACCTCACTTCAATGCCGGGGTTTTCTTTCAGGAATAGCGGCAGGCGCGGTGACAGCACCTGAGCGGCAAAACTAGGCGCGCAATGAACGCGAAGCAACTGCGCTTTCTTGGATGAAATGAGTTCAACACCACGGCGAAGTTCCTCAAAGGCATTGGAAGCATGGGTGAGCAGCGTGTGCCCGGCCAGCGTCAGTTCGACGTTGCGCGTTGTCCGCTCGAAAAGACTGGTGCCGAGATCGCGCTCCAGTCGCATTATCGCATGGCTGACGGCACTCGGCGAAAGCCTGAGTTCCTCCGCCGCCGCTCGAAAGGAGCCAAGACGGGCGGCCGACTCGAAGATGCGCATGGCGGAAAGCGAAATCATGTTCAGCATCGGATTAGTGAAGCAGAGTCATCTACCGATGTAAACTTGGCGTTTGAAGCGAACCGCTTGTTCATTCAATTCTCTCCCATCGAAGCGGCGGACCGCCATGCGGACGAAGAGGACCAGAGGCTTCGGGAGGAGATCTGTATGCTACTGCGAGGAAAGGCAGCGGTCATTTCGGGCGCGGCAAGCAGGCGCGGCATCGGCCGTGCTACAGCCGAGCTATTTGCGGAGAATGGCGCCAGGGTGGCCATTCTGGACATCGATGCCGAGGCCGCCAGCGAAGCGGCGTCGACCCTGGCACCGGTTGAGCACGGCAATCACATTGGTCTCGGCTGCGACGTCACGGACCGGGCGTCGTGCAATTCAGCGGCTGAGGCGGCCATCGGGGCGTTTGGCGCGGTCGACGTGCTCATCAACAACGCAGGCGTCACGCAGCCGGTAAAGACGCTTGATATTTCAGAGCAGGATTGGCAGCGCATCGTCGCGGTCAACATGACCGGGGTCCTGAACCTCAGCCAGTCTTTCATTCCGAACATGCGCGACAACGGGGGCGGCTCGATTGCCTGCATGTCGTCGGTCTCCGCGCAGCGTGGCGGCGGTATCTTCGGGGGACCGCACTACTCGGCGGCCAAAGCCGGCGTTCTTGGCCTCGCGAAGGCGATGGCACGCGAATTCGGCCCGGCAGGCATTCGGGTCAATTCAGTAACCCCAGGCCTCATCCAGACCGATATCACGGGCGGCAAGCTCTCCGAGGAAATGCGGGCTGACATCATCAGGGGCATCCCGTTGAACAGGCTCGGTGAGGCACGCGACGTTGCCAACATCTATCTGTTCCTCGCCTCGGACCTGTCGGCCTATGTCACCGGCGCCGTAATCGACGTCAACGGCGGAATGCTGATTCACTGAGCTCCTGACAAGGCCTCCATCAAAAGTCGGAAGGAAGGTAGGAATGGCCGAGATTGGTCATAATGTGAGCTTGAGCGAGCGCGCAAGGCGCATCCGCCGCAACGCGCTACGTATGGGCGAGGTCCAGGGCCAAGGCTATATCGCGCAGGCGCTCGGGGTCGCCGACGTGCTGGCCGTGTCCTACTTCCACGCCACCAGCTATCGCCCTGAGGATCCCGAGTGGGAAGGCCGCGACCGGTTCCTGCTCTCGATCGGCCACTACGCTATCGCGCTTTATGCTGCCTTGATCGAGGCGAAGATCATTCCCGAAGACGAACTCGAGACTTATGGCACGGATGAAAGCCGGCTGCCGATGTCCGGCATGGCCGCCTATACGCCCGGCATGGAGATCACCGGCGGTTCGCTCGGTCACGGGCTTGGCATCGCGGTTGGGATATGCCTGGCTTTGAAGCGCAAGGGTTCCAAGTCGTTCGTCTACAATCTCTTCTCGGACGGCGAGCTGGACGAGGGCTCGACTTGGGAAGCGGCGATGTCGGCCGGTTCCTACAAGCTCGACAACCTGATCGGCATAGTCGACGTCAATCAGATGCAAGCCGACGGGCCCTCTCTCGGCGTGATGAACTTCGAGCCGCTCGCGCCGAAGTTCGAGTCCTTCGGCTGGTTCGTGCAGCGCGTCGACGGCAACGACATAGACGCTCTGGTGAAGGCTTTCGATGCCGCCCGGCACCAAGACGCGCCCAAACCACGGTTGATCATCTGCGACACGAAGATGGCGAAGGGTGTGCCGTTCCTGGAGGCGCGCGAGCGCAATCACTTTCTGCGGGTCGAGCCGCATGAATGGGCGGAAGCCCTGAAAATCATCGATGCGGGAGCCGTGGCATGAGGCGTTCCAAATACATTCGGCCGGAGCACTTGCTGAATAACGGCGACAGGCCGCGGCTTACCACTTCAGCGATGATAGCGTCGATTGCCGGGCCCGACCAGCCGACGAAACCGGCGCCCTTCGGACACACGCTCGCGGCGATTGCTGACAGAGACCCTCGCATCGTCGGTCTTTCCGCCGACCTGGCGAAGTACACCGACTTGCACATCTTCCGCGCCGCCCATCCCGACCGGTTCTACCAGATGGGGATGGCCGAGCAGCTCCTGATGATGGCAGCGGCCGGCATGGCGCGGGAAGGTTTCCAGCCGTGGGTCACCACCTATGCGGTTTTTGCCTCCCGTCGCGCCTACGACTTCATCTGCCTCGCGATCGCCGAGGAGATGCTGGACGTAAAGATCGTCTGCGCGCTTCCCGGCCTCACGACCGGCTACGGGCCGAGCCATCAGGCAAGCGAGGACATAGCGATGTTCCGCGGCATGCCGAACCTGACGATCATCGATCCTTGCGATGCGCACGAGATCGAGCAAGCAGTGCCGGCGATCGCCGCCCACAAGGGGCCGGTCTACATGCGGCTGCTGCGCGGCAACGTCCCGCTCGTCCTCGACGAGTACGGCTACCAGTTCGAGCTCGGCAACGCGAAGTTGATCCGGGATGGGCGGGATACACTGATCATTTCGTCGGGCCTGATGACGATGCGGGCTCTCGAAGCCGCCAAGCAACTCCAGAGGAACGGCGTGGACGCAGCCGTGCTGCACGTTCCCACCATCAAGCCGCTCGACGAGGCGACGATCCTCGCGGAGTGCAGAAGAGCTGGCCGCCTGGTTGTCGTCGCCGAGAACCACACGCTCATCGGCGGACTCGGCGAGGCCATCGCCGCCACGCTCATGCGCTCGGACGTTCGCCCCGCAGCCTTCCGCCAAATCGCACTGCCTGATCAGTTCCTGGAGGCGGGCGCCCTGCCGACGCTGCACGACCAGTATGGGCTTTCCACGGGCAAGGTGGTGTCAGCGATCAAAGGTTGGCTCGACGAATAGTGGAGATCCGGCTTGGAGGAGCTGGATCGCCTTCAAAATGTAAGCACTTGAGGAGGAGACAATGAGCTTGCAACTTCATAGACGTACGTTTCTCGCATCGGCGGTGGCAGCGCTTGCTGCGCCCGCGCTTATCAGCACCATTCGCCCCGCCAGGGCCGAGACCACATTGACGCTCGGTCATGGTGCCGCGCCCGGCAATCCACGAACCGTTGCAGCCGCGAAGTTTGCAGAACTAGTGGCCGAGAAGACGTCGGGGCGCGTGAAGATCAATGTCGCGGGGGCCGAGACGCTTGGCAGCGATGCGGCCATGTTGACGAGCTTGCGCACGGGTGCTCTGGACTTCACGGCAAACAGCCAGGGCGCCACCTCGGCTCTGGTGCCGGAGCTGGCGGCCCTCGGTTTGCCCTTCCTGTTCGAGAGCACCGAGAAGGCGATGAAGCTTCTCAACGGCGCCGTCGGACAGGAGCTCAACAAGCGTTTCGAGGCGGTCGGCGTCGTTCCGCTCGACTGGTGGGACAACGGCATCCGCCATCTCACCAATTCGAAGCGCAAGGTCGTCGCGCCCGCCGATGTAGCAGGCATGAAGATACGCACGCCGGCGGATCCGATGACCATCGACATTTTTGAGTCGCTCGGCGCGACCACGGAGCAGATCGCGTTTGGAGAGCTCTACATCGCCCTGCAGCAGGGCGTCGTCGACGGGCAGGAGAATCCGCTCGCCAACATCGAGAGCTCGAAGCTCTACGAGGTCAACCGCTACATCAGCCTGACCGCGCACAAGTGGGAGTCGACACCGTTTCTGATGTCGAAGATCGCCGAGGCGCGACTCGGAGGTGACCTCGAAGCGGTGAAGGCCGCGGCCAAGGAGGCCGGCGACCTGCAGCGAAAACTCTCCGCCGAGAAGGCTTCGGAGGTCCTGGCCGCCTTCAAGAGCAACGCAAATGTTGAAGTCGCCGAGGTCGATCGCGAGGCGTTCGTGAAGGCGACGGCTCCCGTTGCCGAAATCTGGAAGAAGAAGCCGTTCGGCGATTTCGTCAGCCAGATCGAAGCGGAGGCGCGGGCGTAACCGTCCTCGCCTAGCCGGAGCCTCGCCATGCTTATGCTGTTGCAGCTCGTCGACGTCGTCGAGAAGGTCATCGTGCGGCTGTCCCGCCTCGTCGTAATAGCGAGCGGGATCGCGCTCACCCTCGTCACCACGGGCAATGTGATCGCCCGCTACACCCTGAGCGGCGGCGGCTTCTCCTCCGCGCAGGAGCTGCCGATGCTGATCTTCCCCTGGTTCATTCTGGCAGGAATCGTGCTGGCCGCACACGTCGGCGGACACATGGCCGTCGAATGGCTCTACGATAAGCTAGGACAGCGGCTTCGTATTGCCGCCTTCGTGCTCGCCAGCGCGGTCAGCGCCTCGGCTTTCCTGGTGCTCAGCTATCAGGCAATGGTCGTCGCGGAGATCGCAGGCGTGGAACACAGTCCCGTGCTGCAACTGCCAAACAGCGTCGGATACTACTCGCTGGCTGTCGGCGCCTTCCTCGTCGCTATCGTCACGGTCTCCGTTGCGGTGAGGGTGCTTCGTTTCGGCTGGGAACAGCGGACCAAGGTCGGGGCAGAGGAGATGCCGCTATGACGCTGATAATGATCATCTCGTTCTGCATTCTCATGGTACTGGCAGTGCCGGTGGGCTACGCGCTCATTATTGCGGCGGGCGTCGGTGTGCTTTTCAATGGCTACGTGCCGCTCTCCGTCGTCGCGCAGCAGGTTTTCGACCAGACCCAGTCCTTCCCGATGCTGGCGCTGCCATTTTTCATGCTGGCGGGGACGCTAATGCTCGGAGGGGAACTCGGCCGGCAGCTCCTGGCGCTTGCGTCAAAGGCGATGCAGCGGTGGCGCGGTGGCCCGTTATCGACGACCGTCGTCTCCTCGGTCGTATTTGGCGGGGTATCGGGCTCGGCTGTTGCGAATGCCAGTGCGCTCGGATCGGTGCTCATTCCGTGGCAGAAGAGGCAGGGTTATCCGCCGGCGCTCTGCGCCGCGAACAATGCGACCTCGGCGGTCATCGACGTGCTCATCCCGCCGTCGATCCCGATGATCCTCTATTCGCTCATCAGCGGTGTCAGCGTCGGCAACCTGTTCCTGGCGGGGATCCTGCCCGGCCTCATCATGGCGGCGAGCTTCGTCTTCGTCTGCTGGTTCGTGTCGCTTCGACGTGGATACGACGCCCAGGCCGTGAAGGTGAAGAAGAGCGAGCTGGCAATGCTCGCGCTCAAGAGCTTTCCTGCAATTCTGTTGCCTGTCCTGGTCGTTCTGTTCCTGCGCTTCGGCCTCGCGACCCCAACCGAAGTGGCCGTGCTGTCGGTCGTATACTCCCTGTTGCTGAGCCTTTTGTTTTACCGCGACCTGACCTGGGCGAGGTTCTGCGAGAATGTGGTCGAGGCCGGCGCTGCGACCGGCGTGGTCATGCTTGTCATCATGGGGAGCGCTGCTGTCGGCTGGGTCCTGACCTTCGACCAGGCGCCGCAGCAGATGGCGGCATGGGTGGCGAGCAACATCTCGAGCCCCATCCTCATCATCCTGTTGATGAACATCCTGATGCTGATTGTCGGCATGCCGCTCGACATGCCACCAGCAATCCTGCTGCTCGGCCCAATCTTCGTGCCGCTGGCGGACGCGATCGGTCTCGACCGTGTACAACTTGGCCTGATGATGGTCATCAATCTCGGGATCGGCCTCTACACACCGCCGATCGGCACAACACTCTTCATCTCATCGTCGATCGCCAAGGCACCGCTCGGAGCAACGACGCGGGAGCTGTGGCCATTCTTCGGCATGGCGATGCTTCTGCTGCTCGGCGTCAGCTTCATCCCCAGCCTAACGATCTACTGACAGGAGAAGCGTGATGGCGGACGCACAACAATTCGTCGTATCGGTCAAAGGGCTGACCAAGGCCTACGGCGCTACTTCCGTTCTCAAGGGTGTCGATTTCTCGGTTGCCCGCGGCGAAGTCCACGCGCTCCTCGGAGGAAACGGCGCGGGCAAATCCACTTTGATCCGCGTCATCACGGGCTCGGCCTCCAAGATGACGGCGAAATCGTCTTCCGGGATCCTGCCGGTGCAGTTCGCAGCGAAGCGGAGGGGCGGCGAAAGGTGGCGGTCATGATCCGAAGGATCCGGCTGGTGAGACAGGCTGGCTGCAGGGCGTGGCGGACAGGTACGGATTTCCGCACGGGATCGTCGGCTACGCAGACTTGCGGAAGCCGGACGTGGGCGATCTTATCGACGAGCACAAGCAATATGCGAACTTCCGCGGCATCCGCCAGTCCATGAACTTCCAAAAGAATCCGGCCAAGACCTACTTGACCGAGGCGGAGGTAAGCCGGACGACCGAATGGCGGCGGGGATTCCGTGAACTCGCCAAACGCGGACTGAGCTTCGATCTCCAGCTCTATTACTGGCAGATGGAAGAGCTCCTCGAACTCGCGCGCGATTTCCCGGACGTGCAGATCATCCTCAATCACACCGGCATGCAGGCCGACGGACCGGAACATTTCGAAGGCTGGCGCAAGGGAATGCGATTGCTCTCGCAGGCTCCGAATGTGGCCTAACTTGCTCGTTGTCGTATGTCCATAACGGGTCCCGGAAGTGGGAGCTCACTTTCAGTTCACGAGGTTAGGTTCCCGCGAACAGACAAGATTATGTAGGCCTCATTTTCTTCATGGCTTTTCGGTTGAGCGAACGCGCGGTGGTCTATGTGGCAGCGTGTAGCTCTATCAACATACGCTTGACCGCGGCTGCCAAAGGTGTCGAGCCGCGCCATTGCTCGTTGTACTCCTGGCGGGTGAAGCGACCACGCGCGATGCCTTCGTACATGCCAAGCAGAACTGTGGCGACTTCTGGCGTGACACCCGCCTCGGTCAGAACCTCGAGTCGCTGCTCCGATGGCAGGAATACCGGCTCGATCGGGCGGCCAAGAGATTCCGCAAAGGCGGTCGCCACATCGCGGGCGCTCCAATCCTCTTGTCCACCGAGTTCCACGATTCGCGTGCCCTCCCACTTCTCGGCCATGAGCAGAGCAGCCGCCTCTCCGACATCTATGGTGCTAACCATAGGGATTTTCTGATCGAGGTTCAGGAACGACGGCAGAATGCGTTCCGAGATGACGGTTTCAGCGACCTCCGACCAGGTTTCGATGAAATAGCCACTGCGAAGAAAAGCTGTGGCGTGCGCGGCACCGGCAAGCGCAGCCTCGATTTCGTGGAGTGTGGCGATGACGCCGGTGTCGGAGGCATGCTGCGCACCAATCGATGAAAGGACAACCATCTTGGCAAGGTTTGTGCGCCGTACTGCTTCGGCAAGAGCTTTGCCAAGCTCTGCCGCCTGTGCGAACGGATCACCGTCCTGAGGCGGCGGGCTCAGGAGGAACGCAGCCGCCGCCCCCTCCAGGGCCCGAGAGACGTGCTCCGCATTGTAGAGGTTGGCGATGGCAACCTCGGCACCCAGCACCTTCCATGGTTCACCCTGCTCCGGACGGCGAACTACGACCCGCACGTGCGCACCACGCTCAATCAGCGCACGTGCTGTTTCGCCGCCAGCTCTGCCGCCTGCTCCAAAGACCACATGCATCATCCTGACCTCCAGAAGTTTCGTGAACGTTTCGATCCAGGTTGAAATAGCGGTCGGCATTTCATGCGTCCAATGCATGCGCTATATAGTCGTTATGCGTGAAGTGAATTTACGTCGGACTGACCTGAATCTGCTCGTGGTGCTTGAGGCGCTCCTTGAGGAAAGGAGTGTTACGCGCGCCGCCAGCCGCCTCGGCATGAGCCAACCAGCCGTGAGCCGGGCCCTGGCGCGCCTGCGCAAGCTGTTCGGCGATGGCCTGCTGGTAGAAGGGCGGGGTGGCTACATGCCGACGACGCTGGCCGAAGAGATTCGACCAACGCTGCGTAGAACTCTCGCACAAATCGGCCACATGCTGGAGGCGAACCCCTTCGATCCGGCAGCCGCGACCGGCAACGTGCGGCTGCTCATGCTGGACCTCGAGACTGCCGCGCTGGCGCCTCATCTGCTTGCCCGGCTCGCCATCGAGGCGCCGGGACTCGACCTAGACATCGTGGCACCGGGGCCTGCGGTCATTGAAGCGCTAGAGAACGACGCCGTGGATGCGGTGATCGGCGCGATCGACGAGGCGCCGTCAGGAATCTGCCGACGGGGCCTCTATGGTGACACCTTCGTCACGCTGATGCGCACCGGACATCCCGCGGCAAGCAGGAAGCTCACCCTGAACCGTTACTTGGAGCTGGAGCATATCGTCGTGAGCGTCACCGGCAAGGGGCTGGCGCCCGTCGATATGGCGCTCGCCAGGATGGGCCGCGAGCGGCGGGTGCGCGTCCGTGTGCCGGGCTTCCTGACCGCAGTCGAGATCGCCGCTCAGTCAGATCTGATTATGACTCTACCGTCGATTCTGGCGCGGACGGCAGCGGGGATGGGTCGGTTCGTTGCGCTGACTCCACCGCTCGATCTTGGCAGCGTTACGATGAACCTTCTCTGGCATGCGCGCCATCAGGACGAGCCACGTCATATCTGGTTGCGGCGCAGCATTGCCGCCGGGGCCAAGGCCCTCATGGTACCGAAGAGAGCCGACGAAGGGGGCATTCTGTAAATGCTGCAGTTCAAACAGCGTGACGGCCATTCATCGATGGCGCGGCATATTGGCCCGAGCCGCGCCCAGACAAACGCAGCGGTCAACCGCGAGGGGCACCGCTACAGCCAGCCGGCAGATCGACGGACTGCTGCCGCACGGCGCCCCCATTTGCTAGCACAATGACGGCCGGGCGGACTGAACCAGCTTCGCTGCACGAGGGGAAGGCGACCGCGATTATCCTCTCGCCGCGGCGCGGGGCCGCACTCATGCCCCAATTCGCCAGCCGCCCAATCGGAGCGAGGTCGAGGGTATAGCGCCCTCCATGTTCCGGCGCCTGGGCTTTGGCGAGCACATCGCGGAAACCAATGCTTTCCAATTCGGGCGGGACGGGGACGTTGGCGGGATCCGCTCGCGGTGGG
Source organism: Sinorhizobium fredii USDA 205 (assembly GCF_001461695.1). Taxonomy (GTDB): domain Bacteria; phylum Pseudomonadota; class Alphaproteobacteria; order Rhizobiales; family Rhizobiaceae; genus Sinorhizobium; species Sinorhizobium fredii. Next base: position 54,983 of record NZ_AUTC01000145.1, on the reverse strand, counting down.
GTGGCGGCCACCTCAATCACTAATTCGGGATGAGGGTTTCGCCAGTGGACCTTTGTCACTGTCCCCTCAAGATAAAGTGGTCGGCCCGTGTCATAGCCGCCCCAACCATGGTGGGCGTGGACGGAGCAAACAAAGCCGAGAGCGGCTAGGAAGCCGAGGATGAGCGAACGGAAGTTCATTGTACGTTTCCTTCAGAAATAAGCCATGAGGCGCCCGCAATCATGACGCCGGCCCAAAGCGCCAACGATGCGAACGCGGCGGTCTGTGCCGGGGCGGGCGATCCGGAAGTCGAGCTGGCGGTCCGGGAGGTGAGCGATAACAACCTCCAGCCAGGCAAGCCGCCGGTTGTGCTGCTTCACGGCGCGCGAGTGCCGGGCATTGCTTCTTTTGATCTTCCGGCGGAGGGAGGCTCGCTCGCAGCCGACTTGGTCCGGGCCGGGCATCGTGTCTTCATCATGGATGCGCGCGGCTACGGTGGCTCAAGCCGGGACGGGCAAGACGGCAGCCAGGACGGACAACCCCTCGCACGATCCGACGCAGTGGTTCGCGACATTGCCGCCGTCGTCGAGGTCGTACTGGCGAGAACCGGTGTGTCGAAAGTTGCACTCTTGGGCTGGGCCACCGGCGGTCACTGGGCGGGCATGTATTCAAGCCAGAACTCCGACGAGGTGAGCCATCTCGTGATCTACAACAGCCTTTACGGTACGCACTCCGGCCACAAAACCCTGGGGCCGGGCTCTGACATGGCCAATCCGAATAGCCCCGGCCAGTTCAATGTCGAGCGATTCGGGGCTTACCGCCTGAACACCGCTGCCTCCCTGCTGCCATCGTGGGACCGCTCGATTCCGGTCGAGGACAAGGCCGCCTGGCGCGATCCGAGGGTGGCCGAGGCCTATCAAGCCGCGGCGGTTGCCTCTGATCCGACCTCTATCAGCCGCAACCCGCCCTCGTTCAGAGCCCCGTCGGGTGCGATGGCCGATTCCTTCGAGCTCGCTGCGGGACGCAAGCTGTGGGATGCCGCTTCGATTACGTCGCATGTGCTGGTGATCCGCTCGGAGAATGATTTCTGGAGCCGACCGGAGGACGTCACAACGCTGGCGCAGGATTTGAGACAGGCTGCAAGCGTGCGCACAGTCACAATCTCCGACGCAACACATTTCGTTCATCTTGACAGGCCGGAGCGCGGTCGCAGCAGGCTCCTCGCCGAGGTGACCCGAACGCTCGCGCAGCCCGCCAACGTGAAAGCGGTTCGCTGAGAATGGATCATGGAGGCCATGCTTGTTTATCTGGAGAGCCTTCCCCCCAGCGCCTGGATGCGCAAGGGAGTGTGGCCATTTCCCGTCGTGAACCTGCTTCACATGCTCGGGATCGCCCTTCTGTTCGGCGGCATCGCGGTACTCGACCTCCGTGTCCTGGGTCTCGCTAGAAAGTTGCCGGTCGCCGCGCTTGCACTCCTTGTCCTGCCTATCGCTGGTCACGGTAAAGTCCTGCCGCGTGATCGCTGCATGGGCGGTACCACCAAGAAGAATGGCCCCGATGAGGACCGTCCTGCTTAGGCGCGGGATCATTGGCTGCGAGCGCATTTGGAGTTCCTGTTTTGCTGCTGTCAGCTCTTGACTTGGCACCTCTTCGCGATTGAATCCAATATCAATCGGCAGATTATTGAGACGGGAGCGATATGGCCATCGATCTGCATCACTTGCGCCACTTCGTGGCCGTCGCGGAAGAACTCCACTTCGGCAGGGCAGCCGTCCGTCTCCACATGGCCCAGCCGCCACTCTCGCAGTCAATCAAACGCCTTGAAGCCGCGCTCGGCTTTGCCCTCTTCGCCCGCACGCAACGACGGGTCGAACTTACTCCCGCGGGCCATGTATTTCTGACGGAGACGCGACGCACCCTGCAGCAGGCGGACGAAAGCATACGCGTGGCGCGGCGCGCCGCATCGGAGGACCTGGCTGAGATCACGGTAACCTTCACGAGCGCGGCACTCTACCGCGTACTGCCAGCGGTGCTCCGCATCCACCGCCAACGGTTCCCGGCGGTGGACATCCGTTTGGATGAACGGTCGACCGACGCGCAACTCGAAGGATTGTTGGACGGCTCGATTGACGTGGGTTTCGTCACACCGCCCCTGAAGACGGTGGCAGGGCTCGAGATCGAGTTGATTGATCGAGACCGCTTCTGCCTCGCGGTTCCACTTTCAAACCCCTTGGCCACGCGGCGCCCCGTCGACCTGTCCGAACTCTCGAAAGAGTCTTTCGTGCTCTTTCCGTATATGCAGGGGCCAACGCTCCACGGCCGGCTGATAAGTGCCTGCCGGCAGGCCGGTTTCGTTCCGCGTGTCAGCCAGGAGGCGCGCCAGATGCACACGATCTTGAGCCTGGTCGCGGCGGGTATGGGCGTGGCCTTTGTGCCCGAAGGGGCGCGTTCGATGCGGGTGGACGGTGTGGCGATGGTGCCACTAGCGGGAATGCCGGATGATCTCACCTGGGATCTTGCAATGGTGTGGAAGCCGCGTAGCGCCCGCCGGGCGCTGGTCACGTTTCTGGAGACGGCGAGAGCGCTGCGGCCGACCTAGTTGTACGCCGTGAACCGCGAGGCGGTATCCCGCACGCTGCACCTCAAACGGCCATTGCCCCGTCGGTGGCTTTTCGACCAGCATCGCGACGCACGGCTCAATGCGCGCCTCCATCGGGTTTGGCGGCGGCTGATCGGGCGGCTTTATTGAGGGTCATGCCGGATCAACGCATTGAGCCGGAAAAACACACAGATCAGTCTAGTCGACCTGAAGCGGCCGAAAGCGATGCGGCATTCGGGGTCGGTGCACCGATATCCGGAACCTCTCCGCCCGTCGTCGGTTCTTCCTTTCCCAAAGGAGAAACAACATGGCCAACGACGAACTGAGCGCCGGCTTCACCGGGACGCCGACCGAACCGCCCACTGGTGTCCGAAAGGCAGCGAAGACAGCCACCGACGCAGTAAGCCGCGAAGCGAACGCTGTCGTGGTCGGCGCCGCGGATCACCCCTACACCGCAACTGGCTTCGCACTTACAGTCGCCCTCGCATTCGCGATCGGCTATATCATGGGCCGATCGTCAGTCGACAGCGGGCGGAGTTACTGGCGCTAGAAGCGGCTTCAGTCCCCGGCCAGGAACATCCTGATGAAGGTTTCGCGGAGCACCGCCGGGTTCTGCGCCTCCGCAGCGTTGATCAGTTTCATTCGCCCCACTCGCCAACTCCTTGACATCTTCGGTGACGATCCGGCGTGGCTCAACCTGAAAGCCGGCGGCCTCGATTTCCTGAATCTGATTCTCGGTGATCTGCCCAGTGGTTGGAGACGCTGACATAGGCAAAGGTGGATTCTGAATGGGCCTCTCCGGTCGGGGAAGTCGAGCATGTGGCTCAATGATGACGCCCAGACGTTACCGACTAGGCATTGGCGTTCGACCAGGCGGTGAGCGACCGGATCGTCCGGTATTCTCTGATCAGGAACCCTCCTGCGTTTCGCGGCCCGCTACGTTCTGCGGAATGAACCGATAGTGGATTAGGTCCATGACAACAGCCTCGCTCTCCGTCCGATTGCGGTAGCCGTGGCGGCGGTCGGCAGAAAACCGAAGCGACTGCCCCTCCTTGAGCAGCCTCCAATCTTCTTCGACCAGCAATTCGACCTCGCCGCGCAGGACGGTCACATGTTCAACAACCCCGATGTCATGCGGCTCTGAGATACTCTCAAAGTCAGGTGCGAAGGTTAGCTCGTATAGTTCGAAACCGAATCGGGCCTCATAAGGGAACAACAAGGCGCGCTGCATCCCTTCCTGCGACGGGCGCACCCGGAGACTACTGGCGTCACGCAAAAGCAAGACACCGCCTTCTTCGCGTTCCGGCTCAAGCAGGGTGGTCATCGGAACTCGTAAGCCCGTCGCGATCTTCCAAAGCGTCGCAACAGTCGGCGTGGATTCGCCACGCTCGATCTGGCCCAGCATTGCCTTGCTGACCCCCGTCTGTTCTGCGGTCTGATCCAGACTCCACCCGAGCTCGTGCCTGATGGACTTCAATAGCTTCCCCGTTCCAACGGGACTAATGGACTTCATTTAGACCTCGCATTGTGCGTTATAGCGCGCATCCCGAGTATGCGCTATAACGCACGCCCACTCAACCGCAACACAATGTCAAAGGACTATCCCATGCGATCTGTCGGTGAAAGATCCGCAGCATACCTTGAAGTCAGGCAACCAGATACCAGGCTCGACCTCGACCGCATCCTTGCGACTAGGGGACAAATTTCATCAGTGTTTCGCGACACGCCCCAATTCGCTTGTCCCGCTCTTGGCGACGTGTTGGGATGCGAAGTCGTCATCAAACTTGAGACCGCAAACCCGATCAGATGCTTCAAGGGACGAGGGACCGAGGTCATTATGTCCCGTCTGGCAAGCAGCCCGGATCCCAAAGCCGCGGTCTGCGCCAGCGCCGGCAATCTTGGGCAGGCGCTCGCACATAGTGGCCGGGCACGCGGAATTGGCGTAACCGTGGTGGCGGCGACAAGCGCCAATCCCGCGAAGATCGATCGCATTCGTCGGCTCGGAGCCGCCGTCGACCTGGTCGAGGGCGACATTGAGGAGGCGCGACAACGCGCCCGCGAGATCGCGGCCAGCGACAATGCTTTACTCGTAGAGGACAGCGAAAACCTCGACACCTGCGAGGCCGCGGGCACAATCGGGCTGGAGCTCATCGAAGGGTACGCCCGCATCGACACGATCCTGCTCGCACTCGGCGGCGGCGCGCTCGCCACCGGCGTCGGCCACGTCTTCAAGAGCTTGTCGCCCACAACGGAGGTGGTGTGCATCCAACCCAGCGGAGCACCCGCCTTGGCTCTGTCTTGGCGGGCGCGATCGGTCGTCACCACCGATCGCACCGACACGATCGCCGACGGCGTCGCCGGCCGCTTCCCGATCGCGGTGGTCCTTCAGGACCTACTCGCCGTCGCCGATCAAGTGCCGCTCGTCGAGGAAGCAAGCATCAAGGCGGGCATGCGCTTGCTGCATCGGCACGCCGGCCTCGTGGTCGAGCCCTCGGCCGCTCTCGGCATCGCGGCGATCCTGGAAGACCCCTCGCGTTACCGCGGCAAGCGTGTGGTAGCGGTGATCTGCGGGTCGAACGTGCTGCCGGATGCGTTTTCGGCGTGGATAAAGGACTAGGGTAGGGCGGCAGATGGCCGTGAATGTGTAGTTGAATGTCTGATATTCGGCACGAGAGCTCGCTCGAGCCTGGATCGCGACGGAAGGTGGTGGCGATCTCCCGTTACAAGTCGTCCCGATCGCCGAACTTTTTCACCTATGTACTCGAGCTCGCCGGCCGTCTCTGCCATCTGCTCGACGCCTAGCACGTAATTCTCATGCCCGATCGCGCAGATGTCGCAGCCGACTTGTCAAAGACCGGAATGTGCACGAGCCAACCGAGCATCTCAGCCGACCCGTACCAGCTGTGGGCCGCCAGCCGGGCCGGACAAAGGCCGAACTCTTCTCGCGAGCGCTCAATCATCCGCTTGGCGGCGGTCACTTCAGCCTGGCGAATGGCGGTTGTTGGTTCGACGTCGACGATGATCGCGTGGCCGAGATCGATCATGTACTTGGCGGGTAGGCAAAGAAGGCTGCGCCGCGGATGGCACTTTCGATGCCGGCGGGAAGGGCGGCAACCATCCCATCTGCCAGAGCGACACCGAGGGTACCTTCCTGCTTGTCAGGCCGTTCAGCTAATTTAGTACCCAGTCATCTCCAGATACCCCCTCCCGCCGACGGTGCCGCCGAAGCTGATCGGGCCCTCCCAGTACGGTATGGACGTTGCCATCCATGCTTGGTCGTTCAAAGGCTCGGTTGTGACGTCAAAGCCGTGGCTGGGGATACGGAGATTCCAAGAGACGGGAATTTGACGGCCTGCGACCTTGGCGGTTCGGACGGGGACGATCTGGAGAGCTCCCGCGGGCAAGGGCTCCGGCCGCCCGTCGGCGGTGATCCACGTCGCCGAGGTGAACCCCTCTCCTTTGTCTCTGAGACGGAATCCCATGAGCTTCTCCCCTGAATCCAGATGCAGCGAGAACCAGTCCCAGCCCGTCTGGTCTTCAGCGAGTGGCTGTGTGGACCATTCGCGATCAAGCCAAGCCTTTCCGGTCACGTCGACATTCCCAGTGGGTAGCGCAAGCGAGCCGGTTGCCGCGTAGAACGGTTGCGAATAGTAGTAGCTGGCCTGTCCCTGCGCCGATTTCACCGAATAGCCGTTATTGCCATGGGGCACCAGCGGGCCCGTGGCCGATAGGCGGAGTTCATAGCCGAAGTCCTTTGCTGTCGCGTGCAGAGTAAGTTCGGCCAGTTGATCCGCTCCTGGGGCGGCACCCCCCTTCATCTGCCAGTCGTCGATCCAGGCCGAGAAAGGTTCCGCCACGACCCCAGCCTGCCCTACTCCCCCGCGTGAAATACGTTCTGCCACGAAGTGGTCTTGGGAAGTGGTGACGGCTGCGTGACCCATCCAAATCTGTGGGCTCGCCCACCCTTTGGCCTCCCTTGGAGCAAGCGCTGACCGGAAAAGGGTCCACTGCGCTCCGTATTGAGTTCCGTCCGCAGCTTCAAGATTTGCCGTGAGATACCACCACTCTATTCGGAAATCCGGATGTGCGCCGTGGTCGTCGGGGAAACGGAACAGCAGGCCGGGCTGCGGCACCGAAAACCCTTCAGCCGCCGCGCCGAGGCCACCAAAACCCTGGGAGGCCGCTTGGCTTCCGGACAAGCTGGCCATGGTCATCACCGCAAAAGTGATCGCAATCGATCTAACGCTCATTGGCGAATACCTTGAGAAGTTCCGACGGCGCGAGTCCCGCCAGCCTACGAAGCGGGATCAACATGGAAACGACCGCAGCGGCGAGCGCGACGAGGCCGAGCCGGACCCACTCGTAAGGAAAGATATGCATTGGCACACGCCAGCCGAAGGCTTCGACATTCACCACCGCGAGAAGCACCCACGCCAGCGCCAGGCCGAGGGGTAAAGCGGTAGTAAATGTTGCCAGCCAGAGCACCAGGGTCCTTAGAATCTCAAGAATGGCGAGATCGCGCCTTGTGACCCCCATCGCCCAAACTGGCGCAAGCTGCGGGAGGCGCATTTCCGTAAGCGTGAGGAGGCTCAAGAACATAGCCAATGCTGCAACTCCAAGCGTGAGTGTGTTCAGCGCGCCAGTCACCAAAAACGTGCGATCGAAGATCCGCCGTGACTGTTCCTTCAGTGCCGCTTGATCGACGATGTTGTCCGGTGGTAGTCCGAATTCGTCCGAGAGGCTCGACCGCAGGTCTGCAACCTGATCAGGCTGGACCCGCAGACCGTAGCGCAGGCGCGAGACTTGCGGGTACCGAGAGGTCAGGGCGTCTATTCCGGCGATGACCTGGCCCTTTGGGTTTCCGTAATCCGAATAGGCGCCGACAACGGTCGACTTCCAGTCGCTGGCCAGATCCAGCTGATCGCCGATGCGGAGCCGCTCCCGCCTCCAGAACTGTTCGTTGACCAATACTCCTTCACCGGAAGCCACCCGATCCCAGACATCGGGCAAGCCAACGATCAGCGGCCAGTGCTTCCGGTAGGTCGGATCGTCAACAACACCGAAGATCTGCATCGGTTGCCCCCGGATCTCGGTGTCCACGCTGGAGATCGGCAGCACCGATTCCACCTTCGTTGCGAGCCACGCCCTGAGCCGGTCTGCCTCGAGTTCGTTCCGGGCGGCGACGTAAAGCTCCGCAGCGAGGCGTTGGTCGAGCCAGCCCACGAAAGTGAGACGGAAGCTCGACACCATGGTTCCGACGCCTACGTTTGCCGCCAGCGCAAGAAGCAATGCCATGAGGGCAAGGGAAAGCCCGGGGAGCTGTTGGCGCGCATCGGCCCAGAACCACATGATGAGCGCACCCGAAGACGCCCGCTGCATCAAGGTGAGGAATCCGGAGAGCACGGCCGGGAGAAGTAGCGATGCGCCGAGCAGAAGACAGCCAAGGACGCCAAAGCCCGCCTGAAGTCCATCAGCCCATAGAATAAGTGCTCCCGAGAGGCCTAGCAAAGCCGCTGCGGCCAGCGCCTGAAATCGCCGTCCGGTCCGCGACGACCGCCCCCACTTCTGAGGCTGGGCCGCCGCGAGCAAAGGCACCCGCATCAAGCGCACCAGGCTCTGTGTCGATGAGACCAATGTTCCGGCCACCGCGATGGCAAAGCCCGAGAGCCACCACTCCGGACGTAGGGAAAGCGTGCCGGGGACGCTGGCTCCGTAGAGTCCTTCGAGGGTTGCGGCGACTCCGGGCAGTAGCAGCGACGCGACCAGATATCCGACGATGACTCCGGCCGCCCCGGCGGCGAGGGCGAAAAGGACAAGCTCGGCGAGCAGCAAAACCGCAAGCGCGCTCAACGAAACTCCAAGGCACCGAAGCGTTCTGAAGGTCGGGCGCCGCTGCTCGAAGGCGAGGCCGATCGTCGAGTACACGATGAACAGCCCCACCGCAAAGGCGAGAAAACCGAAGGCCGTCAGATTGAGATGGAAGCTCTCGGTAAGATGCTCGATATCGCTTTGCGCAGTCGGCTCGCGAACTGAGAGCGCCGGGGCAAACGTTCCGAGTGGCTCCAGACCGGGACGTTGGTTCTCGGCGATCACAATCCGAGTGAGTTCGCCGTCTCTTCTTAATAGCCGCTCTGCCAAGCCGATATCGACGAAGGCTGCCCCATCCGGCATCCGATCCGAAACACGCAATGCGAGGTCAGTCTGCCCTCGTATTTTCTCCGCTGTTTCAGGAGAGACAACCATCGTACCCGGAGGCGAGATGAAGGAAAGCAAGTCCCCGGCATTCGCCAGATCGACGGTCCGCGTCTCTGCTGGCATCGTCAGAGGCTCGATGCCGATCACCCTCAGCCGGGTGGCTCCGAACCGATATTCCCCCTCGAGGACCGGCGACACGTTCCAACCCGCGCGTCTGAGCCGCACGAAGGCGTCCCGCGGGATCGAGCGCCCGCCTGGAGAAACCAAGTGCGCCAACCCGTTCTGATCCAATGCAGCCGCTGCGCGGGCGTAGCTCGCGCGGGCTTCTGCGTTGACCGCCTGCACCCCGGACCACAGGGCAGTCGCCAGCGCCAAGCCCAACATGAGAGCGCCGAGCTGTAGCGGCTGTCGTCGCCAGTGGGACAAGAGTGCCGCGGCCACGGTCGAAATCGTCATGTGATCTTCCCCGACCGCAAATGGATCTGCCGGTCGAGCCTGTCCGCGAGTCTGTGCGAATGCGTCACCATGAGCAGCGTCGATCCTGTTCCCTTCGAAAGCGAGAACATCAGATCCAGGACAGCGTCTCCGTTAGCCTCGTCCAGATTTCCTGTGGGTTCGTCTGCCAGAACCAAGCCGGGACGTGCGGCAAGGGTCCGTCCGATTGCCACTCGCTGCTGCTGTCCGCTCGAAAGCTGCTCTGGATATCTCGTCAGCAATGTTCCGACTCCGAGGCGCTCCACGAGTTCATTTTCCCACGCGGAATCGTGGCGACCGGCGAGCTTGGCGTGGAAGGCTATGTTCGCCGCCACGTCTAGTGAGGGGATAAGGTTGAACTGCTGAAACACGAGGCCAACTTCGGTTCGCCTGTAGGCGGCGCGACCTCGATCGTCCAGCTTGGAGATGTCTCGACCCCCGATCAGGATCTCGCCTGCGTCCGGGCGGTCTAGGCCGGCTACGAGATGCAGGAGGGTGCTCTTACCGCTACCAGACTCGCCTGTCAGGGCAACGCAGTCTCCCGCGCCGAGATCGAGATCGATCCCTCTCAACACTTCAAGCCGCCCTTCGGCAGTCTCATAGGATTTACTAAGATTGCGGAGTGCGATCACCATGGCGGCCAAGATCACGACGATGTCACATATGTAACTCTCCATGCCCGCCTGGAAAGGCCCACGGCGAGGATATGTGGATGCCGACCTCTTCGAAGTTCAGGTTCTTCGCAAATCGACTCCTAGCAAATAATGGCAGCCGACAATATGGCGCAGTCGGCTGGAGCACGCTTCAATCACCATTCAGGATGAGTGTAGGCCAGGTTGCACCAGATTGCATCGCCGCGCTCGTCCAGTTCTTTCGCGCTACATCCTCGAACCAGTTTGGCACGACGCTCAGACGCGCGATTAGAGGTCGCGTGAACGTCGCTGCTCGGCTTGACTCTATGGCGGATGCCGGCAGCATTTTCGTCAGTGCCGCCGTCGTCCAAGCGGCGGCTTATTTGCGTTTAAGCAAACGAACGACTCACACCGCCTCTAAGACGAGAAAGCGGACGCGGGTAATACTTCGATGTAAGCGTGACAAACCCTTGCATTGCAAACGATTTACGCGGCACGGGACAGGGTGTACTCTTTTTCCGAGAACCGCGCGATGGCACCCTTGCTGTTGTTTGAAGGATCGCTACCTCATTGAAGGGATGCACGCGATCCCCGCAAGGCGCCGGAGACAGAACGATGAGTTTGACGCGCCGCCATATGTTGACCCGCACAATCGGGACCGCAGCATGCGCACTTGCCCTGTTGGCGCCGAAGCGTATGCAGGCAGCGGATGGGGTGCAGGACTTCGTCTGGCGTCTGACCGGTCGGGCGGCGACGCCTTCGGATCGACTTCGCCTCGTGATGCCGGCGGAGTTCTCGACTGGCTATACGGTGCCTATGGACATCTCGATCGACAGCCCGATGACGAAGTCCGACCACGTCAAGTCCTTGCGGGTGTTCGCTCCTAAAAACCCACTCGTCGAAGTGGTTCAGTTCCATTTTGTTCCGGAGCGTAGCCTCCCTCGCGTCTCGACGCGCGTTCGCCTGGCTGCCCCGCAACATGTCGTGGCGCTTGCCGAGATGAGCGACGGTAGCCTGCTGATGGCAAAGGCCTGGGTGACTGTCGCCACCAATGGCTGTCTCTAAGTTGTGATGGGAGGTAAGGTGACCACTCCTGTTCCTCGCGTGATGGTTCCTGGCTCCGTGTCCAGGCACGAAGTGTTTCCGATCAAGGCCATTATTCAGCACGAGATGGAAACGGGACTGCGCACCGATAGCACGGGCCAGGTCATCCCGCGCAAGATCATCAACGGTTTTGTTTGCCGCTACGGCAGCGTCGAGGTGTTCCGGGCCGATTTACACGAGGCCGTCGCGGCCAATCCGTTCCTGGAGTTCTACCTTCGCGCTACGGAAAGCGGACGGCTCGAATTTATCTGGCAGGAAGACGGCGGCGCCATCTATTCGCTGTCTCACGAGATAGTGGTCACCTAGTATGACGCGGGATCAGATGACCGAGAGTGTCTTGTCCGCAAATGGGGAAACCAAACATCAAATCCATTCTCTCCTGAGACTCTCGCTTTCGCTCGCACTCCTTTTTCCTGGAGGTTCGGTGGCCGCAGATGCGAGCCATGGCGCCCAGATCGCTGCCGCCTGTGCATCCTGCCACGATCCGAGCGGCCGCGGCCATGCTATTCCGCCGATCACCTCGCTTGACGAGCAGACCATCATCAAGTTCATGCACAACTACCGAGCCAGCGAAAGTTCGAGTCATGTGATGCATGCGGTCGCGCTGTCGCTGTCAGAAGAGGAAATAGGGGCCGTGGCGCGCCACCTTGCCGCAAACGTCCGGCATCGAGACCCGCCATGACGAACTGGACGCGCCGGCAGATCTGTAGCATGGCCGGAGGCGTTTTGGCGGCGGCAGCCGCACCGCACGTTGCGCGAAGCCAGAACAAGCCGCGCGTCGTGGTCATCGGCGGCGGCATCGGCGGCGCGACGGTGGCGCGGTATCTCGGCGACCTGAAAACGATGGACGTGACCCTCATCGAGACGAAACGCCGATACGTCACCTGCTTCTTCAGCAATCTCTATCTCGCCGGACTTCGTTCGCTCGCCTCCCTGACCTTCGGGTTCGAGGTACTGACCGAACGCCATGGCCTCAAGGTAATCCATCAGGCCGCAACAGGGGTCGATCCCGGCACCAAGACAGTCACGCTTCGGGACGGCGTGAGGTTGGCCTATGACCGGCTGGTGGTCGCCGCGGGTATCGCCTTCAAATCCGGCGAGATCCGCAATTACGACGCGTCGGCTGCAGAAATCATGCCGCATGCCTGGAATGCCGGGCCACAGAGCGAGCTGCTGCGACGACAGCTCGAAAGCATGGAGGATGGGGGCGTGTTCGTGATCGTCGCGCCTCCAGATCCGTTCCGCTGCCCACCGGCGCCGTACGAACGTGCCTCGCTCGTCGCCTATTATTTCAAACAGTTCAAGCCGAGGTCGAAGATCCTCATCCTTGATGCCAAGGACCGCTTTTCCGGTCAGGAACTGTTCCAGGAGGCCTGGGGCCGCCACTATCCAGGGATGATCGAATGGCTGCCTCGGCAATTCACCGGGGCAGTCAAGATCGTCGATGTCGCAGCGCGATCGGTGGTGACTGAAGGCGAGACGTTCAAGGCGGCCGTCGCGAATATCATCCCGGCACAAAAGGCCGGAGCGATCGCTGAGAAGACCGAACTCACCGACGCGTCTGGCTGGTGCCCGGTCGATCCCGTGACCTTCGAGTCGACGCTCCAGCGCGGCATCCATGTCGTAGGCGACTCGATCATCGGCGGCGACATGCCGAAGTCGGCATTTTCCACCAACAGCCAAGCCAAGGCATGCGCCTTCGCGATTGCGGCCTCACTCACGGGCTCGCAGCAGTTTCCGTCGCACCTGTTCAATTCGTGCTACACGTTTCTGGCGCCTGACGACGCTTTCACCAATGCCATCACCTTCACGCCCGAGGGCGGAAAGATAAAAACGGTCGAAACGTTCATCAGCAAGGTGGGCGAGAGCGCCGAGGTTCGCCGTCGCACAGCCCATCAAGCGGTCGGCTGGTATTCGGCCTTCACGGCGGATGTGTTCGGCGAAGGCTCCTGATGGAATGCTTGCGCTTGCCGACCAGCGATTTCCGATGGATCCGGGTCGGGCAACTGCTGGAGCCGCATCGAATTCATCACCACGAGTACGCTCGATCCGGCCATGACGGCCGCCGCGAGGATCGGCTGCAGAAATCCGAGGGCCGCGGCGGTCAATGCAATGAGATTGTAGCCGAACGCCCAGAGGAGATTGGTGAGAATGGTTCGGCGAACCGCACGGGCCACGTCGACGACCCAGGGCAACATCCAAAGCCCGCCGTCGGGCAAGACGAGTGCGGCAGTTTCGCGGGCGAGAGCGGTGGCCGAACCGACGGCAATGCCGACATCGGCGTCCGCCAGCACAGGGCCGTCATTGAGGCCGTCGCCGACCATGGCCACAGCGGCCCGTTCCTTCCGCAGGCGGTGCAAGACTTGCCGTTTCGCTTCCGGTGAAAGGCGAGCTTCAACCTGGCCAATGCCAACGACCGCCGCGATGCGCCGGGCCGGTTCCTGCAGATCGCCGGTCAGGAGCACCAGGTGCATCCCGCGGCTTTCGAGCCCGGCAACAGCCGCGGATGCCTCGGGCCGCGGCGTGTCGTCGAGCGAGAGCAGCGCTTGAACACGACCGCCCCAACCGACATCGATGAGCGAATGGCCGTCGGCCTCGATCGCGCAGGCCCGCGCGCGTAAATGCGATGAAAGCGGCCATCCGAGGTCGCTCATCAGCAATTCGTTGCCGGCCGCCATCGGCTCGCCACCGAACGTGCCCAGAATGCCTCGGCCGGGCACGATGCGAATATCCTGCGCCGGAGCCGGCCGAATACCTCGGAGCTTCGCGGCCGCGGTGACGGCTCGTGCCAGGGCATGTTCGGAATACTGTTCCAGACCGCTTGCGCGCGCCAGCACGTCTTCCGTCTCCACACCGTCCCGCTCAATGTCGACCACAGTCGGCCTGCCCACCGTCAATGTGCCGGTCTTGTCGAAGGCCACGCATCGAAGTCCGGCCAGGGCCTCCAGCACGCCGGGGTCACGGACGAGGCAACCGCAGCGCGCCAGCCGTCCGATGCCAAGCGTCGTTGCGAGGGGGGCCGCGAGCCCGACCGCGCATGGGCAGGCGACGACGAGGACTGCCAGTCCGATTAGCAGCGCCTGGTCGATGGGCTGAGATTGAGCCCAGTAAACCGCCGTCAGGCCGCTCAGGGCGAGCACAATGGGCACGGAGATCGCGACGACGCGGTCGGCGATCCGTTGAGTCGGACTGCGGTGCGAGAGAGCATCGCGAACAGATCGACAGATCCGAGCCCATCGGGTGTTGCTTCCGGCACCACTGCTGCGGATGAGCAGCGGGCCATCGAAATTGACGCTGCCGGCAATCACCGGCGTGCCGGGCGCCTTGTGGACCGACCGGCTTTCACCCGTGATCACCGACTCGTCGACATTCGATTCTCCCTCGGAAATTACGCCGTCGACGGGAATACGGTCTCCGGGCAGCACCCGAACGAGCATGCCGGGCATCACGTCACGCACAGAGCGGCGCGTCTCCACGCCGTCAAGCACTACGGTCGCGATCTCGCTCTCTGCTGCCAGCAGAGGCTCGAGATCGCGGGAGGCTCTAGCCCGTCCAGCGGCCTCGAGATAGCGGCCAAGCGTGAACAGCAGCAACACCATGGACGCCGTGTCGAAATAGACATGCGCGCCATTGAACATGGCAAAGACGGAATAGAAATAGGCCGACGCCACCCCAACGACGACTAGCGACGATGAATTCAGGCGACCGGCCGCCGCGTGCTGGACCGTTTCCTGGAGGAAAGGTTGGCCGAGGAGGACCACCGCGGGCGTCGCGAAGGCGAAGAGCAGGCCATGAACCCATGGAAGGAGGCGAGCATCGGCGCCGGAAAATACACCCATGTAGAGAAACAGGCTCACAAGCATGATATTCATGGAGAGGAAGGCAGCGACGCCGAGCCGGATCAGAAGCCACGCCGCTTCGGCGTCCTCGCCTCTGCCTTCCCGGACCTGATAGGCGATGCAGCAGCCATAGCAGCAGAAGCTTCTCTCCGTTCCATTCAGCATCCGCTGCAATGGTCGTCGGCCGAGCGGAAGCAGGCAATGGTCGCAGAACCCTTCGCCCTGGAGGCTCATAGCAGGTGGTCTCCATGAAGCATGCCGGCAGGCAGGACGCCACGGCCAAGCGTCGTCAGTCCGAGCAGCAGAATAAACGAACCGGCTAGCCAGACGCCGCGCCGTCGCCACACGGGCCCCAGGACTCCGCCGATACCTCCCATCATCAACATCGCCGGGAAAGTTCCGAGCCCGAAAGCAGCCATTGTAAGGAAGCCGGAAACTGCTCCAGCCGTGCTCGCAGCTTGGGCCAGGAAGGCGTAGACAAGCGGGCAGGGCAGGAACCCATTGAAGACGCCGAAGGCGAGGGGGGTAGCGTGCCCCGGAACGTTCAGAACCTTGCGTAAGGTCGCGGCGAACAGGCTACCGCCAAGCCCCGCCGTCAGCCGGTGAAGCGTCCCGAGCAGGCCAAAAAACTGGAGAGCGATCATGATCATCAGAAGTCCCGCGACGATCGCGAGGGCACGCTGAGCGAAGTCAATGGGTTCCGCCAGCGGCAACGTCGCGGAAAAATCTGCGGAGGTGCAGATCATCTGGCCGAAAGCTCCGGCCAAGGCGCCGAGGAAGCAATAGGTGGTCAGTCGACCCGTGTTATAGAGGAGGTGCCGCAGGACCGTGCCGCCTTGGCCACGTCCATCGCGGCCGAGCGCGCAAGCGAACCCACCACACATGCCGATGCAGTGGAAACTGCCGGCAAATCCTGCGGCAAACAGCACCAGATACGGGGTCATCTATCACCCTTTCCCGCTCGAGCTCAGGCGCGCGAGACAGGCGGCGGCCGTCGCTTCCGGGAAGCAACTATTTCCAGGCGAGGTACGCCACCCAGACGAAGAAGCCGATGTGGAAAATCGCTCCCCCTACGAAGGCCAGGGTCTGGATAATCCCTGCATCGGCAATCGAGAAGGCGGTCTGCGGCAACATGCATTCCTCCTGTCAGCCCCAAAAAGCCAAGACGAGATTGAGCGTCAGCGTAGCGAGCAAAAGGAGCAAGTTCAGTGCCGCGACTGCTAGAATGATCCGCGCTGCCAACATCTTCCTGAACATCAGATCCGACCAGGTCCCAGGCCGCCCCAATACTGGTAAGCGTAGTAGAGGGCCCAGGCGAATAGCACGAAATAGACGACCAGCAGCCACACAGGTATGTAGCCGTGGCGCGACTTTATCGTTCCGCCCAAGTATTCTTCCATGTCATGGCGGGGAGCGTCGGCCAGCTCCGGCTCATCCCGCGTCACGTTCTCGGGGTTGCTCTCGTGCACGTCCTTCATTCTCCATTTCCCTTTCAAAAAATTTGCTCGACGCTTCGTCCGTGTTGTAGAGGGCGCCTGAGAGCACGCCCCAGATGAACAGGCACAAGGCGCCGAGGCTCATAAGAAGGGCGCCAATATAGGGTCCGGTGATCTCAAATTCGGGCACGGTCAGCCTCCTTGCGCCATTCCCGCCGCCGGGCCGTTTTCGCCCGCGCCCACTGCCGTGCCGCTGCCCGGGACATAGGCCTTGTCCGGGGTTGCTGCCTGCCGATCGAGCTCGTCGAGCGCCTTGCGATCGGCCTCCGGAATGTTCAGAGGTTCGAGCGTCAGCGGGTCCTTGTAGGCGGAGAGCACCAGAACATGGTAGGAGAGCGCCCAGCGGTCCTCGTCCGGAAAGGCATTCCGGTAGGACGGCATTGGCGTGCCGCTCATGCCGGTGGAAATCGTGCGAAAGATGTCCTCGACTGCCGGCCCCGATTTGAACTGACCGCTTGTGAGATCGGCCGGCACGACCGGGAAGCCGAGGTCATCCTTGAGACCCGCAGCTTTTTCGCCATCGCCCTTGCCGCCCTGGCCGTGGCACTCCCAACACTTGGCCGCCTGCCAGATTTCCTTTCCACGGGTGAGTACCTGCAAGGTGGGATCCGGAGGGCGGCCGATTATCAGTGGCGGACCGGGCGGCTCTTCGACGAAGAACGCATAGGGCGCGGACGGATCGGAGCGATCAACGGCAAGTTCGAATTTGATGTACTGGATGACGGCGAGGCGATCATTGACCGGCAATTCGTGCCACGCGGGCATTGCCGTGCCACGAATGCCGCGTGTGATGGTGCGCAACAGGTCACCGTCCGTCGGCAGCGGCTCCTTTGTCAGCCTGAACTTGAACACGGCGGCCGAGAAGTCGCGCGGACGCTGCTTGTAGAGGAAGGTTGCGGCCGGCCCGTTGCCGTCGCCCTTGACCCCGTGGCAACCGAGACAGCGTCTTTCGTAAACCTCCTTGCCATGGGCGATCCATTCGTCGGAGCGAGGGAATGTGACGTCGATCACTTCCAATTGCTGCGGTTCGAACAAATCACGCCACTTGCCACGTTGCATGCCAAGTTTCTGAAGATAAGCGATGAGGGCTTGGAGCTCCTGCGTTTCAGCCGCGATTCTGACCGCTTCCCCGGCAAACTGTTCGCCGGGGATAAGGACAATCGGTTTCTTGTCGCGCGCAGCAAGGGGAACGAAAAGCAGGCCGTCGGCGCTCGGCGTCAGGGAAATCGAGACCTGACTGTCGAAATTGAACAGGGACTCGGTTACCGACGTCCTTTCCAGCGTCCGATTTCCCGCGCCGTCGTCAACGATGCGGGCCGTTCCGGCGGGCTCGTTGAAGAGGCCCCGATAGGGGGCCATGATCGAGTCCGGCGAAAGCATTCGCGGATCCCAGAAATGAGCCAGGTGCCACTCGTCGCTGAATTTGAGGCCGACCCGCATCAGGTCCGGGCCGATGCGCCGCGTGCCGAACAGATGCGGCACGTCATAGGCAAATTCGCCGGCTTCCGTCACAGGCCCCCAGCGACGCGTCTCGCCCGTCACGGGACGGACGAACTGGGAGTGGCAATACCAGCAGCCTTCGCGCAGGTAGATGGCGCGGCCCTCCTTCTGCAGCGGTGTGTAGTCTGTTGCCTCGGTGACCATCCATTTGAGCTGGCCAAATCCGGTGCGGACAACCGTCGTTACCTTGGTGGTGCGCGCCGTCGGTTCGAAGAAGGGCAAAATGCCTTGAGTGAACACTGCGAGAAAGAAGAAGAGGACGCCTGCCACGAGGGCTACGAACCGCGCAGTCATTCGGCAGGCTCCCCGGCAGGCAACGGACCCGGCTGCGGAACCATCCGTCTCTCGATGCTGGGCTCGGCAAGCGTGGTCAATGCGAGGTTGATTACCAGCAGCGCCATGCCGAGATCCATACTGATGCCGGCGACGGTGCGGACAAACCAGTAGGGTTTCATCTGGACTACGGTATCCAGCCATTCAACGCCGTTCATCCACTGGAAACCCTGCTGGAGGCCGCCGGCGGTCAGCACAAGCCCCATCGTGGAGATGCCGACGGTAATCAACCAAAAGGCCCAATTGCCCAGCTTGAACGACCAGAGTTCGCGCTCAAACAAACGTGGCCAGACATAGATCAGGCCACCCATCGCCCAGATGACGAAGGTTCCGAACACGGTCAAGTGCGAGTGCGAGATAACGAAGTCGGTGAAATGGGTTGGCTGCTGCAGGCTGCGCAGCGCCTCGGTCGAGCCCTGGAAGCAGCCGACCAGGTACATGATTGAACCCGTGATCAGGAACTTGGCGGGCAGGTTCCTGCCGAATTCGTGCCACTTGCCCATCATCGTGCCGAAGAAGTTGACCAGCACGGTCCAGACGGGAATTATCAGCAGCATCGAGGTGACGATAGCGATCGTCTCGGCCCAGTCGGCGATCGGACTGTAAAGATAGTGATGAATGCCGACGAACGGATAGAAGAGCGCGAGCGACCAGAAACCGACGAGCGAGAGCTTGTGGGAGAAAAGTGGATTGCGGGCGCTGAGCGGCAAGAAAAAGTAGATCAGCACATAGCCAGCAGGCGTCAACCAAAGACCCACGATGTAATGGATGTAAAGGCCATGGAACGCGGCGCTGTTGATGCCGGCGATCGTGTAGGGCAGGATGAAACTGCCGAGCACGAGGTTCATCGTTGTCCAGACGAAAGCTCCGATCAGATACCACAAGGCGACATAGAGCGGGGGCTCGAGCCGCCTGGATATGGTGAGGAGGAACTGCGCGGTCACGGTCGCCACGACGGCGAAGATCGGGACTTCCGCAAAAAGCGGCAGTTCCCCTGCCTCCAGGCCGTGATTTTCACCGAAAGTCAGGGAGACGAGGGCGGCGGCGAGAGCCACATTCCACAGCCATGCCATAGGTATTCCGAGGCCGGGCCACGGCACGCGCACGCCGCAGAGGCGCGGCACCAGATAGTAGCATTCTCCGATGAACAGGGCCGAAAAAGCCCCGAAGATGACGCCATTGACATGGACAGGGCGCAATCGGCCGAAGGTCAATTCAAGATTGCCCGTGCCGAGATAGTCGGGATAGGTGAACAGGCCAGAAATGACGACCCCGACCGAGGGCGTCACCATCAGCCAGAACATGCCCCAATAGAGCCACGTACGCACGACGGGGCCGTCAACCAGTTTGTCCAGGTCAACGTCGGCGAACCTACCGCGCAACACGACCGCGGTCTCTGCCAAGACATGCCTCCTCTTCCCCACGCCAGTGAGGCTTCACGCAAGGATGGCCAGGACCGCTCATCCGGATGGCGGCCGCCTAAAACTTTCCTGGCTGCAGCACCGAACCAGTGTTGGACCAGGTAATATAGGCTTCGAGAGCCTTCATGGCCTCCGACTCAGGATCAATCTTCTCGCCCTGGTTCGGCTTTTCGATGCACCAGTTGATCATGTCGCGTAGCGTTGCGAACTTTGCCATCTGCGCCTGGAATTTCGGGAAGGATTGCGGATGGGTGTCGGACGCCATCGGGTGACACATGGCGCATGCCATGCCGGTCTTCGAGAGGCTCGTACCGACGCCCATAGCATCGGCTGTCGCCTGATCGCCATGGAAGAGGAGGTCGCCCTTCCTGACCTCTTCCATGAACGCCTCCTGGTAGATCTTGAGCTGCTCCGGACTTACCGGATCCTTGTGAGCGCTTGCCGGCCCGACGAGGACAGCGGCCAGCGCGATACTCCCGGCAGCCGCGGAGCGCCGCAGAAGGCTGCGGAAACTTGGCTTGATCGTCATGATCAGCCCTCCCTAGTATGGCCACATGTTGTCGGCGATCCTCGGGCGAATGATCTCCGAAACATTCTTGTCATGGTCTTCGGGGGACTGCACGAAGACCTCTTTGCGGCCCCACATGATGTATTCCACGTCGACCTCATCGGTGGCCGCCACATCTATCTTTTCCCAGCCAACGCCATCATAGGGATCGCCGGGGTCGACGCGGATCATGGGTTTGGTAAGCTTCGGCAAGCCTTCCGGTGCATAAGGCCAGGGCCAGGAAGTCGCCAGCATGCCGATCGACCGCAATGTGCCGATCTCGTTGTAGAGCACCTGATGCACGTGGCCGTGAATGTTGGTGACCTTTGCGAACGGCTTCAACACCTCATGCACCTCGCGCCAGTCACGCACCCAGAAATTCCATGGCGGATAATATTCGTAGAGCGGGTTGTGGCTAAAGATGACCACCGGTCTGGTCTTGTCCCAGTCGGCCAACGTCTTTTCCATCCAGTCGAGCTGGTCCCGGCCGACACCGGCCCATGGCCCGGCGACTGTACCATCGAGGGTGGCCATGTGGCCCATGCGTTCCTCGGGGGTCATGTTCTTGGCGGTCCAGTAGTCCGGACCTCTGCTGACGGTATCGAGGCCGATAAAGCGCACGCCCTTATGGTCGAAGGTCCAATTGGGTTGGCCAAACAGCTCGCCCCATTTCTTGCCCATGTCGAGGTACCAGTCGTGCTCGCCTGGGATGTAGTGCTTCGGGATCTTAATCTCCTTTAGGAGATCGACGCCGAGTTCCAGTTCTTCGATCTTTCCGAGCTGGGCCAGATCGCCACCGAAGATCAAGAAATCGGCCGGCGGATCCATCGCCTGGACTTCCTGCGCTGCACGCACGACCTTGTCGACGAAGCGTGTGTTCAAGGACCTTGGATAGAGATGGGTGTCGGAGATCCAGGCAAACTTGAACGGCGCCTCGGCGGCATGGGCAATATCGAGCGTGTTGAGCAGCGGCCACCAGGCGAAGGCCTGGCCGACAGTTGCCGCGCCGAATACCAGGGATCCGTGGATAAAGGTGCGGCGGGTAATTTTCAGTGAGTCGTCGGGGCGAACCCCTTCGGGTTGCAGTACGGAATGCATTTCACGACGAATGCGATCAAGTTCGTCAGACATGACGAATCCTCCTCTCAGGCCGAAAGAAGAAGAACTCGGCCCCACAGAGGCAGACATGGCATGTAAGCCAGTCAGTACTTTTCTTGTTCTTTCCTTACTTTTCTCATGCCGATACGTTTACTGATACTACTTCTTCATAAGCTCGATATCGAGCTTGGTGGCTTTCCCGCCCTCGACGCTAACGGAAAATTCCATAGGTCCGATAAAGGGCTGCACTGCCACGAGCTTGTAGTCGCCCGGCGGAATGTCAGTGATGGAAAACTTGCCGTCAGCGCCGGTAACCGCGTAGTAGGGATTGTCCACCACGTAGATCCAGCCTTCCATCCAGCCATGCGCGTCGCAGTCGATGCGCACCGTGCCTGGACGGGGCAATTCGGTGGGGATGCGCTGACCCTGGTTCGGCAGGGCCAAGTTGAAGGCGGTGCGCTTGCCGTAATAGCCATGGGTGTTGTGCAGCATCGGGTCCGAGTTGACGACGTCGAGCGGCCCGGGAGCGATCACCTGCACTTCCGGTACAAAGCGGCATTTCTCATTGTCGAGCTCAGGTGTCTTGCCGGCTGCCGGCCAATCCTTGCCGGAGGCCACCTCGACCAAGTACACGACCGCGCTTTCGACGGCCTGGTTTGCTCCAACGCGGATCAGCGGCTCTTCCCGCGGATCCCCGCAAACCTCGACATCCTTGGTCGGTATGATCTTCTGCGTCGGGACGGTGCCACGATACACGATAACGCCTTCAATGGACCCACCTCCGGTTACAGCGCTGACCTCATAGGACAGCGCGGGAGATGCCATCGTCATCACTGCGGCGCTTATGAAAAACTCGGAGAAGAAGTGGCGCTTTCGCATAGCAACCTCCCTTCCCAAAAGGAAGATTGCATTCTCTTTCAGAATGGTTCTAATATCAAGTTGAATCGGTAGGGCTGGCGACAGCCAGCGGGAAACACCCGGCCGCGCCTCATTCCGCATCAGTTGCAATCGGCTCTTCCTGACCAGGTCGCCACGCATCCGTTTTATGCCGCCCACAGCGTGCGGCGACAGCATCGGCTCGCGAGGAGGGAGGCACGACGTGGAAGGGCGGAAAGATCAGCGTGGTGCTTCAGCTTTTTGCAGCGCCGTCCTCTGCGGCTTCATATCAGCCGCGGCATTCATCGTCACCGCGCCTGCTTTCGCCGTTTCGCCTGTGACGATCGGAGGACCGTTTAGCTTGATCGCACCGGACGGATCGACGGTAACCGATGCAAGCTTCCGTGGGAAATGGATGCTGGTGTTCTTCGGTTACACTTATTGTCCAGACCTCTGCCCAACGTCGCTGAGCGAGATTGCACTGGCCCTCGACAAGCTAGGCCCCGACGCGGCAAAGGTGCAGCCGGTCTTCATCACCGTCGACCCCGAACGCGATACGCCCGATGTAGTGGGGCAGTATATCGGCGCGATCGACCGGCGTATCGTCGGTTTAAGCGGAAGTCAGCGGCAGATCGCCGCCGTGTCGGAGGAGTATGGCGCCTTTAGCGAGCGGCACTCATCGGGCGCGAGCGCGGGCGACTATGTCGTCGATCACAGCACATATATTTACGTCATGAATCCTCAGGGCCGCTTCGTGCGCGGACTGAAGGCCGGCACACCCGCTGACGCCATAGCCGACACGCTGCGGCGACTGATGACCAGGGCCGGTCAATAAAGTTGCGTCGAAACGGATGCAACGCAGAGACAGGGGACGACCATGCCGGAGCGTTTGTCGCAACCCAAAGTACCGGGCACGGTGCGATCAGCCCTACCGCCGCCGATCTGTGCCGCCGCCACCGCCTCGATCCGCCATTTGAAGGTCTCTCAGGTTGAGCGCCAGAATCATCAAGATCGTGTCCAGCGGGTGAAGGCGGAGCTAACTGCGGCGAAGCTGCCGGTCATGGCCAGCGACAGCCACATCGTTCCGGTGCGGACCGGCGATCCGGCGAAATGCAAGGCGGCATCCGACATGCTGCTCGCCGAGTACGGCATCTATATCCAACCGATCAATTATCCGACCGTGGCGAGGGGAACCGAGCGGCTGCGCATCACGCCCTCGCCGTGCCACGACGACATCATGATCGGGCAACTTGTGGCGGCTCTCACCGACGTTTGGCATCAACTCGGCCTGCCGCACGAAAGTGCCGCATGCGCGGCAGAAAAACTACCGCGCAAAGTCGTAGACGGACCACTCCGTTGCAAGGGTCATCGCGTCCTTGTTCATCTGCTCAGATGCACGGCGCACAAAGGGAGGGAGACATGACGGCCAAGGACATCAGGCTTGGCTTCCAGGCACGCGACAGCATGCTGCATGGCATCGATACGCTTGCCCGCGCCGTCGCGGTTACGCTGGGGCCGCGCGGTCGAAACGTTGCCATCCACCGCCCGTTCGGCACGAAGATCACCAAGGACGGCGTCTCAGTCGCGAGAGAAATCGAGCTAGAGGACAGGTTCGAGGACATGGGCGTTCAATTGCTCAGGCAGGTCGCCGTCAGGACCTCCTATCAGGCTGGCGACGGCACGACGACGGCGGTGATCCTCGCCGACGCAATCCTCAGGGGCGGTGTCCGCGCAGTCGCTGCCGGCATGAATCCGATGGACGTGAAGCGCGGGATCGATCGCGCCGTCGAGGCCGTCGGCGCGGCGTTGCAACAGAATGCAAGGCCCGTTGCCTCAGATAACGAAATCAAGCAGGTCGCCACGAATTCGGCGAACGGAGACCAGGAGATTGGCCAGATCATCGCCGAGGCGATGGCGAGGATCGGTTACGACGGCGTGATCATGATCGAGGAAGGTAGATCGCTCGAAACCGAAACCGAAATAACAACCGGTATTCAGTTCGACCGCAGCTACATTTCGCCTTACTTCGTCACCGATCGAAACAAGATGTGGGTGGAGATGGAGGACGCGTTTGTCCTTGTTTGCGAGAAGAAGCTCTCGAGCCTTGGCGAAATCTTGCCGCTTCTGGAACAGGTCCTCCAGGCCGACAAGCCGCTTCTGATCATCGCCGAGGAGATCGAGGCTGAAGTCAGGGCGGCGCTGATTGTCAACAGGCTCCGCGGCGGTCTCAAGGTGGCAGCCGTCAAGGCGCCGGCCTATGGCGAGCTCCGCAAGGCCATCCTGCAAGACATAGCACTGCTCACTGGCGGAACCGTCATCTCCGAGGATCTCGGCCTGAAGCTCGAGACCATATCGCTGGACGATCTCGGCCGCGCCCAAAAGATCAGGATCGACAAGCAGCATACCACGATCGCGGAAGGAGGCGGGTCAAGCGCGGAAATCACTGCGCGGATCGCTGCGATCAAGGCGCAGCTCGAGCTACCCACGTCCGACTTTGATCGGGAAAAACTCCAGGAGCGGTTGGCGCGGCTCTCCACCGGGATCGCCGTCGTCCGAGTCGGCGGTGCGACCGAGTCGGAGGTCAGGGAGAAGAAGGACCGTCTCCGTAACGCCATGCATGCCACCCGCGCCGCGGTAGAGGAGGGAATCCTGCCGGGCGGCGGCGTCGCACTGCTGCGCGCTAGCAAGGCAATCCAGACGCTGAAGGCTGGGAACCCCGACCAGCAGGCCGGCATCGACATCGTCAAGGAAGCGCTAACCTGGCCGGCGAAACAGATTGCGTCCAATGCGGGCGAGGACGGCTCGGTCGTCGCCGCTAGAATTCTCCAAAGTGATGATTACGGCCGGGGTTACGAAGCGCAGGCCGGAATCTTTTGCGACCTGCTGGTGGCGGGCATCGTCGATCCCGCCAAGGTCGTGCGCACGGCGCTGCTGGGAGCCGCCTCCATGGCCGGTCTGATGATAATGACGGAAGCGATCGTTGCCGAGGTGCCCGGCCCACCGCCGCCTGAGCTTCCCGGCCATCATGACCACGAAGACAATCTCGACATCGAGTTCTGAAGCGTCGAGGAGCTGTTTTGTGCTTCGTGTCAAGCGCACGTCGGCCGCCCAGTCGTGGCGTTTCTGCGCCGTGAAGCGCTTCTCCAGCACCGCCCCCCGGATCTCGATGGACGGCTGCCTCGTCCCAGCATTTCCGCGCTTTCGCAGGAGCGTTCCCGCGTTCCCCATGTGTGCTAAAAAGATGGTGTAACGGGCGGAACCCGGCCCGCCAGGTTTGAAGGGCTGGTGGTCGTCCCTCACAATGATGGTGTCGCGGAGTCAGGAGTGGCTGCTCCACAGCAGCACGGAGAGACGACCATGAAGCAGTATGCCTGCATCGACGTATCACTGGAATACTCAAGTGTGTGGGTGGTGGATGCGGATGGCCGCATTGTGCGGGAAGTAAAGATCCTCAGCGAACCCAATGCGCTGATCGCCTGGTTCGGCGGGCACGGCGTGGCGATGGAGCGAATTGGTCTGGAGGCCGGCCCCTTGTCGCAGTGGCTCCATGCCGGGATGGTGAAAGCAGGTCTTTCCGTCGAGCTGATCGAGACGCGCCACGTGCGTGCAGCCTCTAAGACGATGCCGGTAAAGACCGACAAGAAGGACGCACGGGGCATTGCGCAGTTGATGCGGCTTGGCTGGTTCAGACCGGTCCACTGCATGCCGCCCAGGAGGTGCGTGCTCTGCTGACTGCCCGCAAGCTCATTCAGGGTAAGCTTCACGACATCAAGATGAGCATCCGGGGCATCCCTGCGCGGCTTCGGCCTCAAGGTAGGGCCGACGACGCGGCGCACTTACGCGGGGCGCATCCGCGAGCTGACTGCAGGCCATTCGACCTTGGAAGCGATCGCCGCTTCGCTGCTGAAGGTGCGCGACGCGCTGGTGCATGAATTTGCAGGTTTTGAGCGCAAGCTGCGCGCCATCGCCCGCCAGGATGATAACGCACAGCGGCTGATGACGACGCCAGGCGTTGGTGTCCTGGTGGCGCTGACGTTTGTCGCGGCCGTCGATGCGCCGGAGCGATTCCGCTCATCACGCGCGGTCGGGCCGCACTTCGGATTGACGCCGAAGAAATATCAATCGGGCGAGACCGATCATAGCGGTCGCATTTCGAAGATCGGCGATGGGAGCATGCGAACCGCGCTCTACGAGGCGGCCAACGTGATCCTGACGCGACCGGTCAAAGGCTCCGATCTGAAGGGCTGGGCGTTGGCGGTCGCCAGACGTGCCGGTCCCAGAAAGGCGCGCGTGGCGCTGGCCCGCAAGCTGGCGGTGGTGTTGCATTGCATGCTCACATGCTCATGCAGGGTCAGGACGGCCGCACTGAACGGCGAACTTCGTGATCGATTGCGGGCACCGTTCCGACAGCCAGAGCTGAACGTGCGACCACTGTTCAAGCCCCAACTACCCCTCCTGCGCGTCGCATAAGCCCCAGAGAAGTTACCGGTCTCAAATTATTGACGCGGAATTCTCATAATTAGATGGCAAACGACCGATGACTTAGCCGGCCATGATAGAATGGGTCAAAGCTCAGCAACCCGCTCAAGAGTAGAAAGTGAATTGTCCGGGCTTAAGTCGTGGCATATTGATTAGTGACCTATTCAGCCAAACGCTGCGGGAATCTGCCTCGCAGCTATGTTACGCACGTTACATCTCAGTCGCATGCGCTAGTGTAAAATTCTGGACCTGTCTGAACAGCGCGTCGGAGCAAGCCGCAATTGGACCATGTCAGTTGGATTCTAGGTCATGCCCGATATCGGAGACTGGCTCGCCAGCATTAGGCTTGAGCGGTATCGCCAAACTTTCCTGGAAAATGGCATCGATCTCGATGTCGTCGACGATCTCACCGATGCCGACCTGAGGGACCTCGGCCTGTCCCTTGGTGACCGCAAGCGGTTTCTCCGGGCGGCCGCAGCCGTAGCTCACCAGCCGCCGCCTCTTGCGGCGAAACCACGACCCTCCGTATCTCCGATCCACAGCGAGGCGGAACGGCGACAGCTTACGGTGATGTTCTGCGATCTCGTTGGATCGACAGCACTGTCCACGCGCCTCGATCCAGAAGACCTGCGGCAATCGATCGTTGCTTACCATACTTGCGTCACCCAGGTCGTCGGCTGGTACGACGGCTTCGTTGCCAAGTATATGGGTGACGGCGTCCTCGTGTACTTCGGCTACCCGCAGGCTCACGAGGAGGATGCCGAGCGGGCCGTGAGAGCCGGCCTCGCACTGATTGACGCGGTGGACCGGCTCGATGCGGCAGGCGAACGCTTAGCTGTTCGGATCGGAATTGCGACTGGCCTGGTCGTGGTGGGCGACATCATTGGCACCGGTGAGGCCGAGGAACGTAGCGTCGTGGGTGAGACGCCGAACCTAGCGGCCCGCCTGCAGGCGCTGGCAGAGCCCGGCACGGTCGTCATTGCCGAGGCGACGCGCGCGCTGCTGCGGGGCCAGTTCAAGCTCGAAAGCCTTGGGGTGCGGCAGATCAGGGGATTTGCTGAGGCGGCTGAGGCCTTTCGGGTGCATGGCGAAGTGCGGAGCGACGACCGCTTCGAGGCTTGTCATGCGACCGAAGTGCTACCGCCGGTCGGCCGCGATCAGGAACTCGCACTGTTGGTCGATCGTTGGACTCTGGCCAAGGCCACCGAAGGCCAGGTCGTCCTGCTCGAAGGCGAGGCCGGAATCGGCAAGTCGCGTCTTGCGCTGGCATTTCGCGAGCGCCTCCTCAGAGAACCCCATCTGTTGCGCCGCTACTTCACCTCACCCTACCACATCAACAGCACGCTTCGTCCGGTGATTGCCGAGCTCGAACAGGCAGCGGGCTTTGAACGCGATGATTCATGGGCCGTCAAGCTCGACAAGCTCCAGGGACTGCTCGCCGAACAGGTGGGTGAGGTGAGCGAAGCGATCCCATTGCTGACCGAGCTTCTCGGGATCCCAAGCACCGGCCGCTATCCCATACTGAATCTTGCGCCCCAGCAGCGCAAGAATCGGACCTTCGAAGTGCTCATCGCCCAACTTGCCAGCCTGGCCGCGAAGCAGCCGGTGCTCATGGTGCTTGAGGACGCGCACTGGCTGGACCCGAGCAGCCTTGAGCTGTTCGGCTTGTTCGTGGACCGCATCCAGCAGCTCTCGGTGCTGCTAGTCATTACCTACAGGCCCGAGTTCGTGCCACCTTGGCGTAGTTACCCGCACGTGACAAAGGTGATCCTGAATCGCCTCGACCAGACGCAAGCTCAATCGCTGGTCGAGCGGCTGACCGGTGGAAAGCCACTGCCTGTCGAAGTGCTCGATTACATTCTGGCCAAAACCGATGGCGTGCCGCTGTTCCTTGAAGAGTTGACCAAAACCCTGCTCGAATCTGGTCTACTGGGAGAGGCCGGCGATCAGTTCAGACTGGCTGCACCTCTGCCGCTGCTGGCGATCCCGGTGACGCTGCACGATTCGCTCATGGCCCGTCTCGACCGCCTCGGAAGGGCCAAGGTGGTGGCCCAGATCGGCGCGTGCATTGGGCGCGAGTTCTCCTATGAGTTGATTGCGGCATTGGCGGCACTCGACGAGCCGGAGCTGCAGTGGGGGCTCGATCAACTGGCTGGTACTGAACTGGTTTTTCGGCGCGGAAGTCCCCCTAAAGCGACCTACAGCTTCAAGCATGCTCTCGTCCGCGATACCGCATATCAGTCCCTCCTCAAGAGCCGTCGCCGAGAGCTGCATCGCCGTATTGCCCAGGTCTTCGAAGAGCGGGCCCCACACGTCGTGGCCGCCCAGCCGGAGCTCTTGGCGCATCATCTCACGGAGGCCGGACAGCTACCGCAAGCGGTCGCGTTCTGGCACCGTGCTGGCGAGCACGCCAACGAGCGGGCGGCGAATGCCGAGGCCGCCGGCCATTTGGCCAAGGGCCTCGATCTGCTCGCTCAGATGCCCGAGAACCCGGAACGCCTCGAGCATGAGCTGACTTTGTTGTCCACCCTTGGGCAAGTGCTTACCGCTGCGAAGGGCTATGGGCACCCGGAGGTCCAGCGCATCTACAACCGTGCTCGCAACCTGGCGGAGCGGGTCAAAGATACGCCCAGGCTGTTCCCGGTGCTTCTCGGCCTCACCATCCATCATGCAGTGCGGTGTGAGCTTTCCGCGGCGCGGGGCCTCGGCGAACGGCTCTTGGCGTTGGCGCAGCAAACCTCGGAACCCGTGCTCATGGTGGAAGCGTCCTACGCGCTCGGCATCACCTGCTCCTGGCTTGGCGAATTCGCCTCGGCATGGCAGCACTTCGAACGCGGGATCAACCAGTACGACATCGCCCAGCACCGGGCGCATCTGGCGCTTTACGGACAAGATGGAGGACCGATCTGCCTATGCCGCGGCGGCATGGCGCTGTGGTATCTCGGCTACGAGGACCGGGCGCTGGAACTGATGGACGAGGCGCTCGCCATAACCGCGAAGCTCGGACATTTGTTCAGCCGCGCCTATGTACTAACCTGGGCAGCGATTCTCCACGTGCATCGACGGGACGTAGCGAAGGCGCAAGAGGCGGCGGAGTTGGCGTCAGCGTTCGCGGTAGAACACGAATTTCCGTTCTGGCACACCCAAGGGGTCTTCCTGCAGGGGTGGGTGCAGGCCGAACGGGGCCAAGTCACGACAGGTATAGCGCGGTTGCGAGAGGGGCTGGCTGGCATGCAGGCGATCGGGTCAGGAATGACCGAGCCTTGGGCGATGGGCTTACTCGCGAAAGCATATGGCAAGGTCGATCGTTTTGCTGACGGCATCACCTTGATTGACGAGGCGCTTACCAGTGTCGCGCGCACTAGCAACCGCTGGTGTGAGGCGGAGCTACATCGGCTCAAGGGCGAGCTCATTTCATCGCTCTCGGAGCGCGATCCAGCCGAAATCGAGGCATGCTTCCACCGTGCCCTTGACGTCGCCCGCATGCAGGATGCCAAGATGTGGGAACTGCGCTCGGCGGTGAGTTTGGCACGGCTTTGGCGGGCTCAGGGTCTTAGAGCGCAAGTTTGCGAGCTGCTCGAGCCGCTCCTCGGCTGCTTCTCGAAGGGCCATGGGACGCTGGATCTTCAGGACGCCCAAGCGGTCCTTGAGAGCTGCGAAGATAGATCGACTACGTGACCACTTGCTAAAACCCTTCGGATGCGTGACTTTTTGCCAAATACATTCAGGACGTGCGGTGGCGTGTATCGGTTGCGGTGCCCGCTGACCTTCGAAGTTGTAGGATGTACGGCGGCGGTCGCTCACATCAAGAGAGTGGGCAGAGATATGGAGAGGCGGCTCAGCGCACCGCCTCAGGGAGAGGACGAGGTCGGCACGCTGGAGCGGCAGAAAGCCTGCCGCCGGGAGTTGATCGATCCCGCAATTGACGAATTCCAAGATGGCTCAAAACACAACTTGACGCGGCTTGCGCTTCCCTGCGCGAACACCATGGCGGTGTCGGTCGCCGAGTCTTCCGTCGCTGCTGTAAGTGGTCGAGGCCGAGGCCGAGCAGCGCGGGCGAGGAAATCCGCCGCGGCCGGCCAAGACGCGGCGTTGGCCCCGGGCTGGAACTTCACCGCGAGCCCGAGGATCGCCCTAGCTGCACGGCATCGAACAGGGCCATCGTCGCTGTAATCAGCCCCGAGCACCAACAGCCACGACGAACTGGCGTCGGGCGAAGTGAGCACCTGGCGCTGGCTATACCTGCACACATGGTCGAGGCAGTCGGACTGGTCGACGCAATGGTCCTGCGGATTCAGGCGGTTATGCTTCGGGTGCAGATACGGGTGCTGAGCGGACATTGAGTTGAGTGCATTGCGGACCTGTTGTGCTTTGAAAACCGCATAATGTATCCAAGGGAACTATAAGCGTCCGTGGCCGCGGTTCGATCTTTCAAACTTGCTTGGGCGCGAGTTCGCCCAAGGCGATAGGCATCGGTCCACTCGAGGGACACCACATCCTTTTCAGTTGGTAAAGCTTCTGTCCGGGTTATGCCTATGGGGACGTTTGCGGAGTCACGGGCACCGCGCTTTCAAGGCTCCTTCGGCGTGTTGGATGTCCGCCGAAGCGCTGCCCGGTCCAGGGGCTGAAGACCAAAGCGGAAAACCATGCCCGCGAAGACCAGCTGTCGCCAGTAAATCAAGATAT
Organism: Sinorhizobium fredii USDA 205; assembly: GCF_001461695.1. GTDB lineage: Bacteria > Pseudomonadota > Alphaproteobacteria > Rhizobiales > Rhizobiaceae > Sinorhizobium > Sinorhizobium fredii. The sequence continues at coordinate 23,725 of NZ_AUTC01000145.1, read as the reverse complement.
TGGTAATGGCATGCATATCCATCTCCTCGCTAAACGTCACGCGATGAAAGCTAGGCCGATACCGGCGCCCAGGATTACCGTCCCGATGATGCGAAGCGCCGACCTCGCGGTCGTGCCGTATCGGGCAAGTGCATGGCAGGCGGCGATGCCGGACATGTGCAGGATCACCGTGCCGCCGACGAAACCGAGGATATGGCCGAGCGGCGCAGCGGCCGGACCCTCCGTCCCATGGGCAAAGCCATGGAAAAAGCCGAAGGTGGCGGCGCCGGTGACAGCGAGCGCAACTGGCATGTTCGCGTTCGCGATCAACGCCGCGCCCAAGAGGACGACGGAGGTGATGATCACCGTTTCGACGAGGGGGACCGTTACGCCGGTCAAGGCATACGCCGCGCCCGAAACCATGGCCGAGACGAAGGCGAGCGGCAGCCGCCAGAGCGCTGAGCCGCCGAGCCGTGCGGCAATCAGTCCGACGGCGACCAAGGCGAGCAGGTGGTCAAGACCCGAAAAGGGGTGGAGGAAGCCGCTTTCGACACCGTGGAAATGGTCGCCGGAATGAGCCAGAGCCTGGCAGGGCAGAGCGGCGAGAACGGCGGCGAGCGCGGTGAGAATCCTGAAGTTCATGGCTTTGCCTTTCTGAAGGGAAATTCACTCGGTCGGTTCGATGTCGAAATGCGAGGCGTCGGTCCGGTCTTTGAGTTTGCGCGCCTCTGTGAAGTGCAACCGAACGACCGCCTGGCCGTCGTGATAGAGGAAGCTGAGGTCTTGGCGGCGCGAGGTCATGCGCGCCGGCAGCACGTCGTAGCGCACGCCATTGCCGCCGAGGAGCGGCACGACCGCGCCGACATCGGTGCGATCCGCGGCCTCGACGCGCAGCAGGTGCAGGAGTTTCCCTGAAGCGTCGAGCCCAACGAAGGGGATGTCCGCAAGCCTGAGGAAGCTCGTCGGATCGCTCGCACGGGCGAAGTTCTCTACGAAACTTGCCTCCACGAGATCGAGATCGCGTTCGCGCGGGGGCGAAATGTCCTCACTTTCCGGGCGATGCGGCACCTGCCATTGCGCGGTGCCGCGCTGCCGATTGTGGCCGGGCCCCGCATGACGGTGGCGGTGCTGGTGATGATCGTGACCATGCTCATGCTCATGCTCGTGATCGTGATCGTGATCATGATGGTGGTGGTCGTCGGCGTCGTGATGGTGCTGTCCACCGTGCATAACTGTCTCCTTAGAAGCTCACCGGCTTGTCGATCAGGTGCTTGTGGGAGCCGAGTTTGCCATGTGCCAGCATCGACCCCAGCGCCTCTACCACCACCCGAACGCCGAAGAGCGCCGTGATGTCCGAAGTGTCGTAGGGCGGGCTGACCTCGACGACCTCTAGACCGCAGAGGCCCTCTGCCGCGACCAGCCCAAGGATCTTCAGCGCCTCGCGCGGCAGGAAGCCGCCCGGTTCCGGCCAGCCGGTGCCAGGCACGAAGCCGCAATCGATGCTGTCGACGTCGAAGGAGATGTAGACGGCGTCGGCGTCTTTCCAGGCGAGTTCGAGCGCGATCTCCGCGGTCTTCTCCGGTCCGAGCTTTTCGATGTCGTCGATCGTCAGCACATTCGTGCCGCGCTCGCGCGCCACCTTCACCCCATCGCGCGGTACCTGCCAGCCGCCGATACCGAGCTGGACAAGGTTCTTCGGCGAGACATTCGGGAGATTGGTCGCCCAGTACCAGGGCGTTGTATGCATGCGCTCGTCGAGGTCCTTTTCCTGGATGTCGATATGCCGGTCGAAATGGATGATGCCGATGCGTTTCGAGGTGCATTCAGCAATGCCTCGCACGCAGGGAAAGCCGATCGAATGGTCGCCGCCGAGCATGATCGGCAGCGCGCCCGAGGAAAAGACATGGCTGACGCCGCGGGTGATCTGGTCGAAGCTTTTTTCGAGATTGGCCGGAATGGTGAAGACGTCGCCGGCATCGCAAAGCGTCATCTGCTCGCGTAGGTCGACGCCCATCTCGTAGTTGTAGGGCGTATAGAGTGCGGAGATGCGGCGGATGCCCTGAGGTCCGAAGCGCGTGCCGGGACGATAGGTGGTGCCGCTGTCGAAGGGAATGCCGAGCACGGCGGCGTCATACTTGCCGACGTCACGGACATTCTCGACATAGGGCGCCTTCAGGAACGTATTGATCCCGGCAAAATGCGGCAGCTCGCCTCGCGCAAACGTGGGGATCGACTTGTCCGTCAGGCTTTTAGAGCCCGGCAAACCCATGTCGAGCGCCCATTTCTTTTCCCGTCCCCAGCCCTTGCCGGAAAGCTTCGCCTCCGCCTCGAGCGCCTTCCAGCCCTGGCTGTCGAGCATGTTGAAGTCCGGGTGGTGGCGGCGCTCGCGACCTCGCATCGCTATTTGGCCGGCGCGGCGGGACTGGCGGCTTGGGGGTTCACGCATCGGGCATGCTCCTTCGTGTTTCCTGGAATGTCGTGTTGGCTTCGATCGGCCGCGGAAAGCCGAGGATCGGGACGGGGCCGTCGCGGCTCAAATCGAGGTCGTAGATGATGCGGGCGCCGTAGCGCTCCGGCGCTTGCGGATCGATGCGCGGCTTGTCGAAGGCAAGCACTCGCGTGCCGAGGCCGAAGGCTTCCTTGAGATCGTGGGTGACCATGATCACGGTCATGCCGCGCTCTCGCCAAAGCGGCTTGATCAGCGCGTGCATCTGCGCCCGCGTGCCAGGGTCAAGCGCGCCGAAGGGCTCGTCGAGCAGCAGCACCTTGGGCTCCTTCGCCAGCGCCTGGGCGATGGCGAGGCGCTGCTGCTGCCCGCCGGAGAGCGTGCTCGGGAATTTCAGTGCGTGTTCGCTCAAGCCCACCGCCTCGACAAGCGCCCGCGCCTTGTCGACGGTCGCCTTGCGCTTCATTCCGAACAGCTTGGCGGTGAACGCGCTTTCGGCGAATTCGAAGCCGATCAGGACGTTCTGCAGTACGTTCAGGTGCGGAAACACCGAGTAGCGCTGGAAGACCACGCCGCGATCCGGACCCGGTTCGGGCGGCAACGCCGCTCCATCGAGCATTATGATGCCGCGCGTCGGCCGTTCCTGTCCGAGGATCATTCGCAGAAAGGTGGACTTGCCGCAGCCCGAGGGACCAACGACGGAGACGAAGGCGCCGCAGGCGATCTCGAGCGAGATGCTCTCGAGCACGATCTGGTCGCCATATTCCATCCAGACATTATGGACGTGGATCTCGCTCATCAACGTGCCTCCCGGACATACGCCCAAGGGAAGGCCCGCCGGGCGAGCCGCGCCAGGAGCCAATCGAAGAGGTAGGCGATGAGGGTGATCCAGGCGACGTAAGGAAGGATCACGTCCATGGCGAGATAGCGCCGGACGAGGAAAATGCGGTAGCCTAGGCCGCTCTCGGCGGCGATCGCTTCCGCAGAGATGAGGAAGAGGAACGCCGGGCCGAGCGAGAGCCTGAGCGCCTCGATGAGCCGCGGCATCGCCTGCGGCAGTGCCACGCGCAGCATCAGCTGCCAGGTCGAAGCGCCGAGGGTCTGCGCTTTGACGATCTGCTCGCTCGGGATGGCAGCGACGGCCATGGCGAGGTCACGAACGAGGAAGGGCGCGATGCCGATCACTATCAATACGACCTTGGAGAGTTCACCGAGGCCGAAGACGATGAAGAGCACCGGCAGGATGGCCATCGGCGGGATCATCGAGATGACGGCGACGAGCGGCGACAGGCCGGCGCTCGCCACCGGCAGCAGACCGAGCGTCAACCCGAGCACCAGGCCGATCGTGGCGGCTGCGCCGAGGCCGATGAACAGCCTCTGGAGGCTGGCCGCGGTATCGGACCAGAGGGCCAGATCTCCCGACCGCCGGTCGGGCTCGGTTGCCAGCCTGCCGATGCTCGTCGCCATTTCTGCGACCGGCGGCAGCAGCTTGTCGCCCGGATTTGCCGCCCGTCGCTCCGCTGAGGTGACGACGTAGAGACCGGCGATCAGCAGAAAGGGCAGAAGGGCAAGCAGAATCCGCGTTCCAGATCCTGGGACGATATTGATGGCGCGTCGCATGAGGCGGTTCCCATTTGAGAGGCACGTCGGGCGAAGATCGACTTCGGAGCGACCGTCTTGCCTGACCGAAAGGCCGCTTAAAGCGAGCCGTCTGCCGCGAGCTTCATGTAGCTGGCATCGAAGCGCAGCTTCACATTGTCTGCCGAACCCAGTACCTGGCCGCCCGGGAAGGCGATGCCGACGACGTCCTTGTTCGGGGCTCCATCGCCGAGAAGGCCATGGTCGAAGGAGAAGGTCCGTACCAGATCCATGGTCTTGACCAGATCCTCGCTCTCGGTGAAGGCGACCGCCTCCTGCGGCGTCGGGAAGAGCTTCGTCGCCGCCAGCTGGGCTTCGAAGCCGGCGAGATCGGTGCCGGACATCGACCCCATTGCGGCACGCGCCGCCTTGCCCTTCTCGCCCGGCTCGACGAGGACCGACATGGTCTCGTACCAGATACCGACGAGCGCCTTTCCGAAATCGGGATTGTCCTTGAGCACGTCGGTGTTGACCATCAGTGTATCGATGATCTCACCCGGGGTTTGCGTGGAATCGAACAGTGTGGCCGAACCGGGTTCGGTCTTGACCTCGGCGAGCAGCGGGTTCCAGGTGACCACGGTCGTGATCTCCGGCGACTTGAAGGCGGCGACCATGTCGGCGTCGGAGGTGTTGACGACCGCCACGTCCTTTTCGGAAAGCCCCGCGGTTTCAAGAGCGCGCGCGAGCAGGTAGTGCGAGACCGACAGCTCGACGAGATTGATGCTCTCGCCCTTGAGGTTGGCGGGGGTCTTCGCCGTCTTCGAGACGATGCCGTCATTGCCGTTGGAGAAGTCGCCGACGATCATGATCGTCGTGTCGACACCGCCGGCCGCCGGAATGGTCAGGCCATCCATGTTCGTTGCCGTCACACCGTCGAAGCCGCCGGCCGTGTACTGATTGAGCGACTCGACGTAATCGTTGACCTGCTTGACGTTGATGGTGATGCCGTATTTGTCGGCCCATTTCTTGACTATGCCGGCATCCGCCGCATAGGGCCACGGCATCCAGCCGACATAGATCGTCCAGGCGATATTGAATTCTTTCTTCGGCTCCGCCTGCGCCCCGCCCGCCAGAAGCGAGAGTGAAAGGCCGAGTGCGCCCGCCAGTGAAAGAAAACCGAATTTGCCATTTCCGAAACGCATCGTCTGTTCCCCTTGTTCAACTTGGGGCTCACGCTGCGCTCATCTCTCGGAATCACAGGCGGGATTCCCAAAGCAACGACACCGCTGCATGAGCCTCCCGGGCTTTTATCCCGCCGTGGACCCGGTGGATGTCTCCCCGCCGGGGGTTTCTCTCGGTCCAGTCATGTCCTGTTCGGCATCGGAACCCTAGAAACGAAGTCAGTATATCCATGCGTATTCTAAAGTAAAGCAGTAATCTTTGGAATTTATGCCTAAAGTTTGTGCGTGTAATGCTTACAATTTAGTCAGATAGGTCCAATATTTATCAACGCAACATTTAGGGCGACCTCATCAAGCCCGGTTTCCGTACGTTGAGGTCTGTGACGATCGGGGAAATTGCGGGGTCTGTTGAGAGGTCATCTTGAATACAATTGACGGTTCGCGGCCGTTTTTCCTCATGACTACCGCCAAGCTGGCGACATAGGCACACTATCTGCCATGGCGGCCGATGCCTGCAGCTCCGGCAAGTCCGGCCGGTTCGACGAAAACCGGGAGCGCCTGCACCCTCTGATCTCTCTCGGTGCGCATGCTGCGTTGCAGCGACGAATTGCACTTGATGTGTTTAGTAAAATGTATATCACTAAACATATTGCTCAACATGCGGGAGTACGGCTTGGACATGTGAGCAAGGGAGAATTTTCCGAGGCCGGCGTCGGTCGGTTCTGTATCTGGGAGGAATACATGCGGAAGATGACGAAGGCCCTGATGGGCATGTCGTCGGCACTCATGCTGTCGACGGCGATACCGGGAATGGCGAAGGCTGATGAATTGACGCTCTGCTGGGCTGCTTGGGATCCGGCCAACGCGTTGGTCGAACTCTCCAAGGATTTCACCGCGCAGACAGGCACCGGCATGAAATTTGAGTTCGTGCCTTGGCCGAACTTTGCCGACCGCATTCTCAACGAGCTCAATTCCGGTGGCAAGCTCTGCGACCTGCTGATCGGTGACAGCCAATGGATCGGCGGTTCCGCCGAGAACGGCTACTACGTCAAGCTCAACGATTTCTTCGATAAGGAAGGGATCAAGATGAGCGACTTCGCCGAAGCCGCGGTCAATGCCTATTCCACCTGGCCGAAGGGTTCGCCGAACTATTGGGCGTTGCCGGCCATGGGCGACGCCAACGGCTGGTTCTATCGCAAGGATTGGTTTGCCAAGCCGGAATTGCAGTCCGAGTTCAAAGCGAAATACGGTCGCGACCTCGGCCCGCCGCAGACCTGGGACGAACTGAAGCAGGTCGCCGAGTTCTTCAGCGGTCGCGAAATCGATGGCCAGAAGGTCTACGGCGCGGCGATCTTCACCGAACGTGCCTCCGAGGGCATTACCATGGGTGCGACCTCGGCGCTCTATCCCTATGGCTTCAAATACGAGACGACACCCGGCAAATACGATATGGACGGCGCCGTCAATTCGCCCGACTCCGTTGCGGGCCTCGAGGCCTACAAGGCGCTTTACAAGTGTTGCCAGCCGCCCGGTTATACCGACAGCTACATGGGCGAGGGGCTCGATGCCTTTAAGTCCGGCCAGGTGGCGATGGCGATGAACTGGTTCGCCTTCTTCCCTGGCCTTTACAAGGACGAGAAGGTCGGCGGCGACAAGATCGGCTTCTTCGTCAATCCCAAGCAGAAGGTCGCCGCCTCGACACTCGGCGGGCAGGGGATGTCCGTCGTCGCCAATACCGACAACATGGACGGCGCGCTCGCCTACATCAAATGGTTCGCCCAGCCAGACGTCCAGAAGAAATGGTGGTCGCTCGGCGGCTACGCCGTGCACAACGCAGTCCTGAATGATCCGTCCTTCAAGGCCAGTCAGCCCTTTGCGGCCGACTTCCTCGTCGCAATGAACCAGGTTCAGGACTTCTGGCAGGAGCCCTCCTACGCAATCCTGCTGCAGGCCATGCAGAAACGGTTGCACGATTATGTCGTCGCCGACCAGGGCACGGCGCAAGAGGCCCTCGATGGTCTCGTCAATGATTGGAAGGAAATCTTCGAGGACGAAGGCAAGCTCTAGTCTTGCTTCAGGAACACGGCCCGGCTGCGAGTCCGGGCCGTCGGTCCCGAACGGATCCTTCCTTGAACTCAGGTGACGATAGTGACCGATGCCCCTTCCACCATTGCGGAGCGATCCGCCGACATGCTTGCCCGAGCGACGCCGACAACGATTGCGGTTCGGGTGCGCGGCCTTTCGGACCGCGCCATCGCCTGGCTCTTCATAACGCCCACGATCGCCTTGCTGCTCGCGATCAATATCTTTCCGCTGATCTGGGCGGTCTATTTGTCCTTCACGAACTTCCGTGCGAACCGCCCCAATGCCGAAGTCGAGGGCGTCGGCCTACGCAACTACCAGCGCGTGCTGAACGACCCGGACATCTGGATCGCCATGCAGACGACGGCGCATTTCGTCTTCTGGACGATCCTCCTGCAGATGATCATCGGCTTCGCGCTCGCCTATCTCATCGACCGCAAATTCCGCGGCCACGCCTTCTGGACGACGGTCATCCTCATTCCGATGATGCTGTCGCCGGCGGTCGTCGGCAACTTCTGGCGGTTCCTGTATCAGCCGCAGATCGGCCTCTTCAATTACATTGTCTCGTTCTTCACGGGTATTCCGCCGTCATCCTTCGAGATGCTAGGTTCTGTAACCTTGGCACCGTGGGCGATCATCATCGTCGATACCTGGATGTGGGCGCCTTACGTCATGCTGATCTGCCTCGCCGGCCTCAGATCCATACCGGACTACATCTACGAGGCGGCCGAGGTCGACCGCGCCTCCGCCTGGCGGCAATTCTGGTCGATCACCGTGCCGATGGCCCTGCCCTTCATCATGCTCGCCGTGCTTTTCCGCGGCATCGAGAACTTCAAGATGTTCGACATGGTGATGCTTTTGACCGGCGGAGGGCCCGGTTCGACCACTGAGGTCGCATCGATCACGCTGAAGCGGGAGGCCTTTGAAAGCTGGCTCACCGGACGATCGTCCGCCTTTGCGATCATCCTTTTCGTGGCGGTGTTCGGCCTCGCCAACATCTATGTCAAGGCGCTCAACAAGGTGAAACAGCGATGAGCTCGGTCAAAACCACCGCCCATTCCGTGGTCGAGCCGACGCCGACCGTGAAGCGCATCGCCGGCGCGATCGTCATCCTCTATGCGCTGGTGACGATGATCCCGCTCGCCTGGATCTTCCTGACGAGCATCAAGTCGCCGCCGGATTCGATCAGCTATCCGCCGAAGATCGTCTTCACGCCGACGCTCGAGGGCTACTGCAACCTCTTCACGACGCGCACAAGGCAGACGCCGGACTATATCCAGGCGCTCCCCGCCCCGAGCAGTACCTGCGACGAGATCACCCGCGGCCGCAACATGGTCATCGCGGGTCCCTCGAACTATTGGCCGCGCTTCGGCAATTCGCTTCTGATCGCTTTCGGCTCGACCTTCCTTGCCGTCTCGCTCGGAACGCTTGCGGCCTATGGCTTCTCTCGTTTCCGCGTCCCGCTCGCCGACGATCTGCTGTTCTTCATTCTTTCGACCCGGATGATGCCGCCGATCGCGGTGGCGATCCCGATCTACCTCATGTATCGCCAGTTCGGACTGTCCGACACGGCGCTCGGCATGATCCTCCTCTATACCGCCGTCAACGTCTCGCTCGCGGTCTGGCTGCTCAAGGGCTTTATCGACGAGATTCCGCGCGAATACGAGGAGGCGGCGATGATCGACGGCTATACCCGCCTGCAGGCCTTCTGGAAGGTCGTGCTGCCGCAGGCGACGACCGGCATCGCGGCAACCGCGATCTTCTGCCTGATCTTCGCCTGGAACGAATATGCCTTCGCGGTGCTGCTCACGTCTGGCTCTGCGCAGACCGCTCCGCCATTCATACCGACGATCATCGGCGAAGGCGGCCAGGACTGGCCGGCAGTCGCCGCCGGCACGACGATCTTCCTGGTGCCGATCCTCGTCTTCACTATCGTCCTGCGCAAGCAATTGCTGCGTGGCATCACCTTCGGAGCGGTACGCAAATGACGAACCCGCAAGAAATGACCCATGCTGCTCGGCAGAAGCGGCCGTTTTTCCTCAGGCGCGGCCCGATGGAAAACATCGCCACGGTGCTGATCGCCGCAGGCTTCCTGATGTTGTTCCAGCCGTTCCTCCTGGCGCTCTACACCTATTCGCTCGCCATGCTGCTGGCTGGAACCGTCCTGTTCATCATCGTCTCGAAATTTCCGGAGTGAGCGATGTCCGAGATCAAGATCGTAAACCTCCGCAAGCAGTTCGGCGATTTCGTTGCCGTCGAGGATTCGAGCTTCACCGTCGAGGACGGTGAGTTCCTGGCGCTACTCGTTCCCTCCGGATGCGGCAAGACGACGACGCTTCGGATGATCGCCGGGCTCGAACTGCCGACCAGCGGCAAGATCTATCTGGACGGCGAGGACGTCACCTTCAACCGCGCGAGCGCCCGCGACATCGCCTTCGTCTTCCAGCTCTTCGCCCTCTATCCGCACATGAATGTGCGCCGGAACATCGGCTTCCCCCTCCTGTCCCAGGGCATCGCCAAGGCGGAAATCCGCGCCCGCGTGGAGGAGACCGCGAAGCTCTTGCGGATCGACCATATCCTCGACCGCTCGGTTTCCGGCCTCGCCGGCGGCGACCGCCAGCGTGTCGCGCTCGGCCGGGCGATCGTCCGGCGTCCGAAATGCTTCCTGATGGACGAGCCGCTCGGCACGCTCGACGCCGAATTCCGCGAGGTGATGGTCCATGAACTGCGCGAACTGCACAATCGCATCCATGCGACGACGGTCTACGTGACCCACGACCAGCACGAGGCGATGGCGATGGCCGACAAGATCGCGGTGATGAACCATGGCGTCATCGAGCAGTTCGGCACGCCGCAGGAAATCTACAATCGTCCCGCTTCGATGTATGTTGCCGACTTTATCGGCTCGCCGCCGATGAATTTCATGCGCTTCCATTCCGGGCTCAGGAGGGGGATGCGGTCGATCGTCCTCGACGGTCACGAAGTCGCCGTGCCGGAGGTTGGGGAGGACGTGGCGCCGGGCGAAATGGCGCTCGGCGTGCGTCCGGAACATATCCGCTTCAGCGATCAAGCCCCCATCCGCGGCGCCGTCTATGGCAGCGAATATCTCGGCACCAACCAGATCGTCGCCGTGGAGACAGCAGCCGGCATCGTCAAAGCGCGCGTTTCGGCGGATCGCAGCTTCAGTCTCGGCGAGACCGTCGGGCTCGAATTCAATCCGGCAAAGCTCGCCGTCTTCGACTGCGCCTCGGGCCGGGCGATCGCCTCCTCCCTCTATGCGGGGGCGCGCCATGTCTGAGGTCGTTCTTCACCGTATAGGCAAGACTTTCGGCGACACGGTCGCGGTCGAAGATCTGTCGCTGACCATCAGGGACGGCGAATTCGTCGTGCTCCTCGGGCCGACGGGCGCCGGCAAGACGACGAGCCTGCGTTTGATCGCCGGGCTCGAAAGGCCGGATTGCGGACGGGTGACGATCGCCGGTCGCGATGTCGGCCGGCAATCGCCGGCCGAGCGGGACGTGGCCTTCGTCTTCCAGCAATATTCGCTTTATCCGCATTTAAGCGTCTACGACAATCTCGCCTTCCCGCTGCGCTCCCCGGCTCGGCGGCTGAATAGTGACGAGATCGATCGGCGGGTGCGCGAGGTCGCACGCATGGTTCGGATCGAGCACAAGCTCCAAAGCCGCTCGACGCGGCTTTCGGGCGGTGAGATGCAGCGCGTCGCGATCGGCCGCGCGCTCGTTCGCCGGCCGGCGATTTATCTGATGGACGAGCCGCTGTCGTCGCTTGACGCCAAGCTGCGCGCCGAACTCCGCCTAGAACTGAAGCGCATCCAGAAGGAGCTGGGCTCCACGCTGCTCTATGTCACCCACGACCAGGTGGAGGCCATGACGATGGCCGATCGCATCGGCATCCTGTCCGAAGGGCGGCTGGTTCAGATCGGCACGCCGCGGGAGATCTACGCGGACCCGGCCAATCTGCACGTCGCGGCGCGCCTCGGCCAGCCGCACATAAACCTGCTGCCGACCGATCTCCTTCCGGGCGCGGCGCCACCCTCGGGCGCCAGCGCGATCGGCGCGCGAACCGAACATCTGGAGATCGCCACGGACGCTCAGGGCAATGCCGAGGTGGACTGGATCGAGCACCTCGGCGACCAGAACCACCTGCACATCCGGGTGAGGGGCCACAAGCTCGTCACGCTCGCCGACCCCTATCTCTCCATCAAACCGGGCGACCGGATCAACCTGACGCTGAGACAGCCCCTTTATTTCGGGTCGGACGGCGAGCGGCTGCGCTGATGCCACTGCGACCAATCGACAAGCAATTGGATGACCACGATGAAGCACTTTTTCAACCGCAGGGAAAACATCGTCACCGAAGCGCTGGATGGCATGCTGCAGACGGCGCCGGCCGGGAGCCTCGCGCGCCTCGACACCTACCCCGACATCAAGATCGTCATGCGCGGCGACTGGGACAAGGCGAAGGTTGCGGTCATATCGGGAGGCGGAGCCGGCCATGAACCATCGCATGCGGGCTTTGTCGGGAGAGGCATGTTGAGCGCGGCGGTTTCCGGCGAGATTTTCGCATCGCCGAGCGTCGAGGCGGTGCTGACGGCGATCCGCGCGGTGACCGGGTCGAAGGGCTGCCTGCTGATCGTCAAGAACTATACCGGCGATCGCCTCAACTTCGGGCTAGCAGCTGAAAAGGCGCGCGTCGAAGGCTTTCGCGTCGAGATGGTGATCGTCGCCGATGACATCGCGCTCCCGGATATCGTCCAGCCACGCGGTGTTGCGGGAACGCTCTTCGTCCACAAGATCGCCGGTCACCTCGCCGAGTGCGGCGCCGATCTCGAGACCGTTGCCGCCGCAGCCCGCTCGGCGGCGCGCGATATTGTTTCGCTCGGCGTTTCGCTCTCCTCGTGCTCGATCCCCGGCCAGTCCCATGCGGAACGGCTCGAGGCGGACGAGGGGGAACTGGGGCTCGGCATCCACGGCGAACCCGGTGTCGAACGGATCGCCCTGCAGGAGGCGCGCAGCATCGTTGCGACCATGTCCGAGCGGCTTTCCAGAGCTTTGCCGGGGGACGGCGGCTATGCGCTTCTCATCAACAATCTCGGTGCCGTGCCGCCGATCGAGATGGGACTGATCGCTCACACGGTCCTTTCCTCTTCACTCGCCGAGCGTGTGAAGCTGACGATAGGCCCGGCGCCGCTGATGACGGCGCTCAACATGAACGGCTTTTCGCTTTCCCTGATGCGGCTTGATGGCGAGCGGGAGGCAGCATTGAAAGCGTCCGTCGGGCCGCACGCCTGGGTACCTGCAGTCGAGCGGCATGACGTCACCGTGCTGCCGGCGATTGCCGTGCCGGCCACCCAGTCCGTGGTGGCCAGTCACGATCCGGCCGCCGATCGGCTGATCGCGGCGATCTGCGATCACCTGCTCTCCCTCGAAGCTGAGCTCAACCACCTCGACGCACGCGCCGGTGATGGCGATACCGGCTCGACCGTGGCGACAGGCTCGCGCAGCGTCCTGGCGCAGATCGAAAGGCTGCCGCTGAAGGACATCGCCGCGACGCTCTCGTCGATCGGCAGCATTCTCAGCACCAGCATGGGCGGCTCGAGCGGCGTGCTTCTGTCGATCTTCTTCACCGCCGCCGCCAAGGCCTATTCGGACACGAAAGACATGGCGGGGGCGCTGCTGGCGGGACTGGAACGGATGACCTTCTACGGGGGCGCAGGCGTCGGCGACCGCACCATGGTGGATGCTTTGGACCCGGCACTGCGCGCCCTCAAGGCCGGCGGTCTGACCGCTGCTGCTTCCGCGGCGCGTGCCGGCGCCGACGCGACTCGGGCAATGAAGAAGGCGAAGGCCGGGCGCGCATCTTATGTCGGCGAAAGAGATCTCGACGGCATACCCGATCCGGGAGCCATGGCGGTGGCCGCGGTCTTCGAAGTCGCGGCGGGGCTTCGTTAATGCACGTCGCCCAAGACTGTGCAGCGGTTTTTGGATGACGACATGCATGGAAACGAGACGTAAGGCGCGTGACTTAAGGCGCGTGGCACGAACCCGTTAGAATGCAACGCGCCTTTGGCACGTGCTCTAACGATGGCGGCCGATCGCGAGTATGATCGAGCGAGGGTTGGTAAAAGGTGTTGGTCGTGCTGGCAAATTCAGCGCTCATAGGCGGGTTGATCGAGGTCTGCCGCGAAGCGATTGCCGCCAATGCCGATCATCTGTCGGAGCTCGACAGGGCGATCGGCGACGGAGACCACGGCACCAATATGCGTCGTGGCTTGGAAGCGGTCTATGCCGAGCGAAACCGGCTCGCAGAGCTTGCCCTGCCGAAAGCCCTGGAGGAGATCGGCTTCACGCTCGTCATGAGCGTTGGCGGCGCGGCCGGTCCGCTCTACGGGACGCTTCTGATCGCGATCGGCCGCCAGTTGGACGGTGCGAACGGCCAGCATGACTTCGCACGCGCGCTCGAGCATGCCATCGATGCCGTCGCCCGGCGCGGCCGCGCAAGCCCCGGCGACAAGACGTTGCTCGACGTGCTTTACCCTGTGCATGCCGAAGTGGTAAGGCGCGCGGGTCTGGCAGGTATTTCCGAGCAGGCGGAAAGGGCGGCAAGCCTCACTTTCGGCATGAGGGCGATGCGCGGGCGTGCCGCGTTTCTTGGCGATCGGTCGATCGGGCATGTCGATCCGGGCGCGAAGAGTTGTGCGCTGCTGACGGCAGCGATCTGTCGTTTCTTGGAGGAGCAATGTCCGGCATGAACCCGAAATCCGCAAATGTCGGCATCGTCATCGTCTCGCATTCTCCACTCGTCGCCGAGGGTGCCGCCGACATGGTGCGCCAGATGGTTGGCGATTGCGTGCCGCTCGCCTGGTCGGGCGGCAACGCCGAAGGTGGCCTCGGTACGCATGCAGCTGGAATATTGGCAGCGATCGAACGGGCCTGGTCGGATGCGGGGGTCGCCGTCTTCGTCGATCTTGGCGGGGCGGAGACCAATAGCGAAATGGCGATCGAAATGCTCGGCGAACCCCGTTCCGGAAGAGTGATCATTTGCGACGCGCCTCTGGTCGAGGGGGCGGTGATGGCCGCCGCTGAGGCGTCGGGCGGTGCGGTTCTCGCCCGCGTCGTGGCGACCGCGGAGGAGCTGTCGCCGTGATGGACAACAGGTCGCGACGGGAAACGCCGGAGGCAGTCGATACGCACGGTTACTGCCAGGCGGAGATCGAGGTGACGCACGGCTTCGGGCTGCATGCTCGTCCGTCGGTCATCTTCACGCGGCTCGCCAAGTCGTTTCCCTGCACCGTCGAGATCGAGGTCAACGACAGCCACGTCTGGCTGAACGGCAAGAGCATCGTCAAAATCATGGGGGCGAGGATTCGCAGGGGCTCGATGCTGAAGATCCGCGCCCGAGGTTTACGCGCCGCCGAAGCGATCCATGCCCTCAAGGCGCTTGTCGAGCGCGACTTCGATGAAGAAAGGAAGCATGGCCGAAGCGCTTGAAATCGCCGGAACCGCCGCCTCTCCCGGCGTGGGGCTCGGGCCTGTCCATCGCGCCGCTGATGTTACGGCAGAAGTGTTTGCGCTCTCCGATACCGTGGCCGCGGAGCGCGACAAGCTGCTGCAGGCCGTCGCCACCGCCGTCGTGGAGCTCCGAGCACTCGCGGACCGGTCGGACGAGGAGAGCGCCGGCATTCTTGATTTCCAGATCGAGATGCTGCTCGATCCGGCTCTCGTCGAAATGGCCGGGGACCGGATCGTCGCCGGCGATGGCGCCGCTCTCGCCTGGGTCGGGGCGCTCGACGACTATATCGCCGGTATCGAAGAGGCGCCCGACGAGCAAGTGCGCGCCCGCGCGGTCGACATCGTCGATATCCGCAATCGCGTCGTGAGCGCGCTCACGGGCCTTCCTCTGGAGGATTTCGCGCCGGGTTCGGTCTTCGTCGGCAAGGACCTTGAGCCAAGCCTATTCCTTGCGCATGACTGGACCGCCGGCGGCGGCATCGTCCTCTTTGAAGGCAGCCTCTCAAGCCACGTGGCAATGCTTGCGCGCGGCCGCTCGGTGCCCATGGTCGTGGCGACGGGGCGGTTCGAAGTGGCGGACGGCGCACGCGTGCTCGTCGATGCGAATAACGGGAGAGTCGTCGTTGCGCCCGACGATTCGCATGTTCGCGAGGCGAAACCGACAAAAGCTGAAGCAAGGCCGATCGCCGCGCGCCGCGCCGGTGGAGTGGTCGAAACCGCCGACGGCGTTGCGATCCGGCTGTCCGCCATCATCAACGATCCACTCGAGCTCAGGGCCATTGATCCCGCGTCCTTCGCGGGCATCGGTCTGATGCGGACCGAATTTCTGGTGGCTTCGTCGGCGGATGCCGTCGACGAGCAAAGGCATTACGACATCTATCGGCATACACTGGAATGGGCCGGCGACGCGCCGGCGATCGTGCGCATGCTCGATCTAGGCGGTGACAAGACATTGCCGGGCTTAGGGGCCAGGAAGAGCGAATCCTTCATGGGCCTCAGAGGCATCCGGTTGCTCCTGGCACGGCCAGAGCTTGCCCGCGCCCAGGTGCGCGCCCTGTTGCGCGCCGCCGTGCACGGCAATCTTGGCGTCCTCCTGCCCATGGTAACTGTGCCTGACGAGCTCGACGCGATGCGGACCTACTTCGAAGAGGAGCGCGCCGTTCTCTTGAGGCGCGGGGTGGAGGCGCGCATGCCCGAGATCGGTATGATGGTGGAGGTTCCGGCGGCGGCGCTGATGCTCGAGCAATTTTCGCACTCGGCGTTTTTCTCCTTCGGCACGAATGATCTGGCGCAATATCTGATGGCTGCCGCAAGAGACGACCAAACCGTGGCCGCACTTTACGACGCCGCCACGCCAGCCGTCCTTAGGGTGATCGCCCAGGGCGTGAGGCTTGCCGAGGCGATGAAAAAACCGATCGGGATCTGCGGCGAGATGGCCTCCGACCCCCGACATATACCGGCGCTCATGGCCGCGGGCCTTCGCCACTTCTCTGTGGCGCCCAATCGCGTGACTGGCATACGATCGACAATCGGCGGCTTGTGCACGGACGGCCAGGCCGCGGCGGAGATGAAATGAATGTCGCGCGAGACGGTTGAAGACCCCATCATCGCCTACAAGACGATCTTGGCCCAGATTATCGACAATCGGCCGTCAGGAACCCGTCAGCGCCTCGCCGAGGCACTCGGCAAGCATCGCAGCTTCGTCACTCAGGTAACGAGCCCGGCCTATTCGACCCCGCTGCCGGCGCGCCACCTCGCGACGATATTCCGCGTCTGCCATTTCAGCCCGGGCGAGCAGGAACGCTTTCTTCAGGCCTATCAGTCGGCGCACCCCGGCAAGCTGCCGGATTTCGCAAGTGCGGAGAAGCTGCGCCAGCTCTCGCTGATCGTTCCCGATCTCGGCGATGAAAAGAAGAACCGCCTGTTCGACGAGGTGATCGAGGAACTCGTCCGGAATATGGCGAAACTGGTCGGAACGATGGATTAGAGGGTCGTGAGTGTGTTTCAGTATGTCGCTGCCTCCGGCAGAACCCTCTATATTCCTGTCCGATCGAGCGACAATTTGCGCGAGGCAGGAGAGCACGGCGTCGTGGGAGGGACAGGATGAAGAAATTCATGAACCGAGCCGAGACGCTGGTTGCTGAGAGCCTGGCGGGCCTAGTGGCGGCCCACGAACGGCTAGTGACCTTCGGAGCCGACGGGAAATTCGTTCGCCGGCGCAGCCTTCGGCCGGGCAAGGTCTCGCTCATTTCGGGCGGCGGCGCCGGGCACGAGCCGATGCATGTCGGCTTTGTCGGGAGAGGTATGCTGGATGCCGCGTGCACCGGGCATGTCTTCACGTCTCCAACGCCGGACCAGATTGTCGCCGCGATCCGGGAAACGGACGGTGGCGAGGGTTGTCTGCTCATCGTCAAGAACTATGACGGCGATGTCATGAATTTCGAGATGGCCGCCGAACTCGTCGCGGCCGAGCACCGGATCGCTACCGTCGTGGTGCGCGATGACGTCGATCCCGGCGGGTCGAAGCGCAGCCAAGGCAGGAGAGGCGTTGCAGGAACCATCGTGGTGGAGAAGCTGCTCGGGGCGGCGGCGGAGGCCGGATGGCGGCTCAATGAACTGAGCGCGCTCGGCGAGAGCCTGAACGGTCGCATCCGCACGATGGGGGTTTCGCTGCGTGGTGTTACCGTGCCCGACACGCAGCGGGAGACCTTCGTTCTGGCTGAAGATGAAATGGAGATCGGGGTCGGCATTCACGGAGAGCCGGGCCGCGCACGGGTCAAGTTCGCCGCCGCCGACGAAATTGTGGAAACTATGCTTGAGGTAATCCTAGGCGAGCTGGCATCGGAGCGTGACGAAAAACTCCTCATGTTCATCAATGGCTACGGTGGTACACCGGTGTCCGAGCTTTACCTCGTGTACAATGCTGCGAAAGCGCACTGCGAGCGCCTCGGCCTTACGATCGCCCGGCCGCTGGTCGGGACCTACGTGACCTCTTTGGACATGGCGGGCCTGTCAATCACCGTCGCGTGTCTTGCGGAACGAGAGCTTTCGCTGTGGGACGCGCCCGTCGACACGGCGGCGCTGCGCTGGGGAGGTTGATTTATCTTTCCCCTCTGCATGCCGCAGCCCCAGGGGCGGGGCACAGGGGCGAGGGTTTTGCGATCAGCAAGGACGGTTCATCCAGGTGCTAGCGGACTGGTGTCCCTCGTTTCCTGGATATCCCCCCTACTATCGAGCCGCCGTCTGGCATCGCCTGTCTTCGCGATGCTGGTTGATGCCCTGCGCTATCGATGACTTCCATGGGAGGAAAGCGGATTCGGAGGCAGGCTCACTGCCGCCCGCCAGCCTACCTTGAGAACCACGCAACAAGCGCTGCTTACCGCGCTAACTAGAGAGGCCGCGAGCGCGGCCCCCCCCACTCTCGAAGCCGGTTTACGGGTGTACTCGACCGCCGCCCGGTTCGGCCTTGGTCATCCACGGCAAGACCGCGGGAGCCTTGACAAGGATGCCCTTCTTTTGCGCAAAGGAGCGGAGCGCATCGCGCGCCACCTGAACTGGCTTGTGGCCGTCATGTGCCAGGTAGCACGTTTTCAGGGTCGCGTCGTGAATGATATCGCGATCTCCTTTGGACCACTCCTCAAGAAAATCGATCGCGTCTTCCAGGTTCGTGATTTCGAGGACCAGATCCTTCCTTTCACGTAGGTAAACTGGTCGGTCAAACATCTTCGTGTGCATTTCTACCTCACTGAATTCGTTGGTTTTCAACAAGGAAAGCGCTTTTGGATGGCGCCCGTCGAAGATCTATTTTCGCGGCTTGGCGAGTTCAAGGGGTAAAGCGTGCATTATGTATCCGCGCTTCTATGCAAACTCAAAGGTCCGGGGCGGACCGCGGGTTCGAGAGCATGGCCGCGCTCTTTCGAACTGACCGGCGAGTTGGAAAAGGGCTGGCTCATCGCCGAAGCGAGCGACGATGTTGAAGGCATGGAACGAGATTACGCTTCAGCGTGTCCAACACTGGAACGAATCCGGCCTTCCGGGTGACAAGAGCTCGCTCGGCTGCTGGCGAGCGGCTCCGGTCAGGGTGGCGCATCCGGTGACCGTCACGAGGGTGAGGAATCAACCAAGTTTATCCCGGCGGCGGCTGGTACCTCCCCCTTTTGCCGCGATCCGATTGCACGCCGAAATTTTCCTTCTCTCGTCGGCGGATTGGCAACCGCATGTCCCATTTTCGTCGCGGGCCTTCCTCCAAGGGTGTGTTCTGCCACTGTTCGCCTACGCGAAGATCGTCGATCTGTCGAGGCAGTCGATCACAATCGCCTTAGTCGTGGTTGCCGCAGCCCACGGAGATAATCGGGCTCTTGAAGATCGTATTTCGCAAAATTACATCGTTTCGCGCAGCGTGCACAGCACGCGAGAACTCCGTCGATCAAACTTCATTCGTGGAGGTTGTCATGGAAAATGGACTGATGGAAAGCAAGAAAGCACAGGATTGGCTCAATCTGGTTCTCGCAGTCGCCCTGTTCGTTTCACCTTGGGCGCTCGGCTTCGCCAGCGAAACCATACCAGCGTGGAACGCATGGATTGTCGGAATCTTGCTCGCCGCTCTGGCTGTTGCCGCGCTGTCGGCTTTTGCTGAGTGGGAAGAGTGGTCGAGCCTGGTGCTCGGGGTTTGGCTGATCGTCTCGCCCTGGCTGCTTCAATTCGCGGCGAACATGAACGCGATGTGGACCCACGTGGTCCTTGGAGCGTTCGTTGCCGCCGTGTCGGCCTGGGCCCTTTGGGACAATCGGCAGAACCCGCATGCTCATGCATGATAGAGAATTGGAGTATGGCCCGCCGCCTCAGCGGCGGGCTCAGACTGCTGACAAACCCGTCGATATTTTCGGCGGGTTTTTTGTTTTTGGGTTTGCGCTGTCGAGTGGATTGCGGCGGCTTGTATGTGTCGTCGCGGCGCGCATGACGTTTGCTCAGGCAGGTCTTGGGTGCCCTGGTCAGGACCATGGCGATCTTCTTGATGTTCTGCGCTGCGGCTGCCGGCAGGCACTGGCATGCGACGCGGGTTTGACTTCGGAAGCGGGCACAGCGATGACCGTGAAGCTGCTTGGCGTCGGCAAACGAGCGCTCGACCGTCTCCTTGCGGCGTTTGTAGATCGTCCTTGCCCCAGGACGTCAGGCGGTTGGCATCGGTGCGCTCGCGGGCATCGGCCCAGACATACGGGTTGGTCGCAGCGGCGTTTGAGGTGCAGGCGGCCAACAACGGGTAGTCGCGGCAGATCGCCGGGTCGGAGCGACAGTGGCGATAGCCGGTGCGATCGGAATAGGTGGCCGGCTTCGTTTCGGATCAGCAGCCGACTTCACCGGAATGCGCACTGAGCACCACCGAAGGTTCGACACTTCGACCGCAACACGGCCATCATGGCGGCGGGTATCGATAGCACCGGTATGGCGCTGAAAACGCAGCCCATGCAGCCTTATCACTCGATAGACGCGCTTGGCATTTGGCCAGGCACGCCACTCGTTGGTGGTGTTTCGAGCAAAATGGCGTGAACCCGGCGATAGCCGCAGGTCGGCATGTCGGCGATGATCGCTTTGATCTCTTCAACCAGTCCCCAATCAGCAAGCGGCGGCCGTCCACGGGCTTTGGAAGGGATCTGCTTTGCACGTTCTGCCATGTTTGACCGGGCAACACCCAAAGTCTTGCACACCGCCGTCACCGCGAAGTGCCCTTCGGCAATGACAGCGAGCGCAACAGATGTTTTTTTGGGCCGGTGGCAATCTCGAGCGCTTCCTTGAGAATTTCGCCTTCTCCGAACAGGACAGACCCTCCTTGTGCAAGGCGTGCACGATAACCGTGACTGCCTCTCCTTGGACCGGCAGATCCTGAAGGCTCCGGTTGGACCAGCCATGCCAATTTCGAGTCCGCCGGCTGCAATCAGGGCAAATGCCGAACCCTGGACCGGCAGCGGAAACAACCCAACTGTCATCAGCAGTGGGCGCGACACCCAGGACTTTTGCCCCTAGGCCGGGCGACCATTTCGTTTCGTTTGCATCCCCGCCCATAGCGGCATCATGTCTAACGGTGAGTGAAACACACAAATTGAGGAAGAACCTGATTAAGTGCAAAACGACAGGACCTTCGCCATAACACATCATTCGATCACAAACGAGATCGGCAAGCTTTCGAAGCATCGGATGTGGGCCGGAAATCTCAAGCCGCTAACACGCGCCATGCAAAGGGGCGCATCGTTTGGCGGCGATCGCCGGCCGTGAAATGCTCCAAAGCCCGAGGCTGTCTGTGCTTACTCGAGAATCTTGGGGACCAGGAAGAAGTTGCACTCACTGAGAGGTGCATTCGCCACGATCTCTTCGGCAAGACTGCCTTCGGTCACGACGTCCGGGCGCATTTTCATGGTTGTTGGCACAACCGAGGTCATCGGAGGGATGCCTTCGACATCAACCTCCAAAAGTTGCTCGATGAAGGTCAGAATTTCGTTCACCTCGCCACACATTTTTTCAGCCTCGTCTTCGCTGAGTGCGAGACGGGCAAGGCGGGCAATACGTCTAATGGTCGCGATATCTAACGACATAGGCTGCGTCCGATTTGATGGCTTCCGTCGCTTGCGCAAGATTTTGCCGATTTGAGCCTTCTGCCGCTAACACTGACTGCCTAACAGAAATCTGGTAAGTCAATCTCGACGGTCCGCTGCATTCCGTTCGCTATACGCATCAGCGCCTGATCCGGCCGAACGAATGGCGCCGTATTGAAGGTGAGTTCAAGCTGCATTGAGATTTGCGAAAATTCTCCAAGGCAGCACTTGAAGCCGGATTTCTCAAATACCAGATCATTGGCCGCCAGCCGCTGACAACAGGGCTGGCAATGCTGGAAGCGCCGTCTTTCGGCGCTCCATACCATGTTGCTTTTAGGAGGATATGGCTATGGCAACATCTTACGACTACACTCTCGATCGAGCGTTGGCTTTGACCGGCTCTTCAGCCTTCTGGAAAACGCCCAGCGCGACCGTTCGTCCAGCGATTGGCCGCCCGATGACATCGTCAAGACGGGTGACGACAGCTACCGCATCTCGATTGCGGTTGCCGGCTTCGCCGAAGGCGACCTCGACATCACATTCCAGACCAATCTTCTCACCGTTACAGGCAAGAAGCAGGATTTTCCGTCCGAAGCCTATCTGCACCGAGGCATCGCCGGCCGACCATTCGAGCATCGCTTCGAGCTTGCCGACCATGTCAGGGTGAGTGGAGCGGGATTGAGCAATGATCTGCTGACCATCGATCTCGTCCG
The DNA here is from genome assembly GCF_001461695.1 of Sinorhizobium fredii USDA 205. GTDB lineage: Bacteria > Pseudomonadota > Alphaproteobacteria > Rhizobiales > Rhizobiaceae > Sinorhizobium > Sinorhizobium fredii. The sequence continues at coordinate 1,627 of NZ_AUTC01000145.1, read as the reverse complement.
GGAGATTCCCGAGGCATTGAAACCGCGCACGATCAGCATTCAAAGGGGTTCCGCCCTTGGACGGCCGGACGCCGCGCCGCAGATCGAAGCCCAGGGCGCCGCTTGAGCAAGTTTTCCACCGGAGGGCGACGCCGTAGTGGCGTGCTGCAACATCGCGGGTTGGAAAGGAGAGAGTTATGAAACCCGATATGTTCAAGAAACCTGTGCGTATTCTCGTCGGTCTTGGATTCCCGACGGAAGTGAGAAGCGTGATGGACGCTTACCGACATCTAGTCGAGTGGCCGATATCGCTCAGGGATGGTCCGCATTCGGTTGCGCTCAAGGCATGCCGCGCTGCCTTGCGCGGCGAGATTGAAGCTGAAACCGCACGCGGCTTGTTTGCCGCCTTCGCGGAAAAGCACGATCTGCTGGCGCCGGAAACTGACCTCGTCATGGCGACTCATGCGAGGTGGAGTAGGAAGCCGCACGTAAGCTGAGGTGAACCGATGATGGACGATATGTTTAAGCAGATTGCCGCAACTGCCGTGAACATCGGACCGGAAGTTCTAGCATCTCACTGGTCGCCGCTTCGACGTCCAATGGATGTGGTGAAGGCTCCTGCACTTTCTGTCGATGATAAACGGGCCATTCTCGCCGCGTGGGCTTCGGACTTTTACGCGATAGATTCGAAGCCGGCTCTCCGTCATATGCCAGGAACGCCTGAGCCGGTTTCAATCGATGAGGTTCGGTCTGCCCTGCGAGAGCTCGATTCGCGGTACGATATCTGACGAGCTATCTGGCGCCTGCTTCGAAGCCTTGCCAGCTTTCCGACGGGCGGTTCTCATATGAGGCGGCCCGTCAAAGATATACGGACTGGGAATGCAGTTCACATCGAAAGAATGCCTTCTTCAGACGGCGCGGTGCTAGCTTTCGCTGTTCATTATTGTTCCGGCGGCCGCTTTTAGGCCTGGAGGAGCGGTAGGCTGTGGTGCGGTTGAGCCGCATCTTCTCCTGGCTGATGGTCTCGCCCTGGCTGCTTCAATTCGCGGCGAACATGAACGCGATGTGGACCCATGTGGTCCTCGGCGTGCTCGTCACCGCCGTGTCAGCCTGGGCACTCTGGGACTATCGGCATGATCGAGAAAAAGGAGAGCACGGCCCGCTGCTTCAGCGGCGGGCTCTTCCGGATTGGCGATGCCGATCGATGCGCCGATCGCGCGGCACAGGGGCGGCACGGGGAAGGAACGGTAGAGCTTGCCGGCGGTATTAACGAGAACTAGGGGTGGCGGCTCTTGTCGTCTACGACGGTGTAATTGAGTCTCTGACGCTTTGCGTAGGCAATGGCGGCATCGCGGGTTGGGAAACGCATTTCAACCTGAGTCAGCGTGTCCCTCCCGCCCGTCTAGCCCATCAGATAGTCGATGATGGGTGGGGCTTGCCGTTCGAAAACCAGCAACCAAGGTCGCCCCGAGACGCGCGCCGAAGTCATCACAGAGCGTGACGGGCGAAAAATGCGTGCGACGGGATCAATGTTTGGTCGTGGGCAGTTGATGTCAGTCGCCAGGGGCTGGCAGGTACCGACATCCTCCAGGAGCTTCCGGTCAGCACGACCGGATTGTCTGTCTCGCGCAAGGGGTTCCGTCAACCA
>NZ_AUTC01000144.1 GCF_001461695.1 Sinorhizobium fredii USDA 205 | reverse complement strand
GATTCGCCCGCGCTTCTTGAAGGCGGCCGAGCTTCCCTCGAGCGCGTCAGAAAACTCTTCATGGATAATCTCGACCACGCGAGTGAGCTCGTGCTGCTTCTTCTCCGGCAGATGTTCGAGGCTCGATCTCATGCCCAATCGATAGGGCAAAGCCGATTCGCCGTCCACTCCGGGAATTCATTGAACCTGGGCTTATGCCGCGCCTCAAGGCCAGAATTCCCTCTGCGCCCGATCTATGGTCATCAGAAATTAGCCCAAACGCCGCTTACGGCGTCCGGTTTCACATCGCCTCCCGGTCGTTGCTCGCTCGCCCCTGCGCTGGAAAGGGGCGATCCCCAAATTGCGACGATGCAAATACTGGAGGGGCCATCAGGTTTACAGCTCGATGAGACCGATCGATTCGCAGGTCAAATAGGGGTGCTGGAACGAAGCGTCAGCCTTCATTTGACGTCGGATTTCACGAACTGACGCAGTTCCGGTGTCTGCGGATTGGCGAAGAGCGCAGCAGACGACCCCTGCTCCCAGATCTTTCCCTTGTGCATGAAGATCGTCTGGGTGGCGACTCGGCGGGCAAAGCCCATTTCGTGCGTCACGAGGATCATGGTCATGCCGTCGCGGGCAAGTTGCTCCATCACCATCAACACTTCTTCGGTGAGTTCCGGGTCGAGCGCCGAGGTCACCTCGTCGAAAAGCATGACCTTCGGCCGCATGGCGAGCGAGCGGGCGATGGCGACACGCTGCTGCTGGCCGCCGGAAAGCTGGTCCGGATAGGAGTCGAATTTCTCCGACAGGCCGACGAGCTGCAGCACTTCGCGGGCAACCTCTTTGGCCTTCGTCTTCGCCACGTCCTTGACGATCCGCGGCGCCAGCATGATGTTCTCGCCGACCGTCAGGTGCGGAAAGAGATTGTAGCTCTGGAAGACGATGCCGACGTCGGTGCGCAGCTTGCGAAGCGCCTTGGCGTCTTCCCCGAGGGCGTGGCCGGCGATTTCGATACGGCCCGAATTGATCTTCTCCAGACCGTTCATGCAGCGCAGCAGGGTGCTTTTTCCCGAGCCTGACCGACCGATTAGGGCAAAGACTTCGCCGCGTCCGACCGTCAGCGATACGCCCTTGAGGACTTCGAGAGCGCCAAAGCTCTTGTGGACGTTTTCAACGACTACTTCCGACATGAAGCCTCCTTTCCAGCAGGCGCGACAGCTGGGACAATGGGTAACAGACGACGAAGTAGAGGGCGGCGACCGCGAGAAAGACGCGGAACGGCTGGAACGTCGCGTTGTTGATGAGTTGCCCGGCCCGGGCCAGTTCGACAAAGCCGATGATCGAGGTGATCGAGGTGTTCTTCACCACCTGGACGGCAAAACCGACGGTCGGCGGCAGGGAGATGCGTATGGCCTGCGGCAGGATCACGTAGCGATATTGCTGCAGCCTCGTCATGGCAAGCGATTCCGACGCCTCCCATTGCTGCTTCGGCACGGCCTGGATGCAGCCCCGCCAGATCTCCGCAAGATAGCCGGACGCGTAGATCGTCATCGAGGCGCCGGCGGCAATGAGCGGCGGCAATTCGAAGCCGGCGAGGCTCAGGCCATAATAGGAGAGGAACAGGATCATCAGCACCGGAATGCCCTGGATGATCTGGATGTAGCTGGCTGCGGCGATCCGGACCGGCTTCAGCTGCGCGGTGCGGGCGAGCGCCACGGCAAAGCCCAGCAGGCCGCCGCCGATCAGCGCAATCACCGTCAGAACGAGCGTCCATTGCAACGAAAAAAGAAGAAAGCCGAACTGATCGAGGCCGAAGGTCTTGAGCGTCATGCCTGAACCTCCGGGAGTGCCGTCATCGTCCGGCGCGCGACGCGGCGGCCGAAAAGCCACATACCGATCAGCGCAAGGGCGGCCCGCAGTACCAGTGCCAGCGCCAGATAGATCAGCGTAACGGCGATATAGATCTCGAACGACCGGTAGGTCTGCGATTCGACGAAGGCGGCCGAGGCGGCGAGTTCCTGGGTCGAGATCGCCGAGCAGATGCTGGAGGCCAGCATCATCAGCACGAACTGGCTGCAAAGCGCCGGATAGACCTTGGCGATCGCCGGCACGAGGATGACATGGCGATAGATCTGGAAGCGGGTGAAGCCGAGCGCCTCGCCCGCCTCGATCTGCGACTTGTGGACCGCCTCGATGCCCGCCCGGATGATCTCGGTCGAATAGGCGGCGAGGTTGATCGTCATGCCGATCAGTGCCGCCGTATCGGCGCCGACGCGAAGGCCGAGACCCGGCAGACCGAAATAGACGATGAACAGCTGAACCAGGAAGGGCGTGTTGCGGATGATCTCGACATAGGCATCGACAAGAAAGCGGACCGCGCCGCCCCAGATGGAGCGGGCCGAGGCAAGCGCGATGCCGGCGGCGCAGCCAAGGATGATCGACAGCACCGAGATCTTGATCGTCAGCCAGATGCCGCTCAGGATCTGGTCCTGGTATTGGGCCAGCACGCCGAATTGAAACGTGTAGGTCATGGGAACTCCGTCGAGGTTGCGCGGGCTGCCGGCAAATCATTGCCGGCGTGCCCCTGTTCAACGCAATCAGAACGTCGGGAGCGTCGGCATCGGCCGGCCGGTCCACTTCGTTGCGATCTTGTCGAGATCGCCGGAGATCTTCATCAGGTAGATGGCAGTGTTGAGCCACTGGCGGATCTCGAAGTCCTCCATCCGCGTCGCCATCGAGTTGCCCTGCTGGAAGAAGGTGAAGGCGACCTGCAGGCCGGCATCCGGCCGTTGCTTGATGATCGCCTCGCCGACCGTCGAGGGCAGCGCGACCGCATCGACCTGACCGGCGATCAGAGCCTGCGCGCTGGTGGAATCGTCTTCGTAGACGACGATTTCCAGGCCAGGAACCGCCGCCTTGCGCAGTGCCGTCTCCTGCGACGAGCCGCGGTTGACGGCGACGCGCTTGCCTTCGAGATCGGCAAGCTTGGCAAATTTCTGGTCGGGACCGGAGATGATGTCCATGTTGAAGGCGCTGTAGGGTTGGGTGAACATCACCGTCTTGGCGCGCTCCCCGGTCGGCGCAAGGGTGGCGACGAGAAAATCGACCTTGCCGGTCTGCAGCGCCGGAATGCGGGCCGGCGGCGTCAGCGGCACGAGCTCGACCGGCAGCGACAGATAGCCGGCGATCAGATTGGCCACGTCGACGTCGTAGCCGGTCGGGTTGCCCTGCTCGTCGACCATGCCCATCGGCGGCGCGCCGGTCAGGACGCCGATGCGCACCGTGCCGCGCGAGATGATGTCGTTGAGCGTTGCGGCCTGCGCCTCGACCGCCGAAGCGAGACCGGCCGCCGCGATGCCAACGGCGGCGACCATGGTGCGCATGAATTTCGAAATCGTCATAGTTTCTCCTCCACTTGGTAGATCGTCATTCCCGGACTTCGCCCGGGCCCCCGCGGACCTAGGAAGGGGCCGCCTCCCCTGCCGGGCGTGCCGGCGCGTTCCGGCCGCGGCCGCCAAGCACCCGCATGCAAGTCGATTTCCTTCTCATTCACCGGCTATTTCTCTTGAAAGACGCCGAAGGTTATCGTTAACTTAGGGAATGTTATCGATAACAAAGCGACACGTCAATCGGGCAAGCGGCATTTTGATGAAAAGGAGACGCGGGTGAGTTCGCGCGGAAAAGTGATCACGCTCCAAGAGGTGGCCGTCAGGGCGGGTGTGAGCCGCATGACCGTCTCAAAAGTGCTGCGCGGCGCCGGCAACATCTCGGCGGAAACCCGCCAGAGGGTGAAGCAAGCCGCCGACGAGCTCGGCTATCTGCCGAACAATCTCGCCGGGTCGCTGAGTTCACGCAAGAGCCGGATGGTGGCGGTGATCATCCCGTCGATCAGCGACATCGTGTTTTCAGAGGTGTTGAGCGGCATCAATTCGACGCTTCGACCGCGCGGATTTCAGACCTTCATCGGGGAATCACACTTCGAGCCGGAGACCGAAACCGAACTCATCCGCGCCATGCTTTCGTTCCGACCGGCCGGCATCCTGCTGAACGGTGGCATGGCGCGAAGCGCGGATGCGGAAAAGCTGCTGGCGCGACGAAGCTGCCCGGCGATCCAGCTTTGGGATTGCGACAGACGCGCGCTGGATTTCAGCGCCGGTCCCTCGCACGAGGAATCGGGACGCCTGGTTGCAAATCACTTCCTCGAACGTAGGTTGCGGCGCATCGCCTATGTGGGAGCCGAGCTCGACAGGGATCTCTGTGCCCGCCGCCGCCATCTGGCGCTGAAGTCGTCGCTTGCCGGCGATGGCATCGATCTTCTCAGCGTGACTTGCGAAAACAGGCCACGGCAGGCCGCTACCGGACGCTTTCTAACGGAGCAGTTGGTGCGAACGCATCCCGAGATCGAGGCCATCCATTTTCTCAACGACGCGATGGCGCTCGGCGGCCTCTCCTACCTGCACGAAGCCGGGCTCCCGGTGCCCGAGCGGTTCTCCGTGGTCGGCTTCAACGGCACGTCGCTCGCCAATGCGGTCAGAACGCGGCTCACCACGATCGACGTGCCGCGAACGGAGATCGGCGAGAAAGCCGCACAGGCGCTGTTACGGATGACCGAGGAGGAGGATGTGCCTGAATTTTGGCAAGCGCCGCTCGCGTTGGTGCAGGGCAATACGACCGTGGCCGCGTAGACGAGCAAAAAAAGGGGCACCATTCGCGGTGCCCCAGTTCTGGGAGATCACATCTTGCCCCAAAGCTTCTTGTACTGATCCCGATAGCCGTTGTCGGGATCGAAGGTGTTCTTCGGGCCGCCGTCGAACTCGACATTGTCCGCGGTCACGACGTGCAGCGGCGACAGGTAGCCCGACCATTTTTCGCCGGAGAAGGCGCGGTTCAGCTCGTCGACGAGCTGCCAGCCCTGCAGGTTCAGCGGCTCGGCGACCGTCACCTTCTGGAACTGGCCGGCACGGATGCGCTGATAGGCCGATTCCGAGCCGTCGCCGGCCGCGACGTTGATCGGCGCGTCGGTGCCGCCCTTGCCGGCGGCCGCGAGCGAGGGTCCCATGAAGTCGAAATAGAGGTCGTTGATCGCCAGCGAATGGGTCCACTGGTCGCCGTATTTCTGCAAGAGCGACGTGGTCAGCTGCGGCATGCGCTGCGACGTCTCGGCAATGGGCGTGTCGACATATTCGAGGACCTTGCCGCCGAGCGCTTCGATCTCCGCCTTCATCTTGTCGGCCTTGGCGATGGCGATCGCATAGGTCGAGTCGGTGAAGATCACTACGCCCGGCTTGCCCTTGGCATCGACGAAGGCCCAGTTGGCGGCGGCCTTCGACACTTCCATCGCATCGGTGCTGACATTGGCGAAGAGCCCGGTCTTGTCGTCCGGGCCGATCACCGGGCCGGCATGCCAGGCGACGAGCGGGATGCCGGCCGCCTTGGCCTGTTCCAGCGCCGGCGCCTGCTCGACGGCGTCGAAGCCGTTGATGATGATGCCGGCCGGCTTCAGCGCCATTGCCTGGCCGAAGGCCGCCGTGCGGCCGCCGATCGAGCCGGCGCCGTCGATCACCTTCACCTCCCAGCCGATTGCGCCTGCAGCCTCTTCGACGCCGGTGGTGACGCCGAGGATGCCGCCGTTCTTCAGGTCACCGGCGAGCACGACGATGGTCTTGCCCTCCTGGGCTTTCGGGCCTGCCGTCGGCCCGTCCCAGGCGCTCACCTTCTCCGCATATTTGGTGACGATCGCCTGAGCATCGGCCATCGGATCGGCAAGCGCGGCATTGGCGCCCATCAGCGCGATGGCCGCGACCGTGCCTGTCATGAAAGTCCTGCGCTTCATATACCCTTCCTCCCTTGGGTTCGTTATTCGATGCAGATCTTTTAAATTATTTCGTCCCAGCCTCCGCGATCGGAGCCGGTGGCGGCTTGCGCGCCACCGTCCCCCTCCTGCGCTGCGCGTAGCCGGCGATACCGATCGCGACGAGCAGCGTGACGCCGTTGAACAGCGGTTCGACGAAGAACGAGCCGCCGATTTGCTGGATACCGGAGATGCCGACCGCCAGGATGATGACGCCGATCATCGTGCCCCAGACGTTGACGCGACCGGGCTTGATGGTGGTCGAGCCGAGGAAGGCCCCGACCAGGGCGGGCAGCAGATATTCGAGACCGACGCTCGCCTGGCCGATCCTGAGCTTCGAGGCAAGCAGCACGCCGGCAAGGGCGGCGAGCGTGCCCGAGGAGACGAAGGCGCCGATGACGAAGCGGCGAACGGGAATGCCGTTGAGGGCCGCCGCCTTGGGATTGGCGCCGATTGCGTAGACGTAGCGGCCGATCGGCAGGTATTCGAGAACCAGCCACAGCACCAGCGCCAGGACAAGGACGTAGAAGCCGGTGATCGGCAGGCCAAGCACCATCGTGCCGTTCAAGGCATAGAAGCCTTCCGGCAGGACGCCGACCACTTGCCGGCCACCGGTGTGCCAGAGCGCCAGCGCATAGAGGATGGTGCCGGTGCCGAGCGTGGCGATGAAGGAGTCGATCCGCGCCACTTCGACCAGCAGGCCGTTCAGGAAGCCGGTGAGCGCACCCAGGAGCAGGACGATCAGCACGGCGAGCGGCCAGGGCACGCCGAACATCGTCTGCAGGCTGATCGCCAGGATGTGCCAGAGCACGATTCCGTAGCCGACCGTCAGGTCGATGCGCCCCGAGGCCATCGGGATCATCGCCGCCAGCGACAGGATGGCGATGATCGCCTTGTCGGAGATGATCGAGCGGACATTGAGGACCGTCGGGAAGGTCTGCGGCAGGAGCAACGAGAACAGCACGATCAGCAACAGCGTCAGGACGACGAGGCCATAGACCGGCAGGAAACGGATGAGCTTCTGCGCCAGGCTCAGGCCGGCAAGCTCGCCGCGGGTCGGTTCAAGCGCGGTGGATTCGATCGACTGCATATTCTTCTCCCGGAAACTCAGGCGGCTTCGGAGGCCGAGGCGGCGGCAATCACCGCCGAGGTCGTCAGTTCTTCACCCTTGAGCTCCCGGACGATGCGTCCGCGCGAAAAGACCAGGGCGCGATGGCAGATATGGGCGATTTCCTCGAAATCGGTCGAGACGACGACGACGGCGAGCCCCGCCTCGAGCGCCCGGGCGATCAGCCGATAAATGTCCGCCTTGGCGCCGACGTCGACGCCGGCGGTCGGATCTTCGGCGACGAGCAGCTTGCGGCCGGTCGTGAGCCAACGGCCGACCACCACCTTCTGCTGGTTGCCGCCGGACAGCGCCTCGATCGGCAGGCTCTGGTCGTTCGGCCTCAACCCCACGCCTTCACCGATCGCCTCGGCCAGGGCGGCCTCCTTTGAGGGGGCGAGGGCCGAAAACAGGCCGCGCCCCGAGGCTTGCGGATTGAGGAAGGTGTTCTCGCGCAGCGACAGTGACATGGCGACCGATTCTTCCGTTCGGTCGCGGGCGATCAGGCCGACGCCGGAGCGCATCGCCGCCACCGGGCTTGAGAGGTCGGGGGGCTCGCCACCGATCGTCACTGTTCCCGAAAACGGCTGACAGCCGAACAGGGCGCGACCGACCAGTTCCTGACCGGCGCCGCGCAGGCCGACCAGCCCGATGAGTTCGCCCTTGAGCACATCGAAGGAGACAGGCCCGACGCCCTGGCAGGCGAGTTGCCTGACGCTGACGACCGCTTGGCCGGGCCGGCTCGCCGCCTTGACGAAAAGCTGATCTGCCATGCGCCCGACGATCATCTCGATGAGCTCGTCCGGGGTCGTCTCAGCGACCGGCTTCTGGCCGACGAGGCGGCCATCGCGCAGCACCGCGACGCGGTCGGCGATCCGGAAGATCTCGTCGAGCCGATGCGAGACGTAGATCATCGCGACGCCGCGCTCTTTAAGCGGCCGGATGGCGTTGAAAAGCCGCTCCACCTCATCTGCCGGAAGGCTTGCCGTCGGCTCGTCGAGCACCAGCACATCCGCCTCGACGGCAAGGGCTCGAGCGATCGCCACCAGCGATTTTTCGGTGCGGGTCAGCGCCTGGACGCGGGTCGAGGGATCGAAATCGCAGCCGACGAGGCGCAGCGCCTCGCGCGCCCGCTCCTCGGTGCGCCGCCAGTCGATCAGCCGCTTCCGCATCGAAAAGCCTTGCGCCAGGCCGACATTCTCGGCGACCGTCATCCATTCGATGAGGCCTAGATCCTGGTGGATGAAGGCGACCGGCTGGCGCTTGTTGGGCTTCGGCGGCTGGTTGACATAGGGCTCGCCGCGGAACCGGATCTCGCCACCGTCCGGTCGGTAGATCCCGGCAAGCGTCTTGATCAGCGTCGATTTGCCGGCGCCGTTCTCGCCGAGAAGTGCCAGAATTTCACCGGCCTCGAGGTCGAGCGAGACTTGCGACAGGGCCCGCGTGCCGCCGAACTCCTTGGTAATGGAGCGGAACTCCAAGAGCTTTTGACCATCCATGCGCTCCTCCCAAAGCCGGCGGTTGAGGAGAAACTTATGTTATCGATAACATGATGGTCAAGAGGGTATCGACGGAACCCCGGATTTACAGGCTCGCGCCGATACTACCCCACACTTTCCGACCTCACCCTTAAATTGTTTTGCACATGGGAAACGCCGGAAACGGTGTCCGCGCAATCCTCCGCGCGCCGCTTGTCTCGCCGATTCGCAACAAAGCCGGCCGGCGTAACCTCCCCTCCTGCTAACGAGACCTCGATGTCGGAAGCGTCCAGCCACGGGTCTTCGGTCAGCCGATCGTTGACGTCCTCGGCGATCCGCGCGTCCGATCGTTGGTAACCGCGCGGTCCTTTGCCGCGGAAGCGGCCCGCCTCGCCGCGGTTCTTCCGACCGCCCGCCAATCTTCCTGGCCGGACCGGCTTCGGAAGGGCGGCACATTCTCGTAAGGGTCGAAGGAACCGAGATCCGCGATGCGGCGCGCCAGATAGCGGCTCCCGCCGCCATGAAAATCGCCTCTGCCGCGAGACGAATGTCGCAGCGCGTCTGCAACCCATGCGTCTTCGCGTTCCTCGTCGTCGCGGCGACCCCACCGCTCCTCGTCGCGGCCCCTGTCACGGAACGGTCCACTCTGTCTTCCGTAGTCACGGTAGCGCCGCGGCTCCGCGCGCGTCGAGTGCCGCCTGTGATTGCCCTGCCAATCGTCTTTCATCCACCCTCCTCCATCTTGTGTTCGAAAAGCGGCCCGCCGGGCGATCCGGCGAGCCTCGGTTCAGGCGCAAATCGCTACGCCAGGATGATCACGATCTTCAGCGACGAAGGCTCGACGATGACGATCCGGCCGTCCGCCAAGACGAAGAATAGATATCCCTCGTATCTCGGCACGATCCTGATGATGCGGGCCGGAACCGGCCTCAGCTTGACCTTGACGGTTTCGGGGACGGCAACGCCAACAGAAACGTCGAAGTCAACGTCGATTGGCTCGACCTTTTCTTCCTTGATGATCTGAGTGATCTCGGTCTTCTGTTCCACCGTCACGTCGACATCCGTGGACGAGCCGGAGGCCTGACCCTCCTGGGTCTGTTGCGATTCGCCTTCGCCCGACTGCTGCTCGGTCTCGCCCTGGGCAGGTTTCTGTTCCGTCCCGGACTGGGAAGCATCACCATCGGTCTGTTGCTGTTGGCCGGAGCTATCCTGGCCTTGCTGTTGTTCCTGCGTGTCAGATTGCTGCTGCTGTTCGGTGCCGCCCTGCTCGGCCTTCGGCTGTTGCTCGCCCGACTGGCCCTGCTGGCCCTGGCCGGTTGCCTCACCACCCTGTTGGGTTGCTCCTTCGTGTGCCTCAGGTTGCTGGCCCTGTTCGGCGCCGCCTTGCGGACATTCCGTGCCCGCCGGGCATTCTGTGGACTGACCTTGCGCTGGTTGCTCCGTCTGCGCGAGCGCCGGCCCATAGGCGACGCCCAGGCTCAAGGCAAGGGCACTCTTGATAAGAATACCTTTCATCGACTGTTCTCCAACCTAACAGTCCCTTCCGGTCGCCAACCACGATGCAAAACGTTTGTTCCCTAGAGGTTCCGCACCTGCCGTAATCCGTAGTGAGTAGGGCAGAGCATTCGTTCCCGAACCGTTGCTCCGCTGTTCGTACTTATTTTAGCCATTCATTGTGGAGGCGGCGAACCGCATCGAAGAGTCAGTTTCGACCGGTTGGAACGTACTCAGACCGAGTTGGGACGCCAGGCTGAGGCGATCGCTTCGGCATTGAAACGACGGCATGCGGGACTGTTCGTGTGCGCACTTTGCTCGGAGGCTGGCCGCTGGCAAAGCCCGCGCCGACTCGTGCGCGGGCCTTGCGCGAAGATGATTGGTCCTACACCGAGCGGGTCAGCCCGCCGTCCACCCGGATGTTCTGGCCGGTGATGTAGCCGGCGCCCTCCGAGGCGAGGAAGGCGACAGTGGCGGCGATCTCCTCGCTTGTTCCGTAACGCTTCATCGGCACGCTGTCGCGGCGGGTTTCGGTGGCCGGCAGGCTGTCGATCCAGCCCGGCAGGACGTTGTTCATGCGGATATTGTCCTTCGCGTAGCCGTCCGCATAGATCTTGGTGTAGGCGGCGAGCCCGGCGCGGAACACCGCGGAGGTCGGGAACATCTCCGAGGGTTCGAAGGCCCAGGCGGTCGAAATGTTGATGATCGCGCCCGAGCCCTGGCTCTGCATGATCGGCGTAACCAGCCGTACGGCGCGGATGACGTTCATCAGATAGGTGTCGAGACCCCTATGCCAATCGTCGTCGCTGACCTCAATGATCGGCGCGCGCGGTCCATGACCGGCGCTGTTGACGAGCACGTCGATCCGCCCCCAGGTGGAAACGGCGAGGTCGACGAGCTTCTTCAGGTCCTCGTTCGACTGGTTCGAGCCGGTAACGCCGACGCCGCCGAGTTCCTTGGCCAGCGCCTCACCCTTGCCGGAAGAGGAGAGCACCGCAAGCCTGTAGCCGTCCGCAGCGAGCCGGCGCGCCGCCGCAGCGCCCATGCCGCTGCCGCCGGCGGTGACGATCGCTACTCTTTCCTTTGCCATGTCCTCAACCTTTCTCGGGATTCCGTTCTGATTTCCGGTCGAGTTTGACATGCCGCGCTGTCCGGGTCTAAGCAGAAATACACTCTCGTGCCTGTAGGAAAACTACTGGATGGCTGGCGGACAAGGTCCCTACACATTTCCCCCACTGAACGCACTCAGGATGTTCGAGAGCTCGGCGCGGCACCTGAACTTCCGCATCGCATCAGAGGAGCTGGGCGTCACGCAAGGGGCCGTCGCCCAGCAGGTGCGGGCGCTGGAGGAACATCTGAACACCAGGCTCTTCGACCGCCGCTCGCGGGGTCTCGAACTGACCGAGGCGGGTCGGCGCTATCTGAAGCCGCTCCAGAGTGCCCTGTCGCTGATCTCGGACGCCACTGCGGAGCTGAAACCGGCAAAGACAGTCGTGACGATCAGCGTGACGCCGTCCTTTGCCGCGAAATGGCTGATCTCCCGCCTCGGCAAATTCTCCGATTCGAACGCCGAGACGGAGGTGCAGGTGCTTGCCACCAACGGGCTTGCGAATTTCCAAGGCGACGGGGTCGATCTCGCCGTCCGCCAGACGAAACCGCCCTTCGGGTCCGGGCTCACCGGCGATCTGCTGTTCCCGATGCGTTTCATCGCGGTCTGCAGCCCCGCCATCGCCGCCGCCGGTCCGATCCGGACCGCCGAGGATCTGCCGCGCCACGTGCTGCTGCACGACGCGCACGGCATGTGGCCGGTGTTCCTGGAGCGCGCCGGCATTGCGGCGGACGTCAGGTCCCTGAAGTCGCTCCGCTTTTCGCACAGCTCCCTGGCAATCGACGCGGCGATTGCCGGCCAGGGCATCGCGCTCGCCACCGAGGCGCTCGTCGCGGCCGACCTCGCCGCCGGGCGCCTTTGCCGTCCCCTCGACTTTGCCGTGACCGACGAGCTCGGCTTCTACATCGTCCATCCGCGCAGCCCGCGCAAGGCCGAGCATGTCAGATCGATGCGGGACTGGCTCCTCGCGCAAAGTCATGGCAGCCGCTACTGCATGTCTCCCTAAATCGACATCGATTTAAGGACAAAGACATGCAGCAAGCCAAAGTGCTACAGCGACCTTTGTGCGCCTGATAAGAGGCGCGGCGCTGTAGCCGTCAGGAAGTCGGACTGGGTCATTTCCGGGGTGGCACTCGCGACATTTGCGCAATTTGGATATTCCAGCGCGATCGGGCTATCAACGGGGGCGCATTATTTACCGAAGCCTAATGTTTTCAATGAAACATAGGCCCTGGTTTGATCTTGCGCGCATTGCTGACGCATTGGCGACAGATCGCTTCGGCGCCTGCCGCAGGGCCGAGATCGGACCGAAGAATGGTGGGGCCGCAGGTGAACCCTCGCGTCGGCCTGTCGGTGCGGTGTGGTCCTGGGCATTTAGATGAATACGCATTCGGTCGAGAGCCGCTTCATATTGATCGTTTCCAGCGCTCTCCTGCTGCTGATCGCGCCGCTCTTCGTGCTTTTCTTCTATCTCTCGAACGAGCGTGCCTATCGCGACGTCATCGATCACGGCCAGGTCCTGCTCAAGGCGAATTCGCTGGCGCTTGGCAAGCCGCTTTGGGATTTCGACGAGGAGAGCGTCCGGCAGATCGCCAGCACGATCCTCGCGGACCGTTCGGTGGTTTCCGTCCGTGTCTACGAGGTCGCCGGCGGGCTCGATGTCAGGCTGCCGGAGCGCTCTCGCGACAAGGACCCGCCCGGACAGGTCCTCTCCACCCCCGTCCATTATCGCTCGGTCGATGGGACCAAAACGGTCGGCAGCCTGGAGATCGCACTGCGTCAGCGCGATCTCCTCTCCGATTTCGAGTTCGACGACGCCGTCTATATCGGCATCTTTCTGTTTGCGATCGTGATCATCACGGCGGCGGCAATTCTCGGCAACCGGATGATGGTGACGCGGCCGCTGCTCCGCCTGACGCACGCCATCGAGGCGACGCGCCGGCTCGGGTCGCGCCATATGGTGGACTGGGTATCCTCTGACGAAATGGGAATGCTGGCCGCCAACTTCAACGAGATGCAGGGGCGTCTCGCCCAGGAGGAAAACGATCTCAAGCGCGCCCACCAGAAGACGACGCGCATCTACAACCTCACACCGGCGAAGCTCTACTCCATCGACGACGACGATCGTCTGACGGCGGTCAGCGACTATTGGCTGCTCGCCACCGGCTACGACCGCCAAACCGTTCTCGGCCGCCCCTTGGCCGACTTTCTCGACCCGGCGACGCGCGCCGCCTACGAAAACCGCAAGCGGCAGGCCACCGATGACGTGGAAGCCGCCACCGTCACCGTCAAGTTCAGATGCGCCGACGGGCGCCTGATCGACGTTCTGATCAAGGAGGTGCAGGCGCTGGAAGCCGGGGAAACCCTGTCGCTGGCCGTTATGACCGACGTCACAGAATTGAAGACCGCGGAAGAGCGCAACCATGTGCAGGCGATCACCGATCACCTGACAGGGCTCCTCAACCGCCCCGGCTTCGAAATGGCGCTCGACGCGGCGATCCGGCAGACGGCCGCGGACGGCGGAGAACTCGCCTGCCTGCTCATCGACCTCGACCGCTTCAAGCCGATCAACGACAATCTCGGCCACGCCGCCGGCGACGAAGTGCTGCGCCAGATCGCCGGCCGCATCCGCGCGCAGCTGCGCGGCGAGGACAAGGTCGGGCGTCTCGGCGGCGACGAATTCGTCGTGCTCATTCCCGCAGCCAAGGCGCGGAACGCCGCGCTGCAGATTTCCGAGCGCATCGCCGCCGCCTGCGCAGAGCCGGTCATCGTCGACGGCAACGCGTTGTCGCTGAGCGCCAGCATCGGCATCGCGCTCTATCCCGCCCAGGCAAGAACCGCCGCCGAACTGCTGCAGAAGTCGGACATGGCAATGTATGCGCGCAAGCACAACGGCAAGAACGGCGCGAAGCTCTTCGACCCGCTGATCGCAAGCCTGGCTCAGGAAAAGCTGAAGATCGAAACCTATATCGAAGAAGGGCTGCGGCAGGACTGGTTCGACGTCCATCTCCAGCCGATCGTCGATCTCAAAGGCGGCCAGGTCGCCGGCTTCGAGGCGCTGATGCGCCTCAATCATCCCGAGCACGGCGTCCTGCCGCCGGCCGATATCATTCGGGTCGCCGAAGAAACCGGTGCGATCCTCAGGATCGGCGAGCGCATTTTCGAAAAGGCGGTGGCCCATCTTGCCCGCCTCTCATCCGTGCCGGGCCTCGAAAACGCCTATCTGGCCGTCAACTTCTCGCCGCTGCAATTTTGTCCGAAACTGCCGGCCAGCACCTTTGCCACCTTGATGAAATGGGGGATAACCCCAACCCGCATCGTCATCGAAATCACCGAGGCGGTGCTGATGCACCACAGCCCCGACATTCGCGACGTGCTGAGCGCGCTGAACGGCGCCGGGATGAAAATTGCCCTCGACGATTTCGGCACGGGCTATTCGTCGCTCAGCTACCTCGTCCATTTCCCGGTCAACATCATCAAGATCGACCAGGCCTTCACCCGGTCGCTGACCGACGAGAGCGAAACGGTCCGCCGACGGGGCCGCAAACTCATCGCCGGCATCCACATGGTGGCGAAGGAAATGAATTGCCAGGTCGTCGCCGAGGGGATCGAGACCGACGCGCAGTTGCGCGCGCTCCTCTCCCTCAAGATCGGCTGCGGGCAAGGTTATTTCCTCGGGCGACCCCAGCCCGTCGGCGACATTTTATCCGGACTAGAACGCGAGCATCGGCCGTTGCTGGCGGTGCCAAGGACCTGACGATGAAACACCTCTTCTTCCTGATCACACTTCTCTTTCCGCTGGCCGCCCAATCGGCGGACGTGAAATTGGTGACCGAATCCTATCCGCCCTTCAACTTTCGCGAGGGCGAGGTCTACAAGGGCGCTTCCGTCGAACAGGTCAGGCTTCTCATGCAGGATGCGGGTCTCCAATACACGATGGAGATGATGCCCTGGGCCCGGGCGCTGTTCCTGGCCGAGAACCACGAGATGCACTGCGTCTTCACCACCGTCCACAACAAGGAGCGCCATGCCCGCTTCAAATGGGTGGAGCCTCTCTTGAAGAGCCGCACGGTGCTGATCCGCAAGGTCGGCTCGCCCGCCAATCCGAAGACCCTCGACGAGGCGAAAGTCTTCAAGGTCGGCACGCAGCGGGACGACTTCACCCAGACCATCCTCGAGGAAAACGGCTTTCCGCGGATCGATCTCGCCACCGACCTGGAACTGACGCTCAAGAAGCTTTTTACCGGTCGCATCGACCTGATGCCGATCTCGGAGAAATATTTCGACAAGCTGAAACGCGAGGGAGCACCCATCGAGTCGACGGTGGTGCTTGCCGAAGACATCTACTCGATCGCCTGCAACCCCTCCGTTCCGGACGAACTGATCGGCCGCATGCAGAAGGGCCTCGACAAGGTCATCGCCGATGGAACGCAGGCGCGTCTCTTCGAGAAATACGGCCTCGCGACCGACGGGCAGCAGTGAGCGGCTATCGCAGTCCACAACCCTGAGCCTGGGCCGCCGGCGACGAGGCCCTATATGATCCCCCTACAGCGCCGCGCGTCTTATCAGACGCGCCAAGGACGCTGTAGCACTTTGAAACACTGCATGTTTCCCTAAATCGTCGCCGACTTTAAGGAAACATGCAGTAGAGTCGATGCTTTCGCGGGGCCGGCAGGCACAGATGTCGCGCATTCTGATCATCATCGGCCTCATCATCGTCGCAGTCGGGGTTTTCTGGCCCTGGCTGGCGCGCATCGGCTTCGGCAGGCTGCCGGGCGATATCATGATCGTGCGCGAGAGTTTCACCATCTACATCCCGATCACCAGCGGCGTCGTCCTCAGCGTCCTGCTGACCGTGGTCCTGTGGCTCGTCAATCGGTAGTGCGGTGGCACGATCCGCCGTGGCAAAAAGGGAACGAATCCCACTTGGCCCGGTTATCTGATGGAAGTTAAGATCCTGAATCCCAAGGGAGCTTTCGATGAGCGACCCGGGCCATACGAGTCCTGTTACACCCCCTTCCGAGCCTCTAGTAGCGATTTCGTCCGGCAATCTCTCCTGGGCAGCGGTGTTGGCCGGCGTTGCCTTGGCACTGGCGCTCCAATTTCTACTCAATCTGCTCGGCGTCGGCATCGGCGCGGCAGCGTTCGATCCCGGCAGCGGTGACACACCGGGGCCTGGCACCTTCTCGATTGCGAGCGGCATCTGGTTCGCAGTTTCGGGCATCGTCTCGTCCTTTGCCGGCGGATACTTGGCCAGCCGGCTTTCGGGCGGCAGGGGCACGACGACGGGCGCCTGTCATGGGCTGACGTCCTGGGCCGTTACCACGCTGATCGTCGTTTATCTGCTGACCACCTCGGCCGGGGCGCTGCTGGGCGGGGCGTTGAGCGGCCTCTCCTCCGTCGTAGGCAGCGCAGGGGACACTGCCCCGACTGCAGCGACGACGGCAGCCCCGCCGCTAGCGACGGCAGACGACCCGCTAGCGAATATCGAACACCAGATCCGCGCGACCATCGGCGGCAATGACCCTGCGGCGAGGCGGGATGCAGCCGTCGCGTCGATCCGCGCCCTGGTCACCGGCAACGTGGCGGAGGCTGAAGACGCGCGTACCCGTGCTGCCGATGCCTTGGCGCAGGCCCAGAACATCCCCCGGGATCAGGCGCGCGCCCGCGTCGAGGACTACGAGCAGACCTACCGCACGGCCGTGGTTGATGCACGGCGGAAGGCCGCCGATGCAACGCATACTGCCGCGACCGTCGTCTCCAGCGGCGCGTTTCTCGGTTTCTTCTCGCTGCTGCTGGGTGCCGCTGCCGCCTGGGTTGGCGGCTGGTACGGGACGCGCCGCCTCGATGGGTTGTCGGACATCTCGTAATCCAAGGCGAATCGGCGCAACGTCAGACGATCGCCCGATCCCAGCCACCATAATGCTCCTCGCTGCGCGTCCCGCGTGGCAGGCTGAGGGCAATGAGGGCCAGTCCGAGCCCGGCATCCGCGAAGTTTGCAACCGCGCCGCCGCCGGAGAGCACGAACGGCGACGCCGCGACCCATGCGCCGAGCGCCCCATTGAGGAAGCGCACCGGACGCGCCACCTCCGCCATCGCGGTGACGGCGATCATGATGACGAGGCAGCCGACGACATGGTCGCTGTAATAGAGCGGCGGCGAGCTGCCGAAGATCAACGGCGTCGCCATCAGAGCCGCCCCGAGAAACACGCTCGTCACCAGCGTCCACGGAAAATTCACGCCGCTCGTGAGGAATTCCTTGATGAACTCGGATGCCGGCCGGTCGAGATCCGGCTCCGGCGACTGGTTTTCCGAAAGGGCAGGCCCGCCCATCCAGAACGTCCGCCAGAACGGTTCGCCAGCCTTTGTCGCCCGCCAGAGATACTGGACGGCCGCCAGCACCTCGTCGATCGAATAGGGGATCAGCACGACCGTAACGGCCGCCTGGACGATGCAGAGCGTGCAGAGCGCGCCGATCAGCGGGGGCTGGATGATGATGAAGGAAACGCTGACCACGCCGAGCGGGATGATCAAGAGTCCGAAGAGCAGCACCATCCACGGCATAGTGCGCCAGCGGCGCCGATCGCCGATCGCGCCCGCTAGGATGTCGAGCCCATAGGCAAAGGCGCCGAATCCGGCATCGGCGATCGGGAAGCCCTTCGAGACCCAGGATGTCACCACCGCTTCGCTGCCATTGCGGACAGAAGCCCCGCCCGGGCCGAAGAAGGGGTCCCAGAGGCTGTCGATATGCCCCATCTGATAGGCGGCGAGGTAGCGCGAGACGAACAGGCCGACAAAGGCGAGCGCCACGATCGGAATGCGTTGCGTGAAGGCGGAAGGCGAATAGCTCCAGCCAAGAGGCCGGTCGTCGTCCGCCGCCAACGCCCGCCTGCTGATGCCGGGCGTTGGCGGGATCATGACGGCGAAGACCGGAATCAGCAGGCCGGCAAGCGTGTCTATGGAGTAGGCTGCAGCACTGGTCGTCCAGAAGACCAGCGGCGCAAGCATGACCCATACGCCGAGCGCTGCCGTGATCCATTGCGCCCAGGTCCAGCGGCGATACATGCCTAGAAGCGCAAACACCACGACGAGCAAGCCCGAGACGATCTCGCTGATGCCGAGACGCGCATTGCGGATGTCGGCCGCCGCGATCTCGTGCCCGAGGGCGGGCGGTGGCGCGGCGACGACAGGATCGAAAAGGCCGAGCGTCATCGGCGAGGCGACGAGCCACAGACCCAGCGCGACATTCACCATCGGCGCCCAGAGCGTGCGCAGCCGCTGGCGCTCCACGGCGGCCTCGACCTGGCTGCTGCTGCGCTCCAGCGGCGCATCGAGCCGCCTTTTTGCCTGCTCGATCTCCGGTTCCGAAGCTGCCACGACCGATGGTTCGAGCTTGTTCTTCTCGTACCAGTCGGTCGGATCCTGCTTGAGGCGCCGGATCATCTCCGGCAAGGTGCGGGAGAGGCTGTGTTTCGGCTCCCAGCCGATCAGGTTCCGGGCGCGGGATATATCGATCTCGACATGGTCGTCGGAATTCTCGATCATCCACGGTTTGATGTCGCTCTCCTGATCGAGCACCTCCGTCTGCATCCACGACCCGGTCTTGGCGAGCCCCTTGGGCAGGACGAAGGTGCGCCAGTCCTCGCCGTGGAGAAGCCTGCCGATGCGCTTCTGCATTTCCCCGTAGGAAAGCGTTTCCTCCTCCCCGATCAGCATCACGCTCTCTGCCGGCAATTCGGCGCGGCGGTCGACGGAGCGCACGAAGGCGTCGACCAGATCGTCCTTGTGTAGATAGGGTTGGCCGGCCGCGAGATCGCCGGTGAACAGATAGGCGGTCGGCAGCCGCTCGAAGATGCGGGCGATCTGCTGGGCGATGAAGGCCGCACGGCAATCCTCGTCATAGACGCCGGCGAGCCGCAGGATCACCGTGTTGATCTGGCCGTGCTCCTTGGCGATCACCGCTTCGGTTTCCGCCTTCGACCGTGGATAGGCCCAGGCCGGTTCGAGCGGCGAGTCCTCGTTGATCCGCACGCCCTTTTGCGGGCTCGGCGCATGCACCAGCAAAGTGCTGGAAAAGATGAACTGCTCGGTCTCCAGGCCTTTGAGTGCAGTGAGAAGCCGGCGCGTGCCCTGGACATTGACTGCGTCATATTTCGGGTCGTCCTTGCCGGTCGTGTCGTAGTAAGCGGCGAGATGGATCACCGAGGCGACGCGGCCGCCGCTTCGCTTGCCCACTTCCGCCACCGCCCACCCGACGCTGTCGTCGGAGGTCAAGTCGATCTCGATCGTCTCAAGGCGGTCCGACGAGCCTTTCGGTGCAGCCACGTCCAAGCCGATGACGTGGTAGCGGTCCTTGAGGCCGCCGGCGATCGCCTGTCCGAGAAACCCGCTCGAGCCGGTGATGAGGACGGTCGGTCGATCTGTATCGTTCGGCATTCTTGAAACCTTCGCGGGAGTTTTGCTGCAAACGTCCCTTTGAAGGGGAAGGTTCCGAAGGGCCGCACTGCGCACTGCGGGAACAACAGCGGCTATCGGGTCTTTGTTGCCGGTGAATTCCGCCCTGCCTTCCCGAGCCAACGCCTCCCGCAGCAGTTCGCTCGACCACGCAGTACTATCAATGAAATTGCCCAGATCGGCTGGCAAGACGTGTTCTGCCGCAGCTTTACGGCGGAACGAAAAGGATCGTTCACTACCTTGCCAAAGTACTCGTCTGGCTCGGCCATGACGTAACGCTGTTTGCACGGAGGTGACTGGCTGACCCGCGCCGTGCCGATATCCTGCTGCAAGGTCGTACCCGTCACCGACTTCCTTCCCCCATCACAGCTCGAGGAAATCCGACGCGGTGCGCAGGCGTTCGACACCCGCATTTCCACTTCGCGGCTCGTGACCCACAGTACGAGCCGAGGGGCATCCCGACAGTCCTGGACGGACCCAAGACCATCGGGGCGGCCCCGGCGGGCGTTCCGATCAGTAGGACTTCTGCAGGTGCGACGACGAGCCCACCTGTTGGCCGCTCTTCTCCGCCTGCCGCAGCGCCCGGTACTCGGCCATCGCCGCGAGCCCGGCGTCGCGCAGCAGCGCCACGTCGTGCGGGCCGGCGATGACGCGATAGCCGCTGTCGATCAGTTCGGCGACGGAGGCGCCGGCATTCGGCACGGTGCCCATGATCTTGCCTGAAGCGAGGATCGCCTTCTCGGCGCGTTGAACCAGTTCGCGCACCTCCGGATGGCCGGTCTGCTCGAGGCGGCCGATCGAACCGGCGAGATCGTTGACGCCGATGAAGATGATGTCGGCGCCCTCGGTTGCCGCGATCGCCTCGGCATTGTCGACGGCCGTAAAGGACTCGATCTGCACGGCGATCAGCATGTTCTCATTGGCCTTGTGAATATAGCCGGGCTCAAGCCCGAAGGTCGAAGCGCGCACGACCCCCGCCGCATAGCCGCGGATGCCGTCCGGCGGGTAGCGGCAGGCCCTGACTGCGGCGAGCGCCGCTTCCGCCGTATCGACCGAGGGGATCATCACCGATTGCACGCCGGCGTCCAGCACCCGCTTCAGAAAGACATGGTCGTTCCAAGGGACCCGCACCAGCGCCGGCGAGGGCGTCGTCTCGATGGCGCGCAACGTGTCGATGATCTCGCTGGTCTCGCCGACACCATGCTCATGGTCGACGAGCAGGAAGTCGAAGCCGGCATGGCCGAGAATTTCCGCATTGGTCGGCGAGCCGCCGCCGACCCAGCATCCGAACGCGACGTGACCGGCGGCAAGGTGAGCCTTCAGGCGGTTTTGTGTGTACATGGACAGTCAGCCTCGAATTTGACGGGGAAAGGGGCCGGGAGCGCCTTCACGCTCCCGGCCGGTGTGGATGGCCTCAATTTGCGGCGCGGACCTTTTCGATCGTCTCGTTGAGCGCCTTGACGAGCTCCGGGTTGGCGGAAGCCGCGAATTTATCGGCAACCGGCTTGGTCTTCTCGCGGAAGCGGGCGATTTCCTCGGGCGGCAGCTTGGTGACCGTCATGCCGGAGGCGGCAAGCGCGTCGACCGCCTTCTGGTCGGCATCGCGCGACAGCTGGCGCTGGAAGGTGGCCGCCTCGGTTGCGGCGGCCTGCAGCAGGTCCTTCTCCTCCTGGTCGAGCTTCTCCCAGAGTGGCTTCGAGAACAGCAGCACCATCGGATTATAGGTGTGGCGCGTCAGCGTGATGTATTTCTGCACCTCGTTGAGCTTGGCGGTCAGGATGCTCGGGGCCGGGTTTTCCTGGCCGTCGACCGTGCCGGTTTCGAGCGCCGTATAGACCTCCGGGAACGGCATCGGCACCGCATTGGCGCCGAGCGCCTGGAACATTTCCAGGTAGATCGGCGACTGGACGACGCGGATCTTCAGGCCCTCGATGTCGTCGACCTTCTCGACGGGGCGGCGGCTGTTGGTGAGGTTGCGGAAGCCGAGCTCCCAATAGGCGAGCACGACGAGATTCTTGTCGTCGAGTTGCTTGGCGAAGGTCTTGCCGACCTCGCCGTCCATCACCGCGTCGGCTTCCTTGGTCGATTCGAACAGGAACGGCAGGTCGAGCACGGCGAAGTCGGGCGCAAGGCTCGCCATCAGGCCGGCATTCATGACGGACATCTGCAGGAGGCCGCCCTGCAGCGCTGTCACCGACTGAAGGTCGCCGCCGAGCATGCCGGCCGGGAACACCTTGACGTCGATCTTGCCGCCGCTCTTTTCCTTGACGATCTCGGCGAACTTGCGCTGGCCGATGACGAGCGGCGAGCCTTCGGCGCCGGCGCTGGCGAAGCGGATCGTCTGCTCGTTGATCTCGGCGCTTGCCGAGAGCGGCGCGACGGTTGCCAGCATCAGACCGGTTATCACTGCCATCAAAGTCTTACGCATGTCGTTTCCTCCTTGATACGATGCGATTTTTTCTAAAATCAGCGCCCCAGCCAGGCGGCTGGCCAGGTGACGAGTTCGGGAATGGCGATCATCAGCCCCAGCACGATGAGCTGGGCGACCATGAAGGGCGTGACGCCGCGGATCACCGTTTCCATGTTGAGACGGGAGACGCCGGCGACGACGTTCAGCACGGTGCCGACCGGCGGCGTGATGAGACCGATGGAATTGTTGATGATGAACAGCACGCCGAAATAGATCGGGTCGATGCCGGCTGCCTGCACCACCGGCACCAGCACCGGCGCGAGGATCAGGATGGTCGGCGCCATGTCCATCGCCGTACCGACGATGACGACGAGGATCATGATCGCCAGCATCAGGAGCTTCGGGCTGTCCATGAAGGGCGACAGGAGTTCGATCACCTGCCCCGGCAGGTCGGCGATGGTGATCAGCCAGGCGGAGACGAGCGCGGCCGCGACCAGGAAGATGACGACGCTCGTTACCTTGGCGGAAGAGACGAAGACAGCGTAGAGCTGGGAAAGGCTCAATTCGCGGTAGACGCAGGTGGCGACGAGGATCGAATAGACCGCGGCAACGACGGCGGCCTCGGTCGGCGTGAACAGGCCGAATTTCAGCCCGAAGATAATGATCACCGGCAGTCCCAGCGCCCAGAGGCTTTCGCGCAGCGCCTTCAGCCGCTCCGCCCTGGTTGCGCGCGGCCTGAGTTCGATCTCTTCCTTGCGCACCATCAGCCACCAGGCGACGGCAAGCCCCATGCCGATCATTAGGCCCGGCGCAATGCCGGCCATGAAGAGCTTCGAGATCGACAGGTTGGCGGTGACGCCGAAGAGGATGAAGGCGATCGACGGCGGGATGATCGGGCCGATGACCGAGGCCGAGGCGACGAGGCCGGCGGAGCGCGCCTTGTCATGACCGGCCTTGACCATCATCGGCACCAGCAGTGCGCCGAGGGCTGCCGCGTCGGCGACCGCAGAGCCGGAAAGCGCCGAGAGAACGCAAGCCGCGATGATTGCCACGTAGCCGAGCCCGCCGCGCACATGTCCGACGAGCGTCAGCGCCAGCGACACGATCCGCTTCGACAGCCCGCCGGCATTCATCACCTCGCCCGCCAGCATGAAGAAGGGAACGGCGAGCAGCGTGAAGCTGTCGGTACCGCCGACGAGGTTCTGCGCCAGGATCTGCGGATCGAACATGGCGAGCTGCACCATCAGCGCCACGCCGCAGATCAGCAGCGCATAGGCGATGGGCATGCCGATCGCCATGGCGGCGAGAAGGGCTGTGATGAAGACCAGAATTGTCATCGCGGACCAACCTTTGCCACTGTGCTCAAGGGAGAACTCACCCCACGGTCGCGGCTGCAATTTTCGGAAGCGCCGGTGCGGCGTATTGAGACGGCTCGGGCAACAAACTCAGCGCGGCGGCGCGCTGCCGGGTGGCATCTGCTGGATATCGAAATCCTCTTCCGACTCCCTGACGCCGATCAGCTCTTCGTCGCTGATCCGCCCACTCAGCGACCGCAGCAGCGAGATACAGAACCACGCGGCCGCGAAACCCGTGAAGATCAGCACCGGCGCGAAGAACCAGGCCTGGGAAATGCCCATGACCGGCGTCGTCATGCCGAGATTGATGCCGAACTGCTGCCAGGTGCCGGAGAAGATCAGCCAGGTCGTGTAGAGCATCAGCAGGTTGGAGAGGACGAAGCAGAAGAGCCGGCCCTTGCGCGACAGGCGCCGGATGAGCGTATCGACGCCGAGATGCGCCTGCTCGAACAACGTCACCGCGGCGCCGAGAAAGACCACCCACACGAACAGCAGGCGCGACAGCTCCTCCGACACGGAAATGCCGGTGTTGAAGGCATAGCGCAGCACGACATTGCCGAAGACCAGAACCAGCATGGCCGCAAGGCAAGCGGCAAGCAGGAACTGCATGGGGCTCAGCAGGAATTTGCGGATCGCGATCAAGATAGCTCCTCCTCCGATAAAGACTATCCCGGTCCTGCGCCTCGGCACATGACCGCCTCCGGAAAGCCAATCAGAATGTAAGCGCTTACATAGCACTTTCATGCGGTGTGTCAAACGGAAAGTAAAAGGGTTGGAAAAGCGCATGTAACCGTATACATATCTAATCGATTGAGGAGAGATCGATTCCAAATGGGACGTGGAGGAAGAGAGCGGAACGGACAGGCGGGGGCCCGCGCCCTCGACGTGGCGGCGCTCGCCGGCGTTTCGACCGCCACGGTGTCGCGCGCCTTCAATGCGCCGGAAAAAGTTGCCCCGGAAATTCGCGAAAAGGTGCTGAAGGCCGCGGCCGAACTGGGCTGGATGCCGCACCCGGCCGGCGCGGCGCTCGCCAGCCGCCGCACCTGGCTTGCCGGCGCCCTCATTCCGACGCTCGACAACGACGTCTTCGCTTCGCAGGTCGGCGCCTTGCAGACGCGTTTGTCCGCGGAAGGCGTCACGGTGCTGATTGGCTGTTCGAACTACGATGCCGATCAGGCCGCCAACCAGGTCCGCACGATGCTGGCGCGCGGCGTCGAAGCGCTGGCGGTCGTCGGCGAGTCACACCGTCCCGGCCTGTTCGAGACGATCGCGGCGCGTGGTGTCCCCTATGTCGTCACCTATTCGCACCGGCCCGGCTCCCCTCACCCGAGCGTCGGCTTCGACAATGCCGCCGCCTTTCGCCGGATCGCCCGCCACCTGCTTGATCTCGGCCATCGCGATTTCGGGCTGATCCACCAGCCGTCGATCGACAACGATCGCGTCGTGGCGCGGATCGAAGGCCTGCGCGCAACTCTTGCTGAAGAAGGCGTGGCGTTGAGGCCGCAGCATGTGCGCGAGGGGCCGGCGAGCATCGCCTTCGGCCGGCAAAGCCTGCGCTCGATCATGGAAGCCCCAGGGCCGCGCCCGACGGCGGTCGTCTGTGGCAACGACGCGCTGGCGATCGGCGCGCTCATCGAGGCGCGGGCGCTCGGCATTCGCGTGCCGGAAGACCTCTCCATCACCGGTTTCGATGATGTGGCGATGGCGGAACAGACCGACCCGCCGCTGACCACCATGCGCGTCGACAATGCCGAAATCGGACAACGGGCCGCCGACTATCTGCTGGCCTGCCTTGCCGGACGGCAGCCCCCACCGCCGCCGCCGCTCGAAAGCCGCCTGATCCTCAGGGCATCGACCGGTGCGGCCGCCCGTTCCGCCGCCTGACCCTTTCCTCGCAACACGGATGATCGCCATGACCGACGCTACACGCTATTTCGATGCCGTCGATGTCGCCCGACGCTTTGCGACTGCAAAGGATCGCATCGCTGCCGCCGAATTGCCGTTACCCGAGACCATTGCCGAGGCGACCGCCGTGCAGGCCGCATTCGTCGCGCCCCAAGACGCGACTGCGGCGGGATACAAGGTGGCCCGCTCGCCCGAAGGCGTCGGCGTCGCCGGGCGCCTCTCCCCGATCGCGATCGCCGCGTCGGATGCGCCGCCTGCCGTCTTTCACTGGCGCGAGGGCCTGCGCGTCGAGGCGGAGATCGGCGTCCGTCTCGCCTCGAGCCTGCCGCCGCGTCAAAACGGCTACAGCCGCGACGCGGTGATCGCCGCCATCGGCGCCGTCCACCTCGGGGTCGAGGTTCTCGACAGCCGCGTCGCGGAAGGCGGCAAGGCACCGTTCCTTCTCTTCCTCGCCGACCGTCTCGGCAATGCCGGTTATGCGCTCGGGCCTGAACTGCCGCGCGACCTTCTCCATGGCGCGGAGGGACGGCCCCTCGACGTGAGCCTCGGCGGAGCCACTCTCTTTTCAGGCGAAGCCCATCACCCGGCGGGTGACGTGCTCGCCTGGCTGGTCGGCTGGGCCAATGAAAGGCAAAGGGCTGAAGACACGCTCGCTGCCGGAGGGATCGTCACCACCGGCAGCCTCTGCGGTGCCCTCGATGTCGCTTCACCCGGCCGCCTCGACGTGAAGCTCGATGGCAGGTGGAACCTGTCGGTCCGGTTCGAATAGAGCCGAAGCCGTTCGAAGCGTAGCGGCGAAAATCGGGCGCGGATGAAGATACCCCCCTCTGCCCTGCCGGGCAGAGGGGGGCGACCTTGAGCGATCCCCGACCTCAGAACCCCTGCCATTGCTTCGCCAGCGCCGCCTCAGGCGACCATCTGGCGCGCGCTCGAAGCGGCCGGCATCCGATTTGACGCCCTCCCCGCGCCGATGTCGAACTGGCGCAGCAGTTGGAACAGCGCGTCGGCCTCCTTGGCGAGACCGTGGGCGGCGGCCGTCGCTTCCTCGACCATGGCCGCGTTCTTCTGCGTCCCCTGATCCATGGTGCTGACGGCGGTGCTAACTTCCTTCAACCCCATCGCCTGCTCCTTCGAGGCTTCGACGATGGCTCCGACATTGCCGTTGACCTGTTGGACCTGCTCGACGATTTCCTGCAATGCCTTGCCGGTTTCGCCGACGAGGGCGACGCCGTTCCTGACGTGGTCGTTCGAGGTATTGATCAGTTCCTTGATCTCCTTGGCGGCCTTGGCGGACCGCTGCGCCAGTTCACGCACCTCCTGGGCCACCACGGCGAAGCCCTTGCCGGCCTCGCCGGCGCGCGCCGCTTCGACGCCGGCGTTGAGGGCGAGAAGGTTGGTCTGGAACGCGATCTCGTCGATGACGCCGATGATATTGGCGATCTCGACGGCGGAGGTTTCGATCTTGCCCATGGCGTCGACCGCATCGCGCACGACGCGTCCGGATCGCTCCGCATTGTCCTTCGTCTTGCGAACGAGCTGCCCGGCCTCCTGGGCGCGATTGCTGGAGTCGGCAACCGTGGTAGTGATCTCTTCGAGGGCGGCGGCGGTCTCCTCGACCGAGGCGGCCTGCTGCTCCGTGCGCTTGGCGAGATCGTCGGAGGCCGACCGTATCTCCTGCGCGCCTCCTGCGATGGCGCTGGCATTTTCGGCGACCGCCTGCATCGCCTCGCGCAGCCGTTCGACCGCGGCGTTGAAATCGAGCCGCACCTTGTCAAGCGAGGGGATAAACGGCGTGTCGATCCTTTGGGTCAAGTCGCCGTCGGCCAGTTTTTGCAGGGCGGCGGCAAGCTGATGGACGGCCTGACCCGTCTGATCGGCCAAGGCATTGCGTTGCTTCGCATCCTCTTCGAGGCGCTGGCGCTCCGAAATCGCCCTAGCAGCATCCTGATCCGCCTCGCGCTCCGCCTTCGCGGAGATCGCATCCCGAAGCGCCGCGACCGCGCGGGCCAGCATACCGATCTCATCGCGGCGCGCTTCGAGGCGCCGGTCGCCCGTCAAGTCGCCTTCAGCCATCGCCTTCAGCGACAGCTGAAGCTTGGAGAGCGGGCCGATGATCGAGCGCGCCGTCAGCGCGGCAGCGACGATCGAAAGCAGGGCAGCGACGCCGAGCGCCGAGAATGCCAGAGATTCGAACCCGTTCGCGGCACCGCGCACCTGGCTTCCGATCGATTTGTTCAGGGCTTCCTGATGGTCGATGAACTTGTTGATGGCGCCGAGCCAGGCGTCGAAGAGCGGGCGGGCCTGCTCGAGCAGGATCTTGCGCGCCGCCTCGCCATTGCCCTTTTCCTGCAGAGCGATGATGTCCGCAACGAGCGGATTGGTCTTCGCCTGGATGGCGGCGATTTCGGCGAGGATGGCTCTTTCCTGATCGCTCGCGCCGGAAGCGATCATGTCGGCCATGCGCTTCTCGTTTTCGGCGTAGGTGGAAGCGAGTTTCGCGATCATGGCGACCGCGGTATTGTGGTCCTCCGCGGAGGTCACCAGCGTGACGTCGCGAATGGCGATCGCCCGATCATGGACGCTGCCGCGATAGTTGATCGCAAAGCGTTGCTTGGCACTGTTCACGTCGTTGATGGTGACGAGGTCGCCGTTGATCTCTTCCACCTGGACGGCGGAATAGATGGTCAAGCCGACCATCATGAGAAGCAGGAAGCCGAAGCCTGTGGCCAGGCGCGCGGCGATCCCGAAGCTATTGAAGTGGCTCATCGATGTTTCCTTGTCCTTTGACACATTGCCGCTGTCCCGCGGCCTCATTCCGCTTGCATGCCCTCAGAATCAACGAATCAAGGGAGGCGCGCAGGCGCATGCCGAGCCCGCGTCGAAAACCTTCCTGTGCAGTGAAAAACCAGTGCCCGCGGGGGCGACTTCAGCGCCGTGCGTCTCTTCAGACGCACAAAGGTCGCTGTAGCGCTTTGAACTGCTGCATGTTTTTGTCCTTAATCGGCTCCGATTAAGGAAACATGCAGTAGCGCCTCGGGGCCCACCCGCCCTCATGGCGGATCAAGAGAGCGTCACACCGCTCCGTTCTGCCTCAAGAAATGGCACTTCTTGGTTTCGAAATGGTGAATAATTCCACTTGCTATAATAGTTATTTCTAAAATTCCTGACGGGCGATCACGCCGCCTGGCCTGCCGCCAGCATGCGGACAAGCATCAACCCGGCAAGCAACGCGAGGAGCGAAAAGACCACGGAGCACGCGGCGTAGATTGCCGCGGCCATCCACTCGCCGCGCTCATAGAGGCTGATCGCGTCGAGCGAGAAGGCGGAAAAGGTCGTGAAGCCGCCGAGCACGCCGGTCGCCAGGAACAGCCGCACCTCCTGGGGCAGCTGGCCGTGCAAGGTGAGGTATTCGGCAAGCAGCCCCATCGCGAAGGAGCCGGCGACGTTGATCGCCAGGGTACCGAAGGGGAAGGCGACACCCAGCAGCTGAGCAGCGAA
This sequence comes from Sinorhizobium fredii USDA 205, assembly GCF_001461695.1. Classification (GTDB taxonomy): domain Bacteria; phylum Pseudomonadota; class Alphaproteobacteria; order Rhizobiales; family Rhizobiaceae; genus Sinorhizobium; species Sinorhizobium fredii. Next base: position 37,227 of record NZ_AUTC01000144.1, on the reverse strand, counting down.
CTGATTGACGCCGTGGCGCATCGCGCCGCCCATTCCGGCACCGAGGAATACCAGCAGATAGGCCATTATTGTACTTCTTCCCTGTTGCGACGCGGAGGCTCGGACCATAGGGCGACAAGCCGCCGCCGACAATCGCCACAAGCCGCGCGGCGGCGCGTTGCGGGCCTTTCCGCTGGGCAGGGCTTCCATTGGCGCGCGGTACCGTTTCAGGACGGAGCACTGTCTATCCACTTTCTGCACCGGCCTGTCCACATTCCGCCGCGATCTAAGCGGCCTGCATTGTATTTAAGCGTTTCTTTACTCAAGACCGCTTGAGTGATGATTGCGATAGTAATCGTCACTGCAACCGACGGACGGTGTTCGACAAGGTATCTGGTGGCGGTTCATAGAGGCGATCGGCCACGTGCGTTCGCTCCAGCGGGATGAGCCCGTCGGATTTCCAAAAGACCGCATGATTTCGACGACAGACTGGCCGCGCTCCGTACCGAGCGCGGATGGGAAGCTGTGTGCTCGAACGGCGGTGGCCCTCGACGAGTGTGAAGAGTTCTGGGCTCTACGATTTGGGATGGGAGATCGCCTTCCTTCCCCTCGCCGTACCCCTTCCCGTCCCGACGGGGAGCAGGGGCAGCGGCGCCTGATCACCTCGTCTTCCCGATCGCGGGGAGAGAACCAGGGTCAGGGCGGACGCCCTCAAACCCATCAATACTCGCATCCGGAGTCATACGTGTCGAATATCGCTGTTTTTCCACCCAGAACGACCAAGGAGCGCGTCCGCGTCGCCGACCTGGAAAACGCCAGGGCTCGCATGCTCCGTGTTGCCGCGGAACTTGACCGCATCCTGGCCGCCTTGTCGCAGCACAGCTTGAAGCCTGCCTGCGAACAACGGCCAAGAACCGGTACCTGACCGAAGCATGGCGGGGCAACAGAGGTGGGAGCGGGACGGGCTGACGAGATGATTGGAAAACCGCTGAGCAAGCCTCGGCAATCGGTCGAGCAGTACATTCGGTCGATCGGGCGACACTACCTCAATGCCGTCATCGTGATGACGCTGCTGATCACCGCGACCTATCTGACCATGCTGGTCGCTCTTGACCGCCATTCGCTGCAGCAGAAGATCAGCTTCCTGACCAGCAACCAGTTCATCCGCTTCCAGCAGCTCGCCAACCAGACGCGGGCGCTGATGCGGGCTTCAGCCGATCCCACCCTGCCGCAATACATCATCATTCCCATGAGCGATGATATCCATCGGGCCATCGGCGATATCCGCGCGATCAAGGCTGAATTGCACGATCTGGATCGGAGCATCAGCGGCAACCTCCTGGAGCGGCTCAACCCGCGCGACGAGCTTACGGTGCAACTGCGTCGCGAACTCAATGCCCGGCTGGAGGACTTTCTCGGGCGGGCGACGCGGATTGCCGAGGCCAGCGCCGAGGACCGCCGGCAGCGCTACTCCTTCTGGGGCCCGATCGACTTCGCCGTCGCTACCGACAGCATGCTGACGCGCCAGTTCGCCGACCTGATCCGCCATGCGCATGACCGCAGCCATGTCAGCATCGACAACGCCAAGCTGATCAGCACGGGTCTGCTGGCGCTGATCGCCGCCACCGTCATTCTGGCGAGCACCTTTCTGTTCAGCCCGCTCCTGAAGAAGCTGCGCAACGAGCATCGCCAGACCATGGCTTTCGAGAAACGGCTGACACTTCTCGCCCACACCGACGCCCTGACCGGTCTCAACAACCGCTCTTCCTTCAACCTGGCCCTCGGCAATCTCTTCGGCGAGCTGGAGCGGAGCGGCGCCGGCTTCTCCATGCTGCTTGTCGACCTCGACCGCTTCAAGAGCATCAATGACGGCCTCGGTCATCCGGCCGGCGATGCGGTGCTGCGCCACGTCGCCCGCGCCCTTCAAAGGACGCTGCGCGCCAGCGACGTCATCGCCCGGCTCGGCGGGGACGAGTTCGCCGTGCTCCTGCCCGGAATCCGCGATGCGTCGACGCTCGAATCGATTACCGAGCGGGCGATCGAGGCGATCGCCGCCGACATCCCCTTCGACGGACGCAACCTGCAGGTCTCCGCCAGCATCGGCGGCGCGATCGTGCCGGATCACGCCGCGGACGAGGCCGGCTTGATGCGCATTGTCGACCTCGCGCTCTACACGGCGAAGGGCGGCCGCAACACCACCGTGATATTCGACGAAGCGGCGCTGGCGCGGCGGCTCGAAGAGAACCAGCTCTCGCTTGCCCTCGTCCTTGCAGCCGACCGCAACGAATTCGTCGTGCACTACCAGCCGAAGGTCGACCTTCCGACCGGCGCGCATCTGGGCTTCGAGGCGCTGGTGCGCTGGCAGCATCCCGAGCTCGGCTTGCTTGCCCCCGGCCGCTTCCTGCCCTTGATGGAAGGAACGCAGCTCATCCGCGGCATGACCCGCGCCGTGATCGCGACCGTCGGGCGCGATCTCAGGGCCTGGAAGAAGGCCGGGCTGGCTCCCGGCCCAGTATCGATCAACCTCCCCGAGATCCTGCTCGTCGGCCAGGAAGGTTACGAGTTTTTCGCCAGCGCGGTTCGGGAGAACGGCCTCGAATGGCGCGATTTCGCGGTGGAGATCACCGAGGACGTCTTTCTCAATCGCTCGGCCAATCAGATCTTGGCGACGGTGGCCCGTTTCCGCCAGCACGGCCTTTCGATCTCGCTCGACGACTTCGGCACCGGCTTCGCCTCACTCGTGCATCTGCGCGATTTCCCCTTCGACGAACTGAAGATCGACCGGAGCTTTGTCGACGGCATCGGCAAGGACGCCCGCAGCGAGCAGATCATCCGGGCCATGATCCACCTCGCCCAGAGCCTCGGCAAACGCTGCGTCGCCGAGGGCATCGAGACGGAAGGACAGCGACGCTTCCTGACGGACGCCGGTTGCGACGTCGGCCAGGGATACCATTTCGCCAGGCCCGAGCCGGCCGCCCTTGCAGGCAAGCGGCTGCCGCAGCAGGCGGCCGCGATCGACCGGCGCGTGGCGGCCGGGGTTTCGGCAGCGTCGCGGCGGCGGCTCGCGCTGCGATAACCGTTTCAAGAATGGAGGACGTGATGAGAAGAACAATCAAGAGAGCCTGCCTGGCGGCGGCCCTGCTCGCGGCCAGTTCACATCCACCTTTGGCCGCCGATCACCGCGGCGCCGTCGATGTCCTGCATTTCTGGATCTCGCGCAGCGAGTCGGCGGCACTTGACGTGTTGCGAAAGGCATGGGCCGAGGCCGGCCATGAGTGGATCGACCTGCCGGCGGAAAACAAGGTGGCGGTGCAGAGAATCGTCAGCGATCGGATCGCCAACGGCTATGCGCCCGCCGTCATGCAGTGGAATGCCAACGAAGGGTCCCGCGAGCTGCCGGAAATGGGGATCGTGCTCGACATCGAAGAGGTCGCGACGGCGGACGATTGGCGTCGCGTCTTGCCGGCAACCGTGCTCGATCGCATCACCTACAAGGACACGGTGTTCTTCGCGCCGACCAACATCCACGCGGAGAACTGGCTGTGGACCAGCGAGGCCATCTTTCGCGAGGTCGGCCTGGAGGCGCCTGAAACCTGGGACGAGATTTTCGCCGCCGCCGACAGGATCAGGGAAGCCGGCCATCTGCCCATAGCGCTCGGCGACGGCCCCTGGGAGATCTCCCTGATCTTCAACGGCATCCTCTATTCCAAGCTCGGTGCCGAGGGCTACACCCGGATCATCCGCGGCGATCCGGCGCTGGTCAGAGATCCGCGCGTGGCCGAGGCGCTCGACATGCTGCGGCGTCTGTCCCGCTATGCGGAACCGGCCGCAGCGCGGGAGCGCACGACCTGGGCGGACGCCACCGCCGCAGTCGGCAGCGGCAAGGCGGGCATGCAGTTCATGGGCGACTGGGCAAAGGGCGAGCTGGTGGCGCGCGGCTACGCCGTCGACAAGGATTTCGGCTGCAGCCTGATGCCGGGCACGGAGATCGCCTATTTCATGGTCATCGACGCCTTCGCCTTTCCGCTGACCAACCGCGAAGACGCCGCCGAGGCGCAGCGCGCCTTCGCGCGGATGGTGCTCGATCGCGAAAATCAGGTCGCCTTCAGCCGTCTCAAGGGCTCTCTGCCGGTCCGCACCGACGTCGATCCGAGCGGCCTCGACCGATGCGGCCGGCTCGGTCTGCAAAAGATCGTCCAGAAAAGCGGCGTCAGCGCCCAGTCGATGGCCATGCCGACGCAGATGTCGGAAGGCTGGATCGGCGTACTGGCCGCGTTCTTCAACGACGAAAGCATGTCCGTAGAGACCGCCCAGCAGCGCCTCTACGATATCGTCAACCGCCAATGAGCGGGAGGAAATCGATCATCACCGAGAGGCCCATGGATCGATCCCGCGGTTTACGGCTTAGCCGAGTCGCGCGCGCTGGTCGACAGCAGCCGTTCGCACGTCACCGCCGCCTGGGTGCGGCTGACGACGCCGAGCTTCTTGAGATCGCCGAGACATGCACCTTGACGGTCTGCTCGGCGATCTCCATCTCGCCGGCGATCTGCTTGTTGAGCTTGCCCTCGATGATCTTCGTCAGGATGCGCAATTGCTGCGACGACAGCGAGGCGAGGCGGGCGCTCATCGCCGCATCCGGATCGGCGGTCTCGGCCCCGAAGCGCGGCGGCGTCCATGTCTCGCCCTCCAGGATGGCGCCGATCGCGCTCGCCATTTCGGGCAAGTCGAGCGACTTCGGAATATAGCCGGAGGCACCGAAGGTGATCGCCTTCTGGATCGTCGCTGCGTCCTGCCTGGCCGAAACGATCGCCACCGGAAGAGTCGGAAAATGGGCATGCAGGAGGAACAGGCCGGCGAAACCATCCGTGCCGGGCATGGTCAGGTCGAGAAGGACGAGATCCACCTCCCGCCAATCGCTCGACAGCACCTCGAGAACCTCGTCGACCGACCGGCAGGCGATCAGATCGAGGTCCGGCAGCGCCGTGACGAGAGCGCTGCGCAAGGCTGCCTGAACCATCGGGTGGTCATCCGCGATGACGATGCGCGTGCTCATGTTCCTCTTCCTCCCCCTCCAGTCCGGCGCCCTTGATCAGGGCGACGGCATCCAGATATCGTCTCAAGGCGGCCGGTTTCACCGGCTTCGCCATGACCTCGCAGCCCAGCGCCTTCGCCTTGGCGCCGACCTCCTCGCCGCGGTCCGCGGTGATCACCAGGCCCCTCACCTCCCCGCCCCAGTGTTTGCGCAGCCCGCCCAGCACCTCTACGCCGGTCGTGCCGTCGAGATGATAGTCGACAAGCACCAGATCTGGCACCCGGCCGTCGCAATTGGCAAGCGCCGTCACGTCGTCGCTCGCGACAATCGGCCGATGTCCCCAGCGAGAGAGCAAGGCTGACAAACCCGCGCGTATCGCCTCGTCATTATCGACGCAGAGCACGGTGAGCGCAGTGTGGCTCGCCACTAAAGGCGTTGCGGTCCTTTCGGCAGCGGTGGCCGTGGCGCCTCCTGCCGCGCGCGGCACGGTGACGACGAAGCATGTACCGTGGCCCGGGCGGGAGCGCACTTCCAGGGGCAGATCGAGCAAGCGGCAGATGCGCTCGACGATTGCCAGTCCGAGGCCGCTCCCCTTCTCCCGCTCCTCGCCCGTATCGAGCCGGCGAAACTCCTCGAAAATCTCCTTCTGGCGCTCCGGCGCGATGCCGATGCCCGTGTCGCGGACCTCGATACGCAACCCGTCCTTGCGCCGCCGGCACCCGAGCGAAACTCTTCCCCTTGGCGTGTAGCGTATGGCGTTCGAGAGCAGGTTTTGCAGCACGCGACGCAGGAGCTGCGGGTCGGTACGGACCGAAAGCGTCGAGGCAACAACCTTGAGCGTCAGGCCGCGCTGGCGCGCCATGGCGGAGAATTCCAACTCGAGCTGGGCGAGAAGCGAGCCGACCGAAAAATCGACGGGCTGCGCCCGGACCGCGCCGGAATCATAGGACGAGATGTCCAGGAGCTCGTCGAGCAGCCGCTCCGTCGATGAAAGTGCCGCTGCCGCATTCTTCGCGAGCGCCCGCTCCTCGGTCCGCAGGTCCTTTGCGGCGTCGTCGGGCTTCAGACGCAGGCTCTCGTCGAGCGCCGCCAGATAGAGCCGCGCCGCGTTCAACGGCTGGAGCAGGTCGTGGCTCGCCGCGGCGAGAAAGCGGGTCTTGCCGATATTGGCGCGCTCCGCCTCGGCCTTGGCCTGCTCGAGCGCCTGCGTCCGCTCCTGGACGCGCCGCTCCAGTTCCTCATTGGCGCGGCGCAGCCCCGCCGCTGCCCGATGCCGCTCGGTCACATCCGTATAGGTCGAGATGTAGCCGCCCTCCGCCATGCGGTCATAGGCGATCTCCAGCACCATGCCGTCCGGCCGCTTGCGCTCGTAGACATAGGGCCAGGACTGCTTGGCGAGATCGCGGTTGACGAGCAGTGCCTTGAGGTCCTCGGCGTCGTATTCGCCTCGCTCGCGGTTGAAGTCGACGAGGTCGGCGAGCGGCAGGCCGACGCGGATCAAATCCCGCGGCAGGTCGAGCAGGGTCAGGAAGCGGGCGTTCCACGCCTCGATGGCGAGGTTGGCGTCGAAGACGCAAATTCCCTGCGGCACGCTTTCGAGCGCCCCTTGCAGGAGCTTGCGGTTGAAATGCAGCGCCTGCGATGCCTCGTCGAGCATCCCCACGGCTGCCTTGCGCGACAGCGAGCGGCTTTCGAGCGCCGCGGCCATCACCACACGGGCCGACGCCGCGCCGAGTGCGCCGGCAATCAGGTTCTCCGTGAACCGCATCGCTTCCGTGTCGGCAAGTCCATCATTCCGTGAGCGGCGCTGTTCGACGAAGTCTTCGAAGGCGGAAGCGCTGCGCTCGGCGCCGACGAAACGAGCCGCGAACGTCTTCAGGTCGTCGAGGCGCGTGACGAGCGGCAAGGAGGCGAGCGGCGGCGGCCGCGCCGGGGTCCCTTCGGCGAAGGCCTCCGCCTGGAGGCGCTCGAGCGGCGAACGATCGGCCAGCAAGGACACGGCTGCAAAGACCAAGAGATTGGCGCCAAGGCTCCAAAGCGTCGCATGCGAAATCGGATCGAGGCCGGCAACCCCGAACAGCGATTGTGGCCTGAGCCAGGCGAGCCCGAAGGGCCCGTTGGCGACCAGGGCGTCGACGGCGGGCACGAGCGGCGCAATCGAGGGAAGCAGCAGCGTGTAGATCCAGAAGGCGAAGCCGGTGGAGATGCCTGCCACTGCCCCCGCGCCCTTGGCGCGCCGCCACAGCAAGCCTCCGAGAAAGGCGGGGCCGAACTGGGCGATCGCAACGAAGGAAAGGAGCCCGATGACGGTCAGCGGATAGGCCTGGTCGACCAGACGGTTCATCATGTAGGCGAGCAGCAGGATGCCTGCGACCGAGACCCGCCGCACTAGAAGCAGCGCCGAAGGCGACGGCCAGATCGCGCCGCTGCGCCCGACCAGACGCGAGCGCAGCAGCAAGGGGACGATGACGTCGTTGCAGAGCATCGTGCTCAGCGCCACCGAGGCGACGATCACCATGCCCGTCGCCGCCGAGAATCCGCCGAGGAAGGCGATCAGCGCCATCAGGGGCGCGCCTGTTTAAAGGCGTTTAATTTATTCGGCTCACTATTCTTGGAGCCTCCATACGACACGATCGGCAAGATGAAAAGACTTCAATACAACTATTAGTGATTGCAAATTTTCGAATAAATGCAGCTATACTGCGTTTTATGGTTGAAATCGTCATGCCTCGCGCCGTGGCACAACGCTGGACCGGCTTGCCGTGTCGACGAGCATCCGGCGTTCAGCAAACCGTTTGATCGTCAGCATCACGGGCGCTGCCCTATACAACTTTTTAGTGTGCTCCGGCCGCGACGCAAAATCGACAGGGCAATTTCCTTCAAGAACCGGGGCAGGCTTTGTCCATACGTTCCGGGTGACCGAGACCACGCTTGAGGAAGACACGTGACACGCTGCGCATTCATCATCGACCAGGATTTGCCGCGAGGCCTGATCGCCAACACCGCCGCCATACTCGCCATGACCCTTGGCAAGGAGCGGCCGGATCTGATCGGCCATGCCGTCCTCGACGCCGACGGCAACCGCCACCAGGGCATCACCACCATCGTCATGCCGATCCTGATGTCGGACACCGACGGTTTGATGGAGCTCCGCAAACGGGCGGCATCGCAGGCGACATCGGGAATTGAAGTGATCGACGTGACCGAGGCGGCGCAGCGCGCCAAGAGCTATGACGCCTACGAGCTCGGCATCGGCGAAATGCGGCACGATCATCTGCGCTATCTCGGCCTTTGCCTTCACGGCCCCGCCAGGCTGGTCCGGTCGCTGACCGGCGACCTGCCGCTAATGAAATAGGTGGCCGATGTCGCTCGCACTATATCTGTCGATGAGCTCCTTTGCGCTAGTCGCCTCGATTTCGCCGGGACCGGTCAACATCGTCGCCCTTGCCACCGGCCTGCGCCATGGCTTCCGCGTCAGCATGGGCCATGTGACCGGTGCCACCGTCGGCTTCACGGCGCTTTTGTTGCTGAGCGGGCTCGGCCTTGCCGAACTCCTGTTGCGCTGGCCGGCGGCGTCGAAGCTCATCGGCGCGGCCGGCGTCGCCTTCCTGATCTATCTCGCCTGAAACCTCTGGAGGGACGACGGGCGGTTTGCGGACGGCAAGGCGCCGCGGCTGCCCTCGGCTCTTTCCGGTGCCGCGCAACAATGGCTCAATCCGAAAGCCTGGCTCGCCGCGATCGCCGGCATGGGGGCCTTCGGCATGGGCAGCGGGCCGCTCCGGATCTGGCTGTTCGCGGCGCTCTATTTCGTCATCTGCTATGCTTCGATCGCCGCCTGGGCCTATGCCGGGGCGCGCCTGCGCCATTGCCTCGACGATGCAGGCCGCGTGCGCGCCTTCAACCGGGCCATGGCGGCGCTCATCGCACTCAGTGCCGTCTATCTCGCCTTCGAGGGCTGATCACGGTTGCGGTTCTGCGGCGGCCGCATAGCCGCTCGCCGGGCGGGCATATTGGCGCGGCGTCGCCGCCACATGCTGCTTGAAGACCCGCTGGAAATGGGCCTGGTCGGCAAAGCCGGCCGATAGCGCCACGTCGACGATCGGCCGGCCGCGACGCAACTCGCCCTGCCCGTACTGGATGCGGCGGTTGAGCTGGTAGGCATGGGGCGTCATGCCATGGCGCGCCCGGAAGGCCCTGACGAGATAGGACGGCGACAGGCCCGAGACGTCGGCGATCTCCGTCAGCCGCAGGCGGCGCGTGCAATGCTCAGTGATGAAGTCGGCGGCTCGATCGATGTGGGGCGTTGCCATCGCCAATGGCACCTCAATTTTCTCGAGGCGCTTGTCGAGGTCGCCGAAGAAGGCGGCCGCCGCGCATTCCTTGGCGAGCACCTCGACCTCCGCGTCGAAGAGCACATCGAACATTCGGTCGAGGCTGCGATAGAGGTGGGGATCGGTGCTCGCCACGGCAGCATAGGGGGTGAAGTCCGCCACCTGCTGTATCTCCGTCAACCATGCCATGTCCACATAGAGCATCCGATAGCTCCACGGCACGTCGCAAAGCGGGTTGCAGGCATGGGCGTCCTCGGGGTTCATCAGAACGACCGTGCCCGCCGCAACGTCGTGGCGGTGGCGGCCGTTGCGGTAGCTGCTGCGGCCGTTGGTGACCGCGCCGATCGAAAAGGTCCGGTGACTGTGGAGGCCGTAACAGACGGCGCGCCCGTCGGCGACCTGGCGCGCCTCCAGGAAGGGGAGTGCCGGATCGCGCCAGAAGGCGTGTGCATCGACGGGCCGGTGAGCCATGCTGGCCTCGCATTGCGAAGAGGGACGGTTTCGGTGAGCAAACGTCATAGGACAGTTCCACGCCACAGACAAATGGCCTCGCGCCGGCTCGTTTTCCGCCCGGACGGAAGGCCTCAACGTCGTCGCGGCTGGCAAGAACGCGCGGTGCCGAGGCCGAAACAACCTGCGCACGACCGCCGATTCGGCGGTCCCCAAAGATCATGCGCAAGCGGAATAACCTGCAAAAACCGCACATTGCGGGATTCCTTGTATTGGAACCGATTTCAGGATAAAATTACAACAGCAATTCAAGGCGTTACGGTAACCGTGCGATCCCAAACGACCGGAGCTGGAACGTGTGTTGCACGAGAGTGGTGACGCTTTGATCAAGCTTCATACGTGGAGGTTGTCATGCCAAACACTCTCATGGCAGGAAGAAGAAGTCAGGATTGGGCCAATCTGGTCCTGGCAGTCTGCCTGTTCCTCTCTCCCTGGGTCATCGGCTTCGCATCGGATACGACGGCGACCTGGAACGCCTGGATCGCCGCGATCGTGCTCGGCGCCCTGGCGGTCGCGACCCTTTCGGCCTTCGCCGAATGGGAGGAATGGGCCAATATGGTGATCGGCCTGTGGTTGATCGTGTCTCCCTGGATGCTCGGCTTCATGGCGAATGTGAACGCGATGTGGACTCACGTCATCCTCGGCGTGCTCATCGCCGCAATCGCCGCCTGGGCAGTCTGGGACTATCGTCACCACATGCACGCCTAGAGCAATTTCTAGGAAAAGTGGATAACGGTACTCCGTCCGGAATTGCGCAATCCAAGGAGTTGATCATTTCGCCGTTTCAAACGGCGAAATGATCGAAAGCACCACGGCTTCGATTTGAACCGAAGCCGTGGTCCCTGATCTCCCGCCTTGCGGATCACGGGAAGGCGGGAGCACCTTTGCTTCACCCGCCGACGGCGAGCCGCCCGTCCTGGACCCACTCCATGTCGGCGACGCCGAGTTCCCGCCGTTCGCGCTCGGTCTCGATCGCCAGATCGAGGACCTTCTGCAGGTCGGCGGCATGGCGGAAGTTGGGCTCGACCAACTGCCCGGCTTGAACCGCAGCGACGAAGCGCTCGTAGTTGGTCGGAACGGTGCCCGCATCGATCTCCCGCCAGATCGCCTTTTCGACATCGGGCCCGAGGCAGGCCCGGAGGCTTGAGCCATCCGGCGTGTGGATCACCTCAAGCGCCCCCTTGTCGCCATGCAGCCTCAACCGCAGTTCGTTGAGATGGCCGGTCGCCCAGCGGCTTGCATGAATGACGCCCATGGCGCCGCTGTCGAATTCAACGGTCATCGCGAAACTGTCATTGGCATCGAGGTCGTATTCGCCGATCCGGTTGCCGGGCACCTTGTCGAAGGTCTTCAGCCGCGCGAACACCCGCTCGACCGAACTGCCGGCCCCGTAGCCGGCAAAATCGAGGATATGGATGCCGACATCGCCGAGTACGCCGTTCGAGCCGTGCCGGGTAGAAAGGCGCCACAGCCATTGCGACTCGCTTGCCCAATCGCCCCAGGCCTTCGACACCAGCCAGCTCTGCAGGTAGGAGGCTTCCAGATGCCTGACCTCGCCGATCGCCCCGGCAAGCACCAGTTCGCGGGCCTTCTGAAGCGGCGCCACGTTGCGGTAGGTGAGGTTGACCATGGCGACGAGGCCGGAGCGCTCGGCCGCCGCGGCCATTTCCGCGGCCTTTTCATAGTTCTCCGCCAGCGGCTTCTCGCAGAGCACGTGCTTGCCGGCGGCAAGCAGCGCCAGCGTCGTCGGATGATGCGCCTTGTCGGGGGTGACGTTGGTTGCGGCATCGAATTGCCCCCAGGCGATCGCCTCCTCGAGCGAGGTGAAGATGTGCTCGATGCCGTGCTGGGCGGCAAAGGCTCTGGCGCGGTTTGGATCGACATCAACGGCGCCGACCATTTCGACGCTGTCTATCTTGGCGAAGGCGTTTGCATGGCTGTTTGCCATGCCGCCGGTTCCGAGTATCAGCAGACGCATCGGCAGCCTCCTCATCTGTAGCCAGCTTCACCGGCGCCGTGCAGTTTCGGGCCGCGCTCGACGATCGGCTCCAGCGCACTTTCCACCGGCACGTTCGGCGCCTCGTGGATCGCCTTGTAGGACCCTTGAGGGTTGCAGGCCCATTTTACCGAATTGCGCAGCACGCGCTGCACCGTTTCATCGTGGTAGGTGGGATAGGTCTCGTGGCCGGGACGGAAATAGAAGATGTTGCCGGCGCCGCGCCGCCATGTCAGCCCCGAGCGGAACACCTCGCCGCCGGCAAACCAGGAGATGAACACCGTCTCCAGCGGCTCCGGCACGGAGAACTGCTCGCCATACATTTCCTCATACTCCAGGACGAAATTGTCGCTGAGCCCTTCGGCGATCGGATGGCGCGGGTTGACCACCCAGACGCGCTCGCGCTCGCCCGCCTCGCGCCATTTAAGCGCGCAGGGCGTGCCCATCAGCCGCTTGAAGACTTTGGAGAAATGGCCGGAATGCAGCACGATCAGCCCCATGCCCTCCCAGACCCGCTTGGCGACCCGCTCGACGATCGCGTCGTCGACGGCTCCATGGTCCTTGTGACCCCACCACAGAAGCACGTCGGCCGAAGCCAGCCGCTCTTCGCTGAGCCCATGTTCCGGCTCCTGCAGCGTCGCCGTCGTCGCCTTGATCGCCGGATCGGTGTTCAGCGCCGCGGCAATGGTGTTGTGCATGCCGTCCGGATAGATCTCCCGCACGACGGCATTGGTCTGCTCGTGGATGTTCTCACCCCATACGATGGTGTTGATAGACAAGGTCGTTCTCCTGCTGATTGGGGCATCCGCCGCGGGGTGCCCGCTGTTCGTGAATTGAATCAGTCGACCGGGGTCGGGCTGGGATTTCGCCCTACCCGGTCTAACGTCTGGCCTTCGGAAATGATCCGATTTCGATATGACCTAGGCGGCACCTCGCATGATGTGGCGTCCGATCGACCGTCCCGCTGCGTCGAAACTGTGGATCTGGCCGGCCTCCGGCAAGATCCGCACCGTCTCGCCGGGCTGATGCCGCGACGTGCCGTTCTCCCGGACGATCACCGGCTCGCCGGCGCCGATGTCGAGATAGATGTAGCTATCGGAACCGAGCATCTCGGAATGGATGACCGTTCCGGCCCATTGCCCGTCCTCGGCGATCTCCAGGTGCTCGGCCCGGATGCCGATCGTCTCGGCTTCGTAGAGCGCGGCGAAGGGGCCGGAGAGGAAATTCATCTTCGGTGAGCCGATGAACCCGGCAACAAAGACCGAGTTCGGATTTTCGTAGAGCTCCAGCGGCGTGCCGATCTGTTCGACGCGCCCGTCACGGAGCACGCAGATGCGATCGGCAAGCGTCATCGCCTCGACCTGATCATGGGTGACATAGATCATCGTCGTCTTGTGCATGCTGCGATGAAGCCTGGCGATCTCGATGCGGGTCGCGACGCGCAAGGCCGCATCGAGGTTGGAAAGCGGCTCGTCGAACAGGAAGACCTTCGGATCGCGCACGATCGCCCGACCGATCGCGACGCGCTGCCGCTGGCCGCCGGATAGCTGGCGCGGCAGGCGCTCGAGATAGGGCGTGAGCTGCAGCATCTCCGCCGCCGCCTCGACCCGCTTTCGGCACTGCTCCTTGTCCTTGCCGGCAAGCTGCATCCCGAAAGCCATGTTCTCGAACACCGTCATGTGCGGATAGAGCGCATAGGATTGGAACACCATCGCGATGCCGCGTTTCGACGGCACGAGATGATTGACGACCTCGCCGTCGAAGGCCAGCGTGCCGGAGCTGATTTCCTCGAGACCGGCGATCAGTCTTAAAAGCGTCGATTTCCCGCAACCGGACGGACCGACGAAAACCATGAACTCGCCCGCCCTTATGTCCATGCTGACGCCCTTGATGACGTCGAATGCGCCGAAGGATTTGCGGATGTCGCGCAATTGCAGCTCTGCCATGTTCGTCTCCTAAATCTCTAGCCTTTGACGCCGCCGGCCGTCAGGCCGGAAATGATCCGCCGCTGGAAGATCAGCACCAGCACCACCAGCGGTACCGTGACGATCACCGATGCGGCCATGATGTTGCCCCAGGGGATTTCGAAATTGCTGCTGCCCGAAAGCAGCGCGATCGCCACCGGCACGGTGCGCTGCACATCCGACGAGGTGAAGGTCAGCGCGAACAGGAATTCGTTCCAGGCGGCGATGAAGGCGAGCAGGCCGGTCGTGACCAAAGCCGGCCACATCAGCGGCATGAACACCCGCGTGATGATCACCCAGGGCGAGGCGCCGTCGACGATCGCCGCCTCCTCGATCTCCACCGGCAGGTCGCGCATGAAGGTGGTCAGCACCCAGACCGTGAAGGGCAGGGTGAAGATCATGTAGGAAAAGATCAGCGCCAGCGGTGTGTTGAAGATGCCGATGCCGCGGATGAGCTCGAAAAGGCCGGCGAGAACGGCGATCTGCGGGAACATCGACACCGACAGGATGGTGAGCAGCAACAGCGACCGGCCACGGAACCGCACCCGGCCGAGCGCATAGGCCGCGGTGACCGCAAACAGCAACGAGATGGCGACGACCAGCGTCGCCACCAGCAGCGAATTGCCGAGGTTCCTGAGGAAGCTGCCCGCCGACACGACACTTATATAGTTGGCGAGCGACAGTTCGCTTGGCCAATAGTCGACGCGGAACAAGGCGGTGCCGGATTTGAGGCTCGTCAGGATCGCATAGTAGAAGGGAAAGACGGCAATCAGAATGATCGTTGCGACGAGCAGATAGAAAGCGGTGCGCTTTGCGAGCGTTGCAGCCATCAGCGTTCCCCCCCTTCGAAGTTGACGCGCCCGAACCACATGTAGAGGACGGTGATCGAGGCGATGATCAGGAACAGCATCGTCGAGGCGGCGGCGCCGTAGGCGAACTTGTCGAAATCGAAGAGGTTCTCGCGGGCCAGCACCGACATCGTCTTGGTCTGCGCGTTATTGGGGGTCAGCACATAGATGAGGTCGAAGATGCGCAGCGCGTCGAGCATGCGGAAGATCACCGCGACCATCAGCGCCGGCCGGATGAGCGGCAGGGTCACGCGCCAGAAGACCCGGATCGGATGGACCCCGTCGATCTTCGCCGCCTCGTAGATGTCGATCGGCACCATCTGCAGTCCGGCGAGGATCAGGAGCGCCATGAACGGCGTCGTCTTCCAGACGTCGACGATGAGCACGGCGACCATCGCGGTATCGGGACTGGCGGTCCAGGCGATCTTCTGGCTGATCAGCCCGAGCCCGACGAATATCTCGTTCAGGATGCCGAACTGGTCGTTGAGCATCCAGGCCCACATCTTGGCCGAGACGATCGTCGGGATCGCCCAGGGAATGAGGATTGCCGCCCGCACCAGGCCGCGGCCGGGAAAATGGGCGTTCAGCACCAGGGCGACGACCAGGCCCAGCGCCGTCTCGATGCTGACGGAAATCACGGTGAATTTCAGCGTGTTCCAGACGGCGTTCCACCAGGCGGGATCGGCGAGCAGGCCCTTGTAGATGGTCCGGCCGCTCTTCAGCGTGATCCAGGAAAGATAGTTTTGAAAGCCGACGAACTCGGCGCCGCCAAGGTTCGTCAGCGAAGCATCGGTGAAGCTGAAGTAGATGGTCCGGACGAGCGGCCAGCCCGCGACGAGCGCCAGCACCATGAGGGTCGGCGCCAGGAACACCCAGGCCGAGCGGACGCGCTGGGCCTTGAGGTCCGAATTGATATGGCTCGGATGCGCAAGCGCGGCGCGTGCATCCGCGACTGTGAGATCGGTCATGAGCTTTGGTCCCCTTTGCCGTTCGGCTTTCGCCGCAGGGTTTTGAGAGGGGGATGGCGGCCGGAGTGGGCCGCCATCCCCGGCGACAGCTGCAAGGCGGGGAGAGAGGTGCACATTATCCAGCGCCACCCCGCCCGGGGGAGGTTACCAGCTGTCGCCTTTGAGCTCGGTCAGCTCAACTTCCAGGAGTTCGAGATTCTCGGCGGCGGTTCCGTCGCCCGAGAGCGTGTTATGGACGGCGCTCCAGAGCTTCGAGGAGACCTCGTTGTACTTGACCTTGGTCACCGCGGAAGGGCGCGGCACGGCGCTTTGGAAGATCGGCTTCCAGTTCGGCATGAAGGGCTGCGCGGCGGCGATCTCGGCATCGTCGTAAAGGGCGGCGATCGTCGGCAGTTGCGACAGCTGCAGCGCGCGAGCTTTCTGCACGTCCTTCGACGAGAGGAACTTGACAAGCTCGATCGCCGCTTCCTGTTCGTCGGAATATTTCGACACCGCCAGGTTCCAGCCGCCGAGCGCAGATGAGGGCTTGTCGCCGTCGGTGGCGGTCGGCAGCGGCATCACGTCGAACTTGCCCTTGACGGCGCTGTCGTCGCCGTTTCCGAGCGCATAGGCATAGGGCCAGTTGCGCATGAAGACGGCATTGCCGGTCTGCCAGACGCCGCGCGATTCCTCCTCCTGGTAGGCAAGCACGCCCTCCGGCGCGATCGTGCCGATCCAGCTCTTGGCCCGCTCGATGGCCGCGGCCGCCTTTTCGTTGTTGACCGAGATCGTCCCATCCGGCTCGACGATCTGTCCGCCGCCGGACGACTTGATCCATTCGAGCGCGTTGCAGGTCAGCCCCTCATAGGCGTTGCCCTGGAAGACGAAGCCCCAGAGATCGGCCTTTCCGGCGGCGTGCTCCTTCTCCTGGATCTCCTTGGCGGTCGCCGCCAGCTCGTCCCAGGTCTTCGGCGGCGTCTTGCCGTATTTCTCCAGGAGGTCCTTGCGATAGTAGAGCGCCGGCGCGTCGGTGAAGATCGGCAGCGCCACCAGCTTGCCGTTGACGGTCTGCGACTGGATGATCGACGGGAAGTGCGCGCCGACCACGTCTTTCGCGGCCGCGGTCAAGTCGACGAACTGGTCGGCGAGCTGCGGCGCCCAGATGACGTCCGTCTGGTAGACGTCGACGTCCTTGTTTCCGGCCGCCAGCCACAGCCGGTACTGGCTGAACTGCTCGCTGCTCGACGACGGCATGGTGACGAGACTGACCTTGTGGCCGGTCTTCTTTTCGAAGGCGTCGAGCTGCTCGCGCATGAAATGCACATTCTTGCCGGTGGTGTTGGCCGCAAGCGAAAGCTCCGCGGCGGCGGCGGCAAGATCGGCAGCGCCGAGAGCGGCGCAAAAAGTCAAGGTCTTCAGCAGAAGTGTCATGATCGATGGCTCCTCCAAATCCTCCACCGCTCGAAAGCTCCTCAGCAAATTCGAAAACGGTTTGGCTGGAAAAAAGTGTCAGAAGCCTCAAATGTTGTCAATATGCCGCCGCTCGCAAATCTTCGGACGCAAATAATATACGAATAATGTCGTATATTCAATGTTTTATGCTGTTTGCAACTCTTCTGCGAGTTTTCTTGGTCGGAATTTCACAATGCGTGTCGCGCCGAACAAATTTAAAACGATTTGGCTAATCGCGGAGCGCAAAGCAGGCTCCGTTCCGCGCCGGATGCGGCGTCCAGCGATCGGTTGTCCCTTGCGGTAAAGGCGTATATTCCTGATCGGGGAACGGGCTAAGGGAATAGATAGGCCGCATGAAGCTCAAGGAGTTCGCCCGCCAACTGGGCCTTTCGCCGACGACGGTCAGCCGAGCGCTGAGCGGCTACCCGGAGGTGAGCGAGAAGACCCGCCAACGGGTGGCCGAAGAGGCCGTTCGGCTCGGCTATCGCCCCAACATCAATGCGGTACGTCTGGTCACCGGCCGCGCCGGTGCGATCGGCGTCGTCATGGGCCGCAGCGGGGAATTTCAGTTCGCCGAATTCATGAGCGGCATGGCCGAGCGGCTCGATGGCGAGGACATCGACATTCTCGTCAGCCCGACGGCGGACCGGGGTTTGACCGACGAGATTCCGCTCTACAGCCGGCTCGTTGCCAGTGGCCGGGTCGATGCGGTCATCGTTCATTCGCCGGAGCCGAATGACGAGCGCATCGCCTTTCTTCGTGAGCTCGGCTTTCCCTTCCTCGTGCATGGCCGCTCCGAGACCGACGTGACGCATGCCTGGCTCGACATTGACAACGAGGGGGCCCTCCGCCGCGCCACCGCGCATCTGCTCGACCTCGGCCACCGGCGCATCGCGATGATCAACGGTCGAGCCGGCCGGACCTTCTCGCTGCATCGCGACAAGGGCTATCGCGACGCCCTCGAGGAGCGGGGCATCGCCTTCGATCCGCGCCTTGTCGCCCACGGCCACTTCACCGACGAACTCGGCTTCCGCTTCGCCCGGTCCTTCCTCGAGCAATCGCCGCGGCCGACGGCCTTCGTGGCCGGCTCGATGATGACGGCTCTGGGAATCTACCGGGCGGTGCGTTCCCGCGGGCTGGTCGTCGGGAAGGACATCTCGGTGATCGCCCATGACGACGTCTTTCCGTATCTGACGGCCGACAACATGGTGCCGTCGCTGTCGGCGACCCGCTCATCCATCCGCGCGGCCGGGGCACGGGCGGCAGACCTCGTGCTGCAGCTCCTGGGCGGGCGGGCGGCCGAAGAGATCCACGAGCTCTGGCCCGTCGAACTCATCCTGCGCGAGTCGACCGCTCCCCCGCCACAGGCCGAATCGCGCCCCTGACGACTGCAGGATTTCAAAGTGCTACAGCGACTTTCGCGCGTCCACTTGGACGCGCGGCGCTGTAAAGCTCGAACGGACGGAAGATCGATGCAACGGAGAGAAATCGCAATCATTGGCGGCGGCCCGGCCGGCCTGATGGCGGCCGAGACCCTGTCCGAGGCGGGCCATGCCGTGACGATCTACGAGGCGATGCCGACCGCTGCCCGCAAGTTCCTGCTGGCCGGCAAGTCCGGCCTCAACATCACCCATTCCGAGGACTATCGGGATTTTGCCACCCGCTTCGGCGCGGCCTCCGATCGCCTGCGCCCGGCGCTGGACGGCTTCACGCCCGACGAGGTGCGGGCCTGGGCGGCAGGGCTCGGCACCGATACCTTCGTCGGCACCTCCGGCCGCGTCTTCCCCAAGGCGATGAAGGCCTCGCCGCTGCTGCGCGCCTGGCTGCGCCGGCTGGAGGCGCAAGGCGTCACGCTGCTCACCCGGCATCGCTGGGTCGGCTTTGCCGAGGACGGCTATCTTTTTGAGACGCCGGAGGGGCGCAAGATCGTCCGCTGCGACGCCGCGCTGCTGGCGCTTGGCGGCGCAAGCTGGCCGCGTCTCGGCTCCGACGCCGCCTGGGTGCCGTGGCTCACCGCCAGGGGCGTGAAGGTCCGTGCGTTTCGCCCCGCCAATTGCGGCTTCGATGTCGCTTGGAGCGAGACGTTCCGGGATCGCTTCGCCGGAGAACCCTTGAAATCCGTCATCGCCTCGTCCGAGGCCGGCGCCCTCCCCGGCGAATTCGTGGTGAGCCGCCACGGCATCGAAGGCAGCCTCGTCTACGCCCACGCCGCTACCCTGCGCGACCGGCTGGAACGGGATGGTAAAGCTACGCTTACGCTCGACCTCGCGCCGGGTCGGACCGCGGAACGCCTGAGGCGCGATCTCGCCCGGCAGGACGGCAAGGCAAGCTTTTCCAATCGCCTCAGAAAGGGCGCCGGTGTCGAGGGCGTGAAGGCAGCGCTGTTGCGCGAACTCGCGCCGGAGATGTCGAAGGCCGATCCGGAAAGGCTTGCGGCCACGGTCAAGTCTTTGCCCATCCCACTCTTACGGCCGCGGCCGATCGCCGAGGCGATCTCCTCGGCGGGTGGCATCGGCCTCGACCAGATCGACGGCAACTCCATGCTGAAGGCGTTTCCCGGGCTTTTCGTCGCCGGCGAGATGCTCGACTGGGAGGCTCCGACCGGCGGCTACCTGCTGACCGCCTGTTTCGCGACGGGACGCGCCGCAGCGGGCGGCATCACGGCCTGGCTGGCGCGCAACTGAGCCGGCTTTGAACCGACTCACTGTTCGTGAGCCGAAAGCTCATCGCATTTTCATTCATGAATTCCATTCACAGGCGTTTCGACGAGACTGCGGCTTATCGCAACTGCCCTGCGCCAGCATATTGCACCGCGAAAGACGAACCCTCGTTCAACGCCTCTTCAAGCCGCCGTTCAGCTCGAACGGCGGGCGGAAACGTATTTGCCATGCCTCTCGCCATCTTCGCCCTGACGATCGCGGCTTACGCGATCGGCACCACCGAATTCGTCATCGTCGGCCTGCTGCCAACGGTCGCGGCCGACCTCGACATCACCCTGCCGCTCGCCGGCCTTATCGTCAGCGTCTATGCGCTCGGCGTCACCTTCGGCGCTCCCATCCTCACCGCGCTTACCGGCCGGATCGAGCGCAAGCCGCTGCTCCTCGGCCTGATGGGGCTGTTCATCGCCGGCAACACGGCCGCGGCGCTCTCGCCGAGCTATGAAGTGCTGCTCGTCGCCCGTGTGCTCTCGGCCTTCGCCCACGGCGTGTTCTTCTCGGTCGGCTCGACGATCGCCGCCGATCTCGTGCCGGAAAATCGACGCGCTTCGGCAATCGCCATGATGTTCATGGGGCTGACCGTCGCGATCGTCACCGGCGTGCCGATCGGCACCCATATCGGCCAGATCTTCGGTTGGCGCACGACCTTCTGGGCGGTGGCGGGGCTCGGCGTGATCGCCTTCGCCGGCATCGCCGCGCTGTTGCCGAAGACCCTCCCCAGGGCCGCTCCAGCAGGCCTTCTCGACCAACTGCGCGTGCTCGGTTCCGGTCGCCTGCTGATCGTCTTTGCCATGACCGCGCTCGGCTATGGCGGCACTTTCGTCGCCTTCACCTACCTCGCCCCGATCCTTCAGGAGATCACCGGCTTCTCGGCCGAAAGCGTCAGCCTGATCCTGGTGCTCTACGGTCTCGCCATCGCCGTCGGCAATGTGGCCGGCGGACGGGTCGCCAACACCAATCCAGTGAAGGCGCTGGTCGGCCTCTTCCTCCTCCAGGCGCTGGTGCTCCTCGTCTTTTCCTTCACGGCGACCTCGCCGCTGCCGACGCTTGTCACGCTGGCCGCGCTCGGCTTCCTCTCCTTCGCCAATGTTCCGGGACTGCAGCTCTATGTCGTCCAGCTTGCCAAGGCGCACCGCCCCGGCGCCGTCGACGTCGCCTCGGCGTTGAACATCGCCGCCTTCAATCTCGGTATCGCGCTCGGCGCCTGGCTCGGCGGCACGGTGGTCGATTCCGCTCTCGGGCTCGGCGCAACGCCCTGGGTCGGAGCGATCCTCGTGTCCCTTGCGCTGCTCTTGACCCTTTGGAGCGGTGCACTGGATCGGCGCTCGACCGCCGCCTTGCAAGCCGCCTGACCCCTATGGATCAGGATGCCGGCGGGCCGAACGAAATGGGCCGGCCCGTCGGCGGAGGTCCCCGCGCCGTTCAGTCGTCGATGCGGAAGCCGACCTTCATGACCACCTGGTAATGAGCCACCTCGCCGTTGACGATCTGCCCGCGAATCTGATCCACCTCGAACCAGTCGAGGTTCCGCATGGTTTTCGAAGCCCGCGAAATCGCCGTTTCGATGGCTTCGTCGATCGATTTCGGGGAAGTTCCGATCAGTTCGACTTTCTTGTAGACGTGCGCGCTCACCGTATCCTCCTCAAGGGGTTTTCCGATCTGGTATTTCGGTCATCGTGTTGCGCCAGCGGCATGCGTCGCCGCTGCCTCGACGATCATGCCTTCGTTGCGTCCCTGCCGCCAGCAAAAGCTCAAAACTTTGATCGACCGCGCCGGCAAAACGCAGCGGCAGGGCAAAAATCCGTTCACGCCGCCCCCGGCGCGGGCTATAGCGGGTTTCTCCCAATGCCTCCCTGGAGCTCGCCATGGCCGATACCGTCACCGATCGTTTCCTGCGCTACGTCGTCATCGACACTCAGTCGGACCCGAGGTCGGCGGCGCAGCCCTCCACTGAAAAACAGAAGACGCTTGGCCGCCTGCTGGTCGAAGAACTGCTGACGATCGGCCTTTCCGACGCCCATCTCGACGAGCACGGCTACGTCTATGCGACCATTCCGTCCAACGTCGACAAGCCGGTGCCGGTGATCTGCCTGTGCTCGCATATGGACACGGCGCCCGACTTCACCGGCACGGACGTCAAGCCACAGATCGTTCGCAACTATGCCGGCGGCGACATCCGGCTTCCGGGCGATCGGCATCAGGTGATCCGCGTCGCCGACAATCCGGCGCTTGCCGACCAGATCGGCAACGACATCATCACGACCGACGGCACGACGCTGCTCGGCGCCGACGACAAGGCCGGTCTCGCCGAGATCGTCACGGCCGCCCAGTTCCTCGTCGATAATCCGGACATCCCGCACGGAACGATCAGGCTGCTCTTCACGACCGACGAGGAGATCGGCCGCGGCGTCGACAAGGTGGACCTTCAAAAGCTCGGTGCGGAATTCGCCTATACGGTCGACGGCGAGACGGCCGGCCATATCGAGGACGAAACTTTTTCGGCCGACAGCGTCGACATCACCATCCACGGCGTCGCCATCCATCCGGGCTTCGCCAAGGACAAGATGGAAAACGCCATCAAGATCGCCGCGGCGATCGTCGATCGACTGCCGAAGGACTTGGCGCCGGAGACGACGGCCGGCCGCGAGGGCTTCGTCCATCCGACCGGCCTCTCCGGTTCGATGGAGAAGGCGACCTTAAGCTTCATCGTCCGCGACTTCGAAGAGGCTGGCCTCGCCACCAAGGAAGCGATGCTCGACGAGTTGGCGCGACGCGTCATCGACGACTATCCCGGCTCCAGCTACAGCTTCGAGGTCAAGCAGCAGTACCGCAACATGAAGGCGATCCTCGATCGCCACCCGGAGATCGTCGAGAATGCCATCGAGGCGATCCGGCGCGCCGGCATGACGCCGGTTCGCGGCAGCATCCGGGGCGGCACCGACGGATCGCGGCTGTCCTTCATGGGCCTGCCCGCCGCCAACCTCTTCGCCGGCGGCCACGCCTTCCACTCGCCGCTCGAATGGGTGAGCCGCCAGGACATGGAGCGGGCGGTGAAGACCATCGTCGAACTGGCAAAGGTCTGGGCGGAGCAGAGCTAGAACGGCTCAGCTCGTTGCGAAGTCGGGTGCACTGTTTCCGGGACTGACGAACTCCACTGCCGGGCCGCCGGGCGCCGGTCATCACGCCACCAGCGGGCGCCGATGCCGTCGGCTACGGATGCAACCACACGCCTTTTGTGATGTTGTCGACTTTTCTTCTCCTCGCGCAAGGCGAGGCGATCCGCTTTCGCGCCTTCCCGCCAGATCCCGAACGCCGGACATCCGTGATTTTACACACCGTCAATCATGTGATTTGTTGTCAGGAACCTCCCCAGCGGAAACGCACTTGTGTCAAAATTCGTGTCTCTGCCTGCCGCTCAAGCGACATTGCGCGACAACCTTTTAAGCGGAGGGAACCGACGATGACCGGGAGAAAGTCATGTGCCGAAACATAAGAACTCTGTTCAATTTCGATCCGCCAGCGACGGACCAGGAGATTCACGACGCAGCGCTGCAGTTCGTGCGCAAACTGGCCGGAACGACCAAGCCCGCGAAGCGCAATGAAGTGGCGTTCGAGCGCGCGGTCAGTTCGATCGCCGCATGCGCCCGCGAACTGCTCGATTCGCTGGAGACTTCGCATCCGCCACGCAACCGTGAGCAAGAAGCCGCAAAGGCGCGGGCCCGAATGGAGATCCGCTTCCCGTAATCTCCTAAAGCGCGTCGCGTTCAAACGTGTTCACGCAGCGCGCTTTAGGTCTTTGTTTTTGTTGCATGGCGTCATCCCGAAACCGCTGCACACTTTCGGGCGACATGCATTAGGCGGTCAGGTCGTCGCGGGCTCCTCTGCCTCTTTCGGCGAGCGAACGGTCACCACACAAAGTTCTGTCAAAAGTTGCACCGTCAAAGGGACTCGACCTCTAGGTTTTTCTCTGATTTTATCTTCAGCTAATATTCTGCGTGGAGGTGGACAGAGGATGGTCTACGATTGGGACGGAAGGCGGACACGCCGCCTTCAAATGCTGAGGCTCTTGGGCGCTTTGGCGATACCTGCCCTCCTTTTCGGTTCGGCAATTGCCGCAGTGGAGTGGATCGACAGGGGCGCGTCGGACGTCAGGGCCAATCGCGTTCGATAAGCAGCCAATGCGCGCCGGTTCAATGAGGACAAAAACGGAACTCGGATTCCTGCTGCGACCAGTCGCGGCCCTATCAACGGCTGCATCTCTGATCTCATAGTACCGGTAAAGCGACACTTTTCGGTTGTGTCGGACGTACTCTTGATGAACAGCGAACGAGAAAAAGACGGCGCCGATGTCTGTATCGTCGACCGAGTCGCAAACTGGAACCGTCACACACCGGTCAAGTCACCGGGAGCGGGAGTTTCTTGGTGCGTCCGCCGTCGATCACATAGACGAGACGGCACTACGCATGCTCCGGTTGTTGCCGCATGGCCTTGATTTCGTACTTGAGGCACTCTGCGCGACCTGGCGCGAGTGCGTGTCGCTGCGCCGTCGCACCGACGTTCCGATCATCTTCGATGAGCTCGCAACTGACGACGCATCGATCGTGCAGCTCGTCGCAGAGGATGCGGCAGAAGGAATCGGCCTTAAGATCTCCAAGAACGGCGGCCTGACTAGAGGACGCCGGCACCGTGATATCCGCGTCGCTGCAGGCCATACGGTCAGTGTTCAGGAAACGACCGGATCGGACATCGCGTTTGCTGCAATCGTGCACCTGGGCCACACCGTTCCTGAAAGATACCTGCGGTGCGTGCTTGAAAGCCGAGACATCGTCTCGCTCAAAAAGGGCCGACGGTCCCTTCGACGTCCTTGAAGGACGCATCGTCGCGCCAGCTACGCCGGGACTGGGCGTGGTGCCCCGGCTGGAAGTTCTGGGCGAACCAGTCGCCAGCTACGACTGACACCAGCCGGGCTGAGACGTCCGGAGACCCTTCAATGGGATCGACACAATCCGCGACGGTGCCGCTGGCAGGCACAGCGCCCAGGACGTCTGATCGACCTGCCCGCAACGAGCGGGCTCGCGGCCTTTCTGCCGACAAGGCCGGGATCTCTCCTCGATGCCGCCGATGTGATCGGGACGTTGAAAATCGTGCTGCTTGGAAAAAGCGAAAAGCGTTTACCCTGCTTATGTTTTTTTGAAGAGGCGTACCGAAATCGCGAAATCAGACCTTCCTCTCTGATCAAACCGTAGATAGCGTCTCTGCGTAGCTTCCATCTCTGGGCTACGTCCCGCATCCAACGAAGGCAACTGGATGCGGACTTGCCCCGCCATAGTGCGGGGCTTTTTCGTGGCGAGCGAAGTTTAGTCTCAGGTCGGGCTAAAGCGGGATGAGGAAAAGTGTGCGCGGTTTTCCGCCCGCATCCCGCTCTAACCTTTTAGAATCGAGAAGATGGGCACGCGGCAGTCAGGTCCACGGAGCCGGCGAACTGACGGCCAGGGAGTGACGGTTCTCTAAACGGTCACAGCCAGCACCGCGCAGCAGTCGCCCGCTTTGATCAGCCCGGGATAGTGGCGGGCCGCGAGAAGGCCTTTCATCCTGGCCCTGACCTCGAATGGCTTCGCGCCTGTCCGACCGACGGGCAAGATCCGCGCAATCACCGCATCCTGTTCGACCGTCTCGCCGAGATCGACGAGGAACTCGACAAGCCCACCGTCCTCCGCGAAAGCGAAGCAGTCGCCGCTCGGCATGTCCAACCATTCGGTCGGTTGCGCCTCGATTTCGCCCGCGATGATGCCTGCGTGCCTCAGCACGTTTTCCACCCCGCGCTTGGCGATTGCCGCGGTCAGTGCCGTCGCCGATCCGCCACCGCCAAGCTCGGTAGTGATGAAGATCTTGCCCATCTCCTCAGCCGCCGTGTCGTACATTCCGACCGCGTCGATCTCCAGCATCTTCATCGAATAGGGCGCTCCAAAAGCCCGGACGAATTCGAAGGCTTTTGCCTCCTGCGCCTTGTCGGGGAGGATGTGGGCGGCGCAGAACGGCAGGAAATCGAGTGTCCTTCCGCCGGAATGAAAGTCGAGCACGATGTCGGCCAGCGGCAGTAGGACACGCAGGAAATAGTCCGCAATCTTCTCGGTCACGGTTCCGTCAGGCTTGCCGGGGAAGCTGCGGTTCATATTGCCCTTGTCGATCGGCGACGTGCGCGTGCCGGCGAGGAAGGCCGGATAATTCATCGCCGGAACGATGATCACCCGGCCGCGAACCTCGGCAGGATCGAGCTTCAGCGCCAGGTCGAAAAGCGCGATCGGCCCCTCGTATTCGTCGCCATGATTGCCGCCCGTCAGGAGGGCCGTCGGGCCCTCCCCATTCTTGACGACGGTGATTGGAATCATCACCGAGCCCCAGGCCGAATCGTTGCGACTATAGGGCAGGCGCAGAAAGCCGTGCTGGACGCCATCGGCTTCGAAGTCGACCGTGGCGCTGATCGGCGACGGCCGCAGATGCTGCTCCCTCATCGCCTCAGTCCTTGACCATCAGCTTGCGCGGCACGGAGGCCAGGCATTCCACGCCGGTTTCGGTGATCAGAATGCTCTCGGTCGTCTCGAAGCCCATGTCCTCGAGCCAGAGCCCTGTCATGAAATGGAACGTCATGCCGGGCTTCAGTTCAGTGATGTCGCCGGGGCGCAGGCTCATGGTGCGTTCGCCCCAGTCCGGCGGATAGGAAAGACCGATCGGATAGCCGGTGCGATTGTCCTTGACGATGCCGTATTTCTTCAGGACGGCGAAGAAGGCATTGGCGATGTCCTCGCAGGTATTGCCGGGCCTGGCGACGGCAAGGCCGGCCTCCATGCCCTCGAGCGTCGCTTTCTCTGCATCGAGAAAAGCCTGGGTCGGCTTGCCCAGGAACACCGTACGCGACAGCGGCAGGTGATAGCG
Organism: Sinorhizobium fredii USDA 205; assembly: GCF_001461695.1. Taxonomy (GTDB): domain Bacteria; phylum Pseudomonadota; class Alphaproteobacteria; order Rhizobiales; family Rhizobiaceae; genus Sinorhizobium; species Sinorhizobium fredii. The sequence goes on along the minus strand of NZ_AUTC01000144.1, from coordinate 10,518 downwards.
GTTGTAGCAGCCGGCGATCTCGAAGAAGGTCCCCTCGCCCCGCTTCATCGGCCGGTCGTCCCAGGTAAGATGCGGCGCGGACGCCTCGACGCCGGATGGCAGCAGCGGCACGATCGACGGATAGTCGCCGCCGATGCCGTCGATGCCGCGCGTGCCGGCATCATAGATCTCGGCGACCAGATCGCATTTGCGCATGCCGACCTCGATCTTGTCGAAAATGCGCTGGTGCATGGCTTCGACGATCCGTGCGGCATTGCGCATATATTTGATTTCCGTCTCGCTCTTGACGGCGCGCTGCCAGTTGACGAGCGCGGTTGCGTCGACGAAGCGCGCATTCGGCAGGTGCTTGTGCAGCGAGGCGAAGGCTGCCGCCGAGAACCAGTAGTTATCCATCTCGACGCCGATCCGGAGCGCCCCCCAGCCGCGGTCGGCAAGGATGCCCGAAAGATAATCCATCGGGTGACGCTCGGTCGACTGCACGTAGTGATCGGGATAGCCGATGATGTCCTCATGGCTGAGATAGGCGGTGAGCTTGGCGCCGTTGGCATCCTGGCCGCGGCCGAACCAGATCGGCTCGCCGGAAGGCGGCACGATCACCGCCTGATGCACATAGAAGGACCAGCCGTCATAGCCGGTGAGCCAGGCCATGTTGGATGGATCGCTGACGATCAGCAGCTCGACGCCTTTCGCCTCCATCGCCTGACGGGTCTTCTTGAGGCGCGCTTCATATTCCCCAAGGGAGAATTTGAGGTTGGGTTGGGTCATGGTTCTTCCCTCGTTTTTCCGGCCCTGCCGGTCTCAACTCTCGAAAGTGGTTCCGGCGTTCGCCGCGTTGGCCCGCGCGAATGCGAGGGTCGCGATGGCGGTGTCCTGGATGCCGGTTCCGGTCAGGTCGGCGATGGTGATCTCGCCGGCGCTCGTGCGTCCCGCCCTCAGCCCGGCGATCACCTGGCCGAGTTCGGCGAACTCGGCATCGAGCCCCACGACACCGGCGGCGATCGCGTGATGCAACTCGCCGAGACGACGCGTCTGTTTCAGGCTGTCGGCCACATAGGTGGCGCCGGCAATCGCCTGCGGGTCGAGTTCGTTCTTGTGCTCGGCGTCCGAGCCCATGGCGGTGACATGCTGGCCCGGCTGCAGCCATTCGGCCTTCAGGATCGGCGTCTCCGAGGGCGTGGTGGTAATGATGATGTCGGCACCGGTGACGGCTGCCTTCGGATCGATTGTCGCTTTCACCGGAAAGCCCAGCTTCTCCGCAAGTGCGCTTGCCGTCGCCTCGGCCTTTTCCCCGTCGCGCGCCCACAGCCGCGCCTCTCGGATCGGACGGACGAGGGTTAGCGCTTCGAGCTGCAGCCTTGCCTGCATGCCGGCGCCGAAGATTGCAGCGACGGAAGATTTCTCCCGCGACAGATGTTTGGCTGCGACTGCCCCGGCCGCCGCCGTCCGCACGTCGGTCAGGTAGCCATTGTCGATGAGCAGCGCCTGAACCAGCCCCGTGCGGCTCGACAGCAGTACCATCATGCCATTGGTGCTCGGCAGGCCGATCTTCGGATTGTCGAAGAAGCCGGGGCTGATCTTGATCGCGAAGCCGTCGAGGCCCGGCACATAGGCGGTCTTGACGTCGACCTCGCCGCGATGCTCGGGAATATCGAGCCTCAGGATCGGCGGCATCGCCACCGCCCTGGTGGCGAGTGCGTGGAAGGCATTCTCGACGCAGGCAACCGCCTCGCGATCAAGCGGCACGATGCGGCGCAGCTCCGCCTCGGTGAGAATCGTCATCCGTGCCATGCCGCCTCCTCGCGAAACGGATCGGTTTCGCCGTTCATCACCCGCAGATGCAGGCCCATGTCGACATTGCGGCCGGAGACAATGACCACGATCGGGCCGCCGGTGATCTTGATCTTGCCGGCGAGAAGCGCCGCGATGCCGACGGCACCGGCACCTTCCACCACTTCGCGCTCTTGCGTGTAGGCGTGGCGCATGCCGGCGGCGATCTCCGCCTCCGTCAGGAGGATAATGTCGTCGACGAGCTCGCTGCACATGCGGAACGTCAAGTGATTGTCGAGCCCGATACCGCCGCCGAGCGAATCCGCAAGGCTTTGATGTTCTTCGACGAGCACCGGCCTGCCGGCGGCGACGCTCGCCTGCATTGCCGCGCCGCGCTCCATCGTCAGCCCGATCACCCGCGTCGCCGGCTGGCGCGCCTTGACCGCTGCGGCAACCCCGGCCGCCAGCCCGCCACCCGAAACCGGCACGAGCAGCGCGGTGAGATCTGGCATCTGCTCGACAATCTCCAGGCCCAGCGTACCCTGCCCTGCGACGACGGCCGCATGGTCGAAGGGCGGCACCATGACGAGGCCATTTTCCGCGACGAGCCGCTCAACCTCCTCCTGCGCCTCGTCCTGGGAGTTGCCGGTGATCCGCACATCGGCGCCAAGGCGGCGGATCTCCGAGACCTTGTTCTCCGGCACTAGGCGCGACATGCAGATCGTCGCGACCGAGCCCTCAGCCTTTGCCGCATGGGCAAGCGCCCGGCCATGATTGCCGGTCGAGGCCGCGATCACGCCGCGCGCCCGCTCTTCGGCGGAAAGGGATAGCACCGCGTTGGTCGCGCCGCGCAGCTTGAAGCTGCCGGTTGTCTGGTGATGCTCGAGCTTCAAGCAAACAGGCACGCCACAGAGTTTGCTGAGTGATGCTGACCCGACGAGCGGCGTCCTCAAGACGCAGCCGGAAATGCGCCGCGCCGCGGCCTCTATGTCCTCGATGGTCACGGGGAGCTTACTTCTCACGGCCACTCCCCTTCCAGAGGCAGCGCCATCAATCGACCGAGTTCCGGCCGTGCCGACGTGTCGCCGCAAAGGCGCAGGCAGGCCCAGGCGGTGGCATAATTGCTGCTGACGACGGGCTTGCCGATCGCGGCTTCAATTTCGGCAATCACGCCCGCCGCGCGCACGGCCGTGCAGGAAATGAACAGCGCGCCCGACTCCGGTCCCATTGCCTCTTTTGCAAAGGCCACGATCTCCGCCGGCGCGATCCGCGCCATCTCCCGGTCGTCGGTGAGCCCCAGGCAAGTGAACCGGTCGATCTCGAAGCCGAGTGCGGCGAAGTAATCCGCCATCGGCCGGCTCGTTTCGACCGTATAGGGGGTGAGCACGGAAATGCGCCTGGCCCCCAGTGTCCCCAAGCCTTTGACAGCGGCTGCCGTCGGCGTCACCACGGCGGCCCCCGGCTTGGCGGCCTTGATCGCGGCCGCTACTTCCTCGTCACCGATGACGACGGAGGCCGAAGTGCAGGAATACATGACGACATCGAGCGCTTCGTCCGGCAGGATCAAGGCTGCGGCGACGGTGAGCGAAGGCTGCATTGCCCGGAGGTTCTCCGGCGTCACCGGATTGGCATAGGGGATGCGGGCGACATAGACACCGATCGCGTCAGACGCCACCAGTCGCTGGAAATCCACCTCCGTCGTATGATCGGTGGCCAGGATGACGAGGCCGATGCGCTTTTCGAGCGGCCGGTCGTCGAGACGCGGCGCGCGCCGCGCCAGGGAGAGAGCGACAGGTTTTTCCATCAGCGTTCGTCCACCCGTGCGTAGCGCTCTTCCAGCCAGCGCAGGAAGAAAACCGAGATCAGGCTCATGATCAGGAAGAACACGCCGACCAATGTCATCGGCTCGATATAGCGATAGTTGCTGTTGGCGATGCTTTTTGCCTGGTTCATAAGTTCGAGCACCGTGATTGCCGAAAGCAGCGGCGTCTCCTTGAACATGGCGATCAGGTAATTGGCGAGCGCCGGGATCATCGGCGGGATCGCCTGCGGCAGGATCACATGGATCCAGGTCTGGCGCGCCGTCAGGTTCGTCGCCTTGGCTGCCTCCCATTGGCCGCGCGGCACGTTCTCGATGCCGGCGCGATAGACCTCGGCGGCATAGGTGCCGTAGTGGATGCCGAGACCTATGACGCCGGCGACAAGCGCCGGCAGGCGGATGCCGATGTCCGGCAGCACGTAGAAGATGAAATAGAGCTGCACCAGCAGGGGCGTGCCGCGGATGAATTCCACAGCAAAGCTGGTGGCGCGCGCGATTGGCCTCGGCGCCACCATGCGCAGGATGGCGAAGACGAGCCCGACGGCCGCGGCAACGGCGGCGCCGAGAATGGTGGCCAGAATGGTGATCTGCAGCCCTTCAAGGAGGGTCGGCATGATCTGGTGGACGAATTCCCAATCCCATTCCATGGTCAAACCCTCACGCCATCTAGTCCACGGCTCACCCGGCGTTCCAGCCAGCGCATGCCGAGCGAGATGACCCAGGCCATGACGAAATAGAGCACCAGGATGGTCGCGAACGGGATCAGAGTGCTGCCCGTTTGCGCCCGCACCACCTGCGCCTGGAAGGTCATGTCCGTAAGCGAAATCAGCGAGACGACGGCCGTCCCTTTGAGAAGCTCGATCGCGTTGTTGCCGAAGGTCGGCAGCATCAAAGGCAGCGCCTGCGGCAGGATGATGTGGCGCATCGCCTGGTAGCGCGAGAGATTGAGCGCGATGCAGGCTTCGCGCTGCTCGCGACCGATCGCCTTCACCGCACCCCTGACCACTTCCGCGCCATAAGCGCCGACATTCAGGCCGAGCGCCAGCACGCCGGCCTGAAGCGGCGTCAACGTGATGCCGGCAAAAGGCAGGACGAAATAGACCCAGAAGAGCTGGACGAAAATCGAGGTGCCGCGGAAAAATTCGATATAGGTGGTGGCAAGCGCACGCACCGCCGTGAAACGGCTGACGCGCCCGAGCCCCGCCGCAAAGGCGACCACGACGGCAAGCGCCGAGCCCATCAGCGTGAGCTGGACGGTTACCCAGGCACCCTCAAGGATCAATCCGATATAGCCGGACCAGTCGATCATCGTTCAATTATTCCAATCGAATTCGCTTCCGCGCCGCGTCATTCCTCCTCTCCGCCGATGCGGAGAGGAGGTTCAATGAAGAGGAGAGGCTCGAGCCTATTTCGCGGCGCAGAGCTTCTCGCGCGTCGTCGACATCGCGGCCTTGGCCGAGAAGCCGTAGGGCTCGATGATCTTGGCGAACTCGCCGGACTCCTTCATCTTGGCGAGCTCGACGTCGAAGGCATCGCGCAGCACCTCGTCGCCTTTCCGGAAGGCAGCGCCGTCGCAGTAGACCGGCGCACCCTCGACCGGCGCGACCACCTCGATGTTCGGGTCATTCGCCTTCGATACCAGATCGTTGATCGACAGCACCGGCAGCGAATAGACGTCGATGCGGCCGTCCTGCAGCATCTTCATGCCGCTCTGGCCGTCCGGCACGACGATGACGCGATCACGCGGCACGCCGGCTTCGAGCGCCAGCTTCTCTTCGGTGCCGCCGCCGGGGGCGCCGATCTTGGCATCCGGATTGTCGGCAATGTCCTTATAGCTCTGCAGCTTGAGCGGATTGCCCTTCTTCAGCGCAAAGGCCTCGGCATCGCAGAGGATCGGCTGGGAATAGGCGACCGCCGCGCAGCGCTCCGGCTTCATGAAGAGGCCGGCGGTGATTGCATCATGACGTCCCGCCTGCAGGCCCGGGATCATCGCACCGTATTCCGAGATGGAGGCGACAACGTCGGCAACGCCGAGACGCTTGAAGATTTCGCGGGCGACATCCGGTGCGGCGCCGGAAACCTTGCCGTCGGCACCCACCGCCGTAAAGGGCGGTTCGTTGGCGATGGCGATGCGCGCGAAGCCCTGTTCCTTCAGCTCCTCGAGCTTGTTCTCATCCGCCGCGGCGGGAGCAGCCACCGCAACTGCCATCAATGCCGTTGCACCTGCCGCCATTGCCATCCAGTCTTTCAGTTTCATCGTTCCCAACCTCCTCTGTTGTTCTCTTGCTGTTGTTGTGTGAGGCAATGTCGGCCCTACGGCCTTAGACGCGGTGCCCTGCCGCTATGATCTTGCGCAGAAAGGTCTGCGTGCGTTCCTGTTTCGGATGCCGAAAGATATCCGCGGGCTTGCCCTCCTCGACGATCTTGCCGCGGTCGAAGAAGAGCACCCGATCGGCGAAGTCATGGGCGAAGCCCATTTCGTGGGTGACGAGCAGCATCGTCATGTCGGTCTCGGCGGCAAGCTTGCGCATGACGTTCAGGACTTCCTCGACGAGTTCGGGATCAAGCGCCGAGGTCACCTCGTCGAACAGCATGATCTTCGGCGAAAGCGCCAGCGCCCGGGCGATCGCGACACGCTGCTTCTGCCCGCCGGAAAGCTGCGCCGGCATGCTCTTGGCCTTGTCGGCCAAGCCGACCATGTCGAGCAGCTCCATCGCCCGCTTTTCCGCCGCGGCGCGCGCGATGCCCTTCGTCAGCATCGGCGCCAGCGTCACATTGTCGAGCACGCATTTGTGGGGAAACAGGTTGAAGTGCTGGAAGACCATGCCGATCTTCTCGCGCATCTTGTGAAGATGCCGTTCGTCGGCAGCAATAAGGCTGCCGGCCTTCTTCATGTGGTAGAGCTGCTCGCCGTCGACCTGAATGAAGCCGTCGCTGATCGTCTCCAGCGTCATCAGGATGCGCAGGATCGTCGTCTTTCCCGAGCCGGAGGGGCCGATCAGAGCAAGCTTCTCGCCCGGCAGGACCTCCATCGACAATCCGTCGAGCACGGTCAGCGGACCGTACCTCTTGACGATGTTGTCGATGCGGATGATCGGCTCGGACATTCGCGTCTCTCCCTATGAGACCCTTAATGTCCTAACGATGATCCGGTTCCAAAATCATGTCAATGTGAATAATAATATCATGACAATTATTGCCAGAAGCGCCCGGAATCTGTGCATTCGTCTCAGATCGCCAGCAGCAAGGCCTCGGGATCGCCGAGCGCCAGCGAGGCGACGATGCCGAGACCGGTCTTCAATTCCTGTTCGCTCGTCGAGCCGAGCGATATCCGGACGGCCGGACGCCAGCCGCTGTCGGCGGTGCGGAAGGACGCCCCCGGCGCGATCGCAACGCCGCGCAGCCGCGCCTGGGAGACAAAAGCGTCCTCCGAATGGCCCTCCGGCAGCGGCAGCCAGACATGCAGGCTCTGGGGATGGGCGCGGTGCGCCAGCCTGCCAAAGGTCTCGGTGGCAATCGCGTGGCGTGCGGCAAGCGCGCGGCGCTGCCAGTTGACGAGTTCCATCGCCGTGCCGTCACTCACCCAATGCGTTGCGATCTCGGCGATGGACGGCGTCGCCATCCAGTTCGAGACGAGGTGCCGATTGGCGACCGCTGCGACGTAACGGTCCGGCGCGGCGAGGTAGCCGATCCGCAAGCCCGGCACGGTGATCTTGGTGAAGCTGGTGACATAAAGGGTGCGCTCCGGCGCCAGTGCCGCGACCGGCGGCAGACGCTCCTCCACCAAGGGGCCAAGAATGTCGTTCTCGATGATGGCGAGGTCATGCCGGCGCGCCACCTCCGCAAGCGCGGCCCGCCGCTCGGCACTCATCAGCGTCGCCGTCGGATTGATGACCGAGGGCTGCAGGAAGATCGCGCGGATGACGCCCTTGCGGCAGGCATCGTCGAGCGCCTCCGGAACCATGCCGTCATCATCGATTGGAATGCCCTGTAGATGGATGCCGAGATAGGTTGAGAGCGGCACCAGCGTATGATGGCTGATCGCTTCCGTCGCAATCGTAGAACCCGGCGGAGCGACGCTCATCAGCGCCACGGTCATGGCCGAGGTCGCGCCATTGGTGAGATTGATGTTGAGCGGCGAGACGTCGAGCCCGCAGCGCGAAAGCCATTCGGCCGCGACGCCGCGGTGGCGCGGGAACACCATATTCGGCCGGAAGGAAAGCGCCGAACTTGCCGGCAGGTTCTCGGCAAGCCAGGCAAAGCCCTGCCGCATCTTGTCGAGATGGATCTGCTCGCAGACGGGCTTCAAGATCGACAGGTCGATCAGCTCGCCGAGCCGCTCCGGCAGATAGGGCGGATCCGGTTCGCGCGGCCGCGTCTGCACGAAACTGCCGCGCCCGACCTCGCCGGAGATCAGACCGCGCCGTATGAGCTCGTCATAGGCGCGGCTCACCGTCTGCACCGAAAGCTTCAGGTCGTCGGCAAGCCTGCGGTGCGTCGGCAGCCGCGTTCCGTTCTGAAGCCGTCCCTCCTGAATGGCGCGGGCGAATTGATCGGCCAGCGAGAGATAGGCCGGGCGGCGCAGGAGACTTATGTCGGGCATCCAATTTGTCATGATTTGAACAGTGATCAAAATCAGCTCAATTGACAATGCAAAAGTGAGAACCCAATGTCTTTTCCCGGACTTCGACACGACCAGGGATCGATGGAAGGACCCCGCATGAAACTCGACGCGATCGATATACGTATCCTCGAGGCGATCCAGGCCGACGGACGCATCACCAAGCTGGCGCTTGCCGAAAAGGCCGGCCTGTCGCCGACGCCCTGCTGGATGCGGCTGCGGAAGCTGGAAAAGGCAGGGATTGTCACTGGCTATCACGCGCGGATCGCGCTGCGCCGGGTAGCGGCGGTTGCGAGCGTGATGATGGAGGTGACGCTCGGCAACCATCGGCAAGCCGATTTCGACCGTTTCGAACGCGCCATCGGCTCGATCCCGGAAATCGTCGCCTGCTGGTCGGTCGGCGGCGGGGTCGACTATATCCTCAAGGTCGTGACCGCCGACATCGATGCCTATCAGCGGCTGATCGACGAGTTGCTCGGGCGCGAACTCGGCATCGACCGCTATTTCACCTACATCGTTACCAAGACGGTCAAGGAGGAAACCGTCCTGCCGCTCGGCTCGCTGTTATCGCCGGTGGATTAGAAACAATGACCAAGTAAAAAGTCGACGCACCTCTCCTCGCGCGCGGTCGTTTTAGCTCGCGAGAGGCGTTGGCCCGGGTTTGTTAACTGTCGCCATCGTCCACCGACAGAATTTCATGCCGTTTCAATTCGTCGATAGCCTCGATCGCTTCGGCCGCCGACCAGCCCGCAGAAACAGCTATCTGCACCAGCTTGGTTTCTACCTGTTGCTCGAGCTCCATGTACAAAGGCTCTAACGCTTCCTGCACGGTCAGGATGTGTTCACCAGCCATCACGACAGGGTGCTGGGGCAATGATGCGGTCATGGCACAATTCTCCCTCCTTCACGCGGACGTGCTTTTGCACAACGTGCCGATCGAGCTTCTGTTCCACGCGCGCGGCCTTCGATATTCAGGAAAGTCGGATGCCCCCTTCGCGAGAAGGGCGGAACACCGCACGCACTGTTCCTACCCACCCCAGACAATCTCTCTCGGGGAAGCCTTTCTTTTGGTCCAAGTCTCTCCGGGCGGGTGGCGGAATGGACAATCTCTCGCGGCAACAGTGTCAATCTCTTCGCAACGAACGAGGAGACTTGGACATGACCGCAATCTTTGCGCGCACCGCCTTCCACGAAGCCTTGAAGCAGTTGAGCGACCGGCAATTGCTGCGGGAACTCGCCTATGTCGGCGGCCGCTGGATCGCCGGGCGCGACGGCAAGTGTCTAGAAGTGAGCGATCCGGCGAGTGGCACCGCCCTCGCCTTCGTCGCTTCGCTCGATGCGGACCAGACGTCCGAAGCGATCGATGCGGCGGAGAAAGCATTCAGATCCTGGCGCGATATGGCGCCGCAAAAACGCGCTGCAATCCTGCGCAGGTGGCACGACCTGATGCTTGCCGCCAAGGAAGATCTCGCCTTGCTGATGACCCTGGAACAAGGCAAGCCGCTCGCCGAGTCGCGCGGCGAAATCGACTACGCGGCTTCCTTCATCGAGTGGTATGCCGAGGAGGGCAAGCGCCTCAATGCCGAGAGCGTCACGAGCCACCTTGCCGGCGCCGAGATGATCGTTCGCCGCGAGGCGCTCGGCGTCGTCGGCATCGTCACGCCGTGGAACTTCCCTTCGGCGATGATCACCCGCAAGGCGGCCGCCGCACTCGCCGCCGGCTGCACGGTGGTCGCACACCCCTCCTCCGAGACGCCGCTTTCCGCTCTGGCGCTTGCCGAGCTCGGCGAGCGCGCAGGCCTGCCCGCCGGTGTGTTCAACGTCGTCACCGGGAGTGCCACCGCAATCGTCGGCCGCATGTGCGAAGATGTGCGGGTCCGCGCCATGAGCTTCACCGGTTCCACCGAAATCGGCCGCCTGATCGCGTCCCGATGCGCACCGACGATGAAGCGGCTGGTGATGGAACTCGGCGGTCACGCGCCGCTGGTCGTCTTTGCCGATGCCAACGTCGAGAAAGCCGCCGATATTGCGATTGCCGCTAAGTTCGCGACCTCCGGCCAGGACTGCCTCGCCGCCAACCGGATCTATGTCGAGCGGCCGATCCTCAAAGCCTTCCAGGAGACGTTTGCCGCGCGGATCGCGCGCCTGAAGGTCGGAGCCGGGCTCGAGGCCGCCACGGATATCGGCCCGCTGATGCATGAACGCGCTGTTGCCAAGGTCGAGGAGCAGGTTGCCGACGCGCTGAAGCGCGGCGCCAGGCTCGCTAGTCGGCCCTGAACAACGGCTAAATCATTGATCTTCTGGCGGTCGG
>NZ_AUTC01000143.1 GCF_001461695.1 Sinorhizobium fredii USDA 205 | reverse complement strand
GAAAGTTCCGGCTCGGGGCGATCCAAAGACGGGGAGCACCTTAAAAAAACCGCTGGAGCGAACTCAAAATTGGATAAAACTTGGGGGCAAGGTCACCGGTCCGCATCGGTGTGACGGACGAAAAGGCAAAATCGCGGGCCAGGAGGGCTGCATGTCCATTGCAGCATCTGAAGGTCACCGTCGGAATTTCCGAACGCCGCTATCGGTCTGCGGCCGATGTGCTGGTGGATGCCCACAGGCTTGCCAGCCTTGTCGTCGATGAAGTTGATTTCGGCCAATCGCATCAGCAGCGGCGTGCCGTCCCGCATTTCGAACTTGGCCTTGCCACTGCTGCCGATAACCTGTTCGGGCGGAATGCCATAGACTTCTTCACTGAAGACGCACATGAAATCGATCCCGCACCGGAAGCGATGTACGTCTTGAAACCGTTGGCTCTGAGATAGGTTAGAACCTCCAGCATCGGCTGGTAGACCATCTTCGTGTAGAGCTGTCCCGTTTTCGGATGCTTTGCGCTGGAAGTCCAGTCGCGGACGATCTGGTCAAACTCCTCAGTGGTCATGCCCGCATGCGTTGTCATGACGATCTGCATGATCGCCGGTTCGCCGCCCGCGAGGGCTTCTTTCAGATTGCCCTTCAGCAGCGAGGCAAACGGTTCCTGTGAGGCCCACTCAGGATGTTGAGGGGCAAGCGCCTTCACTCGATCGACCGCAAACAGAAGCTGAAAGTACATCGGCTGCTCGGCCCACAGCGTGCCATCATTGTCAAAAACCGCAATACGCTCCGGCACGGGTACGAAATCCGCCGACCCTTGGGCGGTTACGCGCTCGACGAACGAGACGATCGCTTGTTTGGCCTTGCCTTGATTCCAGGAGGGAAGCGCATCTGCGCAGTACAGGTGGCCACCAACAGAATGAAAACAGACAGCAGGTAGTGCTTGGCGATGCGAACGGAATAGGTCATGGCCTGATCCTCCTATCAATCAACATCTGCTAGGCCTGTATCGTCAAACCAGTCTCCGTAAGGATGAACATTCGGGGTGCTTGGCGCGCCCCTGTGATGTTCGCCGATCGGTAGTGATGAAGGCCGTCCATCGTGGTCCGCCTCTCATTCGCCCTGAAGGTCGCGCCCGCTGCCTGCGTGGCGCGACCTTGGAATGATGTCAGAACCCGTTCAGTTCTTACCGCTCTCCTGCAGCTTCGCCAGCACCTCGTTCAGCGCGAAGCTGCCAGGCTTTTGCCGTGGCGGGAAATCGCCGTAGGTCTGCAGGTGCCGGGCCACAAAGGCCTGGGCCGGGACGAGCGCAAAGGCATGCTCGACGCGCCATCTGGCGTAGTCGCCGGCGGCATGCTGGGCGATCTCGAAGGGGTCCGCACGCAGGTCGATGAGCTTTGGAAAGCGCAGCGTTATCAATGGATCCTGCCACACGTCGAGACCTTCGGCCCGCTGTTCCATGAACACGAGCTTCCAGCGATCATAGCGCAATGCCGCAAGATTTCCGTCATCCGTCCAATAGAAGTATTCCTTGCGTTCGCTCGGCCCGGTGCCATCGAGCAGTTGGCGCTGGTCATATCCGTCCAGATGGACCTTGAAGGTCTTGCCCGCGGCCTCGTAGCCGGTCAGCAGCTTTTGCTTGACATCCGGTTCGCCGGCCGCAGCCACCAATGTCGGGACCCAATCTTCGTGCGAGATGATGTCGTTGATCTTGGTGCCGGGTTTGATGACGCCCGGCCAGCGCATCACGCCGGGAACCCGGTAGCCGCCCTCCCAGTTGGTATTCTTTTCGCCGTGAAATGGCGTGCTGCCGCCGTCGGGCCAGGAGAAGACCTCGGCGCCGTTGTCGGTGGTCCACAGCACGATGGTGTTGTCGGCGATGCCGAGGTCGTCCAACTGCTTGAGGAGTTGGCCGACCATTCCGTCGAACTCCGATATGCCGTCGGCCACCAGTCCAAGACCGGTCTTGCCTTGCGACTCCGGCTTCAAATGCGTGTAGATGTGCATGCGGGTTGAATTGAACCAGCAGAAGAACGGCTTTCCGGCCTTCTGGTTCTTATCGATGAAATTCATCGCGGCGCCCAGGAATTCCTCGTCCACCGTCTCCATGCGCCTTTTGTCGAGAGGTCCGGTGTCCTCTATTTTCTGCTTGCCTACCCTACCGAAGCGCGGGTCTTCGGTTGGATCGTCCGTGTCGGTCGCCACGCTTCTCAGCACGCCGCGCGGCCCGAACTTGGCGCGGAATTGCGGATCCTTCGGATAGTCGGGATTTTCCGGCTCCTCTTCGGCATTCAGGTGATAGAGATTGCCGAAGAATTCATCGAAGCCGTGAACGGTCGGCAGGAATTCGTTGCGGTCACCCAGATGGTTCTTGCCAAACTGGCCCGTAGCGTAGCCGTGCGGTTTGAGCAGTTCGGCGAGCGTGGGATCCTTGTCCGACAAGCCCTCCTTCGCTCCGGGCAGACCGACCTTGAGCAGGCCGGTCCGGAAGCAACTCTGTCCGGTAATGAACGCGGCGCGTCCGGCGGTGCAGGACTGTTGGGCATACAGGTCCGTGAAGATCGCGCCTTCATCGGCGATGCGGTCGATGTTGGGTGTCTGATATCCCATCTGGCCATGGTTATAGGCACTTGTGTTCCACCAGCCGATATCGTCGCCGAATATGACCAGGATATTCGGCTTCGGCCCCGGCGTTTGTGCTTGGGCGCGCCTGCCGCCGATCGCTCCAAGAGCCGCAATGGCAAACAGGGATCCGCCCGCAAGAAGAATGTCGCGCCGCTTCGGATTTCGCCACGAAGTCGCTTGCTCTTCGCTCATCTCTCTTCTCCCTGATTGGTCGAGAATTTCCAGTTGTACCGGCATGCCAACGGTAGGCGCGCTGGCGCCTGAATCGCGTCAGCCGGAAAGCATCCTGCTCAAATGAACTCGAATCCTTGCCGTCGCTTGGTCCGGCGTCTGGGCGGTGATTTTATAGGGTAGAGCCGGAACCGCTATTGTACTTTGGGGAAGCTACAACCAGCATGAGCAGACAATCACATCAATCGGTGGCCAGTGCCTTGTCGATCGCATGGATGAGCGATGCCGCGGCAAAGGGCTTGTGCAGATAGGCGACGCAACCGGCCCCGCGCGCTTCCGCTTCGAGCGCATCATCATCGACGGCCGTGATGAAAATGACTGGAAGCGTCGAATGGGTGGTCTTCAGTCCATGCCGCAACGCGATACCCGACATGCCATCCAGGTGGATGTCGATCACAATGCAGTCGATCTCGGTCGCCGTGGCGTGGTTGAGGAAGGCTTCGGCCGAGGAATATCCCTCGGTTTTCAGACCATGCGCGTTCAGCAGGCGCTCGATACTTTTTCGCATGCTCGGATTGTCTTCCACGACAGCAACCGTACGTGGTCCGAACTCCAAGGTGTTGCCTTTCCCTGCAGCGCCGCGCATCTTGTCAGACGCGCAAGGGTCGCTGTAGCGCTTTGAATTGCTGCATGCTTTCGTCCCTAGATCGGCTACGATTCAAGGAACCATGCAGTAGCCGTTGGCCACGGGATGCGACCACGACATGTCCATTAGGAGGCAAAATCGCGGTGCCGCCTATTGTCCTTTGGGGAAGGAGATGAATCGGCAGGCGGTGCATCATCCGGTCCAAGCAGGCCCAACCGCTCCGCAATCGACACCGCCTCTGCCAGGGAAAGTACGCCGAGCTTTTCCATGACATTGTGCCGATGCGCCTTCACGGTTCGCTCGGAAGTGCTGAGTTCGTAAGCGATTTGCTTGTTGCGCTTGCCGCGAACGATCATGCAGAAGACCTGCGCTTCCCGCGGTGTGAGACTGGCGATGAGGGCGCGGAGCGCGTTGGTGCGATCCTGCTCCGATCGCCTTGTTTCGCATCGCCGCAGCGCCCGTTCGACGGCTGCAAGCAACGTTGCGCTGGAAACCGGCTTTTCAAGAAAGTCATCGGCGCCGGCCTTCATCGCCCGCACACTGGTGCCGATATCGCCGCGTCCGGTCAGGAACACGATCGGCAGCAAGGGCGCCATCTCGGCAAGACGGGCCTGCAGTTCCAAGCCGGACAAGCCCGGCATCTGCAGGTCAAGCAGGATGCAGCCGGGACCGGTCGGCAGGCGGGACAGCAATTCCTCAGCCGATTCGTAGGATGCGATGCGGAAGCCTGTGGTCTCCAACAATCGCCCCACCGCAATTCGGAAGTATTTGTCGTCGTCGACAATATGAACCGTCGGGTCCACCGGACTCATCCCCGCTGCGCGAGCGGCAAGACGAAGCGAAACACGGCACCACCTTCAGGGCGGTTGTCGGCCCAGATCCTGCCGCCATAGATTTCTATTATCACACGCGCGATCGAGAGACCAAGACCGGTGCCGGCAGGCTTGGTCGTATAGAAGGCGTCGAAAATGCTGCCGAGCTTGTCACGCGGAATTCCGGATCCGGTATCGGAAATCGATAGTTCGACGTTCTCGCGTGTCTCATTGACAGCCGTTTGAAAGATCAGCCTGCGCTCGCCGCGACGCCTGGAGCATGGCGTCCATCGCATTGGTTGCGAGGTTGAGGATCACTTGCTGGAGATGCACCCGATCGGCTCGAACCGGCAATGCCTGTTCCGTCGCGACCGTGCTGACCATGACACTTCTTCGCTCGGCTTCCGTATGCAATAACTGAATCGCGCTCTGGATCACCTCATTCAGGTCGAAATCCTGCCAGTCGATCTCGCCGCGCTTCTTCAGCAATCCTCTCATCCGGGCGATGATCTCGCTGGCGCGCTGATCGTCGTCGCGGATGTCGGCCAGAACCTGCTGGATCAGTTTCAGGTCGGGTTCCTTGCTTTCAAGCAGCACGGCGGCGGTCTCGGCGTTGATACGGATGGCGCCGAGCGGCTGGTTGAGCTCATGGGCGATCGAGGCCGACAGCGCGCCGGCAGTGGCCGATTGGTTCAGATGGACGACTTCCAGAAGACGGCGGCGCGCCTGCGATTCCGCGGCGGCCCGGCGACGGCGCTCGAGGACGAGCGACACGATGACGAGACTTTGAACCAGCACGAAGACCGAGATTGCCATGATCTCCGTCCGATAGTCCTCCCAAAGCGATCTTTCCTTGAAGGACAGGATGGCGCCGGGCGGAAGGTCGGCCTCCGAAAGACTCCAGCGCTCGAGTTGCCGCGCATCGGCCACATAGGTTCGCGGAACGGTCACATCGGAAATCGGCTTGCCGGCAAGCGCGTCGATCGCCAGGCTGGCGACTGCAGCTCCGGCGGATTCGAATGTCGGCACATAACCGCCAACGGCTCCGTGGCCGAGATATGTGGAATAGGGACCGTAGACCGGTGCCCCCGCCGCGGCTGCAATTCTCTCGAGCGAGTGGCGCGGGATGAGGTTCCGGCCCGTACGATCGCGCAGCACCGTAAGGACGACCGCGATGGTGTCCGGTCCGAGAGCTGCGGCGCGTTCGACAAACTCATCGATCGACAGGTCTGTGATATAGGTCGTCTCGATATTCCGCGAGATGCGGGCCAGATCCTGCCGCGCCGTGGCGATCCATGCCTTGTCGAATTCGGCCGATCCCGCGATCACGGCAAGGTGCTTGGCGCTCGACTGCAGACCGATCGCCATCTCGACGGTTTTTCCTATGTCGAATTCCATGAAGGCGCCGACCACGCCATCCGGCAAGCGCAGCCTCGCGGCGGTTGCTCTGTCGAAGCCGCCAAAAACAATCCGTGACTGCGGGGCGATCGACCCCCGGTTTTCTAAAATGAAGCTGGTCGACTCTTCGCCGAGAGCGATGACGAGGTCCGGACGGCGATCGGTATATTTCTCGGCGAGATATCGCGCCATTCTGTCGATGTGCCGTTTTTCCGGGAACCGGGCAAGGTCGAGAAACTCGGAGAAGAGGTCGACCTTGCCGCCGGTTGCCTCCAGCAGCCGCACTCTCGTGGAGTCGCCGATGATGGTGGTTGCAGGAATCCGCTCGTCATAGGGATAGAGGATCAGAACGCGCGGTACCCGGTCGCCGACCTGCGCGGAGCCAAACACCGGCCGTTGCGAGAAGCGCGCCTGACAAAAGACAAAGCAAGCCGGACGCTTTCCGGCATGACGGCATCCTGGATGAGCGAACCATGCTGAGACCGGCCTAGCGGAGGGGCGCTATGTGACCCTAGCAGCCGGGAACGCTTGTGTCATCGATCATCGTGGCGGCAACCGCCGGACGAGGAGACGCCGATCTTCCAGGTCGTGACTAGGCGATCGTCGCCGGTAGCGTGAACACGGGGCAGGGCGCCGCGATGCCGCGCAGCACGTGTTCGCCGAGCGGCACCAGCGGGCTGGTGGCCTCCGCGGCGACGGCTCCCGAGATCAGCACCGACCGGCCGAGCGGCCGGCACAGCCCTTCAAGCCGGCTGACCAGGTTGACGGCGGGGCCGATGGCGGTGAAGTCCAGCCGGTCGACCGCGCCGATATTGCCCCACAATACGTCGCCGAGATGCAGTGCGGTCCCGAAGGGGAGCGGCGGAAGGCCCTGGGCCTGCCGCACGGCATCCAGATGCTCCATCCCGGCACGGGCGGCGACGACGGCGCGCAGGGCCGCCTCACAGGCCTCGGGCGCCGAACCGGTGACCGGGAAGATCGCCAGCAGGCCATCGCCGATGAATTTCAGCACCTCGCCTCCGAAGGCGTGGATCGCCCCGGCGACACGGTCGAACCAGGCGTCGAGTGCGGCGATTATCTCGGTGGGCAGTGTTGCTTCGGAGAGTGCGGTGAAGTTGCGCAGGTCGGCGTAAAGCAGTGCGGCGCGGATGGTCTCGCCGGTGCCCCGTGTCAGCGCGCCGGCCTGCACCCGGGCGGCGCTCCGCCGGCCGAGATAGGCCTCGAGCAGCGCCGACAGCGCCGCCCGCTCGGAGAGGGCGGCGAGAGGCGCCGCGGCGAAGCGCGCCGCCTGGCGCAGCTGGCCAACCTCGGCGGCGTCGAAACCGCGTGTCCCGGCCCAGGCGAGCATCGGCTTGTCGGAAGACGCTCCGATCCTGTCCTCCAGCACAGGGCCGAGCGCGGCCAGCCAGTCGCGTTCGGCCTGGCTCGGCGGTCCGCCGGCGAAGCCGAGGGACTCGATCACCGCGCCGGTCTCGGCTCGCCACAGCCAGGTGCGACGGGCAATGATCGGATGCGGCACCGCAAGCGTCAGGGCGCCGCCGGCCAGGGGAAGACGGTCGGCCAGCAGCCGGCGGCCGAGCTCAGCCAGAAACCGGTCCGGGCCTGGCGAGGCGCCGGCCTCGTCCACCAGCCAGGCGAGGGGTGCGGGCAGATCCATGCCGCGATCATACCGCCACGGCCCGCGACCTGTCACCCGCGTGACCGCATGGCCCTTAATCAGATTGGTTAGGAGAAAAATCATTCAGCAATTGAACGCGTTACAGTCATCCTCGCGCGCCTTGCCGGCGCGCGGCGCCGTCGGTAGTGGCGCATCTGGCGTCGCGGGGCTATCATCGGGGCCGGCCCAGATCCTCTGCCGGCCCTTCACCGCAGTGGGGCCAGCCAACGCAACTATGGGGAGATCGATGCAAGAGTCCCTCGTCGTCCGCCGTGAGACGCACATCGCGGCGCCGCCCGCCGCGGTATTTGCGCTGCTGACCGATCCCGAGAAGATCCTGCGCTGGATGGGCACGGAGGCCGAGATCGAGCCGCAGCCCGAAGGGCTCTATCTCGTCAATGTCACCGGGGCTCGTTTCGCTCGCGGCGCCTTCCGGGAGGTCGTGCCGGTGCACCGTCTCGCCTACAGTTTCGGTTGGGAGGGCAGCGAGGTCGTGCCGCCGGGATCGAGCCTTGTGGAGATCGACCTGATCGAGCAACCGGACGGAACACTGCTGCGACTGACCCATACCGGCCTGCCCAGTGCCGAGCAATGCGCCGGCCATGCGGAAGGCTGGGCCCATTATCTCGACCGGTTGACCGAGGCTGCCGCCGGGCGCGATCCGGGCCTGGACCCCTGGCTCGGCCGCACCGGCAGTGACTAAATTTGGCCGTGGGCCGGTCGCGCTACTGCATGTTTCCTCAGATCGTAGCCGATTTAAGGAAACATGCAGCAATTCAAAGTGCTACAGCGACCTTCGTGCGTCTGAAAAGACGCACGGCGCTGCAGGCGGCAAAAAATGCCCTGTTAAAGCTTCAAACGCGTCGTTCGAAGCGCATATCCAATGATTGTCCGGATTTTCTCGCCCAACGTAGATGGACGATCAGCAGGTGCGACGCGTTCGGACGTCGGCATTGCCACAGGTTTGTTCCGCCGGCCTCTGGCGGGTTTTCGTGTCAGTCCCCATGAATGGGCGATGTGTGCGGTGGAAGAGATGCCGACATCGAGCATGTAGGGACCAGTCTTCCCGTAGCTGCTTGCCGCGTCGAGCGGCAGCCCGTGCCCCATGTCCCGGATGCTGTAGAGGGCGATGCGGTCCCTTCCGTCGACGCCCTTCCACACCTTCCTCGCCTGCCCGTCGACTGTCTCGGTGACGGCCGGCGTCGAACCAAGGTCGTGCACGCCGCGCCATTGTTCGATGATCGCCCGCGCGTTCGCTTCGGAAACGGTGCTGTCATTCGTCCCGTGCCAGACAGAGAGCGTCGGCCATGGCCCGGTATGGCTGGAGGCGGCTCGAAGGCCGGCGCGCAGCTCTCGAGCTTCCGGGATGCCGTGCCCGCGCATCCGGTCGAATGCCTCCGATACAGTCGCCGCCGTTGCATAGGGAAGGCCGGCAATGATCGCCCCACCGGCAAAGACTTCCGGATAGGTTGCGAGCATGACGTTCGCCATTGCGCCGCCGGCGGAAAGTCCGGTGACGAATATCCGGTCATCGGCAATCCTGTGCCTCGAGCACATCGTCTCGATCATTTGCCGGATGGAAAGAGCCTCGCCCCCGCCGCGGCTGATGTCGTCGCGCAGGAACCAGTTGAAGCAGAGATTGCCGTTGTTGTCGCGCAGCTGCTGCGGGTAGAGTAGCGCGAAGCCATGTTCGTCGGCCAGCTTCGACCACCCCGAGCCGGTATCGTAATCGGCCGGAATCTGGGTGCATCCGTGCAGGACGACGACGAGCGCCGGTTTTTTCGCGAGGCTTTTCGGCAGGTAGTATGCGGCTTTCAACGCACCCGGGTTGGACCCGAAATTCGTGAGCGTCGACAGCCTGTTGCGGGAATGCATAGGCTTGGCTTTGCTTGTTCTCCTCCGTGTCAGCCTTGCAAGTTTGTCGGATAGGGTTCTCATGCAGGACATCTCCTTGCGTCAGCGGCCGGGTGGCGCCACCGAGCCATAACGTAGATGTGCGGGTTTTTGTTGCTGCACCGCACAATGAAATATCCGTGATAGCTCCACAGTACGCCCCGAGAGGCAAGGGCGACGATCGGGGCGGCTCCATTTCGCAGGGATGACGACCTTGCTTGTGGCCCTGGAACACCGGTCAGTGCTCACTCGAAGGAACGGGACGAACCACGGTGTCCATCCCCCCGACCAGACGTTGGTCGAATATTTTCCACGCCCTTTGGACCGACCTCTCACACCGCAAAGGTCTGAGGACCACGTTGCAGTGGAACGAAAGACCCGGGAATCGCATAGCTGCCGTTGAGGTACTGGCTCGACTGACACGCGAGCGTGAAGTCTGGCGGCAATGCCGAGCCGGTCTGACGCGGCGGGGATTTTACCTCGCGGCCTTAATGGATGGAGATGCGTGATGCGATACAGAATATCGGCCTATCCGGAACGAGAAGCCCACAGTGGAATACCCGTGGTATTGATGCTTGCGCTGATCGCCGTGTTGAGCGCCTATCTGTTCGTCGGGGATATGCTCACGGATCCCCGCCAGCAAACCCGTGTCTATCCACCGGATGCAGTCACAATGGTCGAAAGCGCGAAGAGGACGCCGTAATGAGCGGCGTCCTCGCGCCCCTGGACATCCGACGCACGGCGCATCGGCCTTTGGTCTGATCGGCACGCGCATAGGTCTGAGTGTTGAGAAGAGAAGGAACTTATAGGCGAAAGTGCTGTTCTTGACGCAAATCTTCGCGCAGCGCCGTCCCTTCCTGCGCGGGGGTCGAGCTCGCCGGCCCATCCGGCGGGCTCTCTTTGCCGCTGCGGCGGCCGACAGGACGGCTGCGCCAAGCGGATCTCCTCAGACCTTGGTCCGACGGGAACTGGGCAAATGTCCGGGCGCGATGGGAGAAAGGTCCAAGAACCCCCGATATGGCAGGCGGCGGGTTGACGATTGATTAGCGCCGTGGGCAAGGTATTCCAGAAAAGGCGAGCAGCAAGATCGCCGGCTCGACTCCAACGAACTCGACATAAGCCGGCCTTTGCTCGTCATCGGGTAGCCAATGCCAGGCGAATGGTGCGCCAATGATTTTTTGTAGAAGTAATGCCAGGACCCACGGACAAAAGTTCGTGGCGGTCCTGTGCACCGTGACGATCAGCTTCGTCCTCGCGAGCCTTCCCTATAAGGCAACCCTTACCGACTCCGCGCTCGAACTCTCGCTTCAGTCCGCCTTGGCCAAGAATGGCGGCAATGGCGGAAACGGGAACGGCGGCGGTGGTGGGAGCGGCAATGGGAATGGTGGTGGAAACGGCAATGGAAAGGGCGGCTCGAACAGCAGCAGTTCGAGCAGAAGTTCGAGCAGCAGTTCCACCGGGGCGAAGGCAAAAGCCACGACCGTCGGAACCTTCGGCTCAATCCTGAAAATTCGTCACGTCGAAGGGATAAGCGAAGAAATCAGGAACGGCCGCTACATCATGAAAGACGGCCGCGGGCGCACCATCGTGAACCGGCGCGCGACGTCGGCTGACCAGAAGCGGCTGCTATCCCTTATTGACTGAGCGGGCGGTCGAGGGCGTCGCGCAGCACCATCGCGGCCTCGGTCCGGTTGGCGACGTCGAGCTTTGCCATGATCTGGGTCATGTGGTGCTTGATCGTCTTCTCATGAAGATTGAGATTACGCGCCACCTGCTTGTTGCTCATTCCCGACGCCACGAGCTTAAGGACCTCTCGTTCCCGCGTGGTCAGTTCGCCGATCCCGTCGAATTTGCTGACCGGTGTCGGTGCGCTATTGGACAGGAGTTTGGCCGAGAGGGTCGGAGCCACGTAGCTCTCGCCCGAGGCCACCGAGCGAATGACGTCGGCCAACGCCCTCGACCCGATCCCCTTGAGGACATAGCCCTTGGCGCCGCCTTGCAGGGCTGCCTTCACGTCGTCGCCTGCCTCGGAAACCGTCAGCATGATGATCTTTTGCGACGGAGCGATCTGAAGAATAAGCGGAACCGCCTCCAACCCGCTGCCGGGCATGGAGATATCGAGCAGCATCACGTCCGGCGCGAGGTTCTCGGCGATTCTCAGCGCGTCGTCGCGCGAGCCCCCTTCGGCCACGATTTCGAAGCCGTCGATCTCCGACAAGCTTCTTGTCACTCCCTCCCTGAAAAGAGGGTGATCGTCGATCACTGCAACGCGAATAGCAGCCGTCATATCTGAGCAATCTCCTCGATGCCGAGCGACATCCGGACAACCGTGCCCGGAGCGGCCGCATTCAGCTCAAACGTTCCGCCAAGACTTTCTATCCGTTCTCTCAGACCGGCAAGCCCAAGGCTGGTCGGCGTTACTTTATTCGGATCGAAGCCAGGGCCGCCATCGGCTACTTCGATTCGGATCCTGTCGCCGTCAATGCTCTGCACGACACGCTGTCCGACGCCTCCGCCGTGTCTGTAAGCATTGTTCAGCGCTTCCTGCACAAAGCGGTATATACATATCTTTGCCGAAGGGGAAAGGCGATCGGGCGGGCGGGATAGCGACAAGTCCACGGCCGAACCGGTTCGCTGCTTGTGGGCGTGGATACAGCGCTCGAGTATTTCCGGCAGGCTCGCGGTTTCGATCTGCGGCAGCACCAACCCATTGCAGAGCGTGCGGATCTCATGCATCGCCTCGTCGAGGCTCGCCTTTATGGAAGCAATCTCGCGCTCGCGTTTTTCGGTCGGGACCAGAGGGTTCATCATTGCATCGCTGTCCAGCCTCAGCGAAGCGTAGGCCAGAAGCTGCGCTGGTCCATCATGCAGGTCCGCTCCGATACGCCGTAGCATCTGCTCGTTGAGGGCGGTTGTTCGCTGCGACGCTTGCTGCAGGCGCCCGCGGAGCGTCTCGTTCTGCGAGAGCAAAGCGGACAAGTCGTCGATCCGCTGTTTGAGCGCCAGGCGCTGCTTCTCGATCGTCCTGCCGCCGCGCATCACGATCGCGGAAAGGACTATGAAGAACGCAAGGGTAAACCCGGCAACCGCGAGCCACGTCAGAAGCCGCGCCCGATGCAGGCTGAGCTCGAAGTCATGGGCAATTTCATGGAATTCCGAAACGGCGACGACCTGCCCCGACCAGGGCTGCAGCACCGGATTGTAGATTTCGAGAAGCGGCTTGTTGGCCGCCCGCTCAGTCTCGTCGTCCAATTCGTCGACCGGCTTGAACTGAGCGCCCACCTGGCCATCGAATGCGGCTTGCAACTCTGGACTGAGCTCGAACTGTTTTCCGACCATTGCCTCTTCATTGGCGTAGAGGATGGTGCCGTCGGCGCGCCAGAGGCGAAATGCCAACAAGCGGTTGCCGAGTGCACCCTGTCCCAGCGTCTCGTCGAGCGCGCGGGAGACAGTATCGTCGAGCACTTCGGTCGTTTGCATGTCCGGCAGGAGGGGCGCGATCACGCTATCGACATAGAGCGCGGTCGTCGCTGCCGAGTTTCGGGTGACGGCTTCCTCTATGAGGCTGGTGACGAAGGCGCCGACGACCAGCATCGCCACCGTCGCAACGATACCGCCGGCCGTCAGGAACTGCTTCGCCAAAGGCTGCGCATTCCATCGTGTGATCAAGTTTTTGGCGCGCACGACAAATCTCGGGCTTGTCCGCTCGATTCGCTGGCGGCACATCGTTTGATTTGATGTTGATATAACTACCGCCTGCGGGGGTGGGTCAATGGTGTGCCGCTCCAGACGATGGTCGCCCGGCTTCTTGTGGCCAGTCTGTCGGACCTAAGTCCTAGCAGCCTACGCAATGGTCCGACCGACGTGGTGCCGCGGCATTGTGCAGGCTACCGTCGCTTTAGATTTGCTAGATGCACAAAGGAGGCCGCCCATGGCTATTTCCAGAACAATCGGACGGAGCGTCGTTGCCCTCGCCATCGCGGTCGCACCGCTGGCAGCCGTCACCTTCGGCGCCACAGAGACCGCTTTTGCCAAAAGCGGCAATGGCGGCGGCAATGGCGGCGGCAACGGTGGTGGGAATGGCGGCGGCAATGGCAAGGGCAACGGAAGCAGTCACGGCAGCGGGCAGAGCAAGTCGCATTCTGGCAGTGGCAAGCAGACCACCACGCGGGCCGGCAAAAGCAACGGCGACAACTTCCTGAAGTCGCTCTTCTCGCGCGGCACCAAATCCAAGAAGACGATCAAGGCGGCAAAGCCGGCGAAATCCGGAAACGTTGCCAAGATCAAGACAAAGAGCGTCGACCTCGAAACGCCTGGGCTCCGTCCGGCTTTCAGTTCGCTGAACAGGAACTATCACGCCTATCTGAACTCCAACGACCCTCGCATGGCGGCGATCTCGGCCTACGCACTCTCCTATGCCGAGTTCGAGGCGGAGAACGGCACCGATGCGATCCCGAGCGATCCCGCCTTGAGCGACGAAGCACTCCGCGAGGCACTCGAAAGCTTCGCCAAAGACGGCGTGGTCACCGATAACGATCTTCTCGAGGCCAAGGAGATTCTTGGCGTCGGACCGGCATTCGGCAAGATCGACGAGATTCGCGGGACGCTGCCGGACACGTCGGACGTTTCGGATGTGTCGGACACGTCGGATAGCTTGGATACGTCGGATGGCTTGGACACGGCCGAGGATACGTCTGAGGATATTCCGGACGAGTTGCCTGAAGTGGAGCCTGAACCGGACGGGCGCCGTCCCGGGTTCAATTCGCTGAACCGGAACTACCACGCCTATCTGAACTCCAACGACCCCCGCATGGCTGGGATCTCGGACTATGCGATCGCCTATGCCGAGTTCGAGGCTGTGAACGGCACCGACGCCGTCCCGGCCGATCCCGCCCTTAGCGACGAAGCGCTTCGCGAAGCACTTGAAAGTTTCAGCAAAGACGGCTTCGTCACCGATGAGGATCTGCTTGAGGCCAAGGCGATACTCGGTGTTGGACCGACATTCGGCAAGATCGACGAGATACGTGGGACGCTGCCGGAAACGACCACTGACGACCTGGGCGTTGCTGAGTGAACCTGAGCGCGGAGGGTGCCGGCATCGGCCGGCATCCGTCGGGCAATCCGGAGGGGGCAGTCTGATCCATGAATTTGGAGATAGGTGACGACGCGGTTGGCGGTGCTGTGCGGGCAATGCAGCACGGGCGGATTGGCTTTTCTTTGCAACAGATCAACGCCGTCGATGATCCAAGCAAGATCCTCTATTCCGAGTGCTTGGGCAGGTTTGTCGAGCCCGACGGCACGGTCAGAACCAGCGGGGAGTTTTCAGTATTTCCCGAAACCTCAAAGCTTGATCTGGCCTTTAATCTCGACCTCCTCGGCCTCGCCTTCGAGGGGCTTGCCTGTCATCCGTCGGATGTGCTCGGCTGCGCTATCGCCGCTGAGAGCATGGCCGACGAGCGAAGCTGCGTGGTGCTCCATGATCTTCTTTCCAGGCATCGCGCATTGGCCACGCGCATGGTGCTTGAAGTCACGGAAAACCTGCCCCTAACAACGCTCGTAGTCGCTGCGGATTTGCTCAAGAGCGCTCGCGCAATCGGGTATAGGATTGCGATAGACAAGTTCGCGACCGGCAACACGCCTTTGTCCATCTCCGCCGACCTCGTGAAAGTCGACGCCTGTTTCGCCCAGCACCACCGGGCCGATACGGCGCCGATCCTGCGGGATATGGTCGCCCTGGCTTCCTGCGCGGCATCGACCGTGGTTGTCGAAGGCATCGAAACCTACGATCAGCTTGAGGCCGCCCGGACCGCCGGGGCGACGCATGTCCAGGGATTTCTCCTTTCGGAGCCAACTCTGCCGCCCATCTATTCGCGCAGCGCAAGGGCACTGAGACGAAGAGATCGCCCGGTATTGCCCGGGTCAACCCCCTTACAACGGTCATGGCGCCTGTAGCCGTCGCGCCCTCGCCTCATCTGCCGGCGCGCATCCGACGATCGCGACTCCTGTCATCCCGCCCGCGAGCCTGAAGGCGGCTTGACGCATGTTACCCGAACGCATTCCCGCAGCCACCGGTGGGCCGGATCGGCATCGAGGCGGGGGTGCCAGAGCATCGACACGGTGATCTCCGGAATGGGTATCGGCAAAAAAAAGCTGAACAGGCCGGCGCGAAGATTGCCGGTGTGACGCTCGGGAACGGTGGCGACCATGTCCGAGTTTCGCGCCAGCGCCAGCGCCGGTGAAAAGCCGCCGACGGTGGCGGCGATCTCCCGTTCCAGCCCGAGCCTCTCCAGAGCGTCATCGATCGGTCCCTTGTCGAACCGGTGGCGGGCGACGAGGATATGCCGCCCGGCGGCATAGCGGGCAGGGGTGATCTCGCCCCGGCAGAGTTCGTGCCCGACACGCACCACACCGACGAAGCGATCCTTGAACAGGGCCTGCGTGCGGACCTCCGGTCCCTGGCTCCCGCCCACGACGCCCGTCTCCAGGTCGACGCTGCCGTCGCGCAAGGGGGTGCTGTCCTTGTCCAGCTTCGGGACGAAGCGCAGCCGCACGCCCGGCGCCTCGGCGGCGACCTTGGCGATCAGGGCCGGTCCGACATTCTCGACGAAGCCATCGCTGCTGCGCAGCGTGAAGGTCCGGACCAGCTGGTCGAGATCCAGCCGGTCGGCAGGCCTGAGGACGGCTTCCACCTCCTCGACCAGATCACCGATGCGCTCGCTGAGTTCGAGCGCTCGCGGCGTCAGAACGAGACCGCGCCCGGCCCTTACCAGCAGCGGGTCGCCGGTCGTGGCGCGCAATCGCGCCAGTTGACGGCTCATGGCGGAGGGGCTCAGCCGCAGCCTGCGAGCGGCGCGGGCGACGCTCCCTTCGGAAAGCAGAACATCGAGGGTGACGAGAAGATTGAGATCGGGGTGCGACATGCGGCCGATGGTAGCATAATGTAGCGTTCCATGCATGAATGAAGTGCAAACCGTGAGTCTTCCGCCATATGACGCGGCGATCTATCTGTCGGGCGACACCTCTTTGGGGACGCGACGATGACATCATACCCACAGGACGCAGTTGCGGCGGGCCCAAGCCGGACAGAGCCGGTCCGCTGGAGGCTGGCCAGCATCTCCCTTTCCATGCTGCTGGCTTCTCTCGGAACCAGCATAGCCAATGTCGGACTGCCCAGCCTGGCTGAGGCCTTCTCCGCGTCGTTTCAAGAGGTGCAATGGGTCGTCCTCGCTTATCTACTGGCGATCACCACGCTCATCATCAGCATCGGAAGGCTTGGCGACATTGTCGGGCGGCGCAGGCTGCTGCTGGGCGGCATCGCCCTGTTCACATTGGCCTCGGCCCTGTGCGGCGCCGCGCCGTTTCTCCCCTGGCTTGTCGCGGCGAGAGTCCTGCAGGGGCTGGGTGCTGCGGCGATGATGGCGCTTGCCATGGCTCTGGTCGGCGAAGCCATCCCAAAGCAAAAGACCGGCAGCGCCATGGGCTTGCTCGGCACCATGTCCGCGATCGGCACGGCGCTCGGGCCCTCGCTGGGCGGCGCGCTGATCGCCGGTTTCGGCTGGCAGGCGATCTTCCTGGTCATGGTGCCGGCCGGTCTACTGGCTCTATTCCTTGCCCACCGTGCCCTCCCGGCGGATCATCCGGCTTCGCGGCCCACTCGATCCGGCTTTGACCTCGCCGGAACACTGCTGCTCGCTGCTACGCTCGGCACCTATGCCCTCGCCATGACGATCGGGCGCGGCGCGTTCGGCATGACCAACCTGATGCTGTTGCTGATGGCGATCGTCGGCATGTGCCTTTTCCTCTTCGTCGAGTCCCGGGCGGCTTCTCCATTGGTTCGACTTTCGATGCTCCGCGAGCCGTTGCTGCGTTCAGGCCTTGCCACGAGCATGCTCGTCGCGACCGTGATGATGACGACGCTGGTGGTCGGGCCGTTCTACCTGTCGCGCGGCCTGGGGCTCAGTGCGGCGCTCGTCGGCCTGGTGATGTCGGCCGGACCGGTCGTCTCGGCGCTGGCGGGTGTGCCGGCGGGGCGGTTCGTGGATCGCTTCGGCGCGCGGCGCATGGCTGTCGCCGCCCTCGGCATCATGGCGACCGGCTGCCTCGCACTCTCGATTGCTCCGCAGCCGCTCGGCGTCGTCGGCTATGTCATGCCGCTCATCATCCTCACCGCTGGCTATGCCCTGTTCCAGGCGGCCATCACGACCGGCGTCATGAAAGACGCTCGCCCCGAGCAACGCGGCACCGTCTCCGGCCTGCTGAACCTCTCGCGCAATCTCGGGCTCATCACCGGCGCGTCGGTGATGGGAGCCATCTTCTCATTCGCGGCGGCGAGCGAGGCCGCGACAGCCGGTTCCGGCGCAGCCGCGGCCGGCATGAGAGTCACTTTTGCCGTCGCCACCGTGCTGGTCGTCTTTGCCGCCGCCATTGCAGCGGCAAACCGGGCTCATGCGGCAAATCCCACACCGCAAGAAGTATCGGTCGCCGGCAAGTAGCGATCCCAGCTATGTCGCTCTAGCCCCGCAAGGCGTGTGCCAGGTTGTGAATGTGCCGCGCGCCAATGCCGCAGCACCCGCCGACAATGGATGCGCCGGCTTCGACCCAATCGCAGGCGAAGCGCGAATAGCGGTCGGCGGTCAGGTCGGTACGGGTGTGATGGAGCGTCTCGTTGGCAGCGCCTTCGGTTTCTTCCGCCTCGAAGGCGTTGGCGTAGACGCCGATGCCGATATTCGCCTGTCTTTCCCGGAAACTGGCGGCTGAGGCAGCGACGGCGCGCGCCATGGCTTCCGGACGGCTGCAATTGAACAGGAGGGCCTCGGCACCGGAGGCGGCTGCCCAGGCGGCGGCCGCGGCCACGCTTTCCCCCGATCGGAGCCTTGGCTCGTCGGCTTCCAAGGCCTCTGCGTCATCGGCCAGAGTGAACGAGACCCAAAGCGGCTTCCCGGTCGCGGCAACGGTGGCGCGCACCGCATCCCCTTCGGCGATCAGGCTCAGCGTCTCGCCGAGCCAGACATCGACATAAGGCGCCAACCCTTCGACAAGCACTTTCAGATAGTCCTGCACGCGCAACGGGTCGAAGCGCTCCGGCTCGTAGGAACCGAAGATCGGAGGCAATGAGCCGGCGACCAGGACCTTCCGATCGACCCGCTGATCGGCGGCCTCGCGTGCGAGCTTCCCGGCCAGTTCGATCAGCGAACGTCCCTCGGAGCGGAAACGCTCCTCGCCGATGTGGAACGGCACGAGCGCGTAGCTGTTGGTGGTGATGACGTCGGCGCCGGCGTCGATGAATTCCCTATGAACCTGCCCGACGATTTCAGGGCTCTCGATCAGCGCCAGCGCCGACCATTCCGGTTGCCTGAGTTCGGCGCCGAGGCGGGTCAACTCCCGGCTCATGCCGCCGTCGAGAATGCGTATTTGGCTCATGGATGATGGACTCCAGGTTGCTTCACTTCAGCGCCGGACAACCGCCGTCAGGGCAAATGCGCCAGACTGTCCCGAGCGCCGGGGAATTCGATAAAATCTCGTTGCGATCTTCATCGCAGCGCCCGATCCAGATCCGCGATGATGTCCTCGACGGACTCCAGGCCGATGGAAAGCCGGAAGACGCCATCGCCTGCGAAGCCGCGGTAGTCGTCGAGCTGCGGGCCTTGCAGCCCGTAGGTCGACCTCATCATTTCTTTCGTGTCGAGAAAGACGACGATGCTGCGCTGGTGGCCGAGCGAAAAGGCGTAGTGCACGACGCGCAGCCGGTCGGCGAGCTGGATCGCGATTTTCTGCGGGTCGTCCGTCTGGAATGTGAGGATGCCACCAAAGGCATTCATCTGGCGTTTTGCCAGCGCGTGCTGAGGATGGGTCTGAAGTCCGGGATAAATCACCGATCCGACGCTCGGGTGATCGCGAAGGAAGCGGGCAATCCGCATCGCGGATTCCGACACTGCCCGCATCCTCGGAAAGAGCGTGTCGATGCCGCGCATGATGAGCCAGGCGTTTTGAGCCGATAGCGTGGCGCCAAGATAGACGCCGGCGCGCGAGCGGATTTTCTCGATGAGCTCCTTGCGGCCGCAAACCACGCCCCCAAGAGCGTCGCCGTGGCCGTTGATGAATTTCGTCAGGGAGTGGATGACGAGGTCGACGCCAAGGGCAAGCGGCCGGGTCGCAACCGGCGTGGCAAGGGTAGAATCGACCGAAACCATTGCCCCATGCCGATGTGCCAGTGCCGCCACCGCGGAAAGATCGGTCAGCCGCAGGATGGGATTGCACGGGCTTTCGCAATGGACGAGACACGTATTGGGGCGGAAGGCGGCGGCGACCTCGTCGAGGCGCGACATGTTCACCGCGGTCACCTCGATGCCGTAGTCGGGCAGTATCCGCCGCGCCAGTTCGCTGGCGCCCGCGTAGCAGACATCGCTGACGATCAGGTGATCGCCTTTCTTGAGACAGGTCAGGAAGGTGGCGGCGATCGCGGCGACGCCAGTCGCGGTCGCCAGCGCATCGTCTGCGCCTTCGAGGGCGGCCATCCGCTGCTCGAGCTGCCGCACCGTCGGATTGGTCCAGCGCGCATAGAGGAATGGCAGCGCAGTCAGATCCGCGACGCCGTCGGCCGAAAAGGCGCCGTCGCCGGGGGCCAGCATGTTGTTGACCGACATCGAGATATTGGGGGCGATCGCCTTCGTCGTCGGATCGATCGTCAGGCCGCCGTCGAGCGCCAGGGTTTCCCAATGCAGGGTCGGGTCCCCGGCGGCGTGCGGCCGGGCCATCGCCTGGCCGCGATCATTCGCCATGGCCTTGAGGCTCGACAGGTTCGAGGACATTGAAGACCTTTCCGAGATGCGTTTCGACACCGACTCTAGTGACCCTCTCGATGGTTTTGGCCGCGCAGGCGGGCTCGATCTGCCGAGAAAAGGCGCCGCAAGGGGCTGGTGCGCGGCGAAATCGATCGGCATCCCGCCGCGCTACCGCCGCACCGGAACCTGCGCTTCGACGATCTTGAAGGCGCGGGTGATGATAAGCGTCAGGCAGACATAGAAGACGGTCACGACCATCAGCGGCTCGTAGACCAGCAGCGTGTCCTGTCTCACCTTGTAGGCGACGGCATAGAGGTCCATGACGGTGACCGTGAAGGCGAGAGGCGTCGCCTTCAATTGCAGCACGACCTCGCCGGCAATCGTCGGCAAGGCGATGCGGATGGCGCGCGGCAGCCAGATTCGCCTGAGCAGCGTCGAGGACGACATGCCGAAGGACCGGCCGGCCTCGAGCTCGCCCTTCGGAACGGCGAGAAGCGCGCCGCGCAGCACCTCGGCTTCGTAGGCCGCATAGTTGAGAGTGAAGCTCACGGCTGCGAAGAAGAAGCCTTCGCGCAGGATCGGCCAGAGGAAGCTTGCGCGCAGGCCGGGGATCATCGGCAGCAGCGAGCCGACGCCGTAGTAGAGCAGCCAGAGCTGGATCAGGAGTGGGGTTCCGCGCAGGCAGGTGCAGTAGCCGCGCGCCAGCAATTTCAGCCAGCGCGGGCCGATCACCTGCGCCAGGGCAAGGCCGATCGCCAGGATGAAGCCGAAGCCGACCGAAATGACCAGCAGCAGCACTGTCTGGACCGCACCTGCGGCAAGCAGCGGCCAATAGGAGAAAATCCACGAGAAATTCACCGATCTCTCCTATGCGGTCTTCGGCTGGCCGCGCCGGAAGCGGTTCTCGAGCGCTGTGAAAACGACGTTGGAGAGCAGCGTTATGGCGAGGTAGAGCGCGGCAGAGGCGAGGAAAAACAGGAAGTAATGCTTGGTGTTGCCGGCGGCGATGCGGGTCGCGAGCGCCAGTTCCTGATAGCCGACGACGGCGATCAGCGCGCTGTCCTTGGTGACGCACATCCAGAGATTGGCAAGACCCGGCAGCGCGTTTGGCATCAACGCGGGCAGCACGATGCGGCGCAACCGGAGCCGCGGCCTCATGCCGAAGGCGGCAGCCGCCTCGATCTGCCCGACCGGAACGGCGAGGATCGCGCCGCGAAACACCTCGGTCATGTAGGCGCCTTGAACGATCCCGAGCACCGCGACGGCGGCGACGAAGCCGTTGATCTCGAGCGCGGGAAGACCGAGGGCCGCCAGGATGCGGTTCAGCCCGTCGGTCCCCGCATAATAGAGGCCGATGATCAGGATCAGTTCCGGGATGGCGCGAACGGCCGTCGTATAAAGATCGAGGACGAAGCGGACCGGCCGATTGCCCTTCAGCTTGCCGATCGCGCCGGCAAGGCCGATGACGACGCCAACGAGATAGGCGCCGAGCGAAATCAAGACCGTCGAAAGCGCTCCGGCGAGGAGGACACCTCCCCAGCCTGGCGGGTAGGGGGAGAGCAACTCCAGGAGTGATTGGCTGGATGACATCCGGATCTACCTGATCGTATTCATAGGCAAAGAGCGACCGGCGCATGATTGTTCATGCGCCGATTGCCCATCCGGTCATTCGCCATAGGGGTCGAAGTCGAAATACTTCTTGGAGATCTCGGCATACTTGCCGCTGGCCCTGACGGCGGCGATCGCTGCATTGAGCTTGTCGCGGAGTGCGGTGTCGTCCTTGCGCAGCCCGCCGCCGATGCCGGTTCCGAGGATCGCCGGGTCGTCCTTGACGTTGCCCTTGTCTTCGCAGCAATCCTTGCCGAAGTCCGTTTTCAGGAACTCCGCCAGCGGAATGGCGTCGCCGAAGACATAGTCGATCCGGCCGGCGGCCAGGTCCTGGAAGGCCTCGTCGAGCGTCGCATAGGTCTGTTCCGATGCCTTGTCGGCGAAATACTTCTTGTAATATTCGGACTGGATCGTCGAGACCTGGATGCCGATGGTCTTGTCGGCAACATCCTCGGGGGCTGCCCCGATCTTGCCGTCCTTGGCGCCGATCAGCTTGCTCGGGGTGTTATAGTATTTGTCCGTGAAGTCGATCGTCTTCTTGCGTTCGTCGGTGATCGACATCGACGACCAGATGACGTCGAACTTCTTTGCCTCGAGACCCGGGATCAGGCCGTCCCACGACATGTCGACGATTGAGCAGGTCTCCTTCATCTCCGCGCAGACGGCGTCCATCAACTCGATTTCCCAACCGACCCATTTACCGGACGGGTCCTTCGTGAAGAAGGACGGATAGGCCTCGTTCATAATGCCGAAGCGCACTTCCGCACTGGCCGCACCAGCAAGTGAGAAGGCAACGCCGGCCAATAGGATGGAAAACAACTTCATTCGACTACCCCTTCTGGTTTTCGTCGGAATTGGGAACGGACGGATCAATGGCTGAGAGCACCGGTGAACGCGCGGCAGCGCGCGCTGAGCGGCGCACCGAAGACCTGGGCGGGCGGTCCTTCTTCCTCGACGCACCCCTGATCAAGGAACATCACGTGACTGGAGACGTCGCGGGCGAATTTCATCTCGTGCGTGACGAGCAGCATGGTGCGCCCTTCTTCGGCCAGCTCGCGGATAACTTTCAGGACTTCGCCGACAAGCTCTGGATCGAGCGCCGAGGTGGGCTCGTCGAAGAGCATCACGGCCGGGTCGACGCAGAGCGCACGGGCGATCGAGGCGCGCTGCTGCTGACCGCCCGACAGGAACGCCGGATAGGCGTGCCGCTTGTCGTAAAGCCCGACCTTGGAAAGCAGGGCCTCGGCCTGCTCGGTCGCTTCCTTGCGGCTCGTTCTCAGGACGTAAATCGGCGCCTCGATGACATTTTCGAGCACGGTCATATGGGCCCAGAGGTTGAAGCTCTGGAACACCATGGCGAGGCCGGTCCGGATCCGTTCGATCTGCCGCCAATTGGCCGGATGAGCGCGCCCCTCACGGCCACACTTCATCCGGATTTCTTCGCCGTTGATGACAAAGCGGCCGCGGTCGGC
Source organism: Sinorhizobium fredii USDA 205 (assembly GCF_001461695.1). GTDB lineage: Bacteria > Pseudomonadota > Alphaproteobacteria > Rhizobiales > Rhizobiaceae > Sinorhizobium > Sinorhizobium fredii. The sequence goes on along the minus strand of NZ_AUTC01000143.1, from coordinate 42,864 downwards.
AATCTCAAGAAAGTTGATGCAGCGGAGGAAAGTGCTCTTGCCGGAGCCCGACGAACCGATCAGCGAAATCACGTCGCCCTTTTGTGCCGATAGGGATACGCCCTTCAGGACGTCATGATGCCCAAAGCTCTTGTGGACGTCCTCCACCAGCAAGGCGGCGGCCTGTCGGGTCATTCCTGTCGTTCCCCCTGCCGGTTTTCTAGTCATTTGGTCAAAATAATATCGCCTGGTTGTGCGGTATGTCCGCGCATTTTATGATTTCGATGCGGCTCGTCACTGAAAATATGACAAATTTGCTGTTCGGCCGCGCCATCGGCAATTCAGGTATCGATGATTCGGGCCGGAAGTCGACGAAAGGTCATTTGGCGGATGGGCGCATCCGGTTTCACACGGCACTAAGCTTCGCAATTCGGAGGCTGAATGTTCGATTGGGGCTCATAACCTGAAGGCCGCAGGTTCAAATCCTGCCCGAGACCTGCACCTGGGACCACTGCGCGGAATCGGAAATTGTTTCCGCTTCCGGTCCCAAAGACGACCTTTAGCTCCGCCGCATCGACGGCGGCAGCGGGTGGGATCCGGTCACTCGCGCCGACTCAAAGTACGACCTTCTTTTGCGCCATGAGCGGCCACTTGGAAGTTTCCGGTCAGCGGCTGAACTCGACGCAACGCGGAGATTAATCTTTGCCGAAATCGGCTGCATCTGGGCGAGGTCTGATCCGGGTCGGCTCGAGCAGGATCCCGCGCGACCCAACCGGCCGACATTGTCGCGCTCGCCGCGGCTTACTGCCCACGTCTGTTTCATCGACCTGTACACAGATCAAATGACAGCGTAAGCAAACTCTAATCAATATTTCGAGGGGAAAGGCAGCAATGGAGTTCGACCTCAGCCGCGTTTTGGACGCGCTTCCGGCCATGGTGTGGATCGCACTGCCAGACGGGCAGCTCGAGCTTATCAATCGACGCTGGTCTGAATACACCGGCCTCAGTCTGGACGAAGCCCGTGGCTCGGAATGGCAGACTGCGGCATATCCGGACGACCTGCCCGCACTGCTCGAACGCTGGCGGTCGATTCTGGCGTCCGGCCAGTCAGGCGAGATGGATGCGCGCGTTCGGCGCTTCGACGGGCAGTATCGCCGGGTTCGCGTGCAATGCAGTCCGATGCTCGACGATGCCGGACGGATCATCAAATGGTGTGGAACGGTCACCGATGTCGAGGATTTTCGGCGAGCTGAGGAGGTCTTGCGGCGACGTGAGCTCGACTTTCAGTTGATCGTCGACAGCATCCCGCTTCCGGTCGCAGTGACGGCACCATCAGGCGAGGTCGAAGGCCTTAATCAACTGACCCTCGACTATTTCGGCAAGACATTCGAGGAGCTGAAAGGCTGGAAGACCTCCGACGTCGTCCATCCGGACGATCTCGAGCGGACGATCGCCGAGCAGCTCGCCGCGCACCAAGGGGACCACGCGTACAATGTCGAGAGCCGCCACCGTCGCGCCGACGGCGTCTACCGCTGGTACAACGTCCTGGGCCTGCCTCTACGGGATCAGCAAGGCAACATCCTCCGCTGGCTCCACTTGCTGATCGACATCGATGATCGGAGGCGGGCCGAGGCGGCCCTCCAGGCCGCGAACGACAGGCTGGCGCGTGCATCGCAGGTGGCAAGCCTGGTGGAACTCTCCGCCTCGATCGCGCACGAGGTCAATCAGCCGATCGCCGCTGCACTCGCCAACGCGCAGGCTGCTCTTCGCTGGCTGAGAAGGGACCCGCCGGATCTTGCGGAGGTGAGAGAGGCACTCGACGACGTTGTGAAGGATGGCACGCGAGCCGGCAATGTCATTGATCGGATACGCTCCCTGTTCAAGAACGCACCGCCGTCGCTCGAGAACCTGGACATCACCGACGCGCTCAGCGAGATCGTTGCCCTTAGCCGCGGCAAAGCCCTGAAGAACGGTGTCTTCCTCCAGGTCCAACTCTCGGAGGGCTTGCCGACCGTCCGAGGAGACCGCGTGCAGTTGCAGCAAGTGATGCTCAACTTGATCACCAACGCCATCGAGGCGATGAGCGATGTCGACGACGGGAATCGCAATCTTCGGATCACCGCCGGAAGAGACGACGACAATGTCTTTGTCAGCGTGCAGGACTCCGGTCCGGGCTTGACGCAAGTCACCTTGGAGCGCGTCTTCGAACCGTTTTACACGACCAAGCCGACCGGCCTCGGGGTGGGGCTGTCGATCTGCCGATCAATCATAGAGGCCCACAAGGGTGGGCTCTGGGCGACGAACGCCGCGAAAGGCGGCGCGGTGTTTTCGTTTACCGTTCCCATCACGTCGGCAACATCTAGCAAAGGCGTTCGGGATCCCGTCATGCCCTCTCAAGCGCCCCAACCGCTTGCCGATATAACCTCCTGAACTGCTTCGGTCAGTTCCACAAACGATTTGATGAAGGAGGCCGCGCCAAGTCCAACGTTCAGTTGGCTAATACCTTCGTGTTATCTTCGAGGCAGTTTCCGTCATGCTATGATTTCAACGCTTTTAGAGAACATGGCCCTTTAGATGTCGCACAGTCCGGACGATAGAGCGATTGTCTACATCGTCGACGACGATGAGGCGCTGCGGCGCGCGCTAGACCGCCTGTTCCGCTCTGTTAGCCTTGAAACGCGCAGCTATGGAGCTGCCCGCGAATTTATCGATGCCCAGCGACCGGATCTACCCGGATGCATCGTACTCGACGTAAGGCTGCCGGGCATCAACGGACTTGAATTCCAGGCGCAGCTTGGTGACCTGGGCATCAACTTACCCGTCGTCCTGATCACCGGTCACGGCGATATCCCTATGACGGTTCGGGCCATGAAGGCCGGGGCAGTAGATTTTCTGCCGAAGCCTTTTCGCGACCAGGACATGCTCGACGCCGTGAGCACGGCGATCAACCGCGATCGCAGCCGACGCGCCGCGGAGGACCTCGCTGCCGGTCTCAAAGATCGCTTTGCCACGTTATCGATGCGCGAGCGGGAAGTGATGATGTTGGCGTCCTCCGGCAGGATGAACAAGCAGATCGCCGGCGATCTGGGTCTCAGCGAAGTAACGGTCAAAATCCATCGTGGCGCCGCGATGCGCAAGATGGGTGCTCGTACTCTCGCCGATCTGGTGCGAATGGCCGACGCCTTGAATTTGCACTTGAGCACTGACGCTAACACCTGAGTATGATTTCCAACGGGTGGTGCGTGTGCGAGGCTGACGTTCAGCGCTCCGCCTATCTCCGCGGCCAAGCTAACAAGAAGCGAGTGACACCGCGTGGCTGGGGAACCACTCATATCCATTATCGACGACGATCAGGCGATGCGGTCAGCGCTTGTCAGGCTGATCCGTTCTCTCGGATATGTTGCCCGTGGTTTCGCATCAGCCGAGGAATTCATCGACGCGGGTGTCATGCCGGGTTGTTCCTGTGTGATCACGGACGTCCAGATGCCGGGCATGAGCGGCATCCATCTGACAAGGCTGATCGTGGAGCGGCAATCCCAGGTGCCTGTGATCCTGATTACCGCTCGTACTGAGCCTGGACTCGAGGAAGTCGCGCTTGCCAGCGGGGCCGTGGCCTTTTTCAGGAAGCCGATAGACACCACGGCCTTCGTTGAATGCCTGGAAATGGTGATGAGCGCATGAGCCTACCTGGCCCACTTCTGCTCCCTCGCTGGATGTGTTGCGCAAAGGGTCACGATTTCAACAGAACGGTGCGTGGGTGGTTGCCCTTCTGCACGGGCGGCAGCCGTCAAACTGAACTGACCGGCGGACACCTGGTCAGTGGCTCATACGAAGGTATGAACCGCATAACCGCTCGTACGATGGCGGCGACGGCATTCGTCCAGCAGCATGCTCATAAGCGACCCTGGCACGTGTGAAGGTACCGATTGAAGCATCGCGAATGGAGAAACACATGCTGCAAATCACCTCCAAACTGCCCGTCAGCGATGCCGGGGATCCTTCAAAGCAACGGAGACGACGATGACCACATTCAGCACTACGATCGCCGCCGCAACCTCAAGCCTCGGCATGGCGACGTTTGCTCCTACCCGCGCTAACGGAGACCTCCGGCAACGAAGCGAGAGACACAAAACTGCTCCTGCACCGGAAGCACGCCTGTGAAAAGATCTCTGCGCGATTTGGTTTAGCGCGGCTGTACGATTAAGGGGACGGCCATCGGCCGGTGTTCACATGACTTACGATCTTCTGGTTAACGGCAAAAAATACGTCGTCGATGTCGATGGCGACATTCCGCTTCTGTGGGTCTTACGCGACACCATAGGTCTCACTGGAACGAAATTTGGCTGCGGCATCGCCATGTGCGGTGCCTGTACGGTGCATGTCGATGGCGTGCCCGTGAGGTCGTGTGTCATGCCTGTCGCCGATGCGGCGGGCAAGCCGATCACCACGATCGAGGCGATTGGCGAGACTGCCGAAGGCGCCCGCGTGCAGAAGGCCTGGCTCGACATCGATGTCGTCCAGTGCGGTTACTGTCAGTCTGGACAAATCATGTCCGCGACCGCGCTCCTTGCCGCCAATCCGTCGCCGACCGACGACGATATCGATGCCGTCATGGCCGGAAATATCTGTCGGTGCGGCACGTATCCGCGCATTCGCGCAGCCATCAAGCTGGCTGCAGCGGGGAGGTGATTTGCCATGTCCGTTCACGACAAACTCACCCTTCCGGTATCGCGCCGGCACTTCCTGATCGGCGCATCGCTAACGGGAGCGGGACTCGTCATTGGCCTGCAGCCTTCGTCTTCGTCCGCTGCCGCAGAGGCGTTTGAACCTAACGCCTTCATTCGCATCCCTGGCGAAGGCAAGGTTGTCTTCGTCATGCCGTCCGTGGAGATGGGCCAGGGGATCTACACTTCGGTAGCCATGCTCTTGGCCGAAGAGTTGGAAGTTTCCCTGGATCAGGTGGAGCTGGAGCATGCGCCCGCTGATCCAACGCGCTATGCAAATCCTTTGCTCGGCGACCAGATCACCGGCGGCTCCATCGCAATCCGCGCTGTTTACGAGCCGATGCGCAAGGCGGGCGCCGCCGCCCGCATTATGCTGGTGAACGCCGCTGCGCGTGGCTGGGGCGTCGCACCCGAGACGTGCAGTGCCGAGGCTGGGCATGTCGTCCACGCCGCAAGCGGTCGCCGCGCCGCCTATGGCAGTCTGATAAAGGCCGCGGCAGCCGAAACCGTTCCGCAGGAAATGCCACTGAAGCCTGCGTCCAGCTTCAAGCTGATCGGCCAGTCCGTCCGACGCCTCGACAGTCCGGAAAAGGTCAACGGTACCGCGAAATTCGGCATCGATGCCCGTCCGGAAGGCGTGTCTTACGCGGCGATCGCGATCTGTCCCCACTTCGGCGGCAAGCTTCGCGCGGTCGAAAACGGACCGGCAATGGCGGTAAAGGGCGTCAAACAAGTTGTCCGGATCGAGGATGCTGTTGCCGTCGTGGCCGACAACACCGGTGCCGCACGAAAGGGGCTCGCTGCTCTGTCGATCGAATGGGAGCCAGGCCCGAATGGCACTCTTTCGCTGGTGGACTTGGAGAAGCGGGCGGAAGAGGCAATTGACGGCAACGCCCTGCCGCACATCAACGAGGGCGAGGTAGCAAAAGCCGAAGCCGAGCACGGACCTGCGCTGGAGTTCGTCTACCGCCTCCCGATCCTCACCCATTCGGCAATGGAGCCGATGAACTGCACGCTGCACGTTCGCAGCGATGGCTGTGACGTGTGGGTCGGTACGCAGGTCATGGGGCGAGCACGGCAAGCCGTCGCCGATGTGACCGGACTTCCGTTGGAGAAGGTCATTGTGCACAACCACCTGCTGGGCGGTGGTTTCGGGCGGCGGCTTGATGTCGACGGGATCATTTTGGCGGCGAAAATCGCAAAGCAGGTCGATGGCCCGGTCAAGGTCACCTGGAGCCGCGAGGAGGACATCCGCCACGACTGCTATCGCTATCTGAACTACAGCAAGGTCACGGCGACTCTGGGCGCCGACGGCATGCCCGTTTCCTGGCGTCACCGCGTCATAGGCCCTGCCGTAATGGCGCGCTGGCTGCCGGCCTTCACCCGCGATGGCATAGACCTCGACATCATGGCGGGGGCCGAAACCCCCTATGCCATCCCGAACAAATACACCGACTTCGTCCGCCATGAGGCCCCGGAGGGAATGTTGACTGGCAACTGGCGCGGAGTTGGTGCCACACGCAACCTTCCTGCCATAGAAGGCGGCATCGACGAGTTGGCCCATGCCGCCGGCGTCGATCCGCTGGAATACCGCAGGCGCCTGCTTCAGCATAAGCCGCGTCTCCTCGCCGCGCTCGATCTTGCGGCAGAGAAGGCCGGTTGGGCAACCGCTCTGCCCCCTGGTAAGGGAAGAGGCATCGCGCTTTCGGAGGATTTCGGCAGTTTCGCCGCGATGATCTCGGAAACGAGCGTGGATGACGAGGGAGGCCTAAAGACCGAGCGCATCATCTGCGCCGTCGACTGCGGCCAGGTCATCAATCCGGACACGGTCGAAGCCCAGATACAGAGCGGCATCATTTACGGTCTGAGCGCTGCTCTCTATGGACGCATCACTGTCCAGAACGGCGCCGTCGTGGAGGGCAACTTCGACGATTCTCCGGTTCTGAGAATAAACGAGACGCCGAAGATAGAGGTTCACATCGTGCCAAGTTCCGAGGCGCCAGGCGGCATAGGAGAGGTCGGCACACCTGGCGTCGCACCCTCGCTCCTCAATGCGATCTTCATGGCAACCGGCAAGCGGCTGCGCTCGCTGCCGATCGACCATAACGAATTGCGGAGGGCGTGATCATGATCAAGCGGATTTTCGCCATCCCGCTCGTCGCCGTTCTCGCTGCGACAGGTATCGTTGCCGGTATGGGATCCCTGCAGACTTATGCTGAAACGTCGGATGGTGGAGCGCTCAAGTCCGTTTCCGACTTTGGGCCGATTGCGGACACCAGCGCGCGCTCGAAGGCCATCTTCGAGGAGGCAAGCCGTGTCATCACGCATCCGCGCTGCATCAACTGCCATCCGGCGACCCGCAGCCCGACCCAGGGTGAAGACATGCACCCGCATGTGCCGTTAATGAATGCCAGCCAAAGTTCGCTGGGTCCGGCGGGACTTATCTGCAGCACCTGCCACGGAGCCGAGAATCGTCCGGTGGTCGGCAGCCGCATGAAATCAATTCCGGGGAACGCGCACTGGTCATTGGCGCCGGCCAGCATGGCCTGGCAAGGGCTGACGGTGGGTGAGATCTGCCGGCAGGTGAAAGACACGAGCCGGAACGGCAATCGTTCCCTTGCCGATCTCATACGACACATGGGCGAAGACCATCTGGTCGGCTGGGCCTGGCACCCCGGCGAAGGTCGCAGTGCTCCTCCCGGTTCGCAGGAGACGTTTGCCGCATTGATCGATGCCTGGGTCAGCACCGGTGCCGAATGTCCCGATTGAGGGGCTGAGGGCACAGGGATGCCAATTACCATTTCGAGAAGAACCCGCCAGTTTCATTATTCACGATGGTGAGGCAGGGTAAATCTCGGTAGCGCAGCCTTAGGAGCCGCGACGGGGCGGGGAGTGGATAAAGTGTCTTCAGAGTCCCACGGCATGGATCTACTGCCTGTGATCGGCCTCCTCGGTGCAGCGATCGTCGCGGCTCCCTTGTTCAAACGCCTGGGGCTCGGCTCCGTTCTGGGTTATCTCGCCGGTGGCGTGGTGATTGGCCCGTTTGGACTGAGACTGCTCGATGATCCGGCATCAATCCTTCAGGTCGCCGAGCTCGGCGTCGTCATGTTCCTCTTCATCATCGGTCTGGAGATGAGACCCTCGCGGCTGTGGGGATTGCGGCGCGAGATCTTTGGCCTTGGAGCCGCCCAGGTCGGGCTGTGCGCCGTCTGTCTCACGGCGATCGGCGTGTTCACTGGTTTTCCGGTCGCGCCCTCATTCGTCGCGGGCGCGGGTTTCGTCCTAACGTCGACCGCGATTGTAATGCAGCTCCTTGAGGAGCGCGGCGAGATCTCGACGCCGAAGGGGCAGCGGATCGTCTCAATCCTCCTGCTGGAAGACATGTCGATCGTGCCCTTGCTCGCCCTGGTCGCCTTCCTTGCCCCAATCGTTCCCGGCAGCGCGCTCGCGAGCCAGGGCATCGACTGGTTAGCGATCGGCGTCGGGGTCGCTTCGATCGCCGGTCTGGTGCTGGCCGGACGCTATCTCCTGAACCCACTATTCGGCCTAATCGCGAGCGCCCAGGCGCGCGAGGTCATGACGGCCGCAGCGCTGCTGGTAGTGATCGGATCCGCCTATGTGATGCAACTTGGCGGCCTGTCGATGGCGATGGGCGCGTTTCTCGCCGGCGTACTCTTGTCCGAATCCACGTTCCGGCATCAATTGGAAGCAGATGTCGAACCGTTTCGCGGCATCCTTCTCGGCCTGTTCTTTCTCGCCGTAGGGATGTCGCTCGACCTTGGCGTCGTTGTCCGCAATTGGCAGGCGATCCTCTTCTATGTCGCGGCCTATATGATCGTTAAGTCGCTCGTCATCTACGTCGTCGCACGGCTGCTTAGGTCCTCCCATTGGGAGGCGATCGAGCGGGCGGTGTTCATGGCGCAGGGCGGCGAGTTTGCCTTTGTACTCTATACGGCTGCACTTTCCGTCGGCATCATCACCATCGAGCAGAGCGCTATTTTGACGGCCATCATCATAATCTCGATGGTGTTGACACCGTTGATTATCGCGGCCTTGAATGTCGTGGAGAAGTCGATCCCCGCTTCATTGGAAGGGGTGCAGCGACCGGAGAACCTCAAGGGAACCGTCCTGATCATCGGTTTCGGCAGGGTGGGGCAGATTGTAAGCCAGCTCCTGCTCGATCACGGTCATGACATTTCCATCATCGACATCGACGTCGAGATGATCAATACGGCACGGGAGTTCGAGTTCGAGGTCTACTATGGCGACGGAAAGCGGCTCGATATACTGCATGCAGCCGGCGCAGGGCGCAGCGAGGCGATCGTGGTCTGCGTTGACAGGGCTGAGGACGCCACGCAGATCGTTGAGCTAGTGAAGGCGGAGTTCCCCCTTGTCCCGGTTCTGGCGCGCGCAACTGATCGCCGTCATGCGCTCGACCTCGTCAAGGCGGGTGTCGATTTCCATATTCGCGAGACATTCGAATCGGCAATGCTTCTCGGCCAAAAGGCGCTGGAAACGCTAGGCGCGGAGCTGCATGAAATCGACGCCATAGCGGGTAATGTCCGCGATCGCGACGAGCAGCGTTTCCAACTGGAAATTGCGGGTGGCCTTTATGCAGGACGTCCGATGTTCCGCGGCAAGCGCGAGCAGCCGGAAATCGCGCCGGACGCGTAAGGCGGCTTCACAACCATCCTGTGTTAGTCCATCACGGTTCGTCGAGACGCCCGATCCGCTGCACCGTGTTGCTGATGAAGGAGTCTGATCTCTTTCGCGACCAACTGTTGAAGCCGCCAAAGCTTGCTATCATGTATTCCGAAATTCTCCAGATGAAATACCGTGTTATATAGATATTCGGCACAGGATCCGGCATAGCCGCATGCTCTCGCCAATATCCATGCCACCCTTTCAAGTGGTTGACGAAGTGCGACTCCCTCTCCCACAGGCCCGACCCAGAAGCTCAAGGCCCTGATCGGCCCCCTCTCTGTCAAGGTCTTGATCCAGCGCGTCGTGTACATGCTTTCCTGGTCCCAGACCTCGCGCCGCAGGAGTCGTTCGATCGTACTTTTGCAGTCGTTTCCTGCAACCTTGAAGAGGAACCCGTCGCATCGACCTCCGCGCTCCAGTGCCATCATCAGGCCGGGTTGCTCTGGAGTGCCTCTCCAGGTGGGTAGTTCGAGGCAGAAGGAACGATGCCATCCAAAGGCCGCCGCCCGCAAACGATCGGCGATTTCAAATTCCGGCTTCCAGATCAGAGAACCGTAGGCAAAGATCCAAAGATCGCCGTCAACGCAGTCATTGGAAAGTCGGACAGCCAAATCGCTGTAATCCCGATCCGACAGCGGGGTCCAGCCTTCTTCGGGCTCCGGCTCCGGCTCCTCCCTTTCGCACATGGCCACAAGTTCGGCGTTAACGACATTACGCGTGCAGTTCGCATCCTATACCCCAGTCCTCTGCGGCCATAGGAGGTGTGAGCTTCAATCGAGTCAAGACGATAGCCTCTAAAACCCAGCGCGATGTTCGAGTCGCTTGAAAGGCGGGCCGTCTCGGATCATTCAACGAACCCTCGTTTAGCTGCATGCGGCGGCTGCCCAACATGTGCTGGCGTCAATCAATAGCGTGCGTGTGGATGCAATGTATTACGTCAGTCACCCCCGTGGCTCTGCCGACCGGGGTGACTTGAGGGACGCCGTTCTATCAGACGTCGAAGTCCGTGGAGACAGCAAGCTCTCTCCATTTCGCCAGCTCCTCCGCAACGCTTGCATTCTGTTCTTCGATCTTAGCAACCGTGTCACTGCCAAATGGCATGCGCAAAGGAGGATTGACCGCATTGGCGAGGGTCAGGATGCCCCTGGCCAGCTTTGCAGGGTCACCGGGCTGGGCCTGATTGGCAGTGGCTGCGAAATGGCGCATGTCCCCGGCCGGGGTTCCGACATAATCCGGGATGGAAGCCGGGCTGATCGCCAGCGAGTTGTCGTGCAGGAAGTCCGTGCGGAAGAAGCCGGGCTCGATGATCGTCACCTTGATGCCGAAGGGAGCGACCTCCGCTGCCAACGACTCCGACAAGCCTTCGACGGCGAACTTCGTCGACCCATAGACGCCCCAGCCCGGATAGCCGAAGTAGCCGCCGATCGACGAGAAGTTCAGGATATGGCCCGAGCGCTGGCGGCGCATGTGCGGCAACACGGCGCGCGTAACCTTCAGGACCCCGAAGACATTGGTGGCATAGAGGGCCTCGATCTCGCTTGCCGTTGCTTCCTCGACTGCGCCCAACAGGCCGTAGCCCGCGTTGTTGGCGAGGACGTCGATGCGGCCGAACCGCTCCACCGCGAGTGCGGCTGCTTCCCTTGCCTGGTCTTCGTTGGTGACGTCGAGGGGGACCGCCAACAGGTTGGGGTGTTCGCCGATCTTTTCCGTCACGGCCTTGGGGTTGCGCGCGGTGGCGACGACTGCGTCTCCAGCGGCCAGGGCTTCCTTGGTGATCAGCGCTCCGAAACCGCGGGATGCGCCGGTGATAAACCAGACTTTCATGACGATCTCCTTCCGATGTCCTGTTCTTCAGCTCTCTGCTGACGGCATGGAATTTGACGCCAAAATCGCTGATGTATAAGATTTGTTTTTTGCGAGACAATGTTGAATGAGACTCATGAATACGTGCGACCGAGTTATCTGAGCTGTCGGCTTTCGCGGCCGTTGCCCGCCACAAGAGCTTTCGCAGGGCGGGTGAGGAGCGGGGCGTGACCGCGTCCGCTATCAGTCATGCCGTTCTCAACCTCGAGGAGCGGATCGGCATTCGCCTTCTCAATCGTACTACGCGCAGCGTCTCGCTCACCGAGGCGGGCGCGCTGCTGCAGTCGCACCTCGACCCGGCCTTCGGTGAGATCACGTCGGCGCTCGATGCGCTGAACCGCTTTCGCCATACGCCCTTCGGCAGGGTGAAGCTGAACGTCCCGAACTCGATCGCCCCGTTCGTCATCGGCGCAATCATCGGCCCGCTGCTGGAGAAGAACCCCAATCTCGAGCTCGAGATCAGCGCGACCGACAGACTCGTCGACATTGTGCAGGAAGGGTTCGACGCCGGCATTCGCTTCGGCGAGCGCGTGACGGAGGGAATGATCGCCGTGCGTATAAAGCCGAGACTGCGGCTGGTGGTCGTCGGCTCGCCGGGCTATTTCGAGCGGCGGCCGGTTCCGCTGACGCCGCACGACCTCAAGCGTCACCTCTGCATCCAGAACATGTTTCCATCGGGCGCGCGTTATCCATGGGAATTCGAGAGGGACGGGCAAGCGATCACCTTCCAGCCGACCGGGCCGCTGTCGCTCGACGACGACGAGCTCATGACCCAGGCCGCGCTCGGCGGCGTCGCGCTGGCCTATGTCTGGGAAAACCGTATCGAGAAGTTCATTGCCTCCGGTGAATTGATCCGGGTGCTGGACGACTGGTGCCAGCCGGAAGAACCGCTATATCTCTACTATCCGAGCCGGCGGCATATGTCCGCCGGCTTTCGCGCCCTTGTCGACGCGATCAAGGCATGAGGGGACGATTGGGAAAGTGCAGGCGATGACCAGCGAAAGGACCGAGCGAATTCTCGACTGGCTTCTCAACGAGGGCCTTCGCGGCGCGAGCGAGGGCCACCTGATCGCGGGCTTCTGCGAGCGCGTGCGCGCGCTCGGCGTCAAGCTCGTCGAGGCGGCGATTTTCCTGGATACTCTTCATCCGGTCCGAGAATCGGAGGGATTCTATTGGGAACCGAGCAAGAGCCTCGACGCCCGGCAGCGGGAATTCCTTCGCGACGATTCCGAAGACAATGATCGGCAGTGGCGCAGCAGCCCTTTCCACCACATGCTCGAGAATGGCCTTTCCGAGCTCCATCTGCCCTTGGGCGGCGACGTGCCGGACCAGTTCCCAGTCCTCGCGGAACTCAAGCAAGCAGGCCACACCGGCTATTTCGCCCAGATACTCCCGCTGGGTGGAACGGACGCGATCGGGGAGATGGACAATCTCTACTGCCGTTGGTCGACGGACAGGGCGGGCGGCTTTCGCCGTGAGGATCTGGATGCCTTTCGCAGGCTCGTGCCCGCCTTGACGCTCGCCATCAAGTCGGCGGCGCTTCGTCAGGTGGCGAATTCGCTTGTTGAAGTTTACCTCGGGCACGATGCCGGCAAGCGGGTGCTGGAAGGCCGCATCGCACGGGGCCGAGTTGAGAGCATTCATACGGTGCTCTGGTGCTCGGATATGGCAAACTACACGTCGCTGTCCGAAACGGTGCACAGCAGCGAGCTTATCGCCATGCTGAACGACTATGCCGAGGCAACCATCTCGGGGATCCACCACTGTGGGGGAGATGTGTTAAAGCTGATCGGCGACGGCGTTCTTGCCATCTTCAATCGGGCAGATGCCAAGGAAGCGGCGGACGCTGCGCTTCAGGCGAGGCGCAGACTTGCGGAGAACCTCTCATTGCTCAACGAACGGCGTTGCGGTCTTGGCTTGGCCACAACGTCAATCTATCTCGGCTTGCACTTCGGCGAAGTGTTCTACGGCAACATCGGCAGCGACGAAAGGCTGGACTTTACCGTGATCGGCCCGGCAGTGAACGAAGTTTGCCGGATCGCGGCGAGTTGCAGAACTTTGGGACGATCGCTGCTGGTGTCGGAAAACTTTCGTGCGCTGCTCGCTGACAGAGATGCGGAGTACCTGGCCGACGTCGGCACTTTCCAACTCAAAGGAGTGCGGAATCCGAGACGACTCTATGCCCCCAAGATTGAGTTAAGCTCATGTCAGTGCTCCTCGGAGAAGGGTCCGGCCGTAACGTGACGGGGCAGGGGGGTGTTCGCATCACGGCCGGATGGGGTGGCGTCAGATCTGATTTTCCCAGGCGGCGAGTTGGTGTTCCTTCAGCATGTCCTCGATCTTCTTCGGAACGACGTTGCGGAATTTGCCGGTGTCGGCTGGGACGATTTCGATCATACGCTCGATCATCTCGGCGGGGTCCATCCGACCCTCGGGCGTGGCGAAGAAGTCGTCAAAGCCCTTGCGCAGGTCGGCGCGCTTGGTGAAGTGCTTGCTGTCGTCGAGCCAACGGAACGGATTGTCCGCCATCGTTTCGTTGTAGCCGGTGTAGTAGGCGCCCGGATTGATCGTCTGGATCTTGATCCCGTATGCGGCCAGTTCCTGCTGCAGCGCCTCGGCGATCGACTCCAGCGCGTGCTTGGTGGAAACGTAGGTACCCCAGTTGGCCGGGGTGAACAGCCCGCCCATCGACGAGGTGAAGATCACCTTGCCCTTCTTGCCTTCCGACACCCAGCGGCGCAGCACGCCCTGCGTGAGGACGAGCGGCAGAAAGACGTTCACTTCGTAGTTCTTGCGGACGAGGTCGATGGGGATTTCCCAGACCGGGCCGGCTTCGCCCATGCCCGCGTTGTTCCAGAGGACATCGAAGTCCCACGCCTGAGCCTGGGCGATATCATAGGGGTCGGTCAGGTCAAGCCGTTCGACGCGGACATTGTCGAGCCCCAGCGCCTTCACCTCCTCGCGCAGTGGCGTAACCTGCGACGAGACATGGACGGTCGCGATGATGTCGTGGCCGTTCTTGGCCATGCCGATGGCGGCGCCCTTGCCGAAGCCCGAACCGGCGCCGGTGATGAGGATGGTCTTCTTGCTCATGATCAGTCTCCTTTTCTGCGGTGAGGCGATGTTGCCGTCGAGGCGATGTTGCCGTCGAGGAAAAGAATTACGTATTGTGCGGAAGTCGGGCCGTCGCTCGGTTGCGACGAATGTTCGTAGATTGCGGCTATGGCTCTCTGAGAGGGGTTGATGACATTTCCAACGCGAGCAACGGCTGCGGAAAATGCCCGCGATCAGGCTTCCATTGGCCTGGGTGGTGATGCCGTCGACAGCATTGCCAGGATCCTGGACCGTCCACCCGCTCTGGCGGGCGAGGCGCTTCGAAGTGAAACCCGGCTGACCACGCGCTGGAGCCATGGCGCGCTGCACGATTCGCTGCCAGGGCTGTCGAGCCATGTGGTGATGACCTATTACGGTGCCGACCAGGAGATATCCTGGCGTTGCGGTGGCAGGCGCCGTATTTCAAGGACACGGCCCGGAACGATCACGCTCATTCCCGAAGGCCATGACGGTCGCTGGGATATTGCCGGGCCGATCGAGGTGTCGCACGTCTATTTCCCTCAGGAGCGGCTCCAAGCGAGCGCTGATCTCCTCGCCGGCGGCAAACGCGTCGAGTTGATCGGGCGCGTCGGCTTCGAAGACCCTTCGGCTGCGCGCATTCTCGAATTGCTGAGCCGCGAGGCGCGGCTGGACGACCCGTCGTCACGGTTGTTCGTGGAGCAGGCCATTGACCTCCTGTGCCTGCAACTCGTGCGTGGACACTCCTCCTTTGGGGCGCTGACGGTCGAGGAACCTCGCGGAGGGCTCGCGGACTGGCAGGTCAAACGCGTGACCGCCTATATGCGCGAGCATCTTGAGGAGGAAATCGGGCTCGATGAACTGGCGGCAACGGTCAATCTCAGCCGGTTCCATTTCTGCACCGCCTTCCGGCGTGCCACAGGACAGACGCCGCACCAGTGGCTGGTCAATCTGCGGATTGCGCAGGCGCGGCAGTTGCTGGCCATGCCGGAGCTGCCGGTGACGGAGATCGCCCTGTCGGTCGGCTACCAGACGCCCTCGGCGTTCGCTGCGGCCTTCCGTAAGGTCACAGCCACCACGCCGACTGAGTATCGCAGAGTGCTGTTGGGGGATGGGGCTGGCGACCTAAGCTCATTCAAGCAGGGGCGGCACCCCTAGAGGTCTCGCCTGTTTGGCCGCCCACGCTTGCTGCCCGAGGGCTTGGTCTTGGACATTTGAGCGCTCCTCATCGAGGTTGTTCGAACGGTTGCTCAGGATACCCGAGATCGGTGACAGCACCTGGCACCTTCAAGTGCCGAGTCGCCACGCTTTACAGATGAAGCGCGCCGATAGCGGTGTACGCCGGCGCGCCCGATCTCAGGCGTTCGCCGCCTCAGGCGGGGCAAAGTCCGTCACAGCGAGACCTGCCGCCATTCTGCCACGATCGCTGTGTCGGCGGCATGCTTCGCTTCGATTGCAGCGACAGTATCGCTCCCCAGCGGCAGCCGCACCGGCGGATTGACCGCATCTGCAAAGGCGACGAGCACGCTGGCAAGCTTGGCTGGATCGCCGGGCTGGCTATGGTTGAGGTCGGTTGCGCGGCTGCGTGTGGCGCCAGCCGTGCTGTTGTAATCCTCAATGCGTGTGGGGCTCACCGACAGAGACGACGAATCCAGGAAGTCGGTCCGGAAATAACCTGGCTCGACGACGGTGACATGGATGCCAAGCGGCGTGAGCTCCTGGTTAAGGGCCTCGGAGAGTCCTTCTACCGCGAATTTGGTGGAGCAATAGACGCCGAAGCCCGCCGCGCTGCGGTAGCCGCCGATAGAAGAGATATTGAGTATGCGTCCGGAGCGTTGCGCACGCATGTAAGGCAGCACCGCGCGGGTGACGCCGTGCAGGCCGAACACATTCGTGCGATAGAGGCGCTCGACCTCCTCAGCCGTGGCTTCCTCGACAGCCCCGAGGAGGCCAAAGCCGGCATTGTTCAGCAGCACATCAATGCGGCCGAAACGCTCCACGGCGCGCGCCGCCGCCGCGCGGGCCTGCTCCTCGTCGGTGACATCGAGCGGCAGCGCCAGCAGGTTCGAATGTTGGCCCAGCCTGTCCGTGACACTGGCGGCATTCCGTGCAGTGGCCACGACATTGTCGCCCTGTTGGAGCGCGAGATGTGCGAGCCTTGCCCCAAAGCCGCGGGAGGCGCCGGTGATGAACCAGGTTTTCATGATCATTCTCCTTCCATCTGTGAACTAGACGTGAAGGATTTAGCTTTCCTGGTGAACATGCGCCGTCTCCCGCTTTCGGCCGCTGTCGCATTCTTGCGATGTCAGTGCACCGGCTAGCCCGCGCCTTCGAGCGATCAGGCAAGATAGGCCGCGGGCGGCGAAGAACCGGCCTCGTCCAGGCAGTGTCCCGGTCGGCGAGGCCTCGCCGGGTAGCCGCACGGCGTCGATGGTGATCGCGTGGGACGCCCCTGGACCTGACGATTCCCGAACGCCGTCTCGCCCTCCGCCACTCGGCTCACCACCCCGTCCAGATGGAACAGCGCCACCTACGACCGAGGCGACCCGCAGGAGAATGCATACTCAGAGATCACTGGGTCGGCGTCGACGGTTAAGGCCTGGCAAGATTCGATCCTCAAGCACTGACACTGCCTAACGGCCGACGTAGATCGGCTGCCGTTTCTCACTGAAGGCAAGTCGACCTTCCCGCCGATCCTCGGTGTCGCGCAGGACACCCCAGGCAAGTTCGGACAGCTGGAACGCCTGCGCCTTGGACATGTTGGCGGATTGGCTCGCGATCATCTTGACGAGTTGCACTGCAATCGGACCGTTGCCGGCGACCGTCGTCGCGATATTCTCGATCAAGGTCTCCAATTCGCCGTCGGCGCAAAGATCGGTCACCAAACCGATCTGATAAGCTCTCTTGGCATCGATGCGCTCCCCAGTCAGCAGCATGCGCCTCGCCACACCCTTGGGTACGGCGTCGAGCAGGCTCGGAACACCGCCCCCGCCAGGAAGGCTGGAGACGACGACTTCAGGCAAACCGAAGCTCGAGCCCTCGGTCGCAATGATGAAGTCGCACTGCAGGGCCAGTTCAAGGCCACCGCCAAGGCAGAAACCGTTGACCGCCGCGATCAGGGGCTTGCGAATCTCTAGGGTTTCCAGGTCGAAGAGCCGGATGTAAAGCCCCTGATCTGCGGCTTCCGCGAGCGGCAGCCCAAAGGCCGCCGCAAGGCTGCGTTCGTTGTCGCGGCTGGCTGTCAGATCGGCTCCGACGCAGAAGGCCCGACCCGTTCCCGTCAGCACGAGCACCCGCACCGCGTTGTTGTCCGATGCCTGCTTGAGCGCCGACCGAAGTTCGCGGAGATGTGCCACATCCAGCGCGTTCAGCTTCTCCGGTCGATCGATCCGGATGGTCGCCACTGCTCCGTTGATCGTTGTCACGATTGTCATGATGCCCTCACACGCTTGGACTGGACAATGAACGACCGCCACAGACGTAAAGAAGCTGGCCGGTGATGTAGGCGCTCGCCTTCGAGCTGAAGAAAAGCACCGCCTGCGCTATGTCTTCCGGCGTGCCTATCCGCTGCATGGGCACGCTCTTCTTCAGCCGCTCCTGCACATCGGTTGCGAATGTCTGGAAAAGTGGTGTTTCAACGATGCCCGGTGCAACGGCGTTGACGGTGATGCCCTGCGATGCCAGCTCGATTGCAAGGCTGCGCGTGAGGCTGACGACGCCGCCCTTGGCCGCCGAATAGTTCGCCTGGCCAAAACCGCCGAGCCAAGCGCGCGACGAAATGTTGATGATCCGGCCATATCGCCGGTCGATCATATGGGGCACGACCGCCTTGCAGGTGAGGAATTGGGACTTGAGATTGGTGGCGATGACACTGTCCCAGTCGTCCTCTTCCATTTTGACGAGACGGCGGTCGCGCACGATGCCGGCATTGTTGACAAGCACGTCGACTCGGCCGAACCGCTCGATGACCGTGGCCACGGAGTTCTCGACTTCGTCACGTTTCGTGATATCGGTGCGGATGCCGATGACGCTTTGCCCTAGGTGGGCAGTCATCAGCTCGGCGGCGGTGGCGGCGAGCGCATCGGCGTCGAGATCGAGCAGCGCTACATCCATACCCGCCGTCAACAGGGCTTCGGCAATCCCGCGGCCGATGCCGCGCGCGCCGCCGGTGACGATGGCAACATTTTGATCGCTCATTTTACACCCCCAGAATGTGAACCGCGGACGCTGCATGGTCGACGCCCGCGATGCCGCCACCGGTGCACTGTGTCAGGCCGAGGCGCAGGTTTTCGATCTGCCGGCCTTCGGCACGGTTCTGGATCTGCCAGACGACCTCGACCATCTGGGCGACACCGGTTGCACCCAGCGGGTGGCCTTTGGCCAAAAGTCCGCCGCTGGGGTTGACCGGCACACGACCACCGAGCGCCGTGGCGCCACTGCGCAGAAGCGCCGCGCCCTCTCCCGGCCAGGCGAGCTGGAGCGCTTCATAGTAGAGTAGCTCGGCGATCGTGAAGGCGTCGTGCAGTTCGACCATGCCAATGTCCTTGGGATCGACACCGGCCTGCTCATAGGCGAGTTGCGCCGTGCGGGACGTGATCTCGGCATCCAGGATATCGTCGCAACCGAGCTCGTGATGCCCGGACTGGACCGCCGATGCGAGCACGCGCACGGGAGCGGACTGCTGCGACGGCCGCCGCGTAGTCAGGATCACGGCCGCGGCGCCATCGACCGCGGACGGGCAGCATTGCAGCAAGGTCAATGGCTCGGCCACCGGGCGTGATTGCAGAACCTCTTCGACAGTCACTGCCGTGCGCTGCTGGGCAAACGGATTGCGCACACCGTGCGCCCTGTTCTTGACCGCAACCTCGGCCAGCACGTCCGGGGTCTCGTCCCGCTCGTAGAGATAGCGGCTGCCGCGCATGGCATAGACAGTCGGCAACGTCATGCCCTGACCGGCGTAGAGCTCGGTCTTGTAGTCGTTGCGCTGCAGCGGGATGGTGCCGCCGCCGAGCTGGGTGAGCTGCTCGACGCCGAAGACTAGCACCGTCTCGTAGAGACCCAGGCGGAGCGCCTGGCAGGCGAGATGAACGGCGGTCGCGCCACTGGCACAGGCGTTTTCGACATTGTAGAGCGCCGGGCCGGTGACGCCGAGATCGCGCATCAACACCTGGCCGAGAACCATGCCGCCGTAGACATTGGCGGCATAAATGGCCTGGATGCGGCCTTTTACGACTGCCGCATCCTCAAGGGCCCCCAGAACAGCCGCTTGGGCCAGTTCCTGCATGGAGCGATCGTTATGGCGCCCGAAGGCAGTCATTGCGGCGCCGCTGACATAGACTTCGGTGCTCATTGAACGTTCTCCTCCGCGACCACGAAGAGGTAGTCCTTGTTGACATCGGTGGCATCGGGTGCGGTGGTCACGCGGACCGGTGCGCCGATGCGCGGCCGCTCGCCTTCAGCGAGCGCCAGCCGTCCGAACACTCGTACGTCCTCGGCGAAATCGGCATAAACAAGCGCGAACGGTTTCAGGCCCGACTTGGGGTTGGGATGGATGACGGTGAAGCTGTAGATGGTCGCTTCGGGCGAAAGCATGATCGGTTCATAGCGATCCGCGACAGGTGAGCTGGCACGAATGCGGGGAAAAACGCCCTTGCCGCTTTCCTTGTCGCGCGATGCCTCCAGCCTTATGCCATCGGCTGGCGCTGCCGACCGCGGGGGCTCCGCTGCCTTGACGATCGAGTCCATTGGGTTCCTCCACTTCAGACTGCCTTTCGGTCTCTGAAGGTTAATGGCGAACCGAAATTCGGCAGAACGACAAAGCTGCGGCGCGGTGTTGACCAAAAGGCAACAAGCTGCCTAAGCTTGGTCATGGACACATTGCCGCCACTCAATCCGCTGCGTGCCTTTGAGGCCGCTGGCCGCCTTCAGAGCATCAGGCGGGCTGCCGACGAACTGCTGGTGACGCCGGGCGCCGTCAGTCGCCAAGTGCAGCGGTTGGAGACGTTTCTCGGCGTACGGCTCTTCCGGCGGGATCCGCGGGAGATCGTATTGACCTCCGAGGGGGAACAATACCTCGCCGCAATCACCCGACACCTCGATGGGATTCGCGACGAGACGCAGAAGCTCACCGGCCGCAAGATGGTCGAGATCCTGCGCGTGCGCGCCTATACCACTTTCTCAATGAAATGGCTGATACCGCGGCTCAGCAGCTTCCACGAGCTCAACCCCACGACTGAGGTTCGGCTCACGACGTCGAACGAAACGGTGGATTTCGAACGCGAGAACGTCGACGGCGCCATTCGTCTCGGCGATGGGAATTGGCCCGGCGTCGAAGTCGACCGAGTGATGAGGAATGAGCTGCTTCCTCTGTGCACGCCCGTCTTCCAGGCGCGACACGCCTTGAAGGAGGTTGGCGACCTCGGACATGTGCCGCTGTTGCATTCGCTCGTGCGGCCGGACGATTGGCGCTATTGGCTGGAAGCCGCGGGGGGCCAGTCCATTGACCCCTATGCCGGTCCCAAATATGCGAGTTCAACACTCGCCTATCAGGCGACACTCGAGGGGCAGGGAGTGATGATCGCTCAGAAGGCCCTCTTTCTGGACGACCTTCGATCCGGGCGCCTCGTGGCGCCGTTCGATCGCGCACTCGATCGCGGCGACTTCACCTATTATTTCCTCTATCCCCGCAACCGGCTGCGAAATCCGGCCTTCCGCCGCTTCCGGGTGTGGTTGCTGGAGCAGGCCGAGATTGCGGGGCACGCAACCGAACCGGTTGAGCCGGGGGGATGAAACGGAGAGGGCCCGCCCTCTTGCGAGGGCGGAACACTTCTGACCGGCTACGCCTGTCAGCGCAAAGGTTGCCCCTTGGTTTCAGGCAGGCGCGAATAGGCGATGGCTGCAATCAGGCAGATCACGGCGAGGTAAATCCAAGTATAGCCACCATATCCCCAGCCATTCATCGCGGTGATGATGTAAGGGGCAGTGCCGCCGAAAAGCGTCACGGAGAGAGCATAGGGCAGGGCGACTCCGGTGACGCGGACCTTTGCCGGGAATTGCTCGACCATCATGACGGCGGCAGCGCCGGCAAATCCGGTCATAATCACCATCGGGATCGTCATCATGACGAGCGCTTCCGCAAAGCTCATGCCAGGGTAGAGCAATGCGAAGCTCGGCCACGCCCAGGCGGCGGAAAGGACCGAGAAGCCGATCAGCACCGGCTTGCGTCCGATCCGGTCGGCGAGTTTGCCGATGAAGGGAATAATCAACAGCGAGATCGTGACGGAGATCACCCCAATCAGCAGCGTGTCGGCCCGCTGCATGCCGGTCACGATGTGAATGTACGATGGGTAGTTCACCATCCAGACGTAGTTCAGCAGGTTGCCGGCCATTGCGATGCCGATCACGCGCAGGGCGTCCCGACGGTGATTCAAGACGACGTCCTTGAGCGGGTTCTTCACGACGCCCTCGGCGGCGACGCGCTTCTTGAAAACCTCCGTCTCGCTGACAGACAGGCGAATCCAGAGGGTGATCAGTCCGAGCAGGGCAGCAATGATGAAGGCGACGCGCCATCCCCAATCGGCGAGCCCCGATTCGCTGCCGAAGGTCGCCAGGCCAAAGCCGAGAATGAACGAAACCAGCGTGCCGGCATTGATGGCGAACCATTGCCACGAGCCGGCAAAGGCGCGTCGTTCGGCAGGGGCCGATTCCACCAGGAACGCCGAGGCCGAACCGAACTCCCCGCCGGCTGAGAAGCCTTGCACCAGCCGCGCTAGGACGAGTACGATCGGAGCAGCGATGCCGATGCTTTCGTAGCTCGGGCACACGCCGATTGCGAAGGATGCGACCGACATCAGCAGGATCGAAAGCGTCAGGCCCGCCTTTCTTCCATAGCGGTCGGCGAATGCACCAAGCACCGCACCACCAATCGGTCGCATCACGAAGCCCACGGCGAAGACAGCGAAGACTTGCAGGAGCGCCGTCAGGCTATCGCCGGCGGGAAAGTACTGTTGTGCCAGAATCGAGGCGAACGTGGCGTAGATAACCCAATCCGTATATTCGACGATTGTGCCAAGCGTCGCCGCTACCACCGCTTTTTTCTGCGCGGTTGTGAGCTTGCTTGCCGCGGCCGTCCCGCTGGATAGACCGGTAGGCATCTGCTCGAGAATCTCTGACATGGCGTGTTCCTCCCTGCCGTCAGCAAAGGTCCTCCTCGGACCGGTTCAGAACGATCTCAAATACGACGGCTAGGCGTGAGCGAGTTTTTTGAGCGCTGGTGTTGACCGAAAGTCAACGGACGCGCCCTCGGCAACTTGTTGACCTCAGGTCAACGAAGGGTGACCAAAACTCGCTTGTGACAAGACGAGAACAAGCGCTCCTTGTTGGGCAGGGAACGTGGTGGAGGAGACCATGACAATCACTGCGAACTTTCTGACAGGCCCGCGCCTGATCGTCGCCGGGTCCCGCTTCGCGGCCGTGTTCGGTCCGTTCGGCTTGGCTTTGTCCGCAAAGCGCCTCGCAATGCCAAATTTAACGGGTTGGTTCAACGCCATCATGCTTGCAGGCGAGAGGGCGTTCTCGCCAGCGGCGGCCGTGTGTCCCGTTCCGGCCGCCCATGTCGCCCGGGCGCGTTCCACGGCACGCCACTGAGCGCGCATCGCCCCTGAACCGCCATCGCCACAGTGCGAATCGAAGAACGGAGTATCCAGTCATGCAGGACATCGGATTCATAGGCTTGGGCGCCATGGGCGCTCACATGGCCCGACACCTCATCAAAGCCGGCTTCCACCTGAACGTGTTCGATACGAACACGGTTTCGCTTGACATGATCGCCCGGTTGGGCGGCAAGGTTTGCGGCTCGGCCGCTGAGGTCGGCAGCGTTTCGGAGGCCGTGCTCGTGTGCCTGCCAACCCCCGAAATCGTCAAGCGCGTTGCACTGGGCGAGGAAGGCATCATCCACGGAAGCCGAGCGCGATATTATGTCGACCACTCGACGACTGGTCCAAGCGTTGCGCGGGAGGTCGCCGAGGCGCTCGGCGAGCGGGGCATCGTTGCGCTTGACGGTCCCCTGGCAGGGGGCGTCCCAGGTGCCGAAGCCGGTACGCTCTCGATCATGGTTTCCGGTGGCCGTTTGGCCTACGAAAGGCTCGAGCCAGCGTTTCGAAGCTTCGGCCGCAACGTTGTGCACGTGGGCGACGACGTCGGCCAGGGGCAGATCCTGAAACTCATCAACAACATGATCGTCGGCACGAATCTCGTCGTCGCCGCGGAGGCGATTCTGTTCGGAGTGAAGGCGGGGCTCAACGCCGACGTCATCCTGCAGATGCTCAACGCCAGCACGGCGCGTAGTTATGTGACCGAGCAAATTCTGGCGGGCCGGATCCTCGACCGCAGGTTCGATTTCGGCTTCCGCCTGGAACTCATGCGCAAGGACCTGCGGCTTTGCGCCAGCGAAGCCGATGCCGCCGGCGCGCCGCTTCTGGTTTCGACGCTCGCCAAGCAGTTCTACGAGTTCGCTCATGCGCATGGTCATGCAACTGAAGACATGACCGTGGTGGTCAAGGAGCTCGAGCAGTTGGCGGGCGCCGAGATCGCGCGCCGAACCTAAGCTGGATTGTGATGGCATTCGCCGGCTTACAAACGCTCTGCGCCGTGCCAGGACAAGGAGACGATCATGTTGCGTCATGCTTTGAACAATCTCACGGTCATCGATTTCACTCATGTTGGGGCAGGGCCGACATGCACCATGTTGATGGCCGATATGGGGGCGCGGGTCATAAAGGTGGAGCCGCCGGGCGGCGAACTCGGCCGCAAGCTCGGTCCGGCCTGGATCGGGCAGGACAGTGCCCTCTTTCACGGCTTCAACAGAAACAAGCTCGGCCTCAGCCTTGACATGAAGGCGGATGGTGCGGTCGATCTCGCAAGGCGGCTCGTGGGGAAGGCGGACGTTCTGGTGGAGAGCATGCGACCAGGAGTTATGCAGAGGCTAGGCCTCGGTTATGAGGCGCTTAAGGAGCTCAATCCCCGGCTAATCTATTGCTCCATTTCCGCCTATGGCCAGGAAGGCCCCTATGCGGATCGTGCCGGGGTAGATGGCATCATGCAGGCCGACAGCGGTCTCATGAGCATTATCGGCAGCGAAGGAGCCGAGCCGGCAAAGGTGCAGGCACCGGTCGTCGACGTCTTCACCGGTTACGTCGCGGTAATGGGTATTCTTGCGCAACTGCATAAAGCCCAGGCCACCGGGTTAGGTGCCCACCTCGACGTCAACCTCTTTGGCGCATCCATCGCGCTGCAGCAGGTATCGCTTACCAACTACCTCACGGACCGTGAGGTGCCGGAGAAGATCGGGAGCGCCGCGCCCTATTCGGCGCCGAACGAGGCGTTCGAAACCGCGGACGGCTGGCTCATGCTCGCCGCTTACAATGGCGGTCGGTGGGAAAGGCTCTGCGATGTCCTCGGTCTACCGGAGTTGGCGTCGGATCCACGTTTTGCCACTTCGTCGAAGCGCGTCGCCAACCGGCGCATGATGCGGGAAATTCTTGGTGCCCGCTTCCGCACCGAGAGCCGTGACCATTGGCTTTCGGCACTCCTGGAAGCGGACATTCTCTGCGCCCCGGTGGCCACGTATGATGACCTGCTGCGGCACCCGCAGTTGCAGGCGAATGGCATGATCATGACACTCGACCACCCGGAACTGGGGCAAATCCGAATGCCGGGTTTTCCGATCAACAGCCGTGACATGAACGGCAAGGATCATCAGCCAGCCCCCGAACTCGGCGCGGATACGCGTTCGATCCTCGCATCGTTCGGTTTCGAGGAGAGTGAGATCGATGCACTGGTGAAAAAGGGAGCCGTCGGCGATCGATGGGCCGAGCCGAAGTCTGTGGCTGCGGTCGGCTAATAAACAAGAAAGGCCTCCGGCCAAGGAGAAGATAAAATGGTTGAACGGACTTTGAGCTTCATCGGCGGCACTGATATCGCGCCGATCGAAGGGCACTATGCCGACAAGCTTGATCCCCGGACCCAAGAGAAAATCAAGGAGGTCGCCAATGGCGGCGCCAAGGATGTCGACCTCGCGGTCGCGTCGGCATCGACGGCGCTGCCGGCGTGGCGCGACATGCGGCCGTCCGAACGCGGGCGCGTCCTCGTCGATGTCGCCCGCAAGCTTCGCGAAGAGGGACAGCACATTGTCGACATCGAAAGCCAGGAGACCGGCAAGCCCGGTCGGGAGATGGCGACGCTGCTCGATCTGACGGCGCAGTATTTCGAGTTCTATGGTGGCATCGTCAACGTCATGGATGGCGAGGTCATCAATGTCGGGCCGAACTACCACGTCTATACCCGGCGCGATCCCTTCGGCGTCATTGGTGTCATCCTGCCCTGGAACGCGCCGCTGCACCAGGCTGCCCGTGCCATCGCTCCCGCCTTGGCGACGGGCAATACGGTCGTTGCCAAGCCTTCGGAGCACACCTCCGGCTCCCTCGTGGCCTTCGCGAAGTTCGCAGTCACCCACGGCCTGCCGGCAGGCGTCCTGAACGTCGTCGTCGGCAAGGGGAGCGCCATCGGACCGGCAATGGCCGCGCATCCTGACGTGCGCAAGATCTCCTTCACCGGCGGCCTCAAAGCCGGCCAGGAGTTGGGACGCATAGCGGCGGAGCGCGTCCTCCCCCTGACGCTGGAGCTTGGCGGCAAGAGCGCCAACATTGTCTTCGACGACGCGGATCTCGAAGCCGCGGCGGCCGGCTCCACGCGTGCGTTCACCTGGAACAGCGGGCAGTGGTGCGCGGCGGGAACGCGTCTGCTCGTCCAGGAGAACATTCACGATGCGTTTGTGAAGAAGCTCATCGACAACGTCGCGCAGTTGCGCCTTGGGCCCGATTTCGACGCCTCCAATGGACCGATCACGACGCAAGCCCAGTTCGACAAGATCAAGAGCTTCTTCGCCGTTGCCGAGCGCGATGGCCTGACGCCAGCGATCGGCGGCAAGGTTGCGGTCGGCGCCGATCTCGAGGGCGGCAACTACATTGAGCCTACTGTCTATACCGGCGTCAGAAACGACATGGAGATCGCCCGAGAGGAGATCTTCGGCCCGATCCTGTGCGTGATCCCGTTCAAGAATGAGGCGGACGCCATCCGCATTGCCAATGATTCCGAGCTCGGCTTGTCCGCGGGCATCTGGTCGAGGGATATCGGCCGCGTGCATCGTGTCGCCGCTGGACTCGAAGCGGGCCGTATCGTCGTCAACGAGTATAGCGGTGGCTTCGTGCAGACCCCTTGCGGCGGCTTCAAATTTAGCGGCTACGGCCGCGAGCAGGGCATCGACGCATTGTCGCACTACACGCAACTGAAATCGGTGATCATCCGCCTGTAAACCAACGACCGGGTGTCGGGGGAGGAGCAAAGATGTCGTATTCCTTTGTTGTCGCCTGGTCGGCACAGCGCCATGGACAATAGAACCGCTCTGATCGCTCTCGGCACGCGCGAGTATCGGTGCCTGGCCGTCGCTATGGTGATGGCCGGTTTCTCGACATTCTCGCTCCTTTACAGTGCGCAGCCGCTGCTCCCGTTCTTCACGGCACATTTTGCTGTCTCTCCGGAGACGGCGAGCCTGGCCGTTTCGCTGGCAACAGGCCCCATGGCCATCGGCATTATCTTCGCCGGCTGGATCGCTGATCGTCTCGGTCGCCGGCCTGTCATGGTCTTTTCTCTGGCGAGCGCTGCAGTATACGGTTCGCTCGCGGGCTTGGCGCCGAGTTGGGAAAGTCTGCTCTTGCTGCGATGCCTGGCCGGCATCGCGCTTGCGGGGGTGCCGGCAGTCGCAATGACCTATATATCCGAGGAGGTTGTGCCATCTGCCATCAGCCCGGCAATGGGGCTCTTCATCGCCGGCTCTGCACTTGGCGGGATGATCGGTCGCCTCGGTGCGGCTTTCGCTGCCGAATGGTTCGGATGGCGCTGGGGACTCGGCGCTACTGGGCTCTTCAGCGCCGCGGCGGCGCTGGTCTTCTGGGCCTATGCGCCGAACTCAACGGGCTTCGTTACAAGAACGCAATCGCTCCGATCCGCCCTGGCAAGCTATCGCAAGGTTCTGAGGGATCGGGCCCTCCTGCTGCTCTATGCCGAAGGCTTCCTGATGATGGGAGCCTTCGTGACGGTCTACAACTACGTGCCTTTCCGGCTGGTTGCCGAACCCTACGCGCTTGGCGGTTCGGCTATCGGGGCCATATTTCTTCTCTACATACTGGGTTCGATAAGTTCAACATGGTTCGGCCGAGCGGCCGGTAAGTTTGGCGTGCGCCGTACCTTTTGGGTTCCGCTGACGGTGCTTCTAGCCGGGATCGGCGCAACGGGCTTTACGCCGCTTTGGATCATCGTTGGGGGCATCGCCCTCGTCACCGGCGGCTTCTTCGGCGCGCACACGATCGCATCAAGCTGGGTCAGCCGGCGCGCTTTCGGCGAACGCGGCTATGCAAGCGCTGTCTATCTCTTCAGCTATTACGTCGGCTCGAGCCTTTTGGGTTCGGCCGGCGGCTTCGTGTGGAGCTACTGTGGATGGCCGGGCATCGTCGCCTTTTGCGGACTGCTCTGCTTGCTTGCCTTGGCAATCGCCTTCGTGGTCGCGCGCGTGCCGCCGCTCGCCGATCCGCGCCAACCGAAAATGGGGCAACAGATGCCGCCGGGGTAGCCGGTGGCGACTTTCTCCGCTGTAAGGATGCGGAGCAGGGCTCGTTCGCCTATCCACGGCTCGTGCACTTCTTGTGCGGCCGCGTCGAGTGCTTCCACCTATCATTCATCGAGTCGCTGGTGGAACTGACCGAAGCAGTTCAGGAGGTTATATCGGCAAGCGGTTGGGGCGCTTGAGAGGGCATGACGGGATCCCGAACGCCTTTGCTAGATGTTGCCGACGTGGAAATGGGAACGGTAAACGAGAACACGGCGCCGCCTTTCTCGGCGTTCGTCGCCCAGAGCGCACCGTTGTGGGCCTCGATGATTGAACGGCAGATCGACAGCCCCACCCCGAGACCGGTCGGCTTGGTCGTGTAAAACGGTTCGAAGACGCGCTCCAAGGCGGCTTGCGTCAAGCCCGGACCGGAGTCTTGCACGGTGACAAAGACATTGTCGTCGTCTCTTCCGGCGGTGATCCGAACATTGCGATTAACATTGTCGACACTGCTCATTGCCTCGATGGCGTTGGTGATCAAGTTGAGCATCACCTGCTGCAACTGTACGCGGTCTCCTCGGATGGTCGGCAAGCCCTCCGAGAGTTGGATCTGTAAGGAGACACCGTTCTTCAGGGCTTTGCCGCGGCTGAGGGCAACGATCTCGGTGAGCGCCTCGGTGATGTCCAGGTCCTCGAGCGATGGCGGTGCGTTCTTGAACAGGGAGCGTATCCGATCGATGACATTGCCGGCCCGCGTCCCGTCCTTCACAACGTCGTCGAGTGCCTCTCTCACCTCCGCAAGATCGGGCGGGTCCCTTCCCAGCCAGCGAAGCGCAGCCTGCGCGTTGGCGAGCGCAGCGGCAATCGGCTGATTGACCTCGTGCGCGATCGAGGCGGAGAGTTCCACCAGGCTTGCAACCTGCGATGCACGCGCCAGCCTGTCGTTCGCTGCCTGGAGGGCGGCCTCGGCGCGTTTGCGGTCGTCAATGTCGATAAGCAACTCAAACCATCGCAGAATGTGTCCGTCGACATCCCGCAACGGCATAGCCAGCACATTGAACCAGCGATAGACGTCATCTGCGCGTCGCAGACGGGTCTCGATGTCGTAGGATCGACCTGCTTCATAGTTTGCATTGTGGGCGGCGATTGTGCGCTCCAAGTCCTCGGGATGAACGGCGTCTGTTGCTTCCCATTCCTTCAGAGTCTCCAAGGTCTTCCCGAAATAGTTGAGCGTGGCCTGATTGAGGCCCTCGACCGCCCCCGATGGCGTTGTCACAGCGACCGGAACCGGGATGCTGTCGACGATCAACTGAAAGTCGAGCGCGCGCCGCCGCAGGGTCTCCTCGGCTCGCCGAAAATCCTCGATATCGGTTACCACTCCGCACCATTTGATGATCCGTCCGGCATCGTCGAACATCGGACTGCATTGCACGCGAACCCGGCGATACTGCCCGTCGAAGCGCCGTACGCGCGCCTCCATCTCGCTGGGCTGGCCGGACGCTAGAATCGACCGCCAGCGTTCGAGCAGTGCGGGCAGGTCGTCCGGGTTGACCGCGGCCTGCCATTCCGCGCCACCGGCTTCGTCCAGAGTGACGCCGGTGAATTCAGACCAGCGTCGATTGATAAGCTCGAGCTGCCCGTCCGGCCGTGCGATCCACACCATGGCCGGAAGCGCGTCCAAAACGCGGCTGAGATCGGACTCCATTGCTGACCTTTCACCTCGAAAAGTATTGATTAGGGTTTGCTTACGATGTCATTCGATCTGTGTACAGGTCGATGAAGCAGACACTGCGCAAGGAGCGCAAGATCCCGTGTGACTGGCGATTGCCGCCCCATGCTGACTGCACTTCCCGACCACTCCGCCCTTCATGTTTGTCACTCTCATCGCACCGCGTCCTGCCCTTCGCCAAAACGGCTGTCCAGGTAACCGCGTTGTCCGTATGGCGTCCCCGCAACGCCGAAGACGGGGGCGCTCCCCGAGAAGAGGTATCAAGTTCGGTTGATGCAACCGCAAACACTGCCTTACGCTCAACGGCGGAAGCCCGAGTACAATCGGGGAGTGGCCGCAATGCGTCGAGAATTCGCTTTCGTCAGCGACGTGGATGGGTGGCAGGCAGTCGCTCGCTGCGAGCAGCACGAATGGCCGAGATGCGGACTTTTGGGACGTTCGTTCAACCGACACTTCCGACCCAGAGCAGCCGCTGGACGATCACTTCGCCCATGTCCGGTGCTGCTCCGAACCGCGTCTCTCCGGCTCGGCGCCGATTACGTCGTAAGCGTGCTCCGGTCAGGCTGATTGAGCGCGGAATGTTTCGCGAACTGCCTTCAGGAATTCCGTTACCTTCGGCAGATCACCCAATTGCTGATGATACAGGTAATAGAGCGGCACAGGGGGACCCGACCAGCCCTGAAGGACCTGAATGAGCCGCCCCGTTGCGACGCCGTCGGCTGCAAGCACATCGCTCAGCAAGCCGATGCCGAGGCCTTGACTGACAAGGCCTTCCACAAGGACAGGGTCGTCAACAATAATCGAAGGTGGCCGCTCGAGCGTGAATTGGCGCGCGCCATCCGATAACGTCCAGTGCACCAGCTCTCGCCGCATGCGAGTCCGGTGCGCCACCAGCGAAACATCCGTCAAGTCCTCCGGCGAAGAGAAGGTCAGCCGGGAGCAGAGGGCCGGAGCGGCGTATAGACGCTGCTCGACCATTCCAATCTTCCGGTAAATCATGTCGCTGTCGGCGGGCTCCCCCATCCGCAGCGCCACATCCACGCTTTCGCCGATCAGGTCGATATTGCCATGCGTTGTCTGGACATCGACCTGCACCTGCGGGCAAAGCTCCGCATAGCGCACCAGAATCGCCGGGAGGAAGGTGCGCGCAAAGCTGAAGGACGTCGCGACGCGGAGGCGGCCGCGGACTGTGCCGTCCACCGGGTGGAAATTGGCAAGGCCGCGATCGACGATCTCCAGGGCTCCACTGATGGAATTGAACAACTGTCTCCCCGCCTCGGTCAGTGAGACGCGCCGTGTCGAGCGCAACAACAGGGCCGTGCCGAGCGTGGTTTCGAGTTCCAACAGACGCCGACTGACGGTACTGGGCGGGAGGTGGAGGCGAATGGCCGCCGCGGAAAAGCTCTCCGTGCGGGCAACCTCGAGGAAAATCCGCAGGCTATTGAGATCGGGCGATTGGTTGGATTTCATGCGTTTCCGGAACAGTGACTTCCATGGTCTGAGGATAATCGACGGAGGGGTGAATTGATACCTTGATCGCATCCAATTGAAGGAGCTGATCATGACGACTCGCAGACAGACATTAGGCCTTCTCGCCGCTACCGCTTTGCTGCCGCTCGCGCCCCGCTTTGCGTTCTCCGCCGCTCCGTTCTCGAACATGGCAATGCCGGTTACTACCGGTTCCGCTTCGGAAGCTTCGAAGTCACGGCCCTGTCGGACGGCACGATGGCGCTGCCGATGGCGAAGATCTATCAGAACGAATCTGCCGACGAACTGCAACGCAAGCTCGACGAGAACTTCCTCGGCAAGGAGCGCATATTTCCATTAACGCCTACCTGGTGAACGACGGCGAGCGTCTCGTGCTGATCGATGCAGGAACCGGTACCCTGTTCGGGTCCGCCGCTGGCAAGCTCATCCGACACCTCGAAGCCTCGGGCTACCGGGCGGATCAGATCGATGCCGTCATCCTGACGCATATTCATGCCGACCACTCCGGCGGCCTCACCGTTGATGGCGAGCCGCAATTTCCGAACGCAAACATTCACGTCGCGGACCGCGAGTACAGGTTCTGGATCGATCGCGAAGGCCTGGCCTCGCTTACGGCGGAAGTGAAGAAGGATCTTCAACGCGCACATGACGCCCTCGCGCCCTATATCGCAGCAGACAAGGTCAAGCGTTTCGCCGACAACGCCGATCCGCTACCGAACTTCGGATCGATCCTGAGGCCTGGACACACGCCTGGACACAGCTCAATCGTCCTCAAGACCGGGGACGGTCAACGCTTGGTCTTCTGGGGCGACGTGATCCATGGTGACTATGTCCAGTTCGATGAGCCTGACGTCTTTGTCACCTTCGACGTCGACGGGAAAGCCGCGGCAGCAACCCGAGCGACGGCGCTGGCAGAAGCCGCGGATGGGCGTTATCTCGTCGCCGGCGCTCACCTTCCGTTCCCCGGCATCGGCCACGTAGCCAGAGACTCGACTCTCTACCGTTTTGTCCCCTGGAACTACGTAGAGTAATGAGAGGACACTTGCGGCGCGTATGGCATGTCGCGGGATGCCTCGCCACCCGACGCTACTACGGTCTCCTCTTGAGCATTCTCGTCGGTCGGCTTAGTCAAGGCGGAAGGCGTCCGTCGCTTTTTTTGACATCGAGCAAATCCAACCCCGTTGCGGCGGAAGCGTTCGCCGTGAGTCTAGCCTAGCAATGGAGACACCAAATAAATGAAGATGCGTACTGCTGTTGTGGCCGGCATATGTGCCGTCTTGCCGTTCATCTGTCTAACCAACGCGAGCGCTGGCATGATGCCATAACGGCAGCAGCCAAGTCCGCAGAAGCCCGTCTTCCTGCTGGGTGGGACTGGCAATCTATGACACAGGTGGCGAGAGGACCTGGTTCTACAATGCTGATGAACGGTTCCCCTTCGCCAGTACATTCAAGGCGCTCGCCTGCGCCGCCCTGCTTAACGCCGGGAACGAGATCTCCACCAGTACAGTGACCATTACCAAAGCGGATGTGCAATCATATGCGCCCGTTACGAAAACAATGGTCGGCAAGCGGGTATCGTCGGCCGAGCTTTGTGAAATCACCTTGCGGACCAGTGACAACACCGCCGCGAACAAGGTGCTTGATGTTCTTGGCGGGCCCCCGGCGGTAACGTCCTTCCTGCGCTCGCTCGGCGATAGGATTACCCGACTTGACCGCATAGAACCTGAGCTGAACGAAGGCCGCCCCGGCAACCCGCGCGATTCAACGACGCCACGTGCAATGGCCGATACGATACAAAAACTCATCCTCGGTAACGCGCTGGAGGACCGCGCACGGATTCAATTGACCGAATGGCTTGTTGGCAACGAAGTCGGGGGGCCGCTACTGGGCCGGCATTCCGACGGATTGGAAGATTGCGGACAGGACCGGGGCTGGTGGTTTCGGAACACGGGGTATTATAGCCGTGATGTGGCCTCCGGCGCGCGACCCTATCGTCGCCGCCATCTACGTCACGCAAACGGCGGCGTCGATGGAAGATCGCAATGAGGCGATCGCCGACATCGGAAGAGCGATCGCGAGCCTGTTTTCGAACTGAGACACGGCCCGCGCAATCCGTTGGTGCGGGAGGTCGTGAAGCTTTGGGGAGCGGCTTGAGTGGAGGTAGGAGATTTTGCCGACCTCGCCACCATGCTTGATGGCGGTCAGCGGCCCATCATGGTCCCTGCACTCAGCATTAGCGGGCCCTTTGGGTCATTGGACGGCGCTCCTGTACGGATGGGAACCCCGGGCTCCACCTCCATACCGCCCGCAACCGTAGCGTCTCTGATTCTTGCACAAAGGACCGCTCTCCGACCCCCTCGCGAATGCAAAGAATCGACCCAGCGCAGCCGTCGGATATGCAATGGGACAAAGACTGCTTAGAGCCCGAAAACGACTTTCCAGCCACGCTTCACGAACGACCGCTGTGCGCCCCCTTTCCGGTCACGGAGCCCACCCAAGCAGTGTCTCGAAAGCGGACAAGGCAGAGGGCTGGGAAGGTAGCATGTTTGCGCCAAACGCGGACTTTGATACCGGAGACCGCGAAGGTCACGATCCGACCCGTTGCTGTCGTTGCGTCCGGTGCGATGAACGTCTCGATTGGCCATCTCGGCCTTTTGACTACGGATCGATCACTCCCGCGCGCGGCAGCCGTGTAGGCGGCCCCGGTCCAACTCCCAGAAGTGTTCGCGTCCAAGAATGTGGCTCCCGGCAGGACCACCAGCTTGATAGTGTTCAGCGCCGCCTCGAAACGATCCATGCGGCGCGGGCTGACAGGTGCACTGACATCGCATGAATGCGACAGCGGCCGAAAGCGGGAGACGGCGTCGGTGAGCAAGGCGTCGCCTGCTCCAAGGAAACATCCTGTTTAAATATGGCTTCGTCCCAGTTGCGAATACCAGCCAGCATTGTCCCAATATGCCACCATGTGCTTGATCCGGTTCTGCTCATCACCATGCACGATGAACACATGCGGAAGGACGTAGTGTAGCCCCTTGTTCTTGATACCGAAGGCGTCCTTCGACTGGGTCCCGCTTATCGTCACTTCAACCGTCACGGATTTTTCCATCGGCGCTGCCATAGGTAGCCGTCACCTCGTTGGTCAGATCGGGAAATACATCGATCAGGGCGCCCCATATACCTCGCCCTGCCTCCGACGCGCGTCCCCGCAAGTCGGCGGGGTAATAGTTGATGGTGCCATCGTCGGTGAATAGCGAAACCATCGCATCGACGTCCCGGTTGCTATAGTGCGTGAAGAACTGCTCAGCAGTGTCAATCAAGGACATGCAAACCTCCCTTTCCTGAGAGAAACAGCAATAGGCTGGTCATTCGTCATCAACCCGGAGAACGATTTTCCCGACATGATCCCCGCTTTCCATTACGGCATGAGCCAACGACGCGTCGGCCAGCGGGAAAACATGGTGGATGATCGGTCGGCACTTGCCCGCTTCCAAAAGCGGCCAGACCTGCGCGCGAAGCTCGGCGGCAATCTGCGCCTTTTCCGGCGCGGTGCGCGCA
Source organism: Sinorhizobium fredii USDA 205 (assembly GCF_001461695.1). GTDB lineage: Bacteria > Pseudomonadota > Alphaproteobacteria > Rhizobiales > Rhizobiaceae > Sinorhizobium > Sinorhizobium fredii. The sequence continues at coordinate 8,090 of NZ_AUTC01000143.1, read as the reverse complement.
CGCATGGTGGAGCCGGTGATCGTTGCGCGCTTTAAGGCCATCGCCTGGAGATCAACGCCGTCCGCGACGGTTCCTCCAAGGAAGCCGATCACGACTAGCCGTCCGTCGCGCGCCAGGGCTTTCAGGTTCCCCTTGATGTAGGAGCCGCCCATGATATCGAGAATGATGTCGACACCGCGCCCGCCTGTCTGCGCTAGCACTTCGGCCGCAAAATCGCTGCTGCGATAGTTGATCGGCTTTCCGCCGAGGGCCGCAATAGCCTCGCATTTCTGTTCGGACCCGGCGGTTGCAAAGGCCTCGATACCGAGTTCCTTGCACAATATAAGTGCGGTGGTGCCAATGCCGCTGGTGCCACCGTGAATCAGGACCGTGTCACCGCGTTTGGCTCCCGCCATTTGAAACAGGTTAGCCCACACGGTAAAAAAGGTTTCGGGTATAGCGGCAGCCTCGACAGCCGTCATCCCGGCCGGGACAGGCAAGGCTTGCGTCGCCGGCAGAAGGCAGTACTCGGCGTAGCCACCCCCGTTGGTCAGGCCGCACACTCGGTCGCCTATCCGGTAATCGGTAACATCGTCGCCGACAGCGACCACGGTTCCGGCAACTTCAAGACCAGGGATCGGATTGACGCCAGGCGGCATCGGGTAGTGCCCCTGACGTTGAATGACGTCCGGTCGGTTGACACCCGCGGCCTCGACCTTGACCAGTATCTCTCCGGCCTTCGGTTGTGGCACAGGCGATTTCCGCAGCTTGAGCATTTCTGGACCGCCAGGAGCGGTGATCTCTATCTCATTCATGAACTCGGGTAGAAGCATTGTTTCTCTCGGACTTGCCATTGTTGGAACTGAGTTCTATCGCCACACGGTTCCAGGATTGACTTGCGGCTGCTTGCAGGGACCGACTGGTTTCGCAGGTGCCAGCCGGCCCGATCTACTTCCATGCATTGAAGCGCGAGTACGCAGATGACCACTACTCATCAAACAATCCTTGAACGAATTCGCGCGCAAAATAGCTGATGACCAGATCCGCACCGGCGCGCTTGAATGCAGCGAGCGTTTCGCGGACGGCATCCTTTTCGTCGATCGCCCCGGCCTCAGCGGCGAACTTGATCATCGCGTACTCGCCGTTTGCCCTGGTAGACGGCGATTGGCAGGTGCGCGTTTTTTCACGCAGGCGTGCCAGGATGTCGAGATAGGGCATGCCAGGCTTAACCATCAGTATGTCTGCGCCTTCGGCTTCGTCGAGAAGGGATTCGCGAATGCCTTCACGACCGTTCGGCGGATCGATCTGATAACCTCTGCGATCGCCCTGGACGCTGCTTTGCGCGGCGATCCGGAAAGGGCCGTAGAAACTGGAGGCGAACTTGGTCGAATAAGCCATGATCGGCATACCGGAGAAACCCGCCGCGTCCAGCGACTGACGCAAGTATGCTACTTGCCCGTCCATCATCGACGACGGCGCCACGAGATCGGCGCCCGCCCGCGCGGCGGTAATGACCTGTTTGCCGAGGTTTTCAAGCGTCAGATCGTTGTCGACTTGCCGGTCCACGACCACGCCGCAATGGCCGTGCGTGGTGTATTCACACACGCAGTTATCGCAGATCACCACCATATACGGCGCTGCCTGCTTTGCGGTTCTGATCATCCGCGCAAGCAATCCGTTGTCACTCCAAGAATCGCACCCGTCCTCGGTCTTGTGATGCGAAACACCGAAGAGAATAACGGCCTTGACGCCGTCGCGATAAAGAGAGGCCACCTCTTCAGCAAGTTGCGCTTCCGGTACGCGAAAAACGCCCGGCATTGAAGCGATGGGCAGCTTCTCCGCAGTATCCTCCTCCACGAATAGCGGATAAACGAGATCGTCGGCGGTTACATGTGTTTCTGCAAATATGGATCGCAGCATGCCATCCCTGCGTAAGCGTCTTGGCCGGACGGATGGAAATTTCGAAGTGCACATACTGAAACTTGTTCTATCGGTTGGGAGTAGATCGGATCGCCGAGACGGTTGAGGCTTCCCACCGCTTGGGATTTGTCACCGCTTGTCGAAACGACAAAAGGTCAGGCATTGCCTACATCGCGAGCGACTTCCTGAAGTGCATATTCGATGCCTTGCAATGTATCGTTTTATCTCGTCACCATGTCGCGAAACCGGCTCTAAGCTTGCCGGTTCCAGATCTCAGCCTGCTCCTTGCGGACCATCTCCTCGGCGCTGACGGGTCGGACCGTGCGGTAAAGCGGCTTGTCAGCTTCGATCACCTCGATGATGGCTTCGATCATCTCGGCGGGATCATGCTGGTGGGTGAGTTCGCGCACAGGCCAGTGATCGACGACGCGCTCGCCCTGGTTCCACCACTGGTCCATGCTCTCCATGCCGGTGTCGTTGAACCCGGTGCGGAAGGCACCCGGATTCACCGTTATAACCTCGACGCCATAGGGCTTCAGCTCCTCGTGCATGGCCGAGCAGATGCCCTCGACCGCGTGCTTGGAGGCGGCATAGGCGCCATCGAACGGAACCTTGACCAAACCTGCCACGGACGAGGTCCAAACGATCCGACCGGAGCCACGCTTCACCATGGCGCGCGCGAAACCCTGCGCGAGTTCTAGCGCCGCGAAGACGTTGGTCTCGAAGACTGAGCGGAACACGGACATCGGGATCTCGACCAGCGGCCCCGATTCCATAATGCCCGCATTGTTGAACAAGACATCGATCTCCAGCCCGAATGCGCTGGTGCGGTCGATCTCGTTCAGCACGTCGAGCTTGATGACCTGCATTTCGACGTCTTCCACCTTCGCCGCATTGCGCAATTCCCAGACCTGCGGCCAGATCTGGCAGCCCGCGATCACCTTGTGGCCGCGCGCCGCGAGGCCTAGCGCGACACCGCGGCCGAAGCCGGTTGCGGCGCCCGTTATGAGGATGGTCTTGCCCATTTCGTCACCTCCTGCACAACAAAACGCCGCGCCTTGCGTCAGCCCTCGATCTCGCCGGCCTGGATCGCGACTTTGACGGCCTGTGCCGTCGTCGCCACCGCCAGGCGAAGCCGTATGCGGCGCAGATGGTTCTCCACAGTCCGCTCGGACAGGCCGAGCGTCGCCGCTATGTCGGCTTGACGACGGCCGGCGGCGATCCAGCGCAACACTTCCTTCTCACGTGCAGAGAGGTTCACCGTTCCCTTCTGCTCGCGTGCTTCGATCAGGCGGCGGGCCGAACGGAACGCTGCCGCGCCGACGATCGTCAGCATGAGACGGGTTCGCACCGCTCCATCGATGTGCGTCCCGCCGAAACTCATCGCGCCTTCGAGACCAGCGCGGCCAAAGATGGGAACCTGCAAACCATGGATCCCGGCGCCTCTGGGGCCCTTGACCACGCGATACTTCTCGCCGCGCGCCGAGACGGTCTTGGTCCAGAAGAACGGTTCGTCCGTCTCGAGCACATGACGCGTCACTGGGCAGCGGCGGACATAGGTTTGGGCATCGACGGTCTCGCCGTCACCGAACCAGTCGCCCTCCGCCCAATAGATTTTCTCGACCAGTTCATCTCGCGCCGGGGAGGCGGAGAACAAGAAGAAGCGGTCATAGCCGAGCGGTTGCGAGACGGCTCGCACGGCTTGCTGGATCGACGGGAGGTCGTCGCTGGTCTCAATGGCGATGACAGTGTCGACGATCGGATCCATACCTTCCGTCCATCAATCGGAGCGGCAAATCTCTGCGAGGCAGGATGCGGGACGGATGTTGGGAAACCCATGACACCTGTCCCGCTTCTGTCATTCAAGCGGAAGCGACTTCCTGAAGGAGAGCCTTGGCCGCAAGCTTGCCCAGCGCATTGCCCGCGAGCGGACTGTCGCCGGTCAGCATCTTCCGATCTTGGTGGGTCATGCCGGAGATATCGGTGTTGACGATCTCAAAGCCGAGCGCCTTCAGCTTCTCGCCGAAGGCCCAGGTCAGATGACCGGGCATGTAGCCCATATCGGGCGTCTTTGCGTCGATACTGTCTGGAAAGGCGCAGATCTTGTAGCCGTTGTAGATGTAGCTGTCCTTCGTTTTTCCGATGCCTGCGGCGAGGAAGGCTGCCGGCCCGTGGCACAGCGAGATCATGAACTTGTCCTTGGCTGCGGCCCATTCGAGGACCGCCTTCACCTCTTCGCTCTCGGGCAAGCCGATCAGGGCGCCATGGCCGCCAGGGATGAAGACGGCGATGTAGTCGGAGTCGTCACCGAGGTTCTTCTTGATCACATCAGCGAGCTTCAGCGGCTTCTTGAACTGGTCGCGATACTTCGCGAACAGGCCCTTGACCTCTGCATCCTCGGACGGCATCGCCCAGAGTTCGAACTTGACGGGGTTGCCGGACACCGTCGCGACGTCGAACGAAAAGCCGGCTTTGTCGAGATGGTACATCGGCAGTAGCGTTTCCACGGGATGGTTCCCCGTCGAGAACATCGTGCCGTTGTCGGTCAGCAGATAGCGCTCGTCGGCACCAATCATCAGAATCTTCCAGCGCCTTCCCGTGTAAGGATTGGGATAGTCCGCGCCGCTGAGGTCGGACTTCGGCGAGGTGAACTGACTGAGCGAATAGGGAGAGGGAAAGAACGCATTGTCCTCGGCACGATCCGGGGTCGGGCGCTTGTCTTCGGATTGCTCGGTCGCCATGGTTTTCTCCATCGTTGGTGTTGACATGCCGATGATTATAGGCGTCGAACAGGCGCGCTGTGAATGAGGGATTTCCCTCAACGTCTCGCGACAGTCTCAAGGAACGCGACCAGTAGCCTGAATTCTTGCTGACCGGCGAATATCGTTGCCCGCAAACCAAATGCTTTGGGTGTCATTTCACCCTCAGCGGGAACCGACCCCTCTTGTGATAAATCTCCGCCCGAGCGCTTCCGGAGGATCCAAATGATCCAGCTTGCGCCACCGCTACGAGTCGCGAGCGAAACAGAAGCAAAGGAGCTGGCTGATCTCGTCAACTTCGCTGGCGAGGGTTTGCCCCTGTAAATTTGGGAGGGACTGCAAAAGACGGCCAGGACCCTTGGGAGGTTGGTCGCGTCGTCAAATCGAAAAGGTACGCGAAGGCCGGATCGTGGTTGTGGACTTTGGGGACGGTGCTGTAGCAAGTCTGACTGGCTACCCAAAATCGGTTCCGAACCCAAGCTAATTGGCGACGACTTCCCCGCCCTGTTTCGGCTGCTTCAAGAGCTGGAAAACAAGGCACTGGAAAAGGCGCTTCGTCGGATGAGTGTCATCGTCGCCAAGTGGAAGACCGCTCAGTCTGCACTGCAGACGTTCATCGCCATCACATTGAACTTCCGCCCTCCACCCAAAACGGACCTTGGCATTCTGACGTTCGAGGTCTGCATCGGGGCGATCCCTGACCTTGCGGGCGAGAACTGGCATGTCCGCTTTTCGTGTTGCGCGGCCTAGCAGCGGATGGTCGGCCTACGGCCCCTAAGCGGCCGCCGTTGCAGAATAGAAGCGATCACGATATTCGCTGGCCAAGCCCCGCGGTACTCCAAGACGACGCGACCGTTATGTGTCACAATTCACAGCAGTCGCTCACGGGCGAGGTGAAACCGCTGGCAGGTTCAATCTTAATGGTGAAAAAAGCACGGTCACAGGAGCCACACGCTCTTCTTCGCCAATTGGCCACTGTGCCCGATAAACTATTTGCTGGGAATTTCGCGCAGCAATATGGGGCACTGTGCTTCCGCGACAAACGCGAAGCGTCTGGAATAGAAATACTTTTGACAACGTCGAGAGACAGCGGGCGGTGGATTATTCCCAAAGGGTGGCCCATCAAGGGGAAAAAGCCGTTTGAAGCTGCAGCTACGGAAGCGTGGGAAGAGGCTGGGATACGTGGAGAAGTGAAAAAGCGGCCGGTTGGTCGCTTCACATACTTGAAGGCGCTAGAGGGCCGGGAGCTTGTACCATGCCTGGTAGATGTCTTTCAGCTCAGGGTGACTGAGGAGAAAGAAGACTTCAAGGAAAAGGGGCAGCGGATTCTTGAATGGGTCAGTCCCGAGGAAGCAGCCAGACGTGTCAGTGAGCCCGAGCTGAAAACACTGCTGCGCGGCTTTAAACAGCGAAAGGCATCGAAACCTAGAGGCTAGCGTTTCCGGAAGGCGTTAGTCGCCATGCAATGTCGCTTCCGGCCCCGGTCCTGCCGGAATGAACCTTTTGCAAGGCCAATGATCAAAGGATTTGTCTAGTCTCAATGGGGGGTGGATTGCGGACCGTCCGCATCCGGCTTCTCGGAACCCTCGCCAGCCGGTGTCACCACCGCAGTTGCAATCTATTGCTCGTCACCCTCGGGCAGCGCCATGGCCTTCAGAATGGCGCGCTCGTGACGCCGTTGCGGGCCTTTCCAGTCACTGTAGGCACTGAATTTTTCCAGGAACTTGACCTCATCGAACTCAATGCCATCTTCGAATGCCGGCGGCAGGACACCGATCTTGGTGGCGAGGGCCGTCCGATACAGCGACGCGGCCACGTGCAGGAGATGGGTTCCATTGTCGGTGACCAAGTGCTCGTCGGTGACATCGTTGCCGTGCATGAAATCGGATCTCAAGGCATCGATGCGGAAGTAGATCAATGACGCCAATGTGCGATCTTGGGTAGTGCTCTTGGTCTTCGGAACCGGATGAGCCAAAGCCTTCAACCCATCGTCACACCATGGGGCGCTATCGAGCAAATCCATGACGCCAGACTTGTAGGCGCCGCCCCCAGGTCCAGGGTGGATTAGGATTTCCATCGCGCTAACCCACAAAGTGATCAGGCGACCGATATCGTAGAAGGTCGCCTCCTGACCGCCCGGCATCATGCTCGCCTGGTACGCCATGTTGAGCGACCGGAAGATTGCCCGATCCTCCCACTCCACATTCTCGCGACCGAACCGACGTGCCCATCGCCGGGACAACTCCGCAAAGAGGGGCGTGTCGACATCCGACAGGTCGATACCGGCAGTGCTGAAGCCCGGCACGGACTGGCCGCGGAAAAGGTCGAGGTCGTGCACTCCCAGCATCGACGAGTTGTTAGTGATCAGGTCTTCGCCGAACTTGTCGAGCATCCATGGATATATCGACAGGCACTCCGCCCAAATCGGTCGCTGCATGCCAGAATTGTGCGTCACCATAACGGCGCGGCCACCCGTGATCACCGATATCGAGACCGCATCGCGAAAGCCGGCTACCGGGGATGTGCCACGAAAATGCTGCGGCGCTGCTTCCCGGATCATGAGAACCGACGGCTCGACTTTCTGACCGAACGCATCCGAGAAGCGGCGGAGAAATTTCAGGAGACGCGGCTGGCGACGGCCGGCAGCCTTAACCCGTGGGTCGGTGGGCGGGAGAAGTGCGATGTCGTCCATGGCGATCGGTTCGCGCACGGACGCGCTGGGTAACACCGCCATGGGAATCCAAGGGGCCATCGACGCTCCATTTCGCCGGAAGAAAGATTGCAGGGCAAATTAGTGGGTATCCTCACGAATAGGAAGCTTTCAGACAACTGCCTTTGATTCTCGAACGACCGCAAAGGGGTCGTCAGCCGAACGGCGGCTTACTCAGTTTTTCGGCCAGAATCGGACAGGCAGCAAGCGGCCCCGAACACGTCATCCGGCAATCGGCTTGGCGACGACCGCTTAGTCCGCGAAGCGGAAATTGTCGCCGTAAAGCCGGCTTGAGGCGGAAAATTTACAAGTCTCCATGCCATCAGGCCCCCGCAACCACCGATAACGACACTCCCGCGAGAACCCCTCCGGGAGTGCGCGTTCTGGGAACCTTTTCAACGTTTTGCTGCGCGATCCAAGTCATGATCGTGCCGAGTTCGCCTTGCAAATTGGCGTCAATGTCGCCCCGCTTCGGACCGGGTGTGAGCACAATTTTGTGGATCAGCAACCGCAGCGCCACCCCCGCTTCCTGGCGTTCCTCAGGTCGGTTAAGTGCCTCCGTGAGAACGGCGATCTTCTTCGTATAGAGCGCAGCGGCTGTCGGCAGGTTGTACGGAACATCCTGGGAATAATCCGCGAGCAGGCCAGTTAGTTTGATCCTGCGGGCTTCGAGTTTGACGTGCTTCCCGCAAATCGGATCGTTCTGAACTGGAATTTTCCAA
>NZ_AUTC01000142.1 GCF_001461695.1 Sinorhizobium fredii USDA 205 | reverse complement strand
GCCCCCATTCCCCAGGCGTCGCAGACGTTGTGTGAATCCGATAGCCCCGCTCGCGGGGAGAGGGGACCTTAGGTAGGCGCGTGCAGCGAGCCTCCTTCGCCCCGTTTACGGGGAGAAGGTGGCCGGTAGGCCGGATGAGGGGCAAAGCCGAGGCGTCAGAACAGCCGGTCGAGCCAGCCGTGCGGGTCGGGGGCGCGGCCGTTCTGGATGTCGAGCAGCGCCGCCTTCAGCCGTACGGCCACCGGCCCGGCGCCGCCATCGCCGATCGTGACGTTGCGCGTCCGGCCCTTGACCTTGCCGATCGGCGTCACCACCGCGGCCGTACCGCAGGCGAAGGCTTCGGTCAGTCGGCCGCTCTCCGCATCCGCCTGCCACTGATCGATCGAATAGGGTTCCTCGCGCACGGTGAGGCCCAGGTCGCGGCCGAGCGTGATCAGCGAATCGCGGGTGATGCCCGGCAGGATCGTGCCGGTGAGCGGCGGCGTCTGCAGCGAGCCGTCGGCGAAGACGAAGAAGACGTTCATGCCGCCGAGTTCCTCGATCCAGCGCCGCTCGACGACGTCGAGGAACACCACCTGGTCGCAGCCCTCGCGGCTCGCTTCCGCCTGTGCGGCGAGGCTTGCCGCATAGTTGCCGCCGCATTTCGCCTCGCCGGTGCCGCCGGGCGCGGCCCGCGTGTAATGCTCGGAGACCCAGAGCGTCACCGCCGGGGCGCCGCCTTTGAAATAGGAGCCGACGGGCGAGGCGATCACGCAGTAGAGATAATCGGAGGACGGCTTCACGCCAAGGATGGCCTCCGTGGCGATCATGAACGGCCGCAGATAGAGCGAGGCGCCTTCGGCCGCCGGAATCCAGTCGCGATCGGCCCTGACCAGGGCGCGAACGGATTCGACGAACAGCTCTTCCGGCAGGGGCGCCATTGCCAGGCGATTGGCGGAGTTGGTGAAGCGGCGCGCATTGGCGTCCGGCCGGAACAGCGTCGCGCCGCCGTCGGGCAGGCGATAGGCCTTCATGCCCTCGAAGATCTCCTGGGCATAGTGCAGCACCACCGTCGAGGGGCTGAGATCCAGGGCCTTCCGCGGCTCGATCCTGGCGTCGTGCCAGCCGCTTTGCTCGGAATAGCGGATCGTCGCCATATGGTCGGTCAGCACACGGCCGAAGCCCGGGTTCTGCAGCAGGGCCTCGCGCTCGCTTGCTGCCATGGGGTTCGGATGTGTCTCGAACAGGAAAGTCTCTCTACCGCCGCTGGTCATCTATCGTCCGCTCCTTCGTTCCGAACGGTTCCCTCCCGCTCCCATAACGAGGGGACTTGGCTCCGACCGGATTGCATTTGGTTACATTGTCAGTTGCACAGATACTAGCATCGCCAAAGGAAAATCCGATAGCCGCGGCATCGGGGGGTTCGGACGCTTCTCCGGGACCACGCCCGATCGTACAGAAAAAGCCCGGTCGATGACCGGGCTCTCCTCAAGAAATATCGAATGCTTAATTTGCCGGAGCGGGTGCCGGGGCCGCCGCCTGACCGCCTTCGGCCGGGGCCGGAGCCGGTGCTGCTTCCGTCGCGCCGGCTGCATCCGCCGCCGGCAGCGGTGCCGGGCTGTCGGCCTGGTCGCGCAGCCAGGCGATCAGGTTGGCGCGCTCGTCGGGCTTCTTCAGGCCGGCAAAGCCCATGGCCGTTCCCGGCACGTGCTTCTTCGGCGCCTCGAGGAAATAGCTCAGGTGGTCGTAATCCCAGACGATCTTGCCGCCTTCGGAAAAGGTCTTCATGCCGGCCGAGTAGGAGAAGCCCTCATGCGAGGCGACCGGACGGTTGACGAGGCTCCAGAGATTTGGGCCGACCTTGTTCGCTCCGCCCTTCTCGATGGTGTGACAGCTTGCGCATTTCTTGAACACGGCTTCACCTGCGGCGGCGTCGGCCTTGGCGAGCAGCGGGCCGATCGGCTCCGGCTTCGCTTCTTCGCCGCCGGCAGCACCGGCCTCGCCCGCCGGTTCCTCGGCGACGATCGCGAAACCTTCCTTCTCGGGAGCTTCGGAATGGAAAATGCCTTCAGAAGCAATGGACACGGTCATCAGCACGAAGACCGTACCCAGCAAGGCACCCACACCCATGTTCACATATGGATTCATCTGCAAACGCTCCCTTTGCCACCGGTGCAAACAAAAACCCGGCCCATCTTGAAATCGCGCGGAACCTATGTCTTTTGGCTCTGCGTTGCAACAGAGATTATCGACCCCGAAGTGAGACGTTTTGACACTTTGTCAGGGGTTTTTGAAGGCGAGACGATGAATCGTGAAAATTCGGGCAAAGCCCTCGTGCTCATTCCGGCGCGCATGGCCTCGACGCGCCTGCCGGGCAAGCCGCTTGCCGACATCTGCGGCCTGCCGATGATCGTCCAGGTCGCCAGGCGCGCCGCGGAAGCCGATGTCGGCCGAATCGTCGTCGCCGTCGATCATAGGGAGGTCTTCGAGGCGGTGCGCGACGCCGGCTTCGAGGCGATCATGACGCGCATCGATCACCAGTCCGGCTCCGACCGGATCTACGAGGCTCTGCAGAAGGCGGACCCGCACGGCGAGGCCGAGATCGTCATCAATGTCCAGGGCGACCTGCCGACGATCGAGCCCGGCCCGATCCGCGCCGCGCTGAAGCCGCTCGAAAATGCGACGACCGACATCGCCACCCTGACGGTCGAGATCACCGACGAACACGAGAAGACCAATCCCAATGTCGTCAAGGTGGTCGGCTCGCCGCTTTCCAAGAGCCGGCTGCGCGCCCTCTATTTCACCCGCGCGACGGCGCCGCACGGGGCGGGACCGCTCTACCACCACATCGGCCTTTACGCCTACCGGCGCAGGGCGCTCGAGACTTTTGTGTCGCTGAAGCCTTCGACGCTCGAGAAGCGCGAATCGCTTGAGCAGTTGCGGGCGCTCGAAGCCGGCATGCGCATCGATGTCGAGATCGTCCATTCCGTGCCGCTCGGCGTCGATACGCCGGCCGACCTGGAAAAAGCCCGCCGCATACTCTCGGCTTGAAAGGAATGCCAAAGTGACCGTCAAGACCAACAGGATTGCCTTCCAGGGCGACTTCGGCGCCAATTCCGACATGGCTTGCCGCGACATGTTCCCGTCCATTGAACCCTTGCCCTGCCAGACCTTCGAGGACGCCTTCCTTGCGGTCGAAAATGGCGACGCCGATCTCGGCATGATCCCGATCGAGAACACGATCGCCGGCCGCGTCGCCGACATCCATCATCTGCTGCCGGAATCGCGCCTCCATATCGTCGGCGAATATTTCATGCCGATCCGCTTCCAGCTGATGGTGCTTCCGGGCGTCAAGCACGATGAGATCCGCACCGTGCACAGCCATATCCATGCGCTTGGCCAGTGCCGCAAGATCGTCCGCGCCAATCGCTGGAAACCGATCGTCGCCGGCGACACGGCCGGTGCGGCGAAGCTCGTTGCCGAGACCGGCGACCGCTCGATGGCGGCGCTCGCCCCACGGCTTGCCGCCGACCTCTACGGGCTGGAAATCATCGCCGAGAACGTCGAGGACACCGACAGCAATGTCACCCGCTTCGTCGTGCTGTCGCGCGAGGAGCAGGGACAAGCCGCAAGTCGGACGACGAACTGATCATCACCACCTTCGTCTTCAACGTGCGCAACATCCCGGCCGCGCTCTACAAGGCGATGGGCGGCTTTGCCACCAACGGCATCAACATGACGAAGCTCGAAAGCTACCAGCTCGGCGGCAAGTTCGTGGCGACGCAGTTCTATGCCGACATCGAGGGTCATCCGGACGACGAGGGCGTCCGCCACGCCATGGACGAGCTGCGCTTCTTCTCGGAGAACGTCCGCATTCTCGGAACCTACAAGGCGCACCCGATGCGCGGCGTGCTTTGAGGCCAACGCCCGGAATGAGCCGGGGCAGCCGCCGCATGTCGACGCAACACGGAAATGCGGCGAATCTTCGTTAACCGGCTACGCGTCCAGCGCATGCCTAATCTGCAATCATGGAACTACTTAAATCTTAGGCAAATGCCTATTTGACCTTCGTCAAGAAAAAGAAAATGGAGTGTCAAAAATGAAGATCCGTCAGAAGATCATGGAATATGCAAAGTTGCGCCGTGCGGTACGCGAGCTGAGCGCTCTGGACGACCACGCGCTGAGCGACATCGGTCTTTCCCGTTCCCAGATTCAGGCTGCCGTCTACGGTCGCTGATGTATGCATGGCCGCGCGTCCCTACAGCGCCGTGCGTCTTTTCAGACGCACTAAGGACGCTGTAGCACTTTGAATCGCTGCATGTTTTTATCCTTAAATCGGCTACGATTTAAGGAAACATGCAGTAGGATGCGCGACGTCAAGTCTTCCGCACCCCGCCGCTCTTTGCGCGGGGTGCGAGCGTTTTACGGGCGCTTTCGAGCCTCAGTCGTCGAAAAGGCAGACGCGCAGACGGTGCCCGTCCGGATCGAGGGCGACGAATGTCGGTCCGAAGTCCATCTTCGTCAGTTCCTGCGCAATCGGCAGGCCCATCGCCCGCCATTCGTCGTAATGGGCGCGAACAGCGTCTTCCCCTGCGACCATGAAGGCCAGTTCGGCGCGGCTGCCTTCGCCGACCGGCTGAGGCTGCACACCGGCTTTTGCCCACAGACCGAGAACGAACCCGTTCTGCAGTTCGAAGGAGGAAAAGGTCGGGAAGGTGACGACCGGTTCCTTGCCGAGCAGCTTGCGATAGAATTCGACGCTCGCCAGTGGATCGGCGACATAGAGGACGATGAGATTGGCTTTTGCCATGACGGTCTCCTTGTTTCGGGACCCTCAAGCTACCGATCTCTGCTGTCAGTTTCTGTCAGCAGTCTACACCTGGCGGAAAAGGAACGCGTGCTGCGAGTCAGACACCGACGGGGTTGACGCCATGCGTGGCGCGCCAGTCCTTGAGCAGCGCCTGGCGGCGGCGCGGATAGCGGTTGTCGAGCATTGCCGCTTCTGCGATCCGGTCCGTCCGGAAATGGCGGAAGTCCTGGCGGAGCTCGCACCAGGCGGCGAGCACCCGCGTCTCCTCGAAAAATCCGAGCGCGAAGGGCCAGACTGTGCGGCGGCTGTCACGGCCGTCATTGTCGAGATAGTGCAAGTCGAGCTTATGTTCGCTGCGGATCGCCTTGCGCAAAAGGCCGAGGTCGACTCGCTCGGCAATCGCCTGGCGCGGTCCCACGAGCAGTGTCGAACCGTCGAGCTTTTCCTTGAGCTCCGCCGGCAGCACCGAGCCGATCTTCGCCAGCGCGTCGGCGGCGGCCGCAGCAAGCCTCTTGTCGCCACGCTTCGCCACCCAGCGCGAACCGAGCACCAGCGCCTCGATCTCTTCCTCCGAGAACATCATCGGCGGCAGCATAAAGCCCGGCTTGAGGATGTAGCCGATGCCCGCCTCGCCCTCGATCTCGGCGCCCTGGGCCTGCAGGCTGGCGATGTCGCGATAGAGGGTTCGGAGGCTGACGCCGGTCTCCTCGGCGAGTTTGCGGCCGCTCACCGGTCGTCGGTGACGCCTCAGCACCTGAATGAGATCGATGAGCCGTTCCGATCGCGACACGAGTTCCTGTTCCTTCGCGCTCAGCTTCGCTCCGGCCAGGCCAGCCAGTCGCGCATGAGCTGGTGAGCGATGGCACCCTTCGGAGGCGGAATGTGCTCATCCGGCATATTGGCGACCCCGGTCGAGCGCTCCAGCATTGCCTCCGTCTCGGCACGGGTAAACCAGCGCACGTCCTCGAGTTCCTGCTCGTCGCGCTTGATGACGGTCGATCGCGCCTCGGCATAGCAGCCGATCATCAGCGAATGCGGCAGCGGCCAGGGCTGCGAGGCGTGATAGCGCACGCGGCCGATGCGGATGCCCGATTCTTCGTGCGTTTCGCGGCGCACGGCATTCTCGATCGTCTCGCCCGGCTCGACGAAACCGGCCAGGCAGGAATACATGCCGGGCGCGAAATGCGGGCTGCGGCCGAGCAGGCAGAGGTCGCGCCCGACATCGACCGTCAGCATGATGACGACCGGGTCCGTGCGCGGAAAGACCATGTGGCCGCAGGCCGTGCAGATGCGCCGGTAGCCGCCGGCCGCGCCGTCCATCGGCCCGCTGCAGCGGCCGCAGAAGCGGTTATTGGCGTTCCAGGTGATCAGGCTCGAGCCTTGCGCGAACTGTCCGAGCAGGTCCTCCGGCAGCATCTGCTGCCGGTAGAGCATGCGCGCATCGGCGATCTTGAAGGGCTCCGGCACGGTTTCCTCCGTCAGGCCCGAAGGCACGGCGAGCCGCGGCTCGCCGTTCGGCAGGAACCCGAGCAGGATCGCCTCGTCGATCGTCGGTTCGAGACCGGCGAGTTCATAGGGGGCGAAGAGCGGGTCGATGATCTTCTCGTCGTGCTTGACGATCAGCTTGGCGCCGGAAAAGGCGAGGAAATGCGCGCCCGGATGTTTGAGCGCCTTCTCGACGCAATCGTCGGCGCGGTGTTCCGATTGGCGATCGAGATGATTTTCCGCAAAGGCGACGAAGGTGCTCGGCTCCGGATGGGGGCTGTGAAGATCGAAGATCGTTTTCGTCATGTTCAGAGATTTTCCAAGATACGTGCTGCAAATGCCTGATGCTCGTCTTCCGGCCATGGCTCGGCCCTGCCGAAGCCCCAGACCGGACCGGGCCAGTTGGGATCGCCGAAGCGCCGCGCGATGACATGCACATGAAGCTGCCGGACGATGTTGCCGAGCGCACCGATATTGATCTTCTGCGCTCCGGTGACCTTTTTGAGCGCGGTTGCCACCATGTTCGTCTCGAAGGTCAGCATCGTCTGATCGAGCGGCGACAGGTCGAAGACCTCAGAGACGTCGGCGCGCTGCGGAATGAGGATCAGCCATGGCCAGCGGCGGTCGTTCATCAGGCGCATCTGGCAGAGGCCGATCGAGGCGATCGGGATGCCGTCGCGCTCAAGGCGCCCGTCGAGCGTGAATTCGGCCAAGAAGATCTCCCCTGCATCAAGCAGATTCGCCTTGTATTCTATATCGGTAGCAGTTTTTTGGCGGCTTGGCTTGCATTTGCTTGAGATATTGCCGATATGGAAGCCGGGAGGTTGGTGGTGGACGAGCCACTCGCCAACCGGGTCAGGTCCGGAAGGAAGCAGCCCTAACGAGCCCCGGCACGGGTCATCGTGCCAGCCTCCCACCTTCTCCGTCCTGTCGGGACAAGAGTTCGAACAGCGGCAGGGTCGATGAGCGACGAAACGCCCATTTCATCCCCAGTTTCAACCGTCGAGAAACCGGCCGCCTACCGCGTTCTGGCGCGCAAATATCGCCCCAAGGATTTCTCCGATCTGATGGTCGGGCAGGAGCCGATGGTGCGCACGCTCACCAACGCCTTCGAGACCGGCCGCATCGCCCAGGCCTATATGCTGACCGGCGTGCGCGGCGTCGGCAAGACGACGACGGCGCGCATCCTGGCGCGGGCGCTGAACTACAAGACCGCCGAGATCGACAAGCCGACCATCGACCTGCGCGTGCCGGGCGAGCATTGCCA
Organism: Sinorhizobium fredii USDA 205; assembly: GCF_001461695.1. Lineage (GTDB taxonomy): Bacteria > Pseudomonadota > Alphaproteobacteria > Rhizobiales > Rhizobiaceae > Sinorhizobium > Sinorhizobium fredii. The sequence continues at coordinate 61,575 of NZ_AUTC01000142.1, read as the reverse complement.
GGCGATCATGGACGGCCGCCATGTCGACGTCATCGAGATGGACGCCGCCTCGCACACCGGCATCGACGACATCCGCGAGATCATCGAGCAGGTGCGCTACCGGCCCGTTTCGGCGCGCTACAAGGTCTACATCATCGACGAAGTGCACATGCTCTCGACCCAGGCCTTCAACGGCCTGCTGAAGACGCTCGAGGAACCGCCGGAGCATGTGAAGTTCATCTTCGCGACGACCGAGATCCGCAAGGTTCCGATCACCGTCCTGTCGCGCTGCCAGCGCTTCGACCTGCGGCGCATCGGCGCCTCCGACCTGGTCGGCCTCTTCTCCACCATCCTCAACAAGGAGACCGTGCGCTTCGAGCCGGAAGCGCTGGCGATGGTGGCCCGCGCCGCGGAGGGATCGGCGCGCGACGGCCTTTCGCTGCTCGACCAGGCGATCGCCCATGGCGGCGGTTCGGTCGAGATGGAAACGGTGCGCTCGATGCTCGGTCTTGCCGACCGGGCCCGCATCGTCGATCTCTTCGAGCACATCATCAAGGGCGAAGCGGCGGCAGCACTCGGCGAATTCGCGGCGCAATACGAGGCGGGCGCCAATCCGACCGTCGTGCTCACCGATCTGGCCGACTTCACCCATCTGGTGATGCGCATGAAATATGTGCCCGAGGCGGCGAACGACCAGTCCTTGAGCGAGATCGAGCGCCGGCGCGGCGCCGAATTTTCCGGCAGCGTCGCGGTCACCACCCTGTCGCGCATCTGGCAGATGCTCCTGAAGGGCATTCCCGAGGCGGAAAGCTCGGCGCGGCCCGCCGGTGCTGCCGAGATGGTGCTGATCCGGCTCGCCCATGCCGCCCATCTTCCTTCGCCGGAAGAGGCGGCGCGGCGCCTTCTCGAGCTTTCGGGCGGCGAGGCGGGCGAAGGGCGTCCGGCGCCGGCTCGCAACGGCGGCAGCACTCAGGCTCAGGCCGGCCAGCCGGTTCAGGCCCGTGCCGTCGAGGCAGCGCCGGTGCAGCGCCCTTCCGGGAATGGCGCCACCATGCTGCGCGCCGTGCCCGATGTTGCGACCCAGCCGATCGGCGTCGGGCGGATCGAGGACAGGCCGGCACCGGCCGTGGTCGCCAAGGCGGAGCCGAAGGTCCCGGTCAATTCCATCGGCGACATTGCCGACCTTTGTGCGAAGAACCGCGACATAAAGCTGAAGACGCTGGTGCGCGGCTTCCTGCGGCTCGTGCATATCGAGCCCGGTAGGCTCGACGTCAACCTTCCCGACGACGCGCCGAAGACGCTGCTCAATGAGCTGGCCGTCAAGCTCAAGGAATGGACCGGCATCCACTGGATCGTCAGCTATAGCCGTGAGCCGGGCGAACCGACGCTTGTCGAGGCCGAGCAGCGCGCCCAGGAGCAGCGCGTCAACGACGCCCGCCAGGATCCGGACGTCGCCGCGATCCTGGCACGCTTTCCGGGAGCGAGAATTACCGACGTGCGCATTCGCGCCGCGGAGGAGGAGGTCGAAAACCTCGCGCCGGCGGCGGCCGAATCCGCCGATGGCGACATCGTCCCCGGCGACGACATCGAGTAGCGCATCGCAGACGCGCTTTGAAATTTACGCAGACTTAGCAAAGGACAGGAGACGACGATGCGCGACATCATCGGTATGATGGGCAAGGTCAAGGAAATGCAGGCCAAGATGGAGAAGCTGCAGGCGGAGATCGCCGCGCTCGAAGTCGATGGCACCTCCGGCGGCGGCCTCGTCACTGTCCGCCTCGACGGCAAGGGCCACCTGAAGAGCCTGAAGATCGACCCGTCGCTTTTCAAGGAAGACGATGTCGAAATCCTCGAGGACCTGATCGTCGCCGCCCACAAGGACGCCAAGGAAAAGGCCGAGGCCGTGCAGGCGGAAAAGACCCGCGAACTCACCGCCGGCCTGCCGATCCCGCCGGGCATGAAGCTGCCGTTCTGATCGATCCTTGAGGCTGGCTCCGCTGACGGAAACGCAAGAGCGTGCTACTTTTCGGTCCGCTTTTTGGGGAAGGAGAATGCCATGACGGTCGCGTCGCTGCTCGTCTTTGCCGGAGCGCTGTTGATCGCCGCCGGCTCACCGGGGCCGAGCATTGCCGCGCTGGTCGCGCGCGTGCTCGCCAAGGGTGCGCGCGACGTGCTTCCCTTCCTGGCCGCCATGTGGATCGGCGAGGCGATCTGGCTTTCCTTTGCCGTCGCGGGCCTCGCGGCGATCGCCGAGACCTTCCACTGGATGTTCGTCGTCATCAAATGGGCGGGCGTCGGCTATCTGCTCTTCCTTGCCTGGAAGATGTGGTCGGCCGAGCCGAGGGTGCCGGGCGACAGCCTGCCGGAAGCGAGATCGGCGTCGAAGATGTTCCTTGCCGGTCTGACGATCACGCTCGGCAATCCCAAGATCATGATGTTCTACGTGGCGCTGCTGCCGTCGATCATCGATCTCGGCTCGGTGACCTTGATCGGCTGGACCGAGCTTGTCGCGACCATGTTCGTGGTTCTCGTCGTCATCGACCTCGCCTGGGTGCTGATGGCCGCCAAAGCGCGCCAGTTCCTGAAGAGCCGCCGCGCGGTCCGGGTCGTCAACCGCGCCAGCGCCGGCACGATGGCCGGCGCGGCGGTCGCGATCGCCACGCGGTAATCGCTGTCAAAGCGATTCCATTTGGCCAGAAAAGGCTCTAAAAGCCGGCTATGGCAAAGCGAGTCACCGGTCCCGAAATCGAAAAGCTCATCCAGCTCCTGGCGAAGGTGCCGGGCCTCGGCCCCCGTTCCGCCCGGCGCGCGGCGCTGCATCTCGTCAAGAAGAAGGAGCAATTGCTCGGTCCTCTTGCCGAGGCGATGGGCGAGGCGCACCGCAAGGTCAAGATCTGCTCCTGCTGCGGCAATGTCGACACGATCGATCCCTGCACCGTCTGCACCGACGAGCGGCGCGACCAGTCGGTGATCATCGTCGTCGAGGACGTTGCCGATCTCTGGGCGCTGGAACGCGCCGCGGCGCTGAACGCCGCCTATCATGTGCTCGGCGGCACGCTGTCGCCGCTCGACGGCATCGGGCCGGACGACTTGAACATCAAGGGGCTGGTCGACCGCGTCGCCAAGGGCGGCGTGCGCGAGCTGGTCATCGCCGTCAACGCGACCGTCGAGGGCCAGACGACGGCCCATTACATCACCGACCAGCTCGAAGGCATGGAGGTGAAGATCACCCGTCTCGCCCATGGCGTTCCGGTCGGCGGCGAGCTCGATTATCTCGACGAAGGCACGCTGACGGCGGCGCTTAGGGCGCGCACCACGATCTGAAGGGATGCCTATGCGTTTGATGCCTCGTATTCGCTCGTGGGTTGCCGGTCTACGTATCGGGGCGACCCCCCTCTGCCCTGCCGGGCATCTCCCCCACAAGGGGGGAGATCGGCTTGAAGCGAGCGCTCAACCCAACAGCACCGCGGCCACGAACGCGACTCCTTCCACGGGAGGAGGCGGTTGCCGCCCGCCAATCTCCCCCCTTGTGGGGGAGATGCCCGGCAGGGCAGAGGGGGGTAGGAACCTCGCACGCATCCTCGCAACAGCCGCTGCGCTCCTCGCCCTGCACCTTCCCGCTCACGCAGCTTCCAAGGCCGCGGTGGAAACCCAGTTCCGTCAATGGCTGCAGAACGATCTTTGGCCGGAGGCGAGACAGGCCGGCATTTCCGCCGCTGCCTTCAAGGCCGCCTTCGCGGATGTGAAGCTCAATTGGGACCTGCCCGATATGGCACCACCCGGCTTCCCGAAGGCGAAGGAGCGCAAGCAGAGCCAGGCCGAGTTCTCCTCGCCGGGCTCCTACTTCTCCGAAAAGCGCTTGCAGGGCCTGGCGGCGACGGGCCGGAGCCTCGCCTCCGCCCACGCCTCGACGCTGAAACGTATCGAGCGGAGCTACGGCGTTCCGGGGCCGGTCGTCCTTGCCATTTGGGGGCGGGAATCCGGTTTCGGCCGGGCGAAAATCCCCCATCCGATCATGGACGTGCTGGCCACCAAGGCCTTCATGTCGACGCGGCCGGAGCTGTTCCGCCGCGAACTGATCGCGGCGCTGACGATCCTTGCGAGCGGTGACGTCAAGGAAGCGGAAATGCGCGGTTCCTGGGCCGGCGCCATGGGCCAGCCGCAGTTCCTGCCGTCGAGCTTCCTGAAATATGCGGTGGACTTCGACGGCGACGGCCGCCGCGACATCTGGAATTCCGTGCCCGACAGTCTTGCCTCGATCGCCAACTACCTGGCGCAGAAGGGCTGGCAGGACGGCCGCGACTGGGGCTTCGAGGTGTCGATTCCGGGCGGCGTCTCCTGCGCTCAAGAAGGGCCGGATCTGGCGCGGCCGATCGCCGATTGGGCCGGCATGGGGATCACCCGTGTCTCGGGCAAGGCCTTTCCGCCCGCCGAGCGCTCGGCTTCGGGCATGATGCTGGTGCCGGCCGGCACGCACGGGCCTGGCTTCGTGGTCACGCCGAATTTCTACGTGATCAAGGAATACAACAATTCCGACCTCTACGCCCTTTTCATCGGCAACCTCGCCGACCGCATCGCCTCCGGCGGCGGCCCCTTCCGCGGCGAATGGGGCGACGTCGGCAAGATGTTGCGCTCCGACGTGCTCGGCATGCAGAAGGCGCTGGTCTCAATCGGCTACGACGTCGGCAAGGTCGATGGGCTACCGGGCTACAAGACCCGCCGTTCGCTCGGCGACTGGCAAGCGAAAAACGGCCTGGCGCCAACCTGCTTTCCCGATCCGTCGCTGAAGGCGAAGCTGCACTGACTTTGGCGCTTCGCCCCCGAAGCAGACTCTGCTTGGCGCAAGGCATGCTGCGATCAGAGTGAATCGCGCTCGGTGCGCAGGTTGGAGACGACGCGCCGGTTCTGCACCTTGCAGGAGCGGTCCGTGCAGTCACGGACCTCGCGGTCGTTGCCGTAACCCTTGGCCCACAGGCGGTTGGGATCTACGCCCTTCGAGACGAGATAGGCCATCGCCGCGTCGGCGCGCTGCTGCGACAGCGCTGCCATCTTCGAGGCGGAACCGGAATCGTCGGCAAATCCCTGCAGCTTGACCAGCCAACGCGGGTTGCTGTTGAGCCAGATGGCCTGCTTGTCCAGCGTTGCCTTGGCGACGGCATCGAGCGTGGCCGAGTCCTGCGTGAAATAGGTCCGCCGGCCGACATTCAGGATGAAGTCCTCTTCGCTGCCGGCCACGACATTCTCGAAACCGGGCGCCGGATCGTTGGTTTGTCCGACCATCGGCGCCGCGGTCGGCTCTTCCAGCGCGGCGGTATCAGTGGTTTTGCAGGCGGCGAGCGTCAGGAGCATGGCCGCAGCGACAAGCAGCCTCGCATATCCGGGCAAAGCAGACATCAGGGTGATATTCCTCATTCGACCGGGGTTGCTTGGCTGACCTGAGCGGCACTTTCAGCCTGGTCGGCAATGTGCGGCAGGACCTGCACCGCGGTGCCGATGGGGCAACGCTGATAAAGATCGATTGCATCTTCGTTGAACATGCGGATGCAGCCGCTGGAGGCATCCTTGCCGATGCTGCCTGGCTCCAGCGTACCGTGCAAGCGGTAGCCGGTATCGACACCATCGCGAAGCAGGTACATGGCGCGCGGGCCAAGCGGGTTCTTTGGCGAACCCCCCTCGACCGATTGGGGCAGTTCGGGGTGGCGCTCACGCATCTCGGGCGGAGGCGTCCAGCGTGGCCAGAGCGATTTCTGGTCAATCGTGGCGCGGCCATACCATTTGAAGCCCTCGCGGCCGACACCGACGCCATAGCGGATGGCAGTCTTGTTCTCCATGATCAGGTAGAGAAAATGGTGCCTGGTATCGACAACGATGGTGCCAATCGGCTCGCTGCTGAAGTATTTGACGACCTGACGGCGCCACTTCTTGTCGATCTTGGCAAAGTTGGTGCCTCGGAACGTCACGCCATTGTCGACGGCGGTGCCGGAAAAATAGGAAGACGCCGCTGCGAATGTGGGTTTCTGGACCGCCACGGTGCCAAGTGATGCTAGACCGCCAAGCACAATATCCCTGCGCGTCCACCCCATCGGCAATATCCCCTCAAAAGCCAAGCAGCGAAGTGGCAGTAAATCAGATTTTTCATTTGCCACAACATAAAACTTCTCCGCATTCTCAAGTAGAACAGTGCCTGGCCTCTCTCAGGGATCTGGCGGGCTCTCCGCTCAATCTTCGAGGAATGGCAGCAACGGGTCGAAAGCTGTATTTCGGTTCCGTACTGGGCGTCGGATTTTCGTGCCCCGCCTCAGTGCATCTCGGCCGGCTGCTTGTAGCGCTCGTAATGCCCCGGAACGATCGTCTGGCGCTCGATCAGCCGGTGGACGTACGGCGGCCGGGCGCCGCGGTGCAGTTCCGTCAGCTTGTCGCCGACGGCCGCATCGGCCTGCGTGCGCCGTTGGTTGTGACGGACATATTCGACCCAGGTCGGCACGTGGTAGGTCTCGGTCCAGGTCGTCGGGTTTTCGAGGTCGCGCATCAGCGCCCAGTGGCCGGCGCCGTCGCGGATGCGGATGCGGCGTCGTTCCGCCATGGTCGTCAAGAATTCTGGGATGTCCGCCTCGTCGATCTCGTAGTCGATCATCACGACGATCGGACCGCTGCGCGGCTTCAGGTCGAGGGCGAGCAGCGGTTCGTTGAAGCGGTTGAGCGGATCGAGGTTCAGCGACGTGAATTCCGGCAGCGCGAAACGCAGGCCGATGGCGATGCCGGCCAGCATGAGAAGACAGGAGCCGATGAGGGCATTCGAGGCGCCGTATGCCTCGGCGGCTGCGCCCCAGAGCCAGCTGCCGCCGGCAATGCCGCCGAACGTCGTCGTCTGGTAGAGGGAGAGTGCGCGGCCGACCACCCATCGCGGCGTCGAGAGCTGCACCGTGGTGTTGAACAGCGACAGGGCCAGCACCCATGAGGCGCCGGAGACGGTGAGCACCAGCGAGGTGAGCCAGGCCGTCGTGCTGAGCGCGGTGACGACTGCGCTTGTCGCGAAGCCGGCGAAGGCCAAGCGGACGATCGTCTCGCTCGACAGGAACTCCCGGAGCCTGGCGCTGAGCAGCGCACCGCCGATCGCGCCGAGGCCGAAGGCGCCGAGCATGATGCCGTAGGTGAGCGGCCCGCCCTTGACGAGATCGCGGGCGACGAGCGGCAGGAGCGCAAGGATCGCGCTTGCCGAAAGGCCGAAGGCGAAGCCGCGCAGCAGCACCTTGCCGATATTCGGCGACATCGCCACATAGCGAAGGCCGGCCGAAACCGCCCGGCCGAGCCTTTCGCGCGGCAGCGGGCTCTGCGGGAGGCTCGGTCGCCAGCGGGAAAGCGCGAAAAGAATCGCGAAATAGCTGAGCGTGTTGGCCGCGAAGGCCGCAGCCGCTCCGGCGGCGGCGACGATGGCGCCGCCGATCGCCGGGCCGACGCTGCGGGTGATGTTGAAGCCCATGCTGTTCAGCGCCACCGCCGCCGGCAGATCGTTGCGCGGCACCATGTCGCCGACCGAGGCCTGCCAGGACGGATTGTTGAGCGCCGTGCCGCAGCCGATCAGGAAGGTGAAGAGCAGGAGCAGCCACGGCGTGATGAGCCCGAGATAGGCAAAGACCGTCAAGAGCGCCGAAACGGCAAGCATGAAGGTCTGTGCGACGAACATGATCCGCCGTCGGTCGAAATTGTCGGCAAGCGCGCCCGAGACCAGCGAGAAGAGCATGATCGGCAGCGAGATCGAGGCCTGCACCAGCGCCACCATGTTTACCGACTGGGAGATCGACGTCATCAGCCAGGCGGCACCCACAGCCTGGATCAGTCCGCCGAAATTGGAAGCGAGGCTGGCGATCCAGATGATACGGAAGGTATCGTGTCGGAAGGGGGCCAGCGGCGATATACGGTTCGTCACCTCGGGTCTCTTTCGTTAGCCATGCTGATCTTAGAGCTTCGTTATAACCCTCGAAATGCGGCACGCCAGCCGCTTAAACTGGCCATTGGCCAAGCTTTGTGGCGATTTGCGCCCTTTGCCTGACGGGACTGTCGCAAGCCTTGCAATTTCCGGCGATGGGGCGTATATCAGCCTCAAATTCTTGATCGGTAGATGAAGAGTGGGCCCGTCAGGACCCGCTCTTTTTTGTTAGCCGGTCCGATGAGGAGATGATCGTTTGTCCGATCCGACAGCGGCTGAAATTGCAAATGAACCGCGGCTGATCACCGAAACCGGCCTCGACCGGCGCATTGCCGACATCATCGAGCCAGTCATGGTACAGATGGGTTTCCGCCTCGTGCGCGTGCGCATGTCCGGCCAGAACGGCCTGACGCTGCAGATCATGACCGAGCGCAACGACGGCACCATGACCGTCGAGGATTGCGAGGACGTCTCCAAGGCCATCTCGCCGGTTCTCGATGTGGAAGATCCGATCGACAAGGCGTATCATCTCGAAGTGTCGTCGCCGGGCATCGATCGCCCGATGGTGCGCAAGTCCGATTTCGTCCGCTGGCAGGGCCATCTGATGAAGTGCGAGACTTCGATCATGGTCGACGGGCGCAAGCGCTTCCGCGGTAAGATCGTGTCGGTGGACGAGGAGGACTTCCGCCTCGAGCGCGACCAGCCCGCCTATGGCGAAGAGGCCATGGTTGCCATCCCGTTCACCGCCCTTTCGGAAGCACGGCTGATCCTGACCGACGACCTGATCCGCGACGCTCTGGCGGCCGACAAGAAGGCGAAGGCGGCGCGCGCCGCCAACCAGAATTTCGAAGACGAAAATTCAGATATCGAATGAGGCAGGGCGCTTTTCCAGGCCCCCTGTAACCAGACGGAGACAAGACATGGCAGTCAGTGCTAACCGGCTCGAGCTTCTGCAGATCGCGGACGCTGTGGCACGCGAAAAGGTCATCGACCGCGAGATCGTTCTGGCCGCGATGGCGGACGCGATCCAGAAGGCGGCCCGTTCGCGCTACGGTTCGGAATCGAACATTCGGGCGGACATCAATTCCAAGACCGGTGAAATCCGTCTCCAGCGCCTTCTCGAAGTCGTCGAGAAAGCCGAGGACTACTCGACGCAGATCCCGCTCGAGCTTGCCCGCGACCGCAACCCCGACGCCAAGCTCGGCGATTTCATTGCCGATCCGCTGCCGCCGATGGACTTTGGCCGCATCGCCGCCCAATCCGCCAAGCAGGTGATCGTGCAGAAGGTTCGCGAAGCCGAGCGCGATCGCCAGTTTGAGGAATTCAAGGATCGTGTCGGCGAGATCGTCAACGGCACCGTCAAGCGTGTCGAATACGGCAATGTCATCGTCGATCTCGGCCGTGGCGAAGGCATCATCCGCCGCGACGAGATGATCCCGCGCGAAAACATGCGCTATGGCGACCGCGTTCGTTCCTTCGTTTACGATGTCCGCCGCGAACAGCGCGGTCCGCAGATCTTCCTGTCGCGCACGCATCCGCAGTTCATGGTGAAGCTCTTCACCATGGAAGTGCCGGAGATCTACGACGGCATCATCCAGATCAAGTCCGTCGCCCGTGATCCGGGTTCGCGCGCCAAGATCGCCGTCGTCTCGAACGATTCGTCGATCGATCCGGTCGGAGCCTGCGTCGGCATGCGCGGCTCGCGCGTCCAGGCGGTCGTCGGCGAGCTCCAGGGCGAGAAGATCGATATCATCCCGTGGTCGCCGGATCCGGCCTCCTTCATCGTCAATGCCCTGCAGCCGGCCGAAGTCAGCAAGGTCGTTCTCGACGAGGACGCGGAGCGCATCGAGGTCGTCGTGCCGGACGAGCAGCTGTCGCTGGCGATCGGCCGCCGCGGCCAGAACGTTCGCCTCGCCTCGCAGCTTACCGGCTGGGACATCGACATCCTCACCGAGCAGGAGGAGAGCGAGCGTCGCCAGAAGGAATTCAACGAGCGCACCCAGCTCTTCATGGATTCGCTGGACGTCGACGAGATGGTCGGTCAGGTGCTCGCTTCCGAGGGCTTCGCCCAGGTCGAGGAGCTTGCCTATGTCGATCTCGACGAGATTTCCTCGATCGATGGCTTCGACGACGAGACGGCGACCGAAATCCAGACGCGCGCCCGCGAATTTCTCGAGAAGATCGAGGCGGAAATGGACGCCAAGCGCAAGGAGCTCGGCGTTTCCGACGAACTGCGCCAGATCGACGGCCTCACCAGCCTGATGCTGGTAGCCCTCGGCGAGGAAGGCATCAAGACGATCGAGGACTTCGCCGGCTGTGCGGCTGACGACCTCGTCGGCTGGACCGAGCGCAAGGACGGCGAGACCAAGCGCTTCGAGGGGACCTTTTCGAAGCTCGATGTCAGCCGCGAAGAGGCCGAGGCAATGATCGTCCAGGCGCGCCTGGCGGCCGGCTGGATCACCGAGGAAGACCTCGCAGCCGATCAGGACGAGCCGATCGAAGTTGCCGAGGGCTCGGAGCAGGACGCCTGATCCACGATGACAGCCGCCACCGAAATCTTGCCTTCGGAAGTCCTGCCTTCGGACAAGGGCCCGAAGGACCGGAGCGGCAGTAGCCGGACCTGCATCGTCACGCGCGAGAGCGGATCGCCGGATGAGCTGATCCGCTTTGTTGCCGGGCCGGACGGGCGCGTCGTGCCCGACCTGAAGCGCCAGCTTCCAGGACGCGGCTGCTGGGTCAAGGCGGAGCGGCCCTTCGTCGAAAAGGCGATGGCGAGGAAGCTCTTCGCCCGCGCCCTGCGCACAGAGGTCAAGGCCGAGGCGGCGCTGGCCGACGAGGTCGACAGGCTGCTCGCCGAGCAGCTTGCCGGAATGATGAACATGGCGCGCAAGGCCGGCCAGTTCGTCTCCGGAGCCACGAAGACTGAGCAGGCGGTGCGCGGGCTCGCGGCGCTTGGCGTTTTCCACGCGATCGACGCGGCCGCCGACGGCGTTCGCAAGATCGATAAGGCCCGCAAGGCGATGAGCTTCGTTGCCGACGATGAAACGGAAATACCCGCGTTCCGCCCGTTTGCGGCGGCGGAAATGGAGGGGCTTTTGGGAAGTAATGCTTTTATCCATGCCGCAGCGCTTGCAGGGCAGGCGGGTGAGGGTGTAGTGAAGCGCGCAATCATGCTCGAAAAGTACCGAGGATCCGTCCCGGTCCGGGCCGAAGGCGGCGCTGATAAGCCACAGCAATGACACGCGTCACCGGCAGAGGCCGGCATCGCGAGCGCTGTTTGAGACAAATTGGAAGACGGGGTCAGGTGTTTCGCATCCGGCCCTGATCGCTAGGAACGGAACGGAATGACCGACAACAAAGACGACAAGACATTCAGCGTAGCGGGCAAGAAGACGCTGACCCTGAAGCCCTCCGGGGTGACGCAGGGAACCGTGCGCCAGGATATGGGCCGCGGTCGCACGAAGGCGGTCGTGGTCGAAACCAAGAAGACACGCGGCCTGACGCGGCACAAGGACGAGCGGCCGATCACGCCGGTGAGCGCCGCGCCCGTGGCGCGGCCTGCCGAGCCGCGCCCCGTTCAGCCGCATCCGTCCGGCCGGCCGGCCCCGCAGCCGCAGCCGCATCAGCCGCGCGCCGAGCAGAACCGTCCGCGCATCGGTGTCGTGTTGAACGACCTTTCGGCCGGTGAGATGGAGGCCCGTCGTCGTGCGCTGGCCGACGCCCAGGTCCGCGACGCCGAGGAGGCCAAGCGCCGCGCCGAAGAGGAAGCGCGCCGCCGCGTCGAGGAAGAAGCGCGCATCGCCCGCGAGAAGGAAGAGGCGGTCCGCCGCGCCGCTGAAGAGGCTACTCGCCCGGCCGTCGAAGTCGAGAAGGCCGAGGCCGCAGTCGAGGCAGAGCGCCCGGTCGTCGCCGAGCGCCGCGCTGAAACGCGTCCGCAGCCCGCCCGTCCGGCGCCTGCCGCGCCCCAGGCGCCGGCGGCCCCTGCAGCGGCCCTTCGTGGCCGTCGCGCAGGTCAGGAGGAAGAGGAAGAGCGCCCGCGCGGCGGGGCCGGTCCGGTCCGCGGCAAGGTCGTCCGTCCCGAGCCGGCAAAGCCTGCCCCCCGCGCCAAGGGCGACGAGGGCCGTCGCCAGGGCAAGCTGACGCTGACGGCTGCCGTCGACGAAGACGGTAGCCAGCGCGGCCGATCGCTTTCGGCGATGCGCCGCCGCCAGGAGAAGTTCAGGCGCAGCCAGATGCAGGAGACGCGGGAAAAGATCTCGCGCGAGGTCGTCCTGCCGGAGACCATCACGATTCAGGAACTGTCGCAGCGCATGTCCGAGCGCGCCGTCGACGTCATCAAGTTCCTGATGAAGGAAGGCCAGATGATGAAGCCCGGCGATCTGATCGATGCGGATCTCGCCGAGCTCATCGCCGGCGAGTTCGGCCACACGGTCAAGCGCGTCTCTGAATCCGACGTCGAGGAAGGCATCTTCAACGTCGCCGATATGGAGGAGACCATGGTATCCCGCCCGCCGATCGTGACGATCATGGGCCACGTCGATCACGGCAAGACGTCGCTGCTCGACGCGATCCGCCACGCCAATGTGGTCGCCGGCGAAGCAGGCGGCATCACCCAGCACATCGGTGCCTACCAGGTCGAACAGAACGGCCAGAAGATCACCTTCATCGACACCCCCGGCCACGCCGCCTTCACGGCGATGCGTGCCCGCGGCGCCCAGGCGACGGACATTGCCGTCCTCGTCGTCGCGGCCGATGACAGCGTGATGCCGCAGACGATCGAATCGATCAATCACGCCAAGGCGGCCGGTGTGCCGATCATCGTGGCGATCAACAAGATCGACAAGCCGACGGCGAACCCGCAAAAGGTCCGCACCGAGCTGCTGCAGCACGAGGTCTTCGTCGAATCGATGGGTGGTGAGGTGCTCGACGTCGAGGTTTCGGCGAAGAACCAGACCAATCTCGACAAGCTGCTCGAAGCGATCCTGCTGCAGGCCGAAATTCTCGATCTCAAGGCCAATCCGGACCGGACGGCCGAGGGTACGGTGGTGGAAGCCGAACTCGACCGCGGCCGCGGTGCGGTTGCCACCGTTCTCGTCCAGAAGGGAACGCTGACGCCCGGCCAGATCATCGTCGCCGGCGATCAGTGGGGCCGCGTGCGCGCCCTGGTCAACGACAAGGGTGAGCACGTCAAGGAAGCCGGCCCGTCCATGCCGGTCGAGGTCCTCGGCCTTTCCGGCACGCCGGCGGCCGGCGACAAGTTCGCCGTCGTCGAGAACGAAAGCCGTGCGCGCGAGATCTCCGAATATCGTCAGCGGCTTGCCCGCGAGAAGATGGTGGCTCGCCAGTCCGGCTCGCGCGGCTCGCTCGAGCAGATGATGAGCCAGCTCCAGGCCTCCGGCCTGAAGGAGTTTCCGCTGGTCATCAAGGGCGACGTGCAGGGCTCGATCGAAGCGATCGCCGGTGCCCTGGACAAGCTCGGAACGGACGAAGTCAGGGCGCGCATCGTGCATTCCGGCGCGGGCGGCATCACCGAGTCGGATATCTCGCTCGCCGAAGCCTCGAATGCCGCGATCATCGGCTTCAACGTCCGTGCCAACAAGCAGGCGCGCGATGCGGCCGAACGGTCCGGTATCGAAATCCGCTACTACAACATCATCTACGACCTGGTGGATGACGTGAAGGCGGCGATGTCCGGCCTGCTTTCGCCCGAACGGCGCGAGACCTTCCTCGGCAATGCCGAGATCCTCGAGGTGTTCAACATCACCAAGGTCGGCAAGGTCGCGGGCTGCCGCGTCACCGAAGGCAAGGTCGAGCGTGGTGTTGGCGTCCGCCTGGTGCGCGACAACGTCGTCATCCACGAAGGCAAGCTCAAGACGCTCAAGCGCTTCAAGGACGAGGTCTCCGAGGTCCAGTCCGGCCAGGAATGCGGCATGGCCTTCGAGAACTACGAAGACATCCGCGCCGGCGACACGATCGAGTGCTTCCGCGTCGAACACATCACGCGGACGCTCTAAGTCGATCCGGCAGCAGATTGTGGGAGCGCCGGATTACCTCCGGCGCTCCTGTTTTTTGCGGGACGAGATGAGCTGTCGGCGATGCATCGCCCCTAGCTGCCGCCACTATTGAACCGATTGCGTCTCGATTTCGGCCGATGCGACCGCAATCGCCGTGATCCAGGATAAACACGATGACCAGATCCACATCCTCCGCTCCGTCCCAGCGCATGCTGCGCGTCGGCGAACAGGTGCGCGCCGCGATCACCCAGGTCCTGCAGCGCGGCGAGGTGCGCGACCCGCTGATCGAGAAGACGGTGATCTCGATTTCCGAAGTGCGCATGTCGCCCGATCTGAAGATCGCCACCGCCTATGTCACGCCGCTCGGCGTCGCCGATCATGCCGTCGTCATCGAGGCGCTGAACAAGCACGCGAAATTCATTCGCGGCCGGCTCGGGCCGCAACTCCGGCAGATGAAATACATGCCGGACGTGCGCTTCCGGGACGACACCAGCTTCGACAACTACCAGAAGATCGATGCGCTGCTGCGCTCGCCGGAAGTCAGCCGCGACCTCGATCCCGACACCGACGACCAAGAATAAGAAAGATCCATGTCCAAGCCGCGCAAACCCAAGGGCCGCCCGATCTCGGGCTGGCTGATCCTCGACAAGCCGCTCGATTTCGGCTCTACCGAGGCGGTCTCCAAGATCAAGTGGCTGTTCAAGGCGCAGAAGGCCGGTCATGCCGGAACGCTTGATCCGCTGGCCTCCGGCATGCTGCCGATTGCGCTGGGCGACGCCACGAAGACCGTTCCCTATGTCATGGACGGCCGCAAGATCTACGAGTTCACCGTGGCCTGGGGCGAGGAGCGCTCGACCGACGACCTCGAGGGCGACGTCGTTCGCGCCTCTGCCGAGCGTCCGAACGAGGAGGCGATCCGTGCCCTGCTGCCGAAATATACCGGCGTGATCAGCCAAGTGCCGCCGCAGTTCTCGGCAATCAAGATCGATGGCGAGCGTGCATACGATCTTGCTCGCGATGGCGAGACCGTCGAAATTCCGGCGCGCGAGGTGGAGGTCTTCCGTCTCGCCCTGATCGGCAGCACGCCGCATCTCGCCCATTTCGAGATCGAATGCGGCAAGGGCACCTATGTCCGTTCGCTCGCCCGCGACATGGGCCGCGATCTCGGCTGCTTCGGCCATATCGCCTCGTTGCGCCGCACCTTTGTCGCCCCCTTCGGGGAGGAGGACATGGTCGCGCTCGCCGATCTCGTTGCGCTGGAAAAGATCGAGGACGATGCGGAACGCCTTGCCGCCCTCGACGATTATCTGATCGATACCGGCGAGGCGCTTTCCGATCTGCCGCATGTTGCGGTCAGCGACGATCAGGCGCACCGGCTCAGGATGGGCAACCCGGTTATCCTGCGCGGTCGAGACGCGCCGCTGCCGACGCCCGAGGCCTATGCGACCGCGCGCGGCAAGCTCGTAGCGATCGGCGAGGTCGCCGAAGGTGAATTTCGACCGAAACGTGTGTTCGCCAGCCATTGACCGGCGGCCCCCGCCCAGCCAAGAATCGGTCCGGCCCGCGTGAGCGGCGCATAGACGCTCAACGCAGCTACTGCATGTTTCCTTAATCGTCACCGATTTGAGGATCAAAACATGCAGCGATTCAAAGTGCTACAGCGTCCTCAGTGCGTCTGAAAAGACGCACGGCGCTGTCGGAAGCCCGGAGCCGGAGTCGCGGCGCGGTTCGGGCGGCGAAAGGCGGTTCGGATGCTCAAGGCGCCAGAGAAAAGCGAGGGCGAGGTCACATCCGGCGGCCTTCAGGCGGTTGCGGCCTTTGTGCGTCGGTATCTTCGCAGGCCGTTCAGCTTCTATCTGCTCTCGCTGCTGCTGATCGCGATCGTCCCCTCCTTCATCTTCTCTTTCGTCATCGTCAAACGAAGCGTCGATGCGCAGGAACAGGTCGTCACCTCGCTGCTCAAGGCCTCGACCGGATCGGTGACGCGGATCGTCGAGCGCGAGGTCGAGGGCATGACGATCACCCTCAAGGTCCTGTCGACCTCCGGGGCCGTCAATCTCCGCGATCTGCGCGGCTTTTACGACCGCGCTTCGAGTGCGTTGGCGGGCACCCATTCCAATCTGATCGTCGTCGATAGCGACCACAATTTGCGGATGAACACCGGCGTCCCTTTCGGAACGCTGTTGGGGCGGTCATCCGATCCGGACCTCGACGTTGCTCTCAAGAGCAGCGGACCGCTCGTTTCGGGCGCCTTCTTCGCCAACACCACAAAGAGTTGGGTCTTCAACGTCTATCTGCCGATAAACGGTCCGGACGGCGAACGCTATCTGTTGGGCCTGACCCAGGATGCCGCTCGCATGGCCAAGGCGGTCAATCGCGACACGCTTTCACCGGGCTGGAATGCCGCACTGGTCGACGGCAAGGGCAAGGTGATCGCTTCGTCGGATCCCTCGACCCGTCCCGGTGAAGCGTTCTTTCTGGACGCACTGCCTCAGATCAGCATCGGCGTCAGCGATATCAACGAGCGTGGCGTGGCCTACCGCGTCGTCTCGGAATTCTCCGTAGTCACCGGCTGGCGCATCGTTGCCTGGGCACCGCGTGAGATCGTCGATGCGCCGATCCTCTGGTCGTTTCTCTGGCTGTCGCTCGGCGGCATCATCTTCGCCAGCATCGCAATCGCCGGATCGTTGATCATCGCGCGGCTGCTGACCCAAGGCGTCAAGCTGCTGGCGCTCGACGCGCGGCGCCTCGGCGTCGGCGAGGTGATCGAGCCACGCCGCTACGTCATTACCGAAGTCGAGGCCGTATCGGCGTACCTTGCCCGCGCAGCGGCGGCGCGAACCAGGGCCGAGGCGGAAATCCGGCTCCTCATGCGGGAGGTCGCACATCGCTCGAAGAACCAACTGACCGTCATCCAGTCGATGCTGGCCCAATCCGCCTGGTCGAGCGAGGATACGTCGGACTTCGTCGATGCGTTCCGCAAGCGGCTGGCGGGCCTCGCCCGATCGACCGATCTGATGATTGCCAATGCAGCGATGGGCGTGGATTTCCGCGAGCTTGCCGAGGAGCAACTGCAACCCTTTGCCCCCGACGAGCCGGGCCGCATCGTGCTTGACGGCCCGGTCTTGCGGCTGGAGACGCAAATGGCGCAGACGCTCGGCATGGTGCTTCACGAACTCGCCACCAATGCGATCAAGCACGGCGCACTCGCCAATGCGACGGGGACGATCAGGCTCGAATGGTCCCTGCCTGCGGATGCAATCATCATTCGCTGGCGCGAAAGCGGCGCGGATCTCGTCGAACCGGCACGGACGCATCGCAGGGGTTTCGGATCGGTGGTGATCGAGCGCATGCTCGGCATGGCCTTGCGCGCCGAACTCGAAAGGACCATGCATGGCGACGGCATCGAATGGCGCATCCGCATCCCTCGCACCGGCGGCGTCGAGGACGGTGCGTAGCAGGTGACGCCGTCGCCATTGAGGCCCGGTGGCGCCGATCGGCGGCCGGCTCGATCGCCCTTTCCTTTTGCGTCCGTTTCGGTTATAGGCACGCCAGCGAAAGGCACCGCCTCTTCGTGTGAACGGCCGCGGCTGGACGACATCCCGGCTGCCGGCGACCCTTAAATCCTCGAAATCGAAAGGATCAACCGATGTCGATCACTGCAGAGCGCAAGGCTCAGCTCATCAAGGATTTCGCAACCGTTGAAGGCGATACCGGTTCTCCGGAAGTCCAGGTTGCGCTCCTGACGGAACGGATCAACAACCTGACCGAACACTTCAAGGACCACAAGAAGGACAACCATTCCCGCCGTGGTCTTCTCGCGATGGTTTCCAGCCGTCGCTCGCTCCTCGACTATCTGAAGAAGAAAGACGAAGCGCGCTACAGCAAGCTGATCGGTGCCCTCGGCATCCGTCGCTAAACGACTGTCCGGCGGGTCGCTCGGCGATCCGCCGACTTTTTTTGGGCGTTGAGCGCCCGCTAAATACTCTCCTGGGCGCCGGAGGCGCGCAAGACGAGAGATGTCCAGCGAGCCGGATGGGCCGGTATCGCGGATCAACCGATGGCCCGTCATGGGGCAGGATTGCAGGATGCTTCGGCGCCTGCTTGCCGAAGCGCTCCCATGCGGGTGAGCGCGGCAAAGCGGTAAGCGGCCGGTTTTGTTTGAAGCCTCCCGTTGTCTTGCCCGTGATGCGCCACACCAAGCGGCAACAAGATCGCCTGCGCTGCAACAGCCGCGGACGATCTCCCGCACACGAAGGACAGAACATGTTCGAGACCCACAAGGTAGAAATCGAATGGGCTGGGCGTCCGCTCAAGCTCGAAACCGGCAAGATCGCCCGTCAGGCCGACGGCGCCGTTCTCGCCACTTACGGCGAAACCGTCGTGCTCGCCACGGTGGTTTCGGCCAAGGCACCGAAGCCCGGTCAGGATTTCTTCCCGCTGACCGTCAACTATCAGGAAAAGACCTATGCCGCCGGCAAGATCCCCGGCGGCTATTTCAAGCGTGAAGGCCGCCCGAGCGAGAACGAGACGCTCGTCTCGCGCCTGATCGACCGGCCGATCCGCCCGCTCTTCCCGGAGGGCTACAAGAACGACACCCAGGTGATCATCACGGTCATGCAGCATGACCTGGAAAACAACCCGGACGTCGTCTCGATGGTCGCAGCCTCCGCGGCGCTGACCCTCTCCGGCATTCCCTTCATGGGCCCAATCGGCGGAGCCCGCGTCGGCTACATCAACGGCGAATACGTGCTCAACCCGCACCTCGACGAAATGGAAGAATCCTCGCTGGATCTCGTCGTCGCCGGCACGCAGGAAGCCGTGCTGATGGTCGAATCCGAGGCCAAGGAGTTGCCGGAAGACGTCATGCTCGGCGCCGTCGTTTTCGGCCAGAAGGGCTTCCAGCCGGTGATCGACGCGATCATCAAGCTCGCCGAAGTTGCCGCCAAGGAGCCGCGCGAGTTCGATCCGGAAGACCACTCCGCTCTTGAAAATGCCATGCTGTCGATCGCCGAAGACGAGCTGCGCAACGCCTACAAGATCACCGAGAAGGCTGCCCGCTACGCCGCCGTCGACGCCGTAAAGGCGAAGGTCAAGGAACATTTTCTGCCGGAAGGCATCGAGAACCCGGCCCATTCGGCCGAGGAAATCGCCTCGGTCTTCAAGCACCTGCAGGCCAAAATCGTTCGCTGGAACATCCTCGACACCAAGAGCCGCATCGACGGCCGCGATCTCGAAACCGTACGTCCGATCGTCTCGGAAGTCGGTCTTCTGCCGCGTACCCACGGCTCGGCGCTCTTCACCCGCGGTGAAACCCAGGCGATCGTCGTTGCCACGCTCGGCACCGGCGAAGACGAACAGTATGTCGACAGCCTGACCGGCATGTACAAAGAACGCTTCATGCTGCACTACAACTTCCCGCCCTTCTCGGTCGGTGAAACCGGTCGCATGGGCTCCCCGGGCCGCCGCGAAATCGGTCACGGCAAGCTCGCCTGGCGCGCTATCCGCCCGATGCTGCCGGAAGCCGAGCAGTTCCCCTACACGCTGCGCGTCGTTTCCGAGATCACCGAATCCAACGGCTCGTCGTCGATGGCGACGGTCTGCGGCACCTCGCTGGCGCTGATGGATGCGGGCGTTCCGCTCGCCAAGCCGGTCGCCGGTATCGCCATGGGCCTGATCAAGGAAGAGGACCGCTTCGCCGTCCTCTCCGATATCCTCGGTGACGAAGATCATCTCGGCGACATGGACTTCAAGGTTGCCGGTACCGAAGCCGGCATCACCTCGCTGCAGATGGACATCAAGATCGAGGGCATCACCGAAGAGATCATGGGTGTTGCGCTCAACCAGGCCAAGGGCGGCCGCCTGCACATTCTCGGCGAAATGGCCAAGGCCATCTCCGAGAGCCGCGGCCAGCTCGGCGAATTCGCACCGCGCATCGAAGTGATGAACATTCCGGTCGACAAGATCCGCGAAGTCATCGGCTCCGGCGGCAAGGTCATCCGCGAAATCGTCGAGAAGACCGGCGCCAAGATCAACATCGAAGACGATGGCACCGTCAAGATCGCGTCCTCGTCCGGCAAGGAGATCGAAGCCGCCCGCAAGTGGATCCACTCGATCGTCGCTGAACCGGAAGTTGGCCAGATCTACGAAGGCACGGTCGTCAAGACCGCCGATTTCGGCGCCTTCGTCAACTTCTTCGGCGCCCGCGACGGCCTCGTCCACATTTCGCAGCTCGCCTCCGAGCGCGTCGCCAAGACGACCGATGTCGTCAAGGAAGGCGACAAGGTCTGGGTCAAGCTGATGGGCTTCGACGAGCGCGGCAAGGTTCGCCTCTCCATGAAGGTCGTCGACCAGGCGACCGGCAAGGAAGTCGCCGCCGAGAAGGGCGAAAAGAAGGACGGCGGCGAAGCGGCCGAATAAGCCGGCTTCAGCCAAATCCAGTTGGGGCGCGGAGCGGATCGCTTCGCGCCCCTTTCTTGTAGGAAGAATGGAAACCACCCATGAGCCGCGACGCGCTGAAGACCCTGTTCCACCCCTTCGAAACCGGTATCATCGATCCGCCGGGGGAAGGCGAGCGTGTGCTCTTTCTCGGTGCCGAGGCGGGCTACAGGCTGCCTGAGGGCTTCGTGGCACCGATGTCCGCCGTGCAGCCCCTGCGGCCGCTCTATCGTGCCCTCGAGGCGATGCGGGCCGATGTGAGCGCTGTCGTTTCGGGCGAGGACTATGACGTCGCTCTGGTGCTCTGCGGCAAGCACAAGGGCGAGAACGAGGACCGGATCGCCGAGGCGCTGAAGCGCACGCGCGAGGGCGCCCTCATCGTCGTTGCCGGCAGCAAGGAAGACGGCATCCAGTCGCTGAGGAAGCGCATCGACAAATTCGAATGGGACGGCGACCATCTGCCGAAGTACCACGGCGTCGCCTTCTGGTTCACCCGGCCGGAGGATGTGGCCGATGCCGTTGATAAACTCGCCAAGGTTCCGGTGCGGGTGGACGGTGTCTTCGAGGCAGCACCAGGCATGTTCTCGCACGATCGCGTCGACGCCGGCTCGGAGCTTCTCGCCTCGCGCTTGCCGAAGGACTTCACCGGCCATGCGGCCGACTTCGGCGCCGGCTGGGGTTACCTTTCGGTGATGCTGGCGCAGGCGTCCCCCGGGCTCAAGGGCATAGATCTGTTCGAGGCCGATCATGATGCGCTGGAAGCGGCGCGTCGCAACGTCAAGGCGAACGCACCGACGACGCCGGCCCGCTTCTACTGGCACGACCTGACGAGCGAGGATACCCGCGACAAATACGACCTGATCGTCATGAATCCGCCCTTCCATGAGGGGCATGCCGCCGAGCCGGCGATTGGATCAGCGATCATCAAGGCGGCGCTGAAGGCGCTGAAGCAGGGCGGCAGGCTCATGCTCGTCGCAAATCGCGGCCTGCCTTACGAGCAGGTCTTGGCAGAGAACGCCAAGGAGTATGGCGAGACCTGCCGCAATGCCCGCTTCAAGGTGCTTTGGGCGAAGCGCTGAGCAGCGCGCTCTCAACAACCCCTCCTCAACCTCTCCCCACAAGGGGGAGGGGTTGGGGAGGGGTTCGTCGATGAAGGAAGCTTAGGGCGAGAGCCCGCCCTTACTCCGCGTCGGCGACGCGCAAGGTCTCGAGTGCCGGCATCGAGGTGATGTTGTAGCCGGAATCCACGTAGTGGATCTCGCCGGTGACGCCGCGGGAAAGGTCCGAAAGGAGGTAGAGCGCCGAGCTGCCGACGTCCTCGATGGTGACGGTGCGGCGCAGCGGCGAGTTCTTCTGCTGCCAGGAGAGCATGGCGCGTGCATCCGAAATACCGGCGCCCGCCAGCGTGCGGATCGGGCCGGCGGAGATGGCGTTGACGCGGATGCCGCGTGCGCCGTAGTCGGCGGCGAGATAGCGCACCGAGGCCTCCAGCGCCGCCTTGGCGACGCCCATGACATTGTAGTTCGGCATCACCCGCACCGAGCCGCCATAGGTAAGCGTCAGCATCGTGCCGCCATCGCTCATGAGGTCGGCGGCCCGTTTGGCGATCTCGGTGAAGGAGAAGCAGGAGATCACCATGGTGCGGCTGAAATTCTCCCGCGACGTGTCCGCGTAGAGCCCTTTCAGCTCGCTCTTGTCCGAAAAGCCGATGGCATGGACGATGAAATCGAGCTTGCCCCAGCGCTCCTTGATCGCCTCGATGACGGCATCGACGGAGGCGATGTCCTCGACGTCGCAGGGCAGCAGGAAGTCGGAATTCACCTCCGCGGCGAGCGGCCTGACGCGCTTGCCGAGCGCCTCGCCCTGGTAGGTGAAGGCGAGTTCGGCGCCTTGGCTCGCGAGTGCCTTTGAGATTCCCCAGGCAATGGAATGGCTGTTGGCCACCCCCATGATGAGGCCGCGCTTTCCGTTCATCAGTCCGTTCATCTTGTTATCCGTTGTAGCGCTGGAAGACGAGCGTCGCGTTGGTGCCGCCGAAACCGAAGGAGTTCGAGAGAACCGTGTCGATCTTGGCGTTGTCGATGCGCTTGCGGACGATCGGCACGCCTTCGAATTCGGGGTCGAGCGTGTCGATATGGGCGCTTTCGCCGATAAAGCCGGCCTGCATCATCAACAGGCCGTAGATCGATTCCTGCACGCCGGCGGCGCCCAGCGAATGACCGGTCAGCGATTTGGTCGACTGGATGTGCGGCATCTTCTCGCCGAAGACCTCGCGGATGGCGCCGATCTCCTTCTGGTCGCCGACCGGCGTCGAAGTTCCGTGGGTGTTGATGTAGTCGACATCGCCCTTCACCGTGGACAGCGCCTGGCGCATGCAGCGCACCGCGCCTTCGCCGGAGGGGGCGACCATGTCGTAGCCGTCCGAGGTCGCGCCATAGCCGACGATCTCGGCATAGATCTTGGCGCCGCGGGCCTTGGCATGCTCCAGTTCCTCGAGCACCAGGACGCCGGCGCCGCCGGCGATCACGAAGCCGTCGCGGTCGACGTCATAGGCCCGCGAGGCGGAGGACGGCGTGTCGTTGTACTTGGAGGACATGGCGCCCATGGCGTCGAAGAGGTTCGACATGGTCCAGTCGAGGTCCTCGTGTCCGCCGGCGAACATCACGTCCTGCTTGCCCCACTGGATCATTTCCGCGGCATTGCCGATGCAATGCGCCGAGGTCGAGCAGGCCGACGAGATCGAGTAGTTGACGCCGTGGATCTGGAACCAGGTGGCAAGCGTCGCCGAAGCCGTCGAGGACATCGCCTTCGGCACCGCGAAGGGGCCGATGCGCTTGGGGCTGACGTTCTTGCGGGTGGTTTCGGCGGCCTCGACGATGGTGCGCGTCGAAGCCCCGCCGGAGCCCATGATGATGCCGGTGCGCTCGTTGGTGATGTCGGCGGCTTCGAGGCCAGCATCGGCGATCGCCTGCTTCATCGCCACGTGGTTCCAGGCGCCGGCCTGCGACAGGAAGCGCATGGCGCGCCGGTCGACGAGGTCGGTCGGGTCGAGCGTCGGCTGGCCCCAGACCTGGCACTTGAAGCCATGCTCGGCGAAATCCGGGGAAAAGGTGATGCCCGATTTTGTTTCGCGCAGCGACGCGGTGACTTCGTCGGCATTGTTACCGATCGAGGAAACGATGCCGAGGCCCGTTACAACAACCCGTCTCATGATAGATGACCTTTTGTTAGTTTGGATCCGTGCGGGGCGCGGGCCCCGCAGTTCAGTCGGCCTTTTCCTGGAAGAGGCCGACTTTGAGGTCGGTAGCCTTGTAGATCACTTCGCCGTCGGCCTTCATCCAGCCGTCGGCAATGCCGAGAACCAGCCGGCCGCGCATCACCCGCTTGAAGTCGATGCCGTATTCGACCAGCTTGGTCTTCGGCGTCACCATGCCGGTGAACTTGACTTCGCCGGTCGAGATGGCGCGGCCCTTGCCGGGCTCGCCGAGCCAGCCGAGGAAGAAGCCGGTCAGCTGCCACATGGCGTCGAGGCCGAGGCAGCCCGGCATTACCGGATCGCCCATGAAGTGGCAGGGGAAGAACCAGAGGTCCGGGGTGATGTCGAATTCGGCGCGCACATAGCCCTTGTCGTGGGGGCCGCCGGTTTCGGAAATCTCGGTGATGCGGTTGAACATCAGCATCGGCGGCAGCGGCAGCTGCGCATTGCCGGGGCCAAACATTTCGCCTCGGCCGCAGGTCAGGATTTCCTCATAGCTGAAGCTGGATTGCCTGGTGGTCATGAATGGTTGCTTCCCCGAGTTCTCAAGTGTTCTCCGACCTGCTTTAGAGCAAGTTCGGCCTGAATTGAAGCGCGGCCCGCATCGGTCGTCGCCGGTTGCAGTTTGTCACGTTCTTCCAAGTAGAGCGACATGCGGGTGGGAAAACCTGTCTCGCATCTCCCTTTCGCCGCTCCCTGTGGCGATAGCGTTCCGCCGTCGCTTACAGTATGAATGTGGCGTCTGCTAGAGTTAAATGCCAGCCTTCCCCCGCTTTAGGCCGATTTTCAGGCCCTTGCGGCCGCTTCCACGGTCTGAGTCTATTGAAAGCCTCGGCGCCAGAAGTTATATCGCAAGCTGATACTCCATAATCTTGGCAGGAATATCGGAACGGCTCTGGATGACGAAAGCAACGGAAATCTCTTCGCAGGAGAGGCTGCGCAATTCGGGATTGCGCCCGACGCGCCAGCGGATTGCGCTTGCCGATCTGATTTTCGCCAAGGGCGACCGCCATCTGACGGTCGAGGAACTGCATGAAGAGGCGGTCGACGCCGGTGTCCCGGTTTCGCTCGCGACTGTCTACAACACGCTCCATCAGTTCACCGAAGCCGGCATGATCCGCGTTCTCGCCGTCGAGAGCGCCAAGACCTATTTCGACACCAATGTCTCGGATCATCACCATTTCTTCATCGAAGGCCAGAACGAGGTCCTCGATATCCCGGTGAGCAACATCCAGATCGGCAATCTCCCCGAGCCGCCGGAAGGCATGGAGATCTCCCATGTCGACGTGGTGGTCCGGCTGCGCCGCAAGACGCAGCGCTGAAGAAGCGCGTCGCCTGACGACGCGCGCTTTCCCGTATTTCTGCTCTGCATGTCGTTACCCCAAGACCGCTGCGTCCTTTTGGGCGACGTGCAGCTACATCACTTCGTCCGGATCGCGGCCTGGACCGGCCTTGCCGATCGGCAGCGTCCAGCCGTATCTGAGCGCCCCGCCGCGCACCGCAAAGGCGGCAGCGACGCCGAGCGCCGAGCTTGCGGCAAGCGGCAGGCCGGCGAGGCTCGCCACGACGAAGGCGCCAGCGCCGACAAGTGCGGCGGTGACATAGATTTCCGGCCGGAGCAGCACCGAGGGTTCGCCGGCCAGGAGATCGCGCAGGATACCGCCGAAGGTCGCCGTCAGCATGCCGGTGACGATCGCGACCGTCGGCGAGCCGGTGGCCGCCAGCCCCTTGGCAGCGCCCATCACGCAATAGGCCGAAAGCCCGACCGCATCGAGCCAGACGAGCAGCCGGTAACGCGACTCGAAGCGGTGCGAGGTCAGGAACACCAAGAGCCCGACCGCGGCGCAGACAAGCACATAGGCCGGGTTCAGCACCCAGAACACTGGCGTTGCGCCGAGGATCACGTCGCGCATCGTGCCGCCGCCGATGCCGGTGACGGAGGCCAGGAACAGATAGCCGATGATGTCGAGCTGCTTGCGCGAGGCCGAAAGCGCGCCAGTCGCGGCGAACACGGCGATACCGCCATAGTCGAGGATTTCGAGAATCGGCATGAATGCTCCGCTTGCAACTGCGTTGCTCAAATCAATAGCGCAGCGGCGTCTACAAGTCAGGGGCCGCGTTGACGCGAAAGGCTGTCATCTCCAGATGAATTGCTCGCTCATCGCTGCATCACTGCGGCAGCAGCGTCTGCGTCCGGCCGAGCAGATAGTAGGCGAGAAGCCCGGTCCATTCCTTGGCAGCGGTCGTCGCCAGTTGCGCGTTGAGCGAGGGCTGGGTGAAATCGAAGCCGAGCCGCACCCTGCCGCTCGTCCGGTAGTCCGCCGGCCAGGGAACGACCGCGATGCCGTTGGCGCGGAAGAGGCCGACCGAGCGGGACATATGATAGGCCGAGGTGACCAGCGCGCAACGTTCGAGCCGGTTGGCCGCCAGCAGGTCCCTGGTGTAGCGGGCGTTCTCGAACGTCGTGCGCGAGTCTTCTTCACGGATCACCCGATCGGCGGCGATCCCGAACGCGTCGAAGAAGCCTTGGGAGGCCCGCGCATCGCCCTCATAGGCGCCGCTGATCGAACCGTCGCCGCCCGAAACAAGGATGCGCGCCGCCGGATAGGCCTTGGCGAGCCGTACCGTCTCGATGAAGCGATCCGCCGCCTGGTTGAACTCCATGCCGCCGCGGCTTGCGATCACCACGTTCTCGAAGGCGCCGCCGAGCACGATGATGCAGGAGAGCTCTGTGGGAGGCGGAGAGGGGCGGGGAAAGCGGTCCTCGAGGATCTGCAGGAAATAGGGGCCGGTAGTGGTGAAGAGGCTGAGGAACAGGACGATCAGGCCGAGTGAGGCGAAGACGCTGCCACTGCGGCGGAAGCGGGCGAGGATCAGCAATACGCCGACGAGCAGGCTCAGGAAGGCGAGGGACAGCGGCTGGGCGACGAGCCAGAAGATTTTGGAGGCGAGGAACATGCAGACTGCTCTTCGGCTCGCTTGGTTAAAATATTGTGAATTCCATCGTTAGTGGCGAGTAGCGTGACGCAAGATCGCTCAATACTGCATCGCACAGTGGAAGGATTTTGGTGGAGCTAAGCGGGATCGAACCGCTGACCTCTTGCATGCCATGCAAGCGCTCTCCCAGCTGAGCTATAGCCCCATCAAGGGTCCGGCAGTGCCGGTTCCGGGAAACCGTCGGGCAGTGTGCCCGGCGAGTGGCGGCTTATTACTTCCGCTTTTTGCAGATGGCAAGCCGAAATTGAGGACCGGGTCGATTTTATTTTCTCTTCCGGCCATCCGCCCGGCCGCCGCATGAGTTGGCGGCCGAAGCGGCTTTTATTCGTCTTTTGAGACTCTTAGACGTCTTCGTCTTCGTCCGAGACGCCGATGAGGTCGCTCATGTCGTCGTCATCGTCTTCGTCGTCGGCCTCGAGGAAGGTGTCGTCGTCGTCGCCGTCGATCTCGACTTCGTCATCACCGAGATCCGGCAGATCGTCGCCGCCCGATGCCTCGTCGTCGGCATCCTCGAGCGAAACGAGTTCGACTTCGGTGCTCTCTGCATCGACTTCCTTGACGTCTTCCTCTTCTTCCTTCTCGAGCACCTTGGCGACGGAGCTCTCCTCGAAGAAGGACAGCGGATAGGACTTGCCCGTATAGGGGGAGACGATCGGTTCACGGTTCAGATCGTAGAATTTGCGCCCCGTTTCCGGGTCGATGCGCTTTGTTCCAAGTTCCGGTTTTGCCACAGTCAAAGCCTCTTGAATGGCCGGGCGAGCCGGCTCTTGCCGGTCAAGCCGGCGGGTGGAAAGGTATCAAGCTGATGATGATTAGCCGGTCCCCATAATCGTCTTGCTGTCGTCTGTCAAAGACAAACTTCCGCGGCAAACTTCGGGGCGGGGCGGGGCGCATTTTCTTCATGGGGGAGGATGACCCCTTTTGCGCTTTATGTTAGGGAGCCCGCAACACCGGCGGTTCCTCGCTCAACCCCCAAGCAGCGCTTGATCCCTGGGCCGCCGCCGAGCCGGATTGTCAGAGGTAAAACATTATGTCCCATGGCCTGAGCCCGCGGCCCGCCACCGCAAAGAAGTCTGCCGATCTCAAGGGCACGGTCCGCATTCCCGGCGACAAGTCGATCTCGCACCGCTCCTTCATGTTCGGCGGCCTGGCTTCGGGCGAGACGCGCATCACCGGCCTGCTCGAGGGCGAGGACGTCATCAACACCGGCAAGGCCATGCAGGCGATGGGCGCCAAGGTCCGCAAGGAGGGCGACACCTGGATCATCAATGGCGTCGGCAATGGCGCGTTGCTGGCGCCTGAAGCGCCGCTCGATTTCGGCAATGCCGGCACCGGCTGCCGGCTGACCATGGGCCTGGTCGGCGTCTATGATTTCGACTCCACCTTCATCGGCGACGCCTCGCTGACCAAGCGGCCGATGGGCCGCGTCCTCGATCCGCTGCGCCAGATGGGCGTCCAGGTGAAGTCGGCCGAAGGCGACCGCCTGCCGGTGACGCTGCGCGGGCCGACGACGCCGAACCCGATCACCTACCGCGTGCCGATGGCCTCGGCCCAGGTGAAATCCGCCGTGCTGCTCGCCGGCCTCAACACGCCCGGCATCACCACCGTCATCGAGCCGGTGATGACCCGCGACCACACGGAAAAGATGCTGCAGGGTTTTGGCGCCAACCTGACGGTGGAGACCGATGCTCAAGGTGTCCGCACCATCCGCCTCGAGGGCCGCGGCAAGCTGACTGGCCAGGTGATCGACGTACCCGGCGACCCGTCCTCCACCGCCTTCCCGCTGGTGGCGGCGCTACTTGTGCCGGGTTCCGATGTCACCATCCTCAACGTGCTGATGAACCCGACCCGCACCGGCCTGATCCTGACGCTTCAGGAAATGGGCGCCAATATCGAAGTCATGAACCAGCGCCTTGCCGGCGGCGAGGACGTCGCCGATCTCCGCGTCCGCCATTCGGAGCTGAAGGGCGTCACCGTGCCGGAAGACCGCGCCCCCTCGATGATCGACGAATATCCGGTGCTCGCCGTCGCCGCCGCCTTTGCCGAAGGCGCGACGGTGATGAACGGCCTCGACGAGCTGCGCGTCAAGGAATCCGACCGCCTCTCCGCCGTCGCCGATGGCCTGAAGCTCAACGGCGTCGATTGCGACGAGGGCGAAGCCTCGCTCGTCGTGCGCGGCCGCCCGGACGGCAAGGGCCTTGGCAAGCGGCTGGCGGCCAGGTGAAAACCCATCTCGACCACCGCATCGCCATGAGCTTCCTCGTCATGGGCCTCGCCTCCGAGCATCCGGTGACCGTCGACGACGCAACGATGATCGCCACCAGCTTCCCGGAATTCATGGGTTTGATGGCGGGGCTCGGCGCGAAGATTTTCACCCAGTAACTTACATTTGCAACAAATACGTGTACTCAGGCTTAAGCTTTCCCTCTTATGGATTTGTCGAATCCTAAGAGGGAAATGCCTTGTTGTATCTATGTGACCTAGATCCTGCTTCGCCGTCCTTCGGTTCGATGAAGGACCCGCTCACGTGACCTCCCTCGGTGACCAAGGCTTAAATTGGCGAAAGCTTCCGGATGGAACCTATCTTTGGCGAACGAACGGGCGTTCCCCGACCCTAAATGTTTCCGAGAAGACCGTTGTGGCGGCCAGAAAGCTGAGAACCTTCGAGTACGTTTTCGCAATGTCGCTCGTTCCGCTTTTGCCGCTTTGGATATTTTGGTTTGAAGGAAAGGTGAGCATCGGCGTCCCTGCAGTCGTCACGGGCGTGCTGGTTGCAGCCAATCATGCAGTACATCTGATTGTGAAACAAAGACTCCACCTTCTTTTGCACGACGCCAAGCGGGCGAAGGAGGAATTTGAGTTCAGGAAGATAGATTTAAATTTCTATCGGACCGCCTCCAATGCAAAGCTGTTTCGCTCAAGCCTCTTTTGGGGGACCGTCTTCGGCGCCTCTATCTTGACGCTAGGGAAGATGACATTCGGTCTGTCAGGACAACCACAAGGGGCGCCAAGCCCATATGGCGTTGCCGCCGTAGCTGTTTTCAGCGCCATTCATTTGTACGCGATGATGAAGGAACAACGTCGGCGGAAGAATGAGTCGCAAGCGTAAACTCCGTCCGATCATCTGGAAGAAGCCCCTTATCGAGGGGGTGCCGCTGCCCTTTCCACGGAGTCCTTTGGAGGGCCTGTCGAAGCGGGAAAGCAAGCGATATTGGATGCTGTTCCTCGCGCTTGTGCTGGGCACGGTTCCGGCGCTGATCTGCCTGAAGGCGATCGACGGTCATTGGTGGGTGGGAAACATCGGTGGTTACTCGGCCCTTTGCCTTACCGCAGCGCTGCTACTGCCCTTCTTTGCGGGCTTCCTTGAACTCCGCAAGCTAGTTCGGCGCGGTGCGGCGGTAGTGGCACCGTTCAACGAACGGGAAACCGTCTACGGTCTCCCTCCCTCGGCCGAGCGGATCAGCGAGAGCAGTTGGAAGCTTCTCTGCGTCATCGCGTTTCTGATTCTCGTCGCGTTCGGCCTGTGGGATGGAGTTGAAAGGCTGCTTGACGGACTACCGCCCCGCGAGTGGCCAGTCAGCGCCTACAGGCGTCGTCGCTATCGACTTGTCCACCACATCGACCAGTTGCTTTCACCCTATGTGCCGGATGGCCCGCTCTTTCCGACGCTATTGATAGTCGGCCTTGTCCTGCTGCTGTCTCTGTTTCTGCGTGAGATCTGGCGACGTTTGAAGAGAGGATTCGATGTTTGATCGTGGGTTGAATTGGGAAAGACGGGCGGACGGTACGATCCTTTATAGGCGGACACCGTCCGAACCGCCCTTCATCATTGATGAGCGCGCGCTCGGCCAGATCTTGCGATTCAAATTCATGATCCCGCTGATGTCGTTTTTGACGCTGCTTCCCGCCGTATCGCTCGGTCCGGTCGCGCGACATGGGCATGTCTCGTTTGCTGTCCCTGTCGGAGCGTTCCTCCTCGGAGCGGCGTTCTTCTACGCCTATTTCCGGTCGGTTGAGCGCAGGATCAAGCGGATACTTGCCGAGGCAAGACCATCAGTGCAGGCGCCCGAGCCGTACAAGACGCCGCGCGATGCCCGAGGGTGGAAGACGTTGGATGATGGCTCGGTACAATATTGGTCGCGCACCATGCCAAGGCCGGTGGTTATGACCCCTCAACAGTTTGCCGCAATCGGCAACGAGAACTCGAAGGTATTGGCGTGCGCCCTATTGAGCGCAATCATTCTCGTTCTGACCGATGGCTATCGGTGGGTCGGTGATATCAATAACGGAACGGCGATCGCCATCTTGATGGCGGTACTTTTATTCAACGCGCTGTATATTGCGAGATTTCGCGAAAGAAGACATGCAACGCTGAAGGCTTTGCCTCCTGCTCCCTCCAACGCAAAGGTGCAGCCACCATTGGCCGTCATGCAAGCACTCTTGGTGGCGGCATCCGTTCTTCGGGAAAAAGTCGCTGGTGCATCCGTGTTGATGCTGCTGATACTCGGCTTCGCCTCCCTCTTCGGCATGTTTTCAACCGGAAGCACGCTGATCCAGTTGAATGAGGGCGTCGCTTTCTATTTCGGAAAGCGGAATTCTTTTCCGATGGGACCCGCCCTGCCTGTCGGGGCGTTCCTTGTCAGCGTGCTCCTGGCAAAGTGGACGGCCTCGGCGCTTGTCGCACGTGTCGGTCGAAAGCGCGATTGACCTCGCGGGCGGTGGAATCCGCCGCCATTTTCATCTACAGCACCGGCGACAGTTTTCGATCGCAGGACCAGACATGATCACCATCGCCATCGACGGGCCCGCAGCCGCCGGCAAGGGGACGCTTTCGCGCCGGATTGCCGAGGAGTACGGCTTCCACCATCTCGACACGGGGCTCACCTACCGCGCCACGGCCAAGGCGCTCCTCGACGCCGGGCTGCCGCTCGATGACGAGGCAGTCGCCGAGAAGATGGCGCGCGACGTCGAGCTGGCCGGGCTCGACCGCTCGATGCTGTCGGCCCATGCGATCGGCGAGGCGGCCTCGAAGATCGCCGTCATGCCGGCGGTACGCCGGGCGCTGGTCGAGGCGCAGCGGGGCTTTTCGCTGAAGGAGCCGGGCACCGTGCTCGACGGGCGCGACATCGGCACCGTCGTCTGCCCGGACGCGACGGTGAAGCTCTACGTCACGGCCTCGCCGGAAGTCCGCGCCAAGCGGCGCTATGACGAGATCATCGCCGGCGGTGGGGCAGCCGATTACGCGGCGATCTTCAAGGACGTGAGAAGGCGCGACGAGCGCGACATGGGCCGCGCCGACAGCCCGCTGAGGCCCGCCGAGGATGCGCACTTGCTCGACACGTCCGAAATGGGTATAGAGGCCGCATTCCAGGCGGCGAAGGCACTGATCGACGCTGCCCTGAAGAAGATTTGAGGGAAGGTTTTTTCGGCCCGTGGCCGGACGTGTCTACCTCTAATAGCCTGAAATTCCGTCCATGCGCCGGATTGCCCTTTCAGAAGGGCGGACTGGGTTCAGGCCTGTTCAACACCAGCCCCCGGCGCATATGCGTCTCCGGCAGGAGATGCAGCAGGAGATTATATGTCTGCAACCACCCCCACCCGTGATGATTTCGCAGCGCTTCTCGAAGAGTCCTTCGCCAAGACGGACCTCGCTGAAGGCTATGTCGCCAAGGGCGTCATCACGGCCATCGAAAAGGACGTCGCCATCGTCGACGTCGGTCTGAAGGTCGAAGGCCGCGTTCCGCTGAAGGAATTCGGCGCCAAGGCCAAGGACGGCTCGCTCAAGGTCGGCGACGAAGTCGAAGTCTATGTCGAGCGTATCGAAAACGCGCTCGGCGAAGCCGTTCTGTCGCGCGAGAAGGCTCGCCGCGAGGAGAGCTGGCAGCGCCTGGAAGTGAAGTTCGAAGCCGGCGAACGCGTCGAAGGCATCATCTTCAACCAGGTCAAGGGCGGCTTCACCGTCGATCTCGACGGCGCCGTAGCCTTCCTGCCGCGTTCGCAGGTCGACATCCGTCCGATCCGCGACGTAACGCCGCTGATGCACAACCCGCAGCCCTTCGAAATCCTCAAGATGGACAAGCGCCGTGGCAACATCGTCGTTTCGCGCCGCACGGTTCTCGAAGAGTCGCGCGCCGAGCAGCGTTCTGAAATCGTTCAGAACCTCGAAGAAGGCCAGGTTGTCGAGGGCGTCGTCAAGAACATCACCGATTACGGTGCGTTCGTCGACCTCGGCGGCATCGACGGCCTGCTGCACGTCACCGACATGGCATGGCGCCGCGTCAACCATCCGTCGGAGATCCTGAGCATCGGCCAGCAGGTCAAGGTTCAGATCATCCGCATCAACCAGGAAACCCACCGCATCTCGCTCGGCATGAAGCAGCTCGAGTCGGATCCGTGGGATGGCATCGGTGCGAAGTATCCGGTCGGCAAGAAGATCACCGGTACGGTCACGAACATCACCGACTACGGTGCGTTCGTCGAGCTGGAGCCGGGCATCGAAGGCCTGATCCACATCTCCGAAATGTCCTGGACCAAGAAGAACGTCCATCCCGGCAAGATCCTGTCCACCAGCCAGGAAGTCGACGTGGTCGTTCTCGAAGTCGACCCGACCAAGCGCCGCATCTCGCTCGGCCTCAAGCAGACGCTCGAGAACCCGTGGCAGGCATTCGCGCACGGCCATCCGGCTGGCACCGAAGTCGAAGGCGAAGTCAAGAACAAGACCGAATTCGGCCTGTTCATCGGCCTCGACGGCGATGTCGACGGCATGGTCCACCTCTCCGACCTCGACTGGAACCGTCCGGGCGAGCAGGTCATCGAGGAATTCAACAAGGGCGATGTCGTCCGTGCTGTCGTTCTCGATGTGGACGTCGAGAAGGAGCGTATCTCGCTCGGCATCAAGCAGCTCGGCAAGGATGCTGTCGGCGAAGCTGCCGCTTCCGGCGAACTGCGCAAGAACGCCGTCGTTTCGGCCGAAGTCATCGGCGTCAACGATGGCGGTATCGAAGTGAAGCTCGTCAACCACGAGGACATCACTTCGTTCATCCGCCGCGCCGATCTGTCGCGTGACCGCGACGAACAGCGTCCGGAGCGCTTCTCGGTTGGTCAGGTTGTCGACGCCCGCGTCACCAACTTCTCCAAGAAGGACCGCAAGATCCAGCTGTCGATCAAGGCTCTGGAAATCGCCGAAGAGAAGGAAGCCGTCGCTCAGTTCGGCTCGTCCGACTCGGGTGCCTCGCTCGGCGACATCCTCGGCGCAGCGCTGAAGAACCGCCAGACCAACGAGTAATCGTTGTCAGGCCCGAAATGATGAGCCCGCGGAGAGCGATCTCCGCGGGCTTTTTTGTTATGCGCATTGAGCACGCTTTGCGGTTAGGCTTACCAATCAGCCCAGGTCGCCGAGTTTTCTGTAGAGGTCATAGGCATCGCTCGCCTCGGGATCGGCCGCATCGTCGCCGTCGCTTTCGGGATCCTGCCCCTTCTCCTCGTCTTCCCTATCTTCTCCCTGTGTGCCGGCGTTGCCTTCATCGTCATCGCCAGGGTAACGGTCGGTCCTGCCGTCTCCGTCATCAGCATCCTCCTGGGCCGGCGGATAGGGCACCATCGCGAAGGGGATGATCTCCGGCAGGCCGCTTTCGACAAGGAGGGCGATTGCCTGCTGCATGGTGACGTCCTCGCCGGCCGAACCCTGACGTTGAACGGCAGGCGATCCGCGCGAGGCAGTCTCCGTCTTTTCCGCGCCAGTCGGCTCGGCGATGGGTTGGATATCCTCGGCGAGCCGCGGCCTTTCGGCGAGACGTTCGGGCTCAGCAGGAATCGACCGCGCCGGCACGGGCTCCCGTTCGGCTTCCTTCATGGCCAACGCCGGCCCGGCTTCCGTCATTGGGCCGGGCAGATCGAGGCTGCCTTGCAGCAGCGCCTCGGCGGCATTGGCGAGCGCGGATGCCGGGGGGGCCGCCCGTGGCGCCGAAGGCTGGGCTGGCTGCCGCGCATCGGTCCCTTTGGGGCGCGATGGCCCATAGGTTCCATCCGTCTCGAACCCGTCGACGTCCGTGCCGGGGTCGCCTTGCCCGGTGTCCGCTTCCGCCCCGCCGGATGTCTGGTCCGGCTTTTCGGGCGGGGCCTCGGCCGATGGTCGGGAGACGGCCGCTTCATTGCCTTCGACAAGAGCCGGCAGGACTTCGTCGCCTGCGGCAGTTGCTGCGACACTCTCCGAACCCTCCGCCAATGCCGGCTGCGTCGCCGCCGCCGCTTCGACGCCCTCCTCTGCCACCCCCGCTGAGGCGGTGGATGCAGCGAGAATGCCGTTGCCGACCAGTAATTGCCCGTGTCGCGAAGTCGGCGGCGATCCCCGTCCGGGCTCGCCGGGTTCGGCCGCTTGCAGCGCCTCTTCAGGACGCTCGGCCGGCACCCCGCCGTCATCCGCGCCGCCGTCATCGGCGCCGTAAGTCTTTTTCAGCATCGCCTGCAGCAGCGCCGGGTCGCTCGGCGGGGGCGTCTGCGCTGCAGCGGCTTGCTGGGGCATCGGCAGCTGAAGCGGCAGGTTTCGAATTCCGCCGGTGGGCAAGGGCGTCGTGGGGTTCCCAAACCCTGCCGATGGCCCGCTTTGCGTCAGGGCTGCCAGCCGTCGCGCGAGGCCGCCTCCGCCAAGCTGCCTTTCGATCGCCAGTCGTTCCGGGAGGGGCAAGGCCTCCACCACCTCGACCAGACGCCGAACGAAGGCGCGGCCGGTCTCTTGCGGAAGGGGCGGAAATTTGAGAACGCGGGCTAGGTCCTCGATGAGCCGCACCAGCGCATCGCGGGGAAGGACCTCCTTGCCCGAAAGGTGTCGGCCAAGCATATCGAGAAGCTTCTGGATCGCCTCGGCGCGCTGGCCGGCCGGCGGCAGGACCCGCCGAACCGCTTGGACGATGTCGTCGCCGGGCGTACTTGCGTTTCGGATCGTGCCAATCGGTATCGGCATCCTCGTCTCCAATTGCGTGCGGCGGCGCCATGTGGAGCCGCGCTCGCCATCGAACGTTTCTGCTGGAGGGCGCCTCATGCGCGTAGCGGCCGATGGGCCGGCCCGCCGCGGCCTGGCCGCCGGCATGGGACCTACAGCGCCGCGTGTCATCTCAAACGCGCAAAGGTCGCTGCAACACTTCGAATGCTGCATGTTTTGTCCTTAAGTCGGCTCCGATTTAAGGACATATGCAGAAGGCATGATCGTCGAGGATAGGGCAAAGAAGTTTATGAAGTGTTAACCATGATCGGGCGGCGAGGACGGCAAAGCTGCGCATTCTCCACAGGCCCACGAACCCCGTTATGCATCCGATGCTCCGCCCTTGCAGGAAGGCCGCTGCGGGTCCATCCTGCCCGGGCTTTGCCTCGATGGAGCTGCCGATGACATTCCGTCCGCCGCAATCGCTCAGCCGTTTCGATACCGGAAGCGGCGTCAACGTGCTCGAATACGAACTCATGGCTGAGCGCGCCGATGCGCTGGGGCGGCACGGCCTCAAGGTTGAAAAAGCGATCGCCGCGCTGAATGGCTTCGACCGGGAGCGGGGCCGGCCGGAGGAACGCGAGCGGCTTCTCGACGAGGCGGCCGACGCCGTCTGGGCCTTCCTCATCCAGCGCGAAATCTGCGGCCTGCGCGACAGCCGCGATGCGGTGCGCCGCTACGGCATCCCGAGGGAGGTCATGGCGCGGCTCGGCATCGTCAGAAAACGATAGCGCGCGCACCCGCGACAACGCGGCAGCCTACCCCCGCGCGGCTTCAGGAAACAAGGAGGCGCGGCGGAACCTCCGCGCCTCGTGCGACCGAGTCCTTACCAGCCCCGGGCGAAGCCCCCATAATAACCAGGCCGATAATACCGTTGGCCATAGTAACCGTGGCGATAGTAGCGGTGCGGATAGTAACCGGGGTAATAGCCGGGCCCGTAGTAGCGGGTCCCGTAATAGTATCGGTTTCCATAGTGATACCGGCGTGGATAGTAGGCGGCGCCCGGCCCGAAATAGAAGCTGATGCCGGCACGGCGGTAGCCGGGATAATAACCCGGCCAGCCACCGTAATAGCCGCCCCGCCAGCGCGGATAATAGCCCCGGCGATAATATCCACGGTGGGTTACGCTTTGGACGTCCGCGGGCGCCTTGATCTCTATGTCGAGCGCCGGACGCGGCATGGCCTGGACAGGCGCGGCAGGGGGGATCATGGAGGCGGCCGCCAGAGCGCAGCTCATAACGAAATTCCGAAATCCCGTCATTATTTCCTCACTTTCCGAAAGACGTGCTTTCCGGTTTGTCCCTTCTCCATAGACGTTTGTTTTGGTTGCTCTATTCCATGACGCCGGCGCGCACGCGCGTACTCGGGCGTCGGATTTCCGCGCCATTCGGCCGTCCGCCGAAGCATGCGCCTCTCCGGCGTCCATGTCACTGAAATTCTTGCCCGATCGATGCGAGCTTGGATCGCTCCGGCCAGACCGGCGGGAAGGCGGGACACGACGGACCGGCGCCGCTCCCGGCGCTTTTTCATGTCCGGGCGTGAAAACTTCAAAATGCCTGTTGACACTTCGCCCCCGGCCTTTTACATGCCGGTCCGTCGCCCAGATGGCGGAATTGGTAGACGCGCAGGTTTCAGGTACCTGTGCCGCGAGGCGTGGAGGTTCGAGTCCTCTTCTGGGCACCATTTCCCTTTTAGAAATGCAGAAAAAGCCCGGTTGCCCGGGCTTTTTGCGTTCTTGCCACCCACGGGGGCTGGCCCGTATTTCGCCGCCTACGCGGCGGTGCCGGTCTGCTCGCCGGCAGGCTGCTCGGCAATCGCGGCGGCCGAGAGAACCTCGTAGATTTCGAGCGCGCTGACTCGCCCCTTTGCCTGGGCGAAGCCGAGCGGGCGGAAGGCGATGACGTCGCCGCATTGCGCCATCACGGCGCCGCTCGCCAGGATGGTCGTGCCGTAGTCCTTGTTCATGCCCTCGAGCCGCGAGGCGACGTTCACCGTGTCGCCCATGGCGGTATACTGCAGGCGTTCCTTTGCGCCGACGCTGCCGACGACGGCCGGGCCGGTATGGATGCCGAAGCGGGTGCGAAACTCCGGCAGCCCCTTCTCCCGTTGTTTCGCGTTGAAGGCTTCGAGCCGCTCTTCGACGGCGAGCGCGCAACGGCAGGCGTGCTCGGCGTGGCGCGGGTCGGCGACCGGTGCGTTCCACATGGCAAAGACCGAATCGCCCAGAAACTGAATGATCGTGCCGTCATGGGCGGCGACCACCTCGCTGAAGATGTCGAAATATTCCGACAGCATCGCCACCACCGCCTCCGGCGAATGGTGCTCGCTGATGGTGGTGAAGTCGTAGATGTCGGTGAACAGTGCCGTCACCTCCTGGCGCCAGCCGGAGCGGCCGGTGAACTGCCCGGATTCGATGCCCTTGCGCACCAGTTCCCGCGGCACATAGAGCGCAAAGGTAAAGATCGCGTCGCGGGCCCTGTTCATCGCGTTGTTGAGCGTCGAGATTTCCGTCACATGCGAGGGCACGTCGATCGGCGTGGTGAAGTCGAGATCCTGCAGCCGGTTGGCGCTGTCGGTGAGCTGGTTGAGCGACTTGGTGATCAGATGCGCAAGCACCAGAGAGAAGAGGACGGCAAGCACCACCACCGAACCCGAGAT
This sequence comes from Sinorhizobium fredii USDA 205, assembly GCF_001461695.1. Classification (GTDB taxonomy): domain Bacteria; phylum Pseudomonadota; class Alphaproteobacteria; order Rhizobiales; family Rhizobiaceae; genus Sinorhizobium; species Sinorhizobium fredii. The sequence continues at coordinate 23,329 of NZ_AUTC01000142.1, read as the reverse complement.
GGCGAGGCTCTGGACGAGCGTCTCGTTGGCGGCCGCCATCAACTCGTCGAGCGGCGCCGCGACGACGACCCGGTGGCCCGACAGAAGCTGCGCCGATTCGAGCGGCGTCACCATGGCGAGATAGGTGCGGTCGCCGACGTTGACAAAGCTCGCCTTGCCGGGTGCCGGCGGATTGTGCCGAATGCTGTCGACAAGGGGGTCGGTCTCAGGCACCGCCACCGGCGCGGTGCTGTCCTTCGTTGCCAGAATGCGCCTCATCGCCGTCGGGTCGGAATGCATGATGGGCCTTCCGACCGCATCGAGAATCAGGGAGACGGAGTCGCGCGTCAGCCGTTCGCGGGACAGGAAGTCGGTGATCGTGTCCAAGACAACATCGGCGCCGATGACGATCTTCGGGTTGCCGCGATGGGCCTGCGAAATGGTCATGCCGAGCTTGGCCGTCGTTGCCGTCTCGTAGGGGCCGGTCGCCATTGGCGCCTTGCCGTTGACGGCCGCACGATACCAGGGTCGGATCCGCGGATCATAACCGGCCGGGGCCACCTGGCGTTCGGCGAACTGCAGGCCGCTTTCGTCGAGGAAGAGGACGCGGTCAAACGGCCTTCCCTGGTCGTCCCGTTCCATCGAGCGCACCGCGAGCGTCGCCCCTCGTGGCGCGTCGAGCGCTATCCGCCAGGCGGAGGACCTCAAATCGACCACATGGAAGAAGGCGCCGCTCGGATAGCCGACATAGACGCCGTCGATATGCGGCGAGCGGATGATGCCTTCGCGCAGCAGGGCCACCTTGTCGTTCATGCGCTCCGGCGGCGGCACCAGAAAGGCGTTGGCGACGGATGCGACGAGGCCGACCAGCGCCGAGGTATCGCCGGAAAGCATGCCGAGCCGACCGACCAGGCGATCGACGAAGGCGCCCATATTGGCCTCGGCATCCTCGATCGCCGCATTGCGGGCACGGCGATAGTCAAGCCCCACGAGAGTGGCGGACACGACGATCAGGACGGCGACCATGACGAGGCTCAGCAGCGACCGGAGCGTCCAGGTCTCAAGACGCTTGTTCTCGTCAGAGCCGCGCATGTCCGTGCCCCTATGCGGATTGGCTGAAAGATTTTTGCAGTATCGGGTGGGTTTGCATAGGGCCGTTTATTGCCCTTGCCGCAGGCCGTCTCAATTGACGCTGACCGGCCGCGATCGCATCCGCGCCACCGTCTCGCGCTCCGCCCGCTTGCAGCGCATCGGCGGCAGGTCGCGGTCCATCAGCTCCATGTCGTCGAGCACCATCTCGCCCATCTTCTTGAAGGCCGAATCGAGCGCGCCGGCGCGGTGCGCCGACCGCAGGAAACCGGGAAGCCGCCGGACCGGATGGTCGAGCGGCAGCGGCTCCTCGGGGAAGACGTCGCTCGCCGCCACGATCCGGCCCGCTTCGACTGCGGCGATCAACGCATCGAAATCGACGACGCCGGCGCGGCTGAGCAGGATGAAGGCTGCTCCGGGCCGCATCTTCGCGAAGGCCTCGGCACCGAGAAAACCCTCGTTTTCGCTGGTGACCGCCGCGACCACGAAGACGAAGTCGCTGCTTGTCAGCACCGTCTCGAGCGATGCCGGCTCGACCCCGGCGTCGGTGAGAATGGAGCCGGGCAGCCAGGGATCGTAGACGCGGACTCTGGCGCGAAAGCCGGAAAGCACGCGGTTCAACGCCTTGCCGAGATCGCCGAAGCCGATGATGCCGATCTCGGAGCCGGAAAGGAGCCGTGCCGATCGGTTGCCCTCTCCGCCCCAGAGCTCGCGTCCGTCCCGGAAGGCGACGTCCGCATCGACGATGCCGCGGGCGAGATTGAGCGCCATGGCGAGCCCCATCTCCGCCACCGGCTCGGCGAAGACCTGGCCGGTTGTCACGACGTGAATGCCGCGCTGGAAAAGCACCTCGTAGGGCATGTTGTTGAGGAGGTTGCTTTCGACATTGAGGATGGCGCGCAGCCGCGGCATGCGCCCGAGCGTCCGCTCGTCGAGCGGCGGCTGGCCGATGATGTAGCAGACCTCGGCGAGCGTGGCGTCGTCAAGCCCGGCGATGTTTTCCGGGTCCGCTTCGACGACGCGATACCGCCTGTTGAGCGCGTCCAGTGCTTCTCGACGGAAGATCAGCTCGAGCGTGCGGGGTGCGGGCGCGCTGATGACAAGCGGTCGGTTCGTCTCGGGCATCCTTCTTCCTCCAATTTTCGGCAAAGCCTCGCCGCTCTCAATAGTTCAGGCCGCGCTTCTGCCGTTCGAGCGATGGCGGCAAACGTCCGCTTTGGAAGACCGGGCCGTCTCCCTTGCGGCATCGGTAGATGGTGTCGTAACGGGGGCGGCCATGGGAGGGCTCGAAGGGGCCGTAGCGGTCGATGAAGACCTGCTCGCAAACCGTGCTTTCGCCATCCTGCAGCGGGTTCAGCGGCCGCACGCCGGGAAGGTCCCGAAAGCTCTGTGCAAAATCGAGGGGCGCCTCGTCCGCAAGCCCGGCCTGGGCCGAGAGGCTCAGCATCAAGGCGGTCATGGAAAGCGACAGCGCGGAACGGAACGAAGTCATGCCTTTGAACTTTCGGGCCTGGGAACTTTCGGGAGGGCGGCGGCGAAGCGCCGGCGCCGTGACACGGTATCGCGGCCGACAAACTTGCGCTATAGGCCTGCTACGCTCTACAGCGCCGCGCGCCCATCAGGCGCGCTGAGGCCGCTGTAGCACTTTGAAACGCTGCATGATTTGCCTTGAACCGAATCCGATTCAAGGAATCATGCAGCAACGATCTGGGGATTCTCGATGGCGAATACAATACGGTTCCACGAAGGTGACATTTCCGCAGCCGACGCGGCCCGCTATGCCGGCGCGATCGCCATCGATACGGAAACGCTCGGCCTCGTCCCCCGCCGCGACCGTCTCTGCGTCGTGCAGCTCTCGCCGGGTGACGGCACCGCCGACGTGATCCGCATTGCTGCCGGCCAGAAAGAGGCGCCGAACCTCGTCCAGATGCTTGCCGATCCGGCCCGCCAGAAGATCTTCCACTTCGGTCGCTTCGACATCGCGGTGCTGTTCCATACTTTCGGCGTCACCGCCACACCGGTCTTCTGCACCAAGATCGCCTCCCGACTGACCCGCACCTATACGGACCGCCACGGGCTCAAGGACAATCTCAAGGAACTGCTCGACGTCGACATCTCGAAGCAGCAGCAGTCCTCCGACTGGGCCGCCGATATCCTCTCGCCGGCGCAACTCGAATACGCCGCCTCGGACGTGCTTCACCTGCATGCGCTGCGCGACAAGCTGACGGCGCGCCTCATCCGCGACGGCCGCATGGACCATGCCGACGCCTGCTTCGCCTTCCTGCCGACGCGCGCCAAGCTCGACCTGCTCGGCTGGGAGGAGACGGACATTTTTGCGCATAGCTGAACCTGTGGTTACGATGGCGTCAGCCACAGCAGCGCGGCATAACGCGCCGCCTTGCCGATCGTCACATACACGAGGAAGACGGCGAGCGGCATGCGGAGCAGTCCGGCGGCGAGCGTCAACGGGTCGCCGACGATCGGCAGCCAGGAGAACAGCAGCACCGGTCGGCCGTAGCGCGCGAAGAGCGTCTCGGCCTTTTGCCGCGCGTGGCGCGAGACGGGAAACCAGCGCCGGTCCTCGAAGCGGATTGCGAAGCGGCCGAGCGCGAAATTGACGAGCGCGCCGAGCACATTGCCGGCCGTCGCTGCGAGAAACAGCGCTGCCCGGCTCGTTTCGGCCGAAAGGGCGGCGGCAACCACCGCCGCTTCCGACAGGCCGAAGAGCAGGGTCGCGGAGAGAAAGGCGGCGCCGAAGACGCCGGCGAGGAGACCGAAATCCAGGGCTTCAAGTCCTGTCGACGTGGCCGAGATCGCGCTCCGGCTCGATCACGTCGCGGATCCGCTGCTTCAATTCCTTCGGCCCTGGAAAGCCGCCGTCGCGCTTGCGCTCCCAGACGAGCTCGCCATCGACGCGGATCTCGAAATTGCCGCCGGTGCCGGGGATCAGTGCCACCTCGCCGAGCGTATCGGCGAAGGTGGAGAGCAGCTCCTGCGCCATCCAGCCGGCGCGCAGCAGCCAGTTGCACTGGGTGCAGTAGAGGATTGTGACGCGCGGCTTCTCGCTCATCTGACATGTCCTGTTTTCGGCAAACATAGCTCCCCGGCGTCCGTGGAACAACCGGCCCTTCACCGGCTCTTCACATAAATGTCAACTTGGACAATCATGTTTTTATCGCGCGGTCCTTGTTTTCAAAGGCATGTCCGGCAAGAGATTTTTGCATTGCAACACACTGCGAGAGGGAATCCATGACCACTGCCACCAACAGCCGCCCGCGCGCCATCCTGCCGGCGCTCGAGAAGATCTACCTGCCGCTCGACACCTTCGCCGAGACGCTGCTGCGCGTCCTGGCCGGTGCGCTGCTCGTCACCCATGGCTACGGCAAGATCCTCGATCCCTTCGGTGCCGTCGGAATGGTCGAAGGGCTCGGCTTCTATCCCGGCGTCTTCTGGTCGCCGCTGCTTTCCGCCACCGAATTCTTCGGCGGCATCTTCATCGCCATCGGCTTCCTGACCCGGCCCGCCGCCATTGCAGCCACCATCGTGCTGCTCGTCACGGTCTATTTCCACGGCATCGTCCAGGGCCAGGGCCTCGGCGGCGCCGAGAAGTCGATCCTCTGGGCGGCGATCACCTTCTTCTTCGCCATCCGCGGCGCGAACGGCCAGTCGGTCGACGCCAAGCTCAGCAAGCAATTCTGATAGTCTCGCCGGAGGCGCGGCACCGCCGTGCCTCCGGCACCCGGCTGTAGCCCGCCGTAGTTCTCTTCTGCACTTGCGCGACAGTTCCACCCATGGTCATCTCCGGCCAGAGGAGTCCAAGGAGGAGCCATGCGTGAAGCGATCGAAGGCGGCTGCTTCTGCGGCCGCATCCGCTATCGGCTGAAACGCCCGCCGATGTTCGTCCATTGCTGCCATTGCCGCGATTGCCAGCGGCAGATCGGCAGCGCTTTCGCGATCAACGGCCTGGTCGAGGCGGAAAACCTCGAAGTTTTGACGGGCGAGCCGGTCATGGTCACGCTTTCGACCGACAGCGGCCGCCCGCACGACGTCTATCGCTGTGTCGATTGCCAGTCGTCGCTCTGGAGCGACTATGGCCGGCGCAAGTGGCTTGCCTTTCTGCGTCTCGCGACGCTCGACCGGCCGTCGGCGTTCCCGCCGGACGTGCACATCTACACGCGCTCGAAACTCGATTGGATGCCGCTGCCGGCCGGTGCCCGGGCCTTCGAGGCTTACTACGACGTTCAGGCGGAATGGCCTAAGGAGAGCCTCGATCGCCTCAATGAGGCCCGCGCCAGGGCCAAGGGACAGGCCCGGCCGTGACGAAAAGCGAGCGCGAAAAGATGGCGGCGGGCGAGTGGTACGCGTGCCTCGATCCGGAACTGGACGCGATGCGCGCTGCGGCCCGCAGGGCCGTGCACCAGCACAACACCATGCCACCGGATCAGCGCGGCCGCATGGCCCCGGCGCTGGAGGCGCTCCTCGCGGCGGTCGCTGAGGACGTCTTCATCGAAGCGCCGTTCCATTGCTCCTACGGCGTCAACATCAAGCTCGGCGCCGGCGTCTACCTGAACGCCGGCTGCACCATTCTCGACAGCGCATCGGTCGCGATCGGCGAGGGTTCGATGCTCGGTCCGGGCGTCCACATCTACTGTGCCGAGCACCACAAGGATGTTGCGCTCCGTCGCGCCGGGCTGGAGATCGCCCGGCCCGTGACCATCGGTAAGGACGTCTGGATCGGCGGCGGCGCGATCATCCTGGCCGGCGTGACGATCGGCGACGGCGCCATTGTCGGGGCAGGGGCGGTGGTGGCGAAGGGCGTGGCGCCGGGCGTGACGGTGGTGGGGAACCCGGCGCGGCTTCTTCGTTGAACCGGAAGAGGGAAAGAAGAGAATCGATGACCGAAGCAGCAATGATCAGTGTCCGCCGGGCACGGGCCGAGGATGTGACGGCGCTTTGCGCCTTCCTGAACGAGATCATACGGATCGGCGGCACCACGGCCCATGAAACACCGTTCACGCATGAGAGCTTCGTCAGCCATTTTCTTTCCGGCCCGGGCTTCGTCAGTTGCTTCGTCGCCGACGACGGTTCGGGCCAACCCTGCGCCTTCCAGGGCCTGGAGCGCTCGGACGGGCTGCCGGAAGGTTGGGCGGACATCGGCACCTTCGCCCGGCCGCATGCAAAACGACCGGGTGCCGGCACGGCGCTGTTCGCCGCCACCAAAGCGCATGCCCGCGACGCCGGCCTCACGGCGATCAACGCCACGATCCGCGCCGACAACATCGGCGGTCTGGCCTACTACAGCAAGATGGGCTTTACCGACTACAAGGTCGACAAGGCGGTGCCGCTGAGGGACGGGCGGTTGGTCGATCGGATTTCGAAGCGGTATTTGCTATGAAGCGCTTGTGAGAATTATCTGCGAGGTCCTGACGCTTTTCTCCCCGTCATCCTTGACCTGCCTTGACCCGAGGATCCATGCACACGCACCTGGGCGTTCAAAAGCCCTGAAATGCGAAATCCGTGGCGGCGACAATTTTGTCGCGCTGATGTGACAGATCACCGATCAACGCGCCGAGTTCGCTGACCGAAATGGCAGCCATAAGATGGATAGCCACGACGTAGGCCTCGCCGTTGATCGTTACACGCGGGTTGAGGCCGGCCATGACGTGGTCAATATCAGGCGCCGGAATGAGGGGTGCGACGATCCTGGTCTTCAGGGCATCGAACAGGCCGGCCTGAAGATCGATCACCAATGTTTCGCTTTGCTTCAGGCGGTAGACGTGAAAGCGTGCCATCAGAACTGCCGTAGCTTGGCGAGCGGCAGTCCGCGTTTTTCGACAAAATCATTGGCATCGGCGATCGATTTGGCATTCTCGACGCGCCAGAGCCGTTCCTGTTCTGCCCTGACAGCCTGGGCAATGCCCTCTTCCGCGGCCCGCGAAACATTGATCTTGAGATCGCGCGCCTGCGAAAGCAGATCGCCATCAAGTGAAAGATTAGTCGGGCGCCTTGCGATCGTGCGTTTCATATTCGCTCCCGTGAAGATGCGCACATTATATGCGCATCTTCACGGGAAGAGAACAATCACTCGTCGCCCATCTTCAGCGCGGCGATAAACGCCTCCTGCGGGATCTCCACCTTGCCGAACTGGCGCATGCGCTTCTTGCCGGCCTTCTGCTTTTCCAGAAGCTTGCGTTTGCGGGTAGCGTCGCCGCCGTAACACTTGGCGGTCACGTCCTTGCGCAGTGCCGAGATGGTTTCGCGCGCGATCACATTGCCGCCGATGGCGGCCTGGATCGGGATCTTGAACATATGCTTCGGGATCAGCTCTTTCAGCTTCTCGCACATTTCGCGGCCGCGCTTTTCCGCCGCCATGCGGTGCACCATCATCGACAGCGCGTCTACCGGCTCGCCGTTGACGAGGATAGACATCTTCACAAGGTTGCCTTCCCGGTGGTCGGTGATCTGGTAGTCGAAGGAGGCGTAGCCCTTGGAAATCGACTTCAGCCGGTCATAGAAATCGAAAACAACTTCGTTGAGCGGCAGGTCATAGGTCAGCATTGCTCGGCTGCCGACATAGGTGAGCTCGACTTGGATGCCGCGCCGATCCTGACAGAGCTTCAGGATGCCGCCGAGATAGTCATCGGGCGTTAGGATCGTCGCGCGAATCCACGGTTCGTGGATTTCAGCGATCTTGACGACATCCGGCATGTCGGCGGGGTTGTGAAGCTCACGCTCTGAGCTATCGTTCATGAACAGCTTGTAGACGACCGATGGCGCGGTCGCGATCAGATCGAGATCGAATTCGCGCTCCAGCCGCTCCTGGATGATTTCAAGGTGCAGAAGGCCGAGGAAGCCGCAGCGGAAGCCGAAGCCGAGCGCGGCGGAGGATTCCATTTCGAACGAGAAAGACGCATCGTTAAGGCGTAACTTGCCCATCGCGGAGCGCAGGTCCTCGAAGTCGGCGGCGTCGACGGGAAATAGACCGCAGAAAACGACGGGCTGGGCCGGCTTGAAACCCGGCAGTGCCTTGGCCGTCGGCCGCTTGTCTTCGGTGATTGTATCGCCGACGCGGGTATCGGCCACTTCCTTGATCGAGGCGGTGATGAAGCCGATCTCGCCGGGGCCGAGCGAATCCATCGCAACCATCTTCGGCGTCAGCACGCCGACGCGCTCCACCTGGTATTTCGCATCCGTTCCCATCATGCGGATGGTCATGCCCTTTTTCAGGGTTCCGTCGATGACGCGCACCAGAACCATGACCCCGAGGTAGGCGTCATACCAGCTGTCGACGAGCAGTGCCTTCAACGGCGCCTTCTCGCCGCCGGGGCTCTTCGGCGCCGGCAGCTTGTGGACGATCGCTTCCAGCACATCCGGAATGCCGAGGCCGGTCTTCGCCGAGATCAGCACCGCGTCGGAGGCGTCGATGCCGATCACCTCCTCGATCTGCTCCTTGATGCGGTCGGGCTCGGCCGCCGGCAGGTCGATCTTGTTGAGAACGGTGACGATCTCGTGATTGTTGTCGATCGCCTGGTAGACATTGGCGAGCGTCTGGGCCTCGACGCCCTGGCTGGCGTCGACGACGAGCAGCGAGCCCTCGCAGGCCGAAAGCGAGCGCGAGACCTCGTAGGCGAAGTCGACGTGGCCGGGCGTGTCGATCAGGTTCAGCACATAGGTGTCGCCGTCGTTGGCCTTGTAGTGCAGGCGCACCGTCTGGGCCTTGATGGTGATGCCGCGCTCGCGCTCGATGTCCATGCTGTCCAGCACCTGCTCGGACATCTCGCGCTCGGCAAGCCCGCCGGTCGACTGGATCAGCCGGTCGGCCAGCGTCGATTTGCCGTGGTCGATATGGGCCACGATCGAGAAGTTGCGGATATGCGACAGGGGCGTCTTGGAAGATGGTGTGCTCATGGGCCGCATATAGCAGTGCGATCAGGCGGCGCAAAGCGGGAAATGAAGGCTTCGTTCACTATAAATCCGGCTATTCCGACGGCGCGTCGGCCTCGGCGAGTGCCCCGGCATTTGGCACCTGCGCGCTTCTGAGTTCGAAGGTCTCGCATTGCTGCGGCGGCGCGCGTTCACGCATGCGCAGCCGAACCAGCACGAAGGCCGCATAGAGGACCGCCACCGCCATCGTCGCGTAGATGAAAAGCTGCGCGCCGAAGGCGGGCGTCAGCACCGTCACGAGCATCGGCACCAGCGTCGCTGCCGCCGACCAGGCAACAAGCATGGTGCTGGCGAGCGGCACATAATCGGCCGGGTCGGTGCGGTCGTTGGCATGCGCATTGGCGATCGAATAGACCGTTTCGACGGCGCCGGCGAAGAGCGCGAAGACGAGCATCAGCAGGAGAAGGCTGTCGAAGGAGACGACGAGCGCCGCGAGCCCTGCCGCCACGATCAGCGCGCAGGTAGCGACGAGAACGATGCGCCGGTCGACCCGGTCTGAAAGCGATCCCATCGGATACTGGATGACGAGCAGCCCGAACTGCATGACGAACATCAGCGCCGCCACGTCCTCTTGGCTCATCGCGTTGGTGGCGGCATAGATCGGCGTGAAGCCCTGTACCAGCATCGACAGACCGCCGGAGGCAAGCACGCCGATGAAGGCGACAGGGGAACTGCGCCAGGCCATGGCGATGTCGATGCTGACCCTGGCCGGCGCCGGCGGCGTCGGCAGGCGCGTCAGCCCGATCGGCAGGATGGCGATCGCCGTGAAAAAGATGGTGATGATCGGCGCGATGTTGCCGTCGACCGGGATGCGGCCGAACAGCCAGGCGCCGGCCCCAAGCCCGATCACATAGGCCATGTAGAAGAGCGCCATCGCCTTGCCGCGCCAATGGTTGTCGCTCGCGTGGTTCAGCCAACTCTGGCTGATGATGAAATTGGTGCTGGCGGCTGCGCCGTAGAGGGCGCGGGCGAAGATCCAGAGGAGGGGATGGACGCCGAGGCTGATCAGCACGGCAGCGAGGATGACGAGCGCCATCGAGCAGGAGAAAGCCCGCGCATGGCCGACGCGGCGGATCAGCGGACCGGCGAGCACGCAGCCGATCAGGCCGCCAAAGGCAATCGCCGTGACTGCCGCGCCGGGAACCCAGTCCGGTGCCGCGGAGCGCGTCAGCACGAAGGGGACGTAGGCAAGCATCATGCCGTTGCCGATGGCGACAGCCGTCATCGACGTGACGATGCTGGCAATCGACAAGAGCGACGAACGGCCGCCTTCCATGTGCCTCTCCTCCGCAGCCGTTTCTTCCGACGCAAACCTACCGTGACCTCGCGCGTCGCATTGTCGCCGGAGCGGCATCCGAGAAATTTATTTTGCGGCGTCGCTACGCTGGACTCCACTATATGAGAAATGCAATCTCAAATAATGGAACAAGTGATCTCTTCTCTTGAACGGACGATCGGCGAACGTGTGCGCGACATGCGCAGCGCTCAGGCCCTGACGCTCGACGAACTGGCGACCCGTTCCGGCGTCAGCCGCGCCATGATCTCGCGCATCGAGCGCGGCGAGGCGAGCCCGACGGCGCAGCTCCTGGCAAGACTCTGCAGTGCGCTCGGCACGACGCTCTCGGCGCTGTTTGCCTCGGCTGCGGAAAATGCCTCGCCGGTCGCACGGCGGGCCGAACAGCGGCTGTGGCGCGACCCGGAAAGCGGCTATCTGCGCCGCTCGGTGTCGCCGGAGGGCCTCGGCTCCCCGGTCGATATCGTCGAGGTCGAGTTCCCGCCGGGGGCCCGCGTCGTCTTCGAGCGCCAGCCGGCCGACCGCGGCATCATCCAGCACCTCTGGCTCTTCTCCGGTAAGCTCGAACTGACGATGGAGAGCGGGCCGCAAGTGCTTGAGGCGGGCGACTGCCTCTTCATGGGGCTCGAAGAGGCCCACGTCTTTCACAATCCCTATGACGAGCCGGCGCACTACGCCGTCATCCTCTGCCGCACCAAGGTGTAAATATGCCTGACGTAACCATCCGCGTGCTCACCGAAGAACAAACCCGCGCCGCCTTGACGGCGCTTGCCGAGGTCCTCTCCGATTGCGTCGAGGGGGGCGCCTCGGTTGGCTTCATGCAGCCTTTCGGACCGGAAGACGCGGTGCCTTTCTGGGAGGGCGTTGCGGCTGCGGTCGGCCGCAACGAGACCGTTCTCGTCGTCGCCGAGGTCGATGGACGAGCGGTCGGGACCGTGCAACTCGGCGTCGCGACGATGCCGAATCAGCCGCACCGCGCCGATATCAAGAAGCTGCTCGTGCACCGCGACGCGCGCGGCCTGGGCCTTGCCCGTGGGCTGATGGAGCTTGCCGAAGCCGAGGCGCGGAAGCGTGGCAGGAGAGTGCTGGTGCTCGACACGGCGACCGGCGAGCCGGCGGAGGCGATCTACGAACGCTTCGGCTGGCTGCGGGCCGGCGTCGTTCCCGACTATGCGCTGATGCCGGACGGGCGCTATTGCGCGACCACGTTCCTTTACAAGCACCTGGCGGCTTAGAGCGACGATGGCTTTCCCCTCATTCCGCTGCCGCGTCCTTCGCCCCGCCTGCGGGGAGAAGGACGCGGCAGGCGGAGGAGGGGCGGACGACAAGTAGCGCGACCGATTTCGCTTCGCTTCATCGTAAAGTAGGTTGCCTCACGAACTCCCGATAGCACCCCCCGAAGGATCCTCCAAAAAATGCGCGTTTTCTATTCCGAAGATCACAAGCTCCGAGACGCCAAGACCGAGCTCCACGGCGGTGAGCTCGTGCCGCCCTTCGAGGCGCCGTTCCGGGCCGAATGGATCCTCGCAGCGGTCAAGGGAGCCGGCTTCTCGGACGTGCTCGCGCCGGAACGCCACGGCATGGAGACGGCGCTGAAACTGCATTCGGCGGACTATCTCGAATTCCTCGAAACCGCCTGGGCGCGCTGGGTCGCCGACGGCTATCGCGGCGAGGCGATCCCGGCCTGCTTTCCGGCGCGGCGCATGCGCCAGCATCCGCCGAAGGATATCGACGGCGCGCTCGGCTACTATGCCTTCGCGGCCGAAACGGCGATCACCGATGGCACCTTTGCCGCGGCCCGCGCCGCGATGGATTGCGCGATCTCGGCAGCCGATCACGTCGCTGCCGGCAGTCCCGCCGCCTTCGCGCTCTGCCGTCCGCCCGGCCATCATGCGGCGATCGACCTCTTCGGCGGCTATTCCTTCATCAACAACGCCGCCTGCGCCGCCCAGCGCCTGCGCGACCGCGGCGCCGCGAAGGTCGCCGTCCTCGACGTCGACTTCCATCATGGCAACGGCACGCAGGATATTTTCTACGAGCGCGGCGACGTGTTCTTCGCCTCGCTGCACGGCGATCCGGTCGATGCCTTCCCGCATTTCCTCGGCTTTGCCGATGAGGAGGGGTCTGGAGAGGGGCTTGGTTCGACGAAGAACTATCCGCTGCCGCGCGGCACCACCTTCGAGACCTGGGCGGCGGCGATGGAGGACGCGCTGTCGCGGATCGCCGGCTTCGGCGCGGAAGCCCTCGTGCTCTCGCTCGGCGTCGACACCTTCGAGCGCGATCCGATCAGCTTCTTCAAGCTGAAGTCTGAGGATTTTCTGCACATGGGCGAACGCTTGAAGAAAACCGGCCTGCCGGTCGTCGTCTGCATGGAGGGCGGCTACGGCGTGCCGGAGATCGGCCTCAACGTCGCCAACGTGCTGAAGGGCATCGCTGCGTGATTTTTCGTCGACCGGCGAATAGCGGCAAAGTGGGTCTTGGTACACCCCCCTCTGCCCTGCCGGGCATCTCCCCCACAAGGGGGGAGATCGGCAAGCGGCGATGTTCCGCTTGATCAACTATGCCGGGGCGTACCTTCGCCAATCTCTGCGTTTGCGTCCCTGCTGTCGGGCAGGGCTTTGCTTCTGGCCGATCTCCCCCCTTGTGGGGGAGATGCCCGGCAGGGCAGAGGGGGGTATCACACCGCGCAGTGCGGGATAGCCCGGTTCACGACACGAAGAATTGCGAAAGCCCCTGGCCGGCGGCGAAGGCCGCATAGGCGAGCACGGTGAAATAGACCGTGGTTGCGACGAGGAAGAGATAGCCGCCGGCCACCATCAGCCCGTCGCGCTGGATAATGCCTAGCGACAACAATAGGATGGCAATGCCCGGCAGGGTGTTCGACAGCGGGATGAGGCCGAGCGGAAACAACAGGAGCACGCCGCCGGCCATGATCATCAGGCCGTTGAAGCGGTTCATCACGGCGCCCTCAGTCAGGAAAAGCAGCCGGGGGCGCACATAGCGGTCGAGCTTTGAAACCAGGGCGGCGCCCTTCTGCAAGGTCGGCACGAGCTTTTCGGTTTCGATCTGCCGGTCGAGAATGCGCTGCGGCAGCCAGGGCAGTCGATTGAGGGTGATCGCCAGCGAGATGAGAATGATCGCCGCGCCGAAGACGGTGCTGACGCCGGGAATCGATACCGGGATCAGGAAAGGCAGCGTCAGTAGCGCGCAGAGAAGCAGGAAGCCGTGTTCGCCGATCTCGATCATCAGCTCGCGCAGCGTGATCGTATTGCCTCTGATCGAAGCGATCATGCCGGCCAGCGTATCGCTGAGGCTGCGCTCCGTGTCGTCGAACTCGATCGCCATGTACTGTCCCTCTCGTCTGGTTCGCGTCCGGGCGATCCTGACGCGAGCATGTGAAGCTTCGGTTAGCGGGCGCTCTGGACAGCAATGTGGCGGAGCAAAGCTCAAATGCTGCAGCGCCGAAATGTTACGTTTTGGCGGTCCGTGTGGAAAGCGCGGCACCCCTTCATCTTCCTGCCGCAATCGATAGTATGAAGCACCTTTAGCACCAATGGGGACCATTGATTCGATGATCAAGAAATGCGCCATCCTGGCTGTCGCAGCCGTCTATCTTTCCGGATGCACGACCACCGATCCCTACACGGGAGAACAGAAGATGTCGAACACGGCCGGTGGCGCATTGATCGGTGCAGGCCTCGGCGCCGCGACCGGCCTGCTGGTCGGCGGCAGCTCGGCGGGACGCCGTGACGCCGCGCTCGTCGGCGCCGGCATCGGTGCGCTCGGCGGCGGCCTGATCGGCAACTACATGGACCAGCAGGAATCGGAACTGCGCGCCCAGCTGCAGGGCACCGGCATCTCGGTGACGCGTCAAGGCGACCGCATCATCCTCAACATGCCGTCGAACATCACCTTCGCGACCGACCGCGACCAGGTGATCCCGCCCTTCTATCCGACGCTCGACTCGGTCGCGATCGTGCTGCGCAAGTACAACAAGACGCTGATCGATGTCGACGGTCACACCGATTCGACCGGCAGCGCCTCCCACAACCAGGATCTCTCCGAGCGCCGCGCCGCTTCGGTCGCCAACTATCTCGGCAGCCGCGGCATCGACCAGCGGCGCATCTCGACCATGGGCTACGGCATGGAGCGCCCCGTCGCCTCGAACTCCAGCGAGGCCGGCCGCGCCCAGAACCGCCGCGTGGAAATTTCGATCGCGCCGATCAAGCAGGGCTGATCTGCCCGACGGGATTGCTGATCCAAGGCCGCGTGGTGTTCCGCGCGGCCTTTTTGCTGTGCCGGCCGGTCAGCCTTGCGGCGGATAGGCGTGCTCGTTTCCGCGGAAATCGGTGACGGTGTAGCAGCCACCCCCTTCCGCCTCGATCGCGCCGGCGCTGATGACAGCCTTGCCGTGGCCGCCGGGGATGTCGAGGATATAGGTCGGCTGGCAGAGGCCCGAGACGCGGCCGCGCAACGAGGCGACGAGCGCCTGGCCCTCTTCGATCGTCAGCCGGAAATGGCTGGTGCCGGGCGCAAGATCCGGATGGTGCAGGTAATAGGGCTTGATCCGCGTCTCGACGAAGGCGCGCATCAGTTCGGCGAGCACTTCCGGGTCGTCATTGACGCCCTTGAGCAGCACCGATTGGCTGACCATGACGATCCCTGAATCGATCAGCCGGGCGGCGGCGGCCCGCGCTTCGGGCGTCAGCTCGCGCGGATGATTGGCGTGGAGCGCCACATAGGTCGCCTTGCCGCTGCTTTTGAGCGCAGCGATCAGATCCGCGTCGACGCGGTGCGGCTCGACGACCGGCACGCGCGTGTGGAAACGGACGACCTTGACGTGGTCGATTGCGCCGAGCCGCTCCAGGATTTCGCCGAGCCGCCGCGGCGAGAGCACCAGCGGGTCGCCGCCGGTGAGGATCACTTCCCAGATCTCCGAATGGTCGGCGATATAGGCGATCGCCGCGTCGAGTTCGGAGGGCGTCAGCGTGCCGAGCCCCTGCGGACCGACCATCTCGCGGCGGAAGCAGAAGCGGCAATAGACCGGGCAGACATGCACGGCCTTGAGCAGCACCCGGTCCGGATAGCGGTGGACGATACCCGTGACGGGGCTGTGAGCGCCGTCGCCGATCGGATCGGCCCGCTCCTCCGGCGTCAGCGTCAGTTCGGCCGCGTCCGGCACGAACTGCCTGGCGATCGGATCCTGCGGATCGGCGCGGTCGATGAGGCCTGCGACAACCGGGCTGATGGCAATTGCGTAGCGGGAGGCGACGCGGGAGATCGCTTCTTCGGTCGAGGCGTCGATCAGGCCGGCTTCGACGAGATCGCCCGCCGTACGAAGGGGACGGTGTGCGGTCATGTGCTCGCCTCCGCCACCGGCGCCCAGAGTACCTGGTCGATGCGCGCCGCACCCATCGCCAGCATCACCAGACGGTCGAAGCCGAGCGCGATGCCGCTCGCCTCGGGCATCATGGCAAGTGCAGCTAGAAAGTCCTCGTCGAGCGGATAAGTCTCGCCATAGACCCGCGCCTTTTCCGTCATCTCCAGCTCGAAGCGGCGGCGCTGTTCCTTGGCATCCGTCAGTTCGCCGAAGGCGTTGGCGAGCTCGACCCCGCAGGCATAGAGCTCGAAACGCTCGGCGACCCGGCGGTCGCGCGGCGTCGGGCGGGCCAGTGCGGCCTCAGCGACCGGATATTCATCGAGGATCGTCGGCCGGCCGAAGCCGAGATTGGGCTCGACCTTTTCGACCAGCACGCCGCTGAAGAGGTCAGCCCAGGTGTCGTCGTCGGCGACCCGCAGGCCGGCTTGCCGCATCGCAGCCGCCAGGATTTCGCGATCGGTGGCGCCGTCTTTTCCTATCGAAGCGAGAAGATCGATCCCGGCGAAGCGCTCGAAGGCCTCGGCCACCGAAAGCCGCTCCGGTTCGAGGAAGGGATCGCAGGTCCTCCCTTGGTAAGAGAGGAACGGCGTGCCGGCAGTCTCGGCGGCGAGCGCCAGGATCACGGCGCAATCGCGCATCAACGTCTCGTAGGTCTCCCCGGCGCGGTACCATTCGAGCATGGTGAATTCCGGATGGTGCAGCGGGCCGCGCTCGCGATTGCGGTAGACATGGGCGAAACAGGCGATGCGTCTTTCGCCGGCAGCGATGAGCTTCTTGCAGGCGAATTCGGGCGAGGTGTGCAGATAGAGCGGCTGCACTGATCCGTCATGGCCGAGCGCTTGCGTTGCGAAGGCATGTAGATGCGCCTCATTGCCCGGTGACACCTGCAGCGTCGCCGTATCCACTTCGATGAAGTCCCGCTCGGCGAAGAAGCGGCGGAGCGCCGACTGGATGCGGTTGCGCCCGACCAGGAAGGGTCGCCGGTCGGCATGGACATCCGGGGTCCACCAGGGAGAAGCATGCGGCATGGTCGTTTCGATCCAAGCTTTCTTCGGCGCGAAGGCCGGCTCAGGCTGGCTATTTGCGCGGAATTAGGGTAGTGGCGGCGCGAAATCGTAATTTTCGCGTCCTTTCCGGGCCGATCTCCGGCCCGCTCGTGTCGCTGATACCTCTCTTACAAGGAAGACTAATGGTCAAGGTCATCGCCTCTTCGGTCCGCAAGGGCAACGTTCTCGACGTCGACGGCAAGCTCTATGTCGTGCTCACCGCGCAGAACTTCCATCCGGGCAAGGGCACGCCGGTCACGCAGGTCGACATGCGCCGCATCTCCGACGGCGTGAAGGTCTCGGAGCGCTATCGCACCACCGAGCAGGTCGAGCGCGCCTTCGTCGAGGACCGCGAACACACCTTCCTCTATGAGGATGCCGAAGGCTTCCACTTCATGAATCCGGAGAGCTACGACCAGCTCGTCATGTCGGTTGACGATATCGGCGACCTGAAGGCTTATCTCCAGGAAGGCATGGCTGTGATGTTGTCGATCCACGAAGGCATTGCGATCGCCATCGACCTGCCGCGCCACGTCATCCTCGAGATCACCGAGACCGAACCGGTCGTCAAGGGCCAAACGGCCTCCTCCTCCTATAAGCCGGCCCTTCTTTCGAACGGCGTCCGCACCTCCGTGCCGCCGCATATCCAGGCCGGCACCCGCGTCGTCATCGCGACGGAAGACGGTTCCTACGTCGAACGCGCCAAGGACTGATTAGCGGTTTGATCGCTGTTGAATGGGGGCGGCGGGTTACCTGCCGCCCTTTTCCTTTGCCCGCTTCCGCAACTCAAGATGCAAGTGTGCAAGGCCTGCAAGATTGGGCGTGCATTTTGGAGGCCCGCTGTTTAGGGTCACCTGCCGCCACCGGGACGCGGGACGAGATCGAGGGATTGCATGTTTCCACTGTCGCATATGATGAAAGCCTTCATCCGCAAGGGCACGCTGACCGTGATCGATGCGGACGGCAAAAGACATGTCTTTTCCGGCGAACCCGGGCCGAGCGTCACGATGCGGCTGACGGACAAGCGGCTCTATCGCAGCCTCGTCCTCAATGCCGAGCTCGCCGCCGGCGAGGCCTATATGGACGGGACGATGCGCTTCGAGGAGGGGTCGACGCTTCGCGACTTCCTCACTCTCTTCTCGATCAACCGGCTGTCGCTCGGCTCCTACCCGATCCAGAAGCTGCTGCGGGCGATCAAGATGCGCTTCCGCAAGCGCCAGCAGGCCAATCCGAAAGGCAAGGCGCAGCAGAACGTCGCCCATCACTACGATCTCGGCAATGCGTTCTACAAACTCTTCCTCGACGAAAACATGCTCTATTCCTGCGCCTATTTCCGCGAGCCGGATGAGACGCTGGAGGCGGCGCAGCGCAACAAGCTGCGGCTGCTGGCCGCAAAACTCTGCCTGAAGCCCGGCATGAAAGTGCTCGACATCGGCTGCGGCTGGGGCGATCTGGCGCTCTATCTGGCGGCGCTCGAAAATGTCGAGGTCCTCGGCGTCACCCTGTCGAAGGAGCAGCAGGCGCTCGCCTCCGAGCGGGCGCGTGCCGCGGGCATGGCCGACCGGGTGCGCTTCGAGTTGAAGGACTATCGCGACGTCGAGGGCCCCTTCGACCGCATCGTCTCGGTCGGCATGTTCGAGCATGTCGGCGTCCATCACTACGACGAGTATTTCAAGAAGCTGAACGCACTGATGCCGGATGACGGCCTCGCCGTGCTGCACTCGATCGGTCATATGAGCCCGCCCGGCATGGCGAGCCCCTGGCTCAGGAAGTACATTTTTCCCGGCGCCTATTCGCCGGCCCTGTCGGAGGTTTTCGAGGTTGTCGAGCGCAACAGCCTGTGGGTGAGCGACCTCGAATTCCTGCGCGTCCATTATGCGACGACGCTCGCCCATTGGGGCGCGCGCTTCGAGGAAAACCGCGACAAGGTGATCGCAATGTATGACGAGCGCTTCGCCAGGATGTGGGAGTTCTATCTGATCAGCGCCGAGATGATGTTCCGCACCGGCAGCCAGCTCGTCTTCCACATGCAGCTTTCACGCTCCCGCGATGCGGCGCCGATCGTGCGCGACTACATCACCGATCAGCAGCGCGCCTATATCGAGCGGGAAAAAACACTCGATCTGGCGATTTGAGGCCAGCGATTGGCGCTTGTGGTCTCCACCCGCGGCGAGTTCAAACCAAGTTTGCCCCTCACCCTAACCCTCTCCCCGCATGCAGGGAGGGGGGCTGGGAGCGCGCGGCATTGTCTCTTCTCCCCGCGTGCGGGGAGAAGGTCGCGGCAGCGGGATGAGGGGCGGCAGCGCTGCGTCGTTGGTCTTGTCTGCCAGCTCGCGGACTTGACGCTCGGCCCCGTGACTCCTATTTCTTTAGAATTATTCTAAAGAAGGTCCGCCGATGTTTTCCCGCCTCTTCGCCCGCTCGACGCGTTCTTTTCTTTCGCTGAGCGACCAGGAAATCCTGGCGCTCGCCATCGCTTCCGAAGAGGACGATGGCCGCATCTATCTCGCCTATGCGCATGCGCTGCGCGACAAATACCCGCAATCCGCCAAGGTCTTCGAGGAAATGGCGGAGGAGGAGAGCCACCATCGGCAGGCCCTGATCGACCTGCATGTGGCGCGCTTCGGCAGCCGCATTCCGCTCATCCGGCGCGAGCATGTGCGTGACTTTCCGGAGCGCAAGCCGGACTGGCTGATTGCCGAAATGCCGATCGAAAAGGCCCGCACCGAGGCGGAAGCCATGGAGGCGGCGGCCCACCGCTTCTATCTCGAGGCGGCGGCACGGACGCGCGACGCGGCGACGCGCAAGCTGTTGGGGGATCTGGCGATCGCCGAGAAGACGCATGAATCTCTCGCCCGCCGGCTCGGCGAAAGGCATACGCCCGCAGACGTGCGCGCCGATGAGGACGAGACGTCCCATCGCCAGTTCATTCTGACCTATGTGCAGCCGGGCCTGGCAGGCCTGATGGATGGTTCGGTTTCGACGCTGGCGCCGATCTTCGCCGCCGCCTTCGCAACCCAGGATACCTGGCAGACCTTCCTGGTCGGGCTTTCGGCCTCGGTCGGTGCGGGGATCTCCATGGGTTTTACCGAGGCCGCCCATGACGACGGCCGGCTTTCCGGCCGCGGCTCACCGGTCAAGCGCGGCCTCGCCTCTGGCATCATGACGGCGCTTGGCGGCCTCGGCCATGCGCTTCCCTACCTCATTCCGCACTTCTGGACTGCGACGGTGACCGCGGTGGCGATCGTCTTCTTCGAACTCTGGGCCATTGCCTTCATCCAGAACCGTTTCATGGAGACACCGTTCCTGAGAGCAGCCTTTCAGGTCGTGCTCGGTGGTGGCCTTGTGCTGGCGGCGG
Organism: Sinorhizobium fredii USDA 205; assembly: GCF_001461695.1. GTDB lineage: Bacteria > Pseudomonadota > Alphaproteobacteria > Rhizobiales > Rhizobiaceae > Sinorhizobium > Sinorhizobium fredii. The sequence continues at coordinate 3,239 of NZ_AUTC01000142.1, read as the reverse complement.
GCATCGTCATCGGCAATGCCTGACGCGTGCTGGAAAATATGAGGTAACGACACGAAAAAGGGCCGAGACCGGCCCTTCTTGAAAATCGGCTTGTCTTCGTAATTCTCCGGCAGCTCACTTGCCAACGGAGCCGACCAGCACCTCGGCGCTGTTGTCGATCGTGACCCAGCGGCCGCTATTGTTCGAGGCCTGGCGTTTCAGGAAGCGGTAGGGCGTCTTGGTCCAGAGCTTTACGGTGTTTTCGAGATTATCGAGGATGAAGTCGCCCTGGGCAGTGCGCACCGTCAGCACCGCATGGCCCTCTCCGTCGGGCTTGCGCACGACGGTCATCAGCAGATTGCCGGCAGCAAAGCCACGCTGCATCAGGCGCCGGCGCTTCTCGAGTGCGAAATCCTCGCAGTCGCCCCGGCCTTTCGGATAGGACCAGACCTCGTCCCTGCCGAGAAGCTCCTGGTCGGTGACCGGCGAGATCTCGCGGTTGACCGCGGCGTTCACTTGCCGGATGACGGCCCAGCCGCTCGCCGTGACTCGCGGCGCCGCGCCCGCCCGAGACCGGACGCCGCATTCACTCCTGTTCTTCTGACAGAACTCGAAATGCCCGATCGGCTGCGAGGTTGCCGAGCCGGTCTGCATTGAGGGCATGGAGCCCGACTGGGCGGGAATTGCCATGCTTGCAGAAACGAAAACTGCGCACAATGCAGCGACGCCTGACTTTACCCCGGTCCAAAATGCCATACAGATCCCCTGCAAGCGCGTGCGTGCACGCGCAATCTCAAGTTGATGACAGCTTTTGTAGGCTTCCCCTAGCGCTGCTCTAATCGTTAATAAAGAGTTAATATGGTCGGACCGTTTGAGTCAATCTACCGATTCGTCGGATGACCTTTATGGTTAAGATCACCCACGAAAAGGCAGCGGAAGCCCCGCATCCCGGGCTGTCCGGGATACGTTCCAAAAAAGGGCGGAGTGCTAACGGATGCCGGCCGGGCACTCAGGCCTTGGCAAGAATGGCGCTGACGGCCTGTTTCAGTTTGACAATGTCTTCCTCGCGCGACAACCGGTGGTCGCCGTCGCGAATGAGGGTCATGACGACGTCGTCCGCCGGCATGTGCTCCATCAGCTTCAGCGCGTGCCTATAGGGCACATCCGGATCGCGCATGCCCTGCAGAATATGCACCGGGCAGCCCGTCTCGACAGGCCCTTTGAGGACCCGGTTTTTCCGCCCGTCCTCGATGAGGGCAAGGGTGAACACATTAGGCTCGGGGCTATAGTCTGATGGCTCCTCGAAATAGCCCTTCTCGGCAAGCGAAGTCCGCTCGGCCTCCGTCAGTTTGGGTTCGACGAGCTCGGTGGTGAAATCCGGGGCGGGAGCAATCAGCACCAGGCCGGCGACGCGTTTCCCCTGGCCGCGCGCCCTCAATTCTTCGATGAGGCGTAGAGCGACCCAGGCGCCCATCGAGGAACCGATCAGGATCATGCGGCCGGCGACGGCGTGATCGACGACTGCGAGGCTTTCCTCGAGCCAGCGCGAGATCGTGCCTTCCGTGAAGTCGCCGCCGGAAGCGCCATGGCCGGAATAGTCGAAGCGCACGCAGTCCGTTCCGACCGCATGAGCGTGGCGTTCGACCTCCAGCGCCTTCGTCCCGGTCATGTCGGACCGGTAGCCGCCGAGCCAGACGAGGGCGGGGCGGTTGGCGGGAAGCTCGGCACGGAAAATCCGCATGGCGATGTTGCGCGCCGTGGCGTCCGCACCCACCTTTATATGCGTGACTTCGGTTTCGGCCGGCATTGCTGACATCGCTTCATCCCTTGCAATCACCCGTTTCGATCAGATATCCCGCCAAAAAACAGATTCGCCAAGGCCACGAAGAGGTGATTTTCGTCGCGGGCCATGCTATTGACTCCGGAGCCGCAATTCACACATTGCCGTCAGTGACTGTTTCAAGCGCACCGTTTGAGATGACGCTGATTGTTTCTTTAGACCACTATCACGTAAACAGCTCGAGGAGAGTACGACCATTCGCAGACCGTTCAAAGCGGACGCCCCAGTCAAGGAAGGGCCGCGCGCAAACAAGGAAATCCGGGTCCCCCGGGTTCAGCTCATCGACGCCGAAGGCCAGAATTTGGGCAGCATCCCGATCGACCAGGCGCTCCGCATGGCGGAAGAGTCCGGTCTCGATCTGGTGGAGATCGCACCGAATTCCGAACCGCCGGTGTGCAAGATCCTCGATCTTGGCAAGCTGAAGTACGCCAACCAGAAGAAGGCGGCCGAGGCGCGCAAGAAGCAGAAGATCGTCGAGATCAAGGAAATCAAGATGCGCCCGAACATCGACACCCATGATTATGAGGTGAAGATGAAGGCGATGAACCGCTTCTTCGAGGACGGCGACAAGGTCAAGGTGACGCTGAAGTTCCGCGGCCGCGAAATGGCTCACCAGGAACTCGGCATGAAGCTTCTGCTGCAGGTCAAGGACGATACGCAGGCGATCGCCAAGGTCGAAGCCGAACCGAAGCTCGAAGGCCGCCAGATGATGATGGTGCTTGCGCCGAAGTAAGGCCGGCTACTGCATGTCTTCTTAAGTCGACCTCGACTTAAGAGCAAAGACAGGCAGCGATTCAAAGTGCTACAGCGACCTTTGCGCGCCTGACAGGGCGCGCGGCGCTGTAGTAGCGCGGGCCGCACGTCAAAACAAATCTCGATCAAAAAAGCCGCCCTCGGGCGGCTTTTTGCGTTCTACAGCGCCGAGCGTCTTTTCAGACGCACAAAGGACGCTGTAGCACTTTGAGTTGCTGCATGTTCTTATCCTTAAATCGGCTGCGATTTATGGAAACATGCAGTAGCGCATCGTTTGCCGCGCCTGACAGAATGCTGACAGCCGCGCTCAGCCGCCTGTCAGTTGCCGGATGCCAGTCTCTGCCCGTTCCGAAACAAGGAAGGGTAAAGATATGCACAGTGCATTCAAAAAAGTGCTGCTCGTTTCCACAATGAGCTTGTTCGGCGTCGTCGGAGGACCGGTGACGATGGCTCTTGCGGATACCGGCGCGGCCAGCAGCTTCGAAGCCGGACCTAACGGCGGATTCGACACGAGCAGCCCCGCCACGGTCGGCGAAGGTGGAACCGGTGGCGGACAGGATACCGGCACCGGCGGCGGGCAGGACACCGGCACCGGCGGCGGACAGGACACCGGCACGGGCGGCGGCGAAGGCGGCGGCACTGGCGGTGAAGGCGGCGGCACTGGCGG
>NZ_AUTC01000141.1 GCF_001461695.1 Sinorhizobium fredii USDA 205 | reverse complement strand
GCTTCAACAACGATGTGTGAATGCCATAGCCCACAAGGGGGAGGGGCTCGGCGGCAGCCGCGATCGCCTGCCCTTTTCAAACCTTCGCGCCTGCCGCCGACGTTGATGCAGATGCGGATACGGTGCCGCGGGGAAGCCCTCCCCCTTGTGGGGAGGGGTGGCATTCGCGCTGGCCCCGCCGATTCAGCGCACCAATATCGCCCGGAAATCGTTGACATTCGTGCCGGTGGGCCCCGGCACGAACAGGTCGCCGCTTGCGGAAAACGCCGACCAGGCGTCGTGGCGGGCAAGATGGGCACGGGGGTCGACGCCCGTCGCCCGCATGCGGGCCACGCTCGCCCCGTCGGCAAAGGCGCCGGCATTGTCTTCCGAACCGTCGATGCCGTCCGTATCGGCAGCCAGCGCATCGACGCCGGCAACGCCGTCGATGTCGAGTGCCAGCGACAGCAGGAACTCGCTGTTGCGGCCGCCCTTGCCGTAGTCCTTGGAAATCGTCACCGTCGTCTCGCCGCCGGAAAGCAGCACGACGGGCCTGGCGAAAGGCCGGCCGCGCAATGCCACTTCGCGGGCGAGTGCCGCATGCATCCGGCCGATGTCGCGTGCCTCGCCCTCGATCGCATCCGAGAGGATCATTGCCTCGATGCCGGATTCTCTGGCGCGCGCCGCCGCCGCCTCGAGCGACACGCTTGCCGAGGCGATCACATGAACCTCGTCGCCGGCAAAGGCGCGATCGTCGGGATCGGGTGCACGCGCCGCATCAGAGCGGAGATGCGCCATCACCCGCTCCGGCAGCGCCAGGGCATAACGGGAAACGATGTCGCGGGCCTCCTCGAGGCTCGACAGGTCCGGGACGGTCGGGCCCGAGGCAACGAAGGCGGGATTGTCGCCCGGGACATCCGAGACGACCAGACTGACGACGCGCGCCGGCGCGGCGGCAAGCGCAAGCCGCCCGCCCTTGATTCGCGACACGTGCTTGCGCACCACGTTCATCGCCGAGATCGGCGCGCCGGAGGCAAGCAACGCCTTGTTGACGGCGATCTCGTCCTCGAGCGTCAGGCCATTCGGCGGCGCCGGCAGCAGCGCCGATCCGCCGCCGGAAACCAGTGCCACGACCAGGTCGTCCGCTGTCAGCCCTTCGACGAGATCGAGGAGCGCCGAGGAGGCGGCAAGCCCCGCCTCGTCCGGCACCGGATGGGCCGATTGCAGGACCTTGAGGCGCTCGCACTTTTCGATCGGCCCATGACGGGCGACGACCGCCCCTTCGATCGGGCCGTCCCAGAGCCGCTCGAAGGCGGCCGCCATCTGGCTTGCCGCCTTGCCGGCGCCGACGACGATGGTGCGGCCCTTCGGCCGCGCCGGCAGGTGGGCGCTGATGGCGGCGTAAGGATCGGCCGCGATGACGGCGGCCTCGAAGAGGGAGGTCAGGAACGGGCGCGGCTCGATCAATGCCATGGAATCAGTCCGGGATTTCGAGGTCGTAGACGAGCACACCTTGGACGCCGCCTTCGGCCGCCGCAACAATTTTTGCGCCGGTCCGGCGATGGTCTGCGTCATCGAGATAGGTGTCGCGCGCCTTGGCATCGGCAAAATCGACGATGAAACCTTCGGCGTAGCCCTTGTCCATGCCCGTCTCCGGGCTGACATTGGCACCGACATGCGCCGCCAGGAATCCCGGCAGGCGCTCCTTCAGGGCGGCAATCTCGGCGAAGATAGCCGCCTTCTCGGCGTCGCTCACCTCGGGGCGAAAGCGGATGAAAACGCAGTGGCGGATCATGGTTCCTCCGGTTCAGCGAATATCGGCGCGGGCCCTGGGCCGCGTATCGTTGCGCTCATGCTGGAACACCGCCGGCGGCAGCGACGGCAGGCCGCGGATGATGTCGGCCCCCTTCTCGCCCATCATGATCGTCGGCCCGTTGGTGTTGCAGGAGGGCACCCGCGGCATCACCGAGCTGTCGCAGACGCGCAGGCCCTCGATCCCGCGGACCTTCAGGTCGAGGTCGACGACCGCCGTATGATCCGTGCCCATCTTGCAGGTGCCGACCGGATGATGATCGGTCTTGGCATTGGCGCAGCCATAGTCGAAAAGCTGCGCCTCGGTCTTGATATCCTTACCTGGCAAACGTTCGGCCAGCACAAAGGGCTCGAGCGCCGGCTGCTGCATGATCTCGCGGGCGATCTGCAGCCCCTCCAGCGACATCCTGCGGTCATGCGGATCCTCCCAATAGCTCGGGTCGATCAGCGGCGCCGCCGCCGGATCGGCCGAGAAAAGCCGGACCGTGCCGCGCGAGCGCGGATGCAGATAGGCGGAGTTGAGCGTGACGCCCGCATTCTTCAGCCGCGCCACACCCGCCTCGATGCCCGAGCCGAGGCCGAGATGAAACTGGATATCCGGCGAGCGGGCATTCGGGTCGGCATACCAGAAGCCGCCGGTCTCGAAGAGCGACGAGGCGACCGGGCCGCTGCGGAAGAGCACATATTGTAGCCCCGCCCAGAGCGTGCGGTGCAGTTTGGCGACGTTGTCATAGGTGTGGTCGCCGGTGCATTCGGAAATGACGAACAGGTCGAGATGGTCCTGAAGATTGCCGCCGACGCCCGGCAGATCATGGCGGACCTCGACGCCGACCGAGCGCAAATGATCGGCTGGACCGATGCCGGACTGCAGGAGCAGTTTCGGCGAGCCGATCGCGCCGGAAGAGACTAAGACCTCCCGTTCGGCGCGGATCGTCTCGCTGCCCTTGGCGGTCACCACTTCGACGCCGACGGCGCGGCTGCCTTCGAGCACGATGCGGGCGACGCGGGCACCGGTGCGCACCGTCAGGTTTTTTCGATCCTTGATCGGCGACAGGTAGGCGAGCGAAGCCGAGGAGCGCCGGCGGTTGCGCTGCGTCAGCTGATAGAAGCCGACGCCCGCCTGCTGCTTGCCATTGAAGTCGTGATTGTAGGGAATGCCGAGCTCCTGACCGGCGCGGATATAGGCATCGCAGATCGGCAGGGTCGAGACGGGCATGGATACGCCGAGCGGCCCGCCATAGGAATGATAGTCGTCGGCGAAACGCTGGTTGTCCTCGGCGCGCTTGAAATAGGGCAGCACGCTGCGATAGTCCCAGCCGGCGCAGCCGTCCTCGCTCGCCCAGAGATCATAGTCGACGGCATTGCCGCGGGTGTAGAGCTGCGCGTTGATCGAGGAGCCGCCACCGATCACCTTCGCCTGGGTATAGCGCAGCACCCTGCCCTTCATGTGCTTTTGCGGGATCGTGTTCCAGCCCCAGCTCGCCACACCCTTGGTCATCTTGGCGAAGCCGGCCGGCATATGGAACAGCGGGTTCCAGTCGCCGCCGCCCGCCTCGAGCAGCAGCACCTTGACGGCCGGATCCTCGCTCAACCGATTGGCAAGCACACAGCCGGCCGGGCCGGCACCGGTGATTATGTAGTCGAAAGCCATTCTCCGTTTCCTCCACCGCCTCATTTGGAACGTTCCAAATGCAAGGCGTGACAAATCTGACGAACGCCTCCGGCGAGGCGGTCCTTCCCTGTTCTAAAGTCGGCTGATCGACAGGCCTCCATCGGCCTGGATGATCGAGCCGGTGGCGAAGGCGAATTGGCCGCTGGCGAGGCCGGCGACGATATTGCCGATGTCCCCGGGCTCGCCCCAACGCCTGACCGGCACCAGACCGCCGGCGATCAGCGCGTCGTATTTGCCGGAGACTGCCGCGGTCATATCGGAGCGGATGATGCCGGGGCGCACCTCGAAGACCAGATGCCGGTCTCGGCGAGCCTGAGCGCCAGGCCCTGGGTGAAGGCGGCAAGCCCCGCCTTGCTCATGCAATAGTCGAGCCGTTCCGGCGAGCTCATCGCCGCAGAAACCGAAGTGATGTTGATGATCGAGCGCGGCGCAATGGCTGGCGTCGCAAGCATGGCCTTCAGCACCGCTTGCGTGAAGAAGACAGTGCCGCGCAGGTTGATTCCAACGATCGTGTCGAAATTCTCCGGCTTCAGGTCGAGGAAATCGCCGCGCACCACGGACGCAATGCCGGCATTGTTGACGAGGCAGTCGATCCGGCCGAAGGCTGCGGTCACCGCGTCGGCGGTCGCCTGATGGCCCGAAAGGTCCGCAACGTCGGCTCGAAGGAAGATGGCACGTGCCCCCAATGCACCGAGCTCCGCAATGACCGGCGCCACGCCTTCCGCATCACCGATGCCGGTTATGGCGATGTCGAACCCGCCCGCCGCAAGGGCCCGGGCAATGCCGAGGCCGATGCCGCGACGGCCGCCGGTAACGATCGCGACGGGGCGTGCCTTGTCCGTCATGACCGAAGGTCCCCCTTGACGATGTGATCGGCGACGCGCAGCGCCTGGGCCGCCACCGTCAGCGCCGGATTGACCGCGGCCGAGGTCGGCAGGAAGCCGGCATCGACGACGAAGAGATTGGGATGGTCGAAGGCGCGGCAATAGACGTCGAGCGGCGCGTCCGCGGCGTCATTGCCGATCCGAACCGTGCCGCATTGGTGCGACGGCGTTCGCTTGTCGAAGGCCCTGGCCAGCACGATCGGGAAGCCGGCCTTTTTCAGCACCCCCTTCAGTCTGGCGACGAGATCGAGGTGAGCTTGCCAATTGGTGCGCACCCATTTGAGCAGGATGCGCTCGCCGTCGACCATGATCCGGCTTTCCGGCGATGGCAGATCCTCGCTCATGGCGTAGAAGTCGATCCCGCGAGCGGAGACTTGATTCAGAAGCCACTCGGGCATTGCCGGCATATTCGCCTTCAGGATTGCGCCGGAGACGCGGCCGAGGAGTTGGATATTGCCGAGCGGCGGCCCGCCCTCGCCGTCCGAGAGATAGAAATCGTTCAGCCCGAAGGTCTTCTGGTAGATGGAATCGTTTCGGTACCACGGGCTGAGCGCAATGACGGCGCTCGAATTGTGGTTCATGAAGTTGCGGCCGACCTGGTCGGAGCGGTTGGCGAGTCCGGCCTGGTTGCGGTCGTCGGCGGAGCGCAACAGCAGCACGGCCGATTGCACGGCGCCGGCAGATAGGATGACGAGCTTCGGCGAGACGCTGTGTTCCGCCCCGTCTTTCAAATAGTGCACCGTCTCGATCGCCTTGCCGTCCGGCGCCGTCGTCAGCCGGGTGACGCGCGAACCCGTCTGGAGGCGCACATTCGGATATTCGAGCGCCGCCGTCAGCGCCGCGGTCTCCGCATCCATCTTGCCGTCGAAACTGTTCGGATGCGCATCCCAAGGTGTCTTGCCCTTGGCGAGCCAGCGGTCGATATCGATGCCGAGCGGCAGCGAATAGGGGTGCAGGCCAACCTCCGCCAGGCGCTTGCGCACTTTGGCGATCGCCGGTTCGTCCGGCACCGGCCCGTGCGGATAATTGTTCGAATGCGCCGGTTCGGTCGGGTCCTCGCCGAGCCTGCCGCGCACCTGGTAGAGCTCTTCCGCCCTGGAATACCAGGGCTCGAGTTCCTCATAGGGAAAGGGCCAGGCCGGCGAGATGCCGCCGAGATGGCGCATCTCCTCGAAATCCTCGCGGCGGTAGCGGGTCAGCACGGCGCCATAGAATTTCGAGTTGCCGCCGACATTGTAATAGTTGCCGGGGTTGAAGCCGGCGCCGCCCGCCTCGTACCAGGTCTCCTTCGGCCGGAAATGACCGCGCTGGAAGATCGCCCGCTGGTCGCGATTGACCGGCAGGTCCTCGATGTGGTGACCCGTCTCGAGGATGAGGATTTCGGCACCCGAAGCGGCAAGTCCGGCAGCCACGGTGGCGCCGCCGATACCCGAACCGACGATGACGATATCCGGCTGGCTCTGCACGCTCATGCGATCCGCTTCTCGCTTTGCGGGTCGAAGAACACGGCCTTGTCGAGATTGAAGGCCAGCCGCGACGTCTGGCCGGGGGCGATGCGAGCATCAGCGCGGAGTCTCGCGACGATTTCCTTGCCGCCGAGCCGGGTGACCGCGAAGGTGTCGGAGCCGGCCGGCTCGACGACCTCGATCAGGCAATCGCCCTCGGCGACGAACTTCGCATTGCGGTCGGCGCCATCCGGATCGGTCAGCGCCTCCGGACGGATGCCGAAGACGACGTCCTTGCCGGCATAGGCGGAGAGCGCGCCGTTATGCGGCACGGCAAGCTTCAGCGGCTCGGCATTCGGCCGGTCCAGAGTCACCGCAACGCCCGAACCGGAGGTTTCGATCCGCGCCTTCAACAGGTTCATCGCCGGCGATCCCATGAAGTCGGCGACGAACATATTGGCCGGATTGTTGTAGATCTCGGCGGGCGTGCCGAACTGCTGCAGGACGCCATCCTTCAGGACGGCGATCTTCGTCGCCAGCGTCATCGCCTCGATCTGGTCGTGCGTCACATAGACGATCGTCGTCTTCATGCGGTGGTGCAGGCGTTTGATCTCAGTGCGCATGTCGACGCGCAGCTTCGCGTCGAGGTTCGACAGCGGCTCATCGAAGAGGAAGAGTTTTGGGTCGCGCACAAGCGCCCGGCCCATGGCGACGCGCTGGCGCTGGCCGCCGGAAAGCTGGCCGGGCTTGCGCTCGAGCAGATGGCCGATCTGCAGCATGTCGGCAACCTGCTTGATCGCCTTGTCGCGCTCCTCCTTCGGCACGCCGCGGATTTCCATGCCGAAGGCGATGTTTCCGGCAACCGTCATATTCGGATAGAGCGCGTAGGACTGGAACACCATGGCGATATCGCGCTTCGACGGGTGCAGCCCCGAAACCGAGCGGCCATCGATCGCGATATCACCCGAGGTGATCGGCTCCAGCCCGGCGATCGTGTTCAGAAGAGTAGACTTGCCACAGCCGGACGGGCCGACGAGCACCAGGAAGCCGCCCTGTTCGATCTCGATGTTGATGTCCTTCAGGATCTCGAGCGAGCCGTAGGATTTGCGCAGATTGCTGATTTTCAGGAATGACATGGGCTTATCCTTTCACGGCGCCGGACATCAGCCCGCGGACGAAGTAGCGGCCGGACACGATGTAGACGATGAGCGTTGGCAGGGCGGCGAGGATCGCGCCTGCGAAGTGGACGTTGTATTCCTTGACCCCCGTCGACGAGCTCACCAGGTTGTTGAGCGCCACCGTCATCGGCGTCGAATAGGGGCCGGAGAACGAGGCACCGAACAGGAAGTCGTTCCAGATATTGGTGAACTGCCAGATGACCGAGACGACGATGATCGGCCCGGAGGACGGCAGCATGATCCGCAGGAAAATCTGGAAGAAACTCGCCCCGTCGATCTGCGCGGCGCGCACCAGCTCGGTCGGGAACGCCTCGTAGTAGTTGCGGAAATAGAGCGTCGTGAAGCCGATGCCGTAGACGACATGGACGAGGATCAGCCCCCAGATCGACCCGGCAATGCCGAGAATCCCCAGGATGCGCGCCATCGGAATCAGCACGATCTGGAACGGGATGAAGCAGGACAAGAGCAACATACCGAAGAAGATGTTCGCGCCCGGGAAGCGCCACTTCGTCAGCACGTAGCCGTTGAGCGCGCCGATGATCGTCGAGATCGCCACGGCCGGAACGACCATCAGGATCGAATTGATGAAGAACGGGCGAAGACCGGTCGGCTGCACACCGATCTGCGCCGTTGACCAGGCCGAAAGCCACGGCTCGATCGTCCAGGTCTCAGGCAGGTTCAGCATGCCCCCCTGGCGGATCTCGTCGAGCGGCTTCAGGGAATTCACCAGCATGACGTAGAGCGGCAGCAGCGAGTAAAGCGCGAAGAGGATCAGCGCCAGGTAGATCAGCGCCCGGGTCAGGCGGTTGTGCGAGATGACGTTCTCTGGACTGCGAGCGCCCATCAGCGTTTTCCTCCCCGGATTTCGGAATAGAGATAGGGAACGATGATCGAGAAGATCATCACCAGCATGATGACCGCCGAAGAGGCGCCGATCGCCATCTGGTTTCGCGTGAAGGTGTAGGAATACATGAAGGTCGCCGGCAGCTCAGTCGCCTGCCCTGGCCCGCCGCCGGTCAAGGCGATGATCAGGTCGTAGGCCTTGATGGCGAGATGGGCGAGCACGACGAAGGCCGAGAGGAAGACCGGCCGCATCAACGGAATGATGATCCGCCGGTAGATGGTCGGCGTCGTCGCACCATCGATCTGGGCGGCCTTGATGATCTCGTTGTCGACGCCGCGCAGGCCCGCCAGGAACATTGCCATGATGAAGCCGGTCGACTGCCAGACCGCGGCGATGACGACGCAATAGATCGCGTAGTTGCGGTCCTTGATCCAGTTGAAGGAGAAGCTCTCCCAGCCCCAGAGATGCATGGTGTTCTCGAGCCCGATGCCGGGATCGAGGAACCACTTCCACGCGGTCCCCGTGACGATGAAGGACAGCGCCATCGGATAGAGGTAGATCGGCCGAAGAAACCCCTCCGCCCGGATCTTCTGGTCGAGAAGGATGGCAAGCGCCAGACCAAGCACCGAGCAGATGACGATATAGAGCGTCGCGAAGATCGCCAGGTTGCTGACCGCCCGCCACCAGTGTGGCAGCGCCCAGAGCTTGCTGTAGTTGCCGAAGCCTATGAAATTGTGGGACGGCAACATCTTGCTGTCCGTCATCGACAGGAAGCCCGTGTAGACTATGAAGCCGTAGACGAACACCAGAACTATGAGAAAGCTGGGGGCAAGCACGAGCCTGGGCAAAAGCTCCTGCAGCCGGGTGCGGCTATCCATGTTTGTTACCACCGTATCGTTTCGTATGGAGGGGCCTGCCCCTCATCCGCCTGCCGGCACCTTTTCCCCGCTTTGCAGGGAGAAGGGGTTATGCCGCAGCGCCTCCGTCCCCTCTCCCCGCGAGCGGGAAGAGGGTCAGGGTGACGGGCTTCGCGCCCCTCGCGTCGCGCTTACTTTGCGGCCTCGACCGCCGTGACGAGTTCCTTCACGGCCTCTTCCGAGCTGAGCTCACCATTGAACTGGCGGGTCACCACGTCATAGATCGCGTTCATGACGGCGGCCGGGTTGGCATGGCGGTGGGCCATGGAGCCCATGAGCGTGCCGCTGGCGTTGGCTTCGGCGAGATCCTTGATGCCCTTCTTGCCGCAAGCGTCGAACTCCGTATCCGGAACGTCGGTGCGGGCCGGAACCGATCCCTTGACGACGTTGAACGCGGTCTGGAAGGTGGGGCTTTCGATGGCCGAAGCCATCTGCAATTGTGCCGGGACCTTATCATCCGAGACCTTGAACATGACGAACACGTCGGAGTTGAAGGTGACCGAGCCTTGCGTTCCCGGGAAGCGCATGCAGACGAAATCGGTGCCGGGCACCTTCTTCGCCTTGAGGAATTCACCCTTCGCCCAGTCGCCCATGAACTGCAGGCCGGCCTTGTTCTCGATGACCATGGCGGAGGCGAGGTTCCAGTCGCGGCCGGAGAAGTTGTCGTCGACATAGGATCTGAGCTTCGTCATCCGGTCGAAGGCTTCCTTCATTTGGTCGCCGCCGAGCGTTGCCGAATCGAGGTCGATGAAGGCCTTCTTGTAGAAGTCGTTGCCGAGCGAAAGCACGACCGCATCGAAGATCGTCGCGTCCTGCCAGGGCTGGCCGCCGTGGGCAACCGGCGTGATGCCCTGTTCCTTGAACTTGTCGAGCAGCGCGATCAGCTCATCCCAGTTCGCCGGCTCCTTGCCGCCGGCCTTGTCGAGGGCGGCCTTGTTGATCCAGACCCAGTTGGTCGAGTGGACGTTGACCGGAGCAGCGATCCAGTGGCCGTCATATTTCGAGAACTGCTGCAGCGCCGTCGGAACGACCTTGTCCCAGCCTTCCTTGGCGGCAATGTCGTCAAGGTTGCCGAGCGCGCCTTCCTTGGCCCAGTCGAGGATGTCGAAGCCGAGCATCTGCACCGCCGTCGGCGCATTGCCGGAGGTGACGCGGGCGCGAAGCACCGTCATAGCCTCCGTGCCGCCGCCGCCGGCGACCGGCATGTCGGTCCAGGTAATGCCCTTGCCTTCCAGATCCTTCTTCAGAACGTCGAGGGCCGCCGCCTCGCCACCGGACGTCCACCAGTGCAGCACTTCCACATTCTCTGCTGCGCGCGCGGCCGTCGCCGCCAACATCAATGCTGCAACAGCCGTCGTCGTCATCAACTTGCGCATCGTTTTCCTCCCGTTTGCAAGTTACCGAAGCGGAAGCTCCTCCGCTTTTTTGGATTGTCTGCCCCCTCCCAAGGGGCAGTCTGGGCTTGCGGCATACGCCGCCCGCACAATTTAAAACGTTACAAATCACCGCAAGTCAAGCGGAGGGCGAACTCCTGCCTTCCGTGGACCGAAACTGACTGATTTCACTGCACTATACGGCATGCAGTGCATGCTGCAATGCAGCAAAAACGTTGCTGCCCAGCGATTTATAACGTTTGCATGATACGATTGCTTATAGGTTCGCGTCACGTTACAAATGCCGCTCTTGACCGCTTGCAGGAAAGCACCCGCTTGGCCGATCCTTCGAAACCCGCCCGCCCGGGAAGTGCCGCGCCAAGACACGGCAAGCCGACCCTGCGCACCATCGCCGATATCACCGGACTGGCCGTCACCACGGTGTCGCGGGCGCTTGCCGACGCGCCGCAGATCTCTGTCGACACGCGCCATCGCGTCCGCCAGGTGGCGCTCGACATCGGCTATTCGCCGGACCGCGCAGCGCAGCGCCTGAAGACCGGCCGCACGAATGTGATTGCCGTGCTGCTCGCGCCGCATGAGGAGATCCTCGGCTACGGAACCTCCGTGATGGCCGGCATCGCCAAGGCCTTGCAGGGCACCGCCTATCACCTGATCGTCATGCCGAACTTCCTCGACGCAGCGAATATCGATGCGGTGAACTACATCATCCGCAACGGCATGGCCGACGGGCTGATCTTCTCGCGCACCGAGCCGCTCGATCCGCGCGTCAAGCTGCTTTCGGAGGCCGGCTTTCCCTTCGTCACCCACGGCCGCACCGAGCTTGCCACGTCCCATCCCTTCGTCGACTACGACAATTTCACCTTCGCCTATGAGGCGACGCGGCGGCTGATCGCCAAGGGGCGGCAGAAGCCCGCGCTGATCAGCGGCCCGGCCAGCTTCACCTTTGCCGGCCATATCCTGCATGGCTTCATGACGGCAGTGCGCGAGGCGGGCTGCGCCTATGAAATCCTTACCGACATCGACCTCGACAGCCCGGCCGGCGCGATCCGCGACCGGATCCGCCGGCGCCAGGCCGACCCGGATCCGCCGGATGGCTTCACCTGCGGCGGCGAGGTCTGCGCCCTGGCGACGATCACCGGCATGAGCGACTGCGGCCTGACCCTCGGCGTCGAATACGACATCGTCGCCAAGCAGACGTCGCCACTGCTCGGCGCCATCCAGCCGCGGGTCGACACCATCTACGAGGACCTCACCGAGACCGGCGAGCACATGGGGCGCATCCTGCTGCGCCGCATCGGCGGCAGCACGGATATCGGCGAGCTGCAATTGCTGCTCGATCCGGAGCGGCGCTTCAAGACGGGGGTAACCGCCGGCGATCGGACCGTCTGAGGCACGCGCAGCCGGAGCGAGAAGGCGCGGAATCGGCCGCCCCCTCGTCATCCTGCCTGCGAACATCGCCAACGAACTCATCGCCGAACAGCCTCCCAATCCCGATCTCAGCGCGGCATCCACCAGTTGGTGCGCTGGCCGATATGCATGTTGAGCGTCTTGGTCTCCGTGTAGTCCTCCACCGCATGCCGACCGAGTTCGCGGCCGAGGCCCGATTGCCGGTAGCCGCCGAAGGGCAGTTCCGAGGCGCCATCCATGAAGGTGTTCATCCAGATCGTGCCGGCACGCACACTCCGTCCGATCGACAGGCACGTATCGAAATCGCGGCTCCAGACGCCGGCCGAAAGCCCGTAATCAATCGAATTGGCGATCCGGACCGCCTCCTCGGTCGTCTCGAAGGTGAGCACCGAGAGGACCGGCCCGAAAACCTCCTCGCGCGCCACCGCCATGTCCGGCCGGACGGCCGAGAGAATGGTCGGCGCCATGTACTGGCCCATGCCGAGATCGAGCGCCGCGCCGCCATGGCTGACGGCCGCGCCCTCGACCGCGGCAGCAGTTACATAGCCGGCAATCTTTTCGAGATGCTGCGGCGTGATGATCGCACCGACCTGCGTCTCGGGATCGAGCGGATCGCCGACCTTGACCTTGGCCGCCAGCGCCGCGATGCGTCCGGTTACTTCGTCGGCAATGTCGCGATGCAGGATCAGCCGCGAGCCGGCATTGCAGCATTCGCCGGCATTGAAATAGGCGCCGAAGACGGCCGCATCGACGAACGCGTCGAGATCGGCGTCGGGGAAGACGATCTGCGGGTTCTTGCCGCCGAGTTCGAGCGACACCTTCTTCAGGGTCTGCGCCGCATTCGCCATGGTCAGCCGGCCGACGCCGGTCGAGCCGGTGAAGGAGACCATGTCGACATCGGGATGGGTGGTGAGCGGCGCGCCCGCTTCCGGCCCGGTGCCGACGATGATGTTGACGACGCCGGCCGGCACGCCCGCCGCTTCGAGGATCTCGCCAAGCACGAGTGTGGAGGCGGAGGTGAGTTCCGAGGGCTTGACCACCGTCGTGCAGCCGGCGGCCAGCGCGAAGGGTAATTTCTGGCTGACGATCAGGAAGGGGAAGTTCCAGGGCGTGATGATCGAGACGACGCCGATCGCTTCGCGCAGCACGACGCCAAGCGTCCCCTCGCCGAGCGTATTGTAGCTTTCGCCGGAAAGCTCGCGGGCAAGCGCTGCCGCATAGCGCCAGATATCGGCAGCACCGGCCAGTTCGCCCTTCGCCTGGCTGATCGGCTTGCCCGATTCGATCGCGTCGAGAAAGGCGAGCTCGTCGGCGCGGGCGGCGATCATGTCGGCGGCGCGGAGCAGAATCAGCGAGCGTTCCGACGCGGTCATGCGCGGCCAGCGGCCATCATCGAAGGCGCGCCGCGCCGCGGCGATGGCGCGCTCGGCATCGACCTTCGTGGCCGCCTGGTAGCGGCTGACGACGACACCATGCCCGGGCGCCACGCGCTCGATCGTCCGGCCCTCGGCGCCAGCCACCCATTGACCGTCGATCAGCATCCGGAATTCGCGGACCTTGTCGTCGCCGAGCGGCTTCGGCCTTACCAGTACGGTCATCACCATTCTCCCTTGAAGCGCGCTTCGCGCTTTTCGCTGAAGGCCGCGACGCCCTCCTTGAGATCACCGGTCTTGGCGACGAGGATCGAGCCCAGCGTCTCGACGGCAGCGCCCTTGTCCTCGCCGCTCGCCGAAGCGATCATCAGCTTCGATATTTCGAGCGCCGCCGGACCACGCGACGCGACGCGCGCGGCATAAGCCCGCGCCGCCGTCATCACCGTGCCGGTCTCGACCACCGCATCGACGAGGCCTTCGGCCTTCGCCTCCTCCGCCGTGAACGTCTCGCCGCCGAGCACCATGCGGCGGACAATCTGCGCGCCAAAGCGCGAAACGAGCCGTTGCGTACCGGACCAACCGGGCACCATGCCGAGGCTCGTTTCGGGAAGCCCGATCCTCACCTGTTTTTCGGCGATGCGGATATCCGCGGCCGCCGCCAGTTCCAGACCGCCGCCGAGCGCATGGCCGTTCAAGGCGGCGATCACCGGCATGCGCAGCGTCGCCAGCCGCTCGAAGACGCGGTGGCCGAAGCGCACCCAGTCGTGGCCGAAGGCCGCAGGCTCCATGCCGCCCCAGGCCCTGATGTCACCGCCAGCGGAAAAGGCCTTGCCCTCGCCGGTGAGGATCGCCACCCGCACATCGCGGTTCGCCTCGACGGTATCGCAGGCGGAAGCAAGCGCCTTCAGCATGTCGATGTCGAAGGCATTGAGTTTCTCGGGCCGTGCGACCGTCATCGTCGCGATCGCGCCGTCGATCTCGATGCGGATCCGTTCGTCAGCCATGCGTGCCCCCTGCGATCTCGCGCCGCGGCTTGGCTGGCAGCGTCAGGCCTATCGGCGCCTCGTGGAACAGTGCCGCGTCCGTGACCTTCAGCTTGTCGGAGACGATCAGCGGGAATTCCGACTGGTCGAGGATATGCGCCTGGAGATCGACGCCCGGAGCGATTTCGGTCAGCACGATGCCTTCGGGCGTGAGCTTCATGACGCAACGCTCGGTGACATAGGTGATGTCCTGTCCCTGCTCGATCGCCCGGCGACCGGAGAAGGTGACGTGCTCGACCTGATTGACCAGCTTCTTCAGCTTGCCTTCCTTCTCGATGACGAGCCTGCCGTCGGCGACGGCAAGTTTCGCGCCGGCATTGAACATGCCGGAAAAAACGATCTTCTTCGCCCGCGCCGTGATGTCGACGAAGCCTCCTGCTCCAGCCGTCACATGCGGGCGGAAGCTGAGCTTCGAGACGTTGACCGAGCCGGTACGGTCGATCTCCAGGAAGGAAAGCAGCGAGGCATCGAAGCCCGCGCCCTGGAAATAGGTGAACTGGTAGGGCGACGGCATGAAGGCGTCGGCGTTCGACGCGCAGCCGAAGGCGAAGTCGAGCAGCGGCACGCCGCCGACAGCCCCCTGCTCGATCACCCAGGTGACAGCGCCATGCAGGCCTTCTTCCAAAAGGATGCGCGGCACATTGGCCGAAATGCCGAAGCCGAGATTGACGGCGCTGCCTGCCTCGAGCTCCTGCGCGACGCGGCGCGCGATCACCTTCTGGATGTTGAATTCCGGGACGCGGAAACTGTCGAGCGGCCGGAAGATCTCGCCTGAAATGGCCGGGTCGTAGGGCGTCAGCGTCGTCTGTTTCTGGTCCGGATCGACGACGACGTAATCGACGAGCACGCCCGGCACCCGCACGTCATGGGGCTTCAGCGAACCTTCCTTGGCGATGCGCTTGACCTGGGCGATGACGATGCCGCCATTGTTGCGGGCGGCCAGCGCTTGGTCGAGCCCGCCGAGATAGGCGCCCTCGTGCTCGTAGGTGAGATTGCCGCGCTCGTCCGCCGTGGTGGCGCGAATGATCGCCACCTGCGGCGCGATCGCCTTGAAATAGAGCCAGTCCTCACCCTCGAAGGAAATCTTCTTGACCACCGGCTCGGCGGCAGCCGACGCATTCATGGCGCAGCCTTCCCGCGACGGGTCGACGAAGGTGTCGAGCCCGATCTTGGTCATCACCCCCGGGCGTTTCGCCGCCGCCTCGCGATGCATGTCGAAGAGGATGCCGGAGGGGATGTTGTAGGCCGCCACCTCGTTGGCGCCGATCATCTGCCAGATCAGCGGCGGCTCGGCACTGGAGGGCCCGGACGGATAGGAGCCGCCGATGATCTTCTTCAGCAGGCCCTTTTTGGCGATGTAGTCGACGCCCTTGATGCCGCTCATGTCGCCGGCGGCGATCGGATGCAGGGTCGTGAGGCCGCGCGGATGGCCCGTCGCGTCGAAACGCTCGCCGATCGCCTTCAGCATCAGGTCCGGGCAGCCGAGACCGCTGGACGAGGAGACCGAAACGACGGCACCGTCCGGGATCATTGCGGCCGCTTGTGCCGGCGAAATATGCTTGCTCACAGACATGCGCGTCAAAGTCCCGTTTCGATCTGGGCGGCGACGCCGGTCGCCGCCGCCTTGACGACGGCAAGGCCCGTGGCCAGCGACCAGACGCCGTCCTCGCCGGTTGCCGAGGGCCGGCCGTTTCCTTCGATCGCGGCATGGAAGGCGCTCACGCCCGTCTCGTAGAGATTGCGGTGGTCGAGCGGCAGCTCGACCTCGCCCTCTTCGTTGCGCAGCGTCACCGTCCCGACCGGGCGCTGGGACATGACGTTGCGGCCGATCAGCGAACCGTCCGTGCCGTGCACTTCAAGCCCGGTCTCGGCGTATTTCGTGGTGAAGGCATCATGGAACTGCGCAATCACCCCGGAACGGAAGCGCAGGACCCCCATGACGCCGTCCTCCAGCCCCTCCTTGCCCATGCCGGCACTGTGGCTGATCGCCACCGCCTCGATCGGGTCGTCGTCGAGAATGAAGCGCAGCGTATCGGCATCATGCACGGTGATGTCGAGAATGACGCCGCCGCCGGCATCCGGCCTTTCGAGCCGCCAGCCCTGCAGATGCGGCGGCAGGTAGACGGCGTGGAACACCCGCGCCGCGATCGGCCTGCCGATCCGGCCGGCGGCGATCGCCTCGCGCATGGCGCAGTGCGTGGCGGCATTGCGCAGATGATGGTTGGTGCCGAGCACGACGCCGGCCTCGCAGGCCTTCAGCACCATTTCGCAGCCGTCGTTCAAGTTCATCGCCAGCGGCTTTTCGCAGAGCACGTGCTTGCCAGCGTGAATCGCCGCCAGCGCCTGGGCGTGATGCAGCTCGTTGGTCGTCGAGATATAGACGGCATCGACCTCCGCATCGCCGACGAGGTCGTCGAGGCTGGTCACGGCCTTGGCGATGCCGTTTTCGGCGGCATAGGCCTGCCCACGCTCCTCGCTCGAGCTCATCACCGAGACGACTTCGCCGCCGGCGGCGCGGATCGCGCCGATCACCCATTCGCGCGCGATCGTGCTCGCGCCGATCAATCCCCATCGAATCATGACGAAATCTCCTTCACTCTGCGCTCGACGGTGCCGCCGCAGCTCTGACGAACGACGAGCCGTACGGGGCTGACGATCGCTTCGGGCTCCGCACGCCCGGCCATGATCTGTTTCAGGAGCAATTCCGCCGCCCGCTCGCCCATGCCCTGCGGGTCGACGGAAACGGTGGTCAGCGCCGGCACCGCAGTCTTCGCCTCGATGACGTCGTCGAAACCGATCACCGCAAAGTCGGCGCCCGGCTCGAGCCGCCGGGCCCTGAGCCCGTCGCACACGCCGAAAGCGACCGCGTCGTTGAAGCAGAGCGCCGCGGTCGGCCGCTCCTTGAGCATCATCGCCTGCTCGATCGCCGTCACGCCGCCGGCGCGCGACGGCGCAGAACCGATGACCAGCTCGTCGACGGCAGGCATTCCCGCCTCGCGCAGCGCATCACGAAAGCCGCGCATGCGCGCCTCGAAGACGGCGGTATCCGGAAAGCCGCCGAGGAAGGCGATGCGGCGATGGCCGCGCTCGATCAGATGACGGACGGCGGCCATGGCGCCGGCATGATTGTCGGAAATCAGCGACGACACCCCGGCGTCCGCAATGTCGCGCACGACGAGCACGACCGGAATGCCGCTGGCGACGAGCGGCGCAAGATCGGACACTTCCGTACCGCGCGCCGGCGAGATGATCAGGCCGGAAACGCCGTGCTCGCGCATCGAGGCGATGACCTCGCGTTGGCGTTCGCTCTTCTCACCGGTGTTGGCCAGGAACTGGACGAAGCCGGCGGACTGCACCACTGCATCGACGCCAACGGCGAGCTCCGCAAAGAAGCTGTTCGTCAGGTCGTTGACGACGATGCCGATGATCTTCGATTTCGACTGACGCAGATTGGCGGCACCGCGATTGTAGACATAGCCAAGCTCGCGGATCGCTGCGTTCACCTTGGCGCGCGTCGCCTCGTTGACGAGCGAGCTTCCCTGCAGGACGAGCGACACGGTCGACTTCGACACGCCCGCGGCGCGCGCTATGTCGACGACCGTCACCCGCTCCCTCGCCATCACTGCCCTCCCTCGGCAATTCGCCTGTTGCATCCTTAATAATTGGAACGTTCCAAATCCGTCAAGAGGGCTTTGTTCACTTTTTTTGAGACGTCTCACGAAGCATAAGCGCTTCACGTGAGGGAGAATTTTTGCCAAATACGTTTATCTTTCAGCAGAATAGGTGTGTTCCGCGTCGATAAAAAGCCGGACATCACAGTGGACCGCTCGGCAGAGCTCGAAAAATATTCCGCCTTGCATTTTGGATCGATCTAAATTATTCGATGCCGCGAACTTGAGGAGGATCAATGCCGATGACCAGCCTTTTGATGCCGCGCCAAAACGGCTCGCTCGAAGAATACCGACTACAGGGGACACCGATCGCTCGGCCGGCGACCGTGCCGAGGTTCAACCGCATCGCCTATGCGGCCGCCCATGTCGTTTCCGATCCCTTGCGCGACGCCGATCCCTGGGGCAATCCGGCGATCGACTGGGAGGCGACTATGGCCTTTCGTCATCACCTGTGGAACCTCGGCTTCAAGATCGCCGAGGCGATGGACACCGCCCAGCGCGGCATGGGGCTTTCCTGGACGGGCGCCAAGGAGCTGATCCGCCGTTCGCTCGCCGAAGCGCGCAGCGTCCCGGGTGCGGATCTCGCCTGCGGCGCCGGCACCGACCATCTTTCGCCCACGGAGGCCCGTTCGATCGAGGACGTCATCGCGGCCTACGAGGAACAGATCGGCTTCGTCGAGGGGGAGGGCGGCCGCGCCATCATGATGGCGAGCCGGGCGCTCGCCCGCGTGGCGAGCTCCGGCGATGACTATCGGCGTGTCTATGGTCATATCCTCGCCCAGGCGAAGGACAAGGTGGTGCTCCACTGGCTTGGCGACATGTTCGACCCGCAACTCAAGGGCTATTGGGGCTCCGAGAATTTCGACGAGGCTCTCGAAACGGTGCTGTCGATCATTAAGGAGAACAGCGCCAAGGTCGAAGGCATCAAGATTTCGCTGCTCGACAACGCCAAGGAAGTGGCGCTGCGCAGCCGGCTGCCGGACGGCGTGCTCTGCTTCACCGGCGACGACTTCAACTATGCGGAACTGATCGAGGGCGACGGCACGAAATACAGCCACGCCCTGCTCGGCATCTTCGACGCCGTCGCGCCGTCCGCCTCGAAGGCGCTTGCCGCCCTGGCAGATGGCGATCTCACCACCTTCCGCGGCGTCATCGAGCCGACCGTGCCGCTGTCACGCAAGATCTTCGAGGCGCCGACGCAATACTACAAGGCCGGCGTCGTCGTTCTTGCCTGGCTGAACGGCCACCAGCGCCATTTCACCCTGCCGGCCGGCCTGCAATCGGCCCGCGGACTGCTGCACTATGCGGATATCTTCCGCCTCGCCGACCAGGCCAATGTGCTCGACAGGCCGGAACTGGCGGCAGCACGGATGCGCAACCTGCTGGCGGTTCTGGGGGTAGAGCAGGCGGCGTAGCATCTCGGCTTCGGAACATTGCACCCATCTGTCAGCCGCCACGTGGCCACCATCCCGGAACCCCTCCCCACAAGGGCCACAAGGGGGAGGGGCTTTGGTGCCCGTTGCCGCCGACTGCCATTCCCAAACGTCGAACCTTCCTGCAGCGACCGAATAAAGGCGAGGGGGCGCGGCAACAAGCCCCTCCCACCTCTGAGGAGGGGTTGGGGAGGGGCGAACGTTCGCAGTTCCGCCCCGACAGTTCAGGATCTGCCCGCTACGCCGCCAGCCCCTTCTTCGCCAGCATCGCCTCGGGACTCGGCAGCTTGCCGCGGAAGGCCTTGTAGGCGTCCTCCGGATCGATCGCCCCGCCGACCGAATAGATGTGGCCCTTGAGCTTCTCCGCCATCGCCGGGTCGAAGGGATCGCCGGTCTCCTCGAAAGCGGCGAAGGCGTCGGCGTCGAGCACCTCCGACCACATGTAGGAATAATAGCCGGCGGAGTAACCGTCGCCTGAGAAGACGTGCAGGAAATGCGGGCTGCGATGCCGCATGACGATCGATTTCGGCAAGCCGATCTTGTCGAGCGTCGCTGCCTCCAGCGCCATCGGGTCGCTGATGCTTTCGGCCGTATGATAGGCCATGTCGACAAGCGCCGACGAAGTGAACTCAACGGTGGCGAAGCCGGAATTGAAGGTTCGGGCGGCCAGCACCTTGTCGAGCAGTGCCTGCGGCATCGGCTCGCCGGTCCGGTAGTGCACGGCATATTTCTTGAGGATTTCCGGCACCGTCAGCCAATGTTCGTAGAGCTGTGACGGCAGTTCGACGAAATCGCGCGAAACGCCAGTGCCCGACACCGACGGGTAGGTGACGTTGGACAGCATGCCGTGCAGCGCATGGCCAAACTCGTGGAAGAGGGTGCGGGCGTCGTCGATCGAGAGCAGGGCGGGCTTGCCGTCGGCGGGCTTGGCGAAATTGCAGACATTGTAGACGATCGGGATTTCGCCGACGGCGCCGTTCTTCAATCTCAATTTGTGCTGCGACTGGAAGGAGCTCATCCAGGCGCCGGAGCGCTTCGAGGAGCGGGCGAAATAGTCGCCGAGGAAGAGCGCCACGAGCTTGGTCGAAGCGTCGCGGATCTCGAAGACGCGCACATCCGGATGGTAGGCGGCGATCCCCTTCTTTTCCGTGGCGGTGATGCCGAAGAGGCGACGGGCGACGTCGAAGCAGGCGTCGATGATCTTTTCGAGCTGCAGATAGGGCTTCAGCTCGCTTTCCGAGAAGCTGAATTTTTCCGCCCGGAGCTTTTCGGCATAATGGCGCCAGTCCCAAGGCATGACCTCGTGGTTGCGGCCCTCGGCGGCAATGAGCTTGGCGAGATCCGCCTCCTCCTCACCGGCGCGCGCCACCGCCTTTTCCCAGACCTGCATCAGCAGGCCGTTCACGGCCTCGGGCGTCTTCGCCATGGTGTCATCGAGCTTCAGCGACGCATAATTCTCGTAACCGAGCAGCTTTGCCTTCTCGGCCCGAAGGACAAGCGTCTCGGCGATGATGCCCCGATTGTCGGTCTCGCCGCCGTTTTCGCCGCGCGCCGTCCAGGCCCTGAAGGCCTGTTCGCGAAGCTCGCGGTTTTCCGAGAAGGTCAGGAAGGGCTCGATGATCGACCGCGACAGCGTCACCGCGTATTTGCCGTCCTCGCCCCGGTCGCGCGCCACAGCCGCCATCGCATCCTTCAGGAAATCCGGCAGCCCGTCCAGTTCCGCCTCGCTCGCCAGCAGCAGCGCCCAGCTCTTCTCGTCGGCCAGCACATTCTGGCCGAATTTCGCGCCAAGCCCGGCGAGCGTCTCGTTGATCGCGGCAAGCCGGTCCTGCGCCGGCTTTTCGAGCTTGGCGCCGGACTTGACGAAACCCTTCCAGTGCCGCTCCAGGACGCGCGTTGCCTCCAGGTCGAGGCCGAGCTTTTCCCGCTTCTCCCACAGCGTGTCGATGCGGCTGAACAAGGCCGGATTCGTGCCGATCTTCGAGTAGTGGCGTGACATCTTCGGTGCGATGTCGCGCTCCAGCGCCTGAATCGTCTCGTTGGTGTGGGCACCCGCCTTGGTCCAGAACAGCGCCGAAACGCGCGACAGCTCGTCTCCGGCAATCTCCAGTGCGACGACGGTGTTCTCGAAGCTCGGCGGCTCCGGATTTCTGGCGATCGTATCGATCTCCGCCTCGTGGCTCACGAAAGCGGCATCGAAGGCAGGGGCGAAGTCCTCGTCCTTGATCGCCTCGAAGCGAGGCAGGCCCTCATGGCCGGTCCAATTTACCAGGGCGGGGTTGAGCGAAGCGTTGACGATCATGGGATTCCTTTCGCATGCGGAGCGCGGCGCGACGATCAGGGCGAGCCGGACGAGATGTTTGAAGTGGTTGATAAGTGCGGCCCCTTCAAGGCTTGCGCAGGCCAAGAAGACCCGGCGCCGCGTGCCAGACCGCCTGCACCGCAAAGCCGATGAACAGCAACCCGGAAAGCCGAACGATGGTGAGCTCATGGCGCCGATAGAAGCGCCGGACGACGGAGGCGCCGATGATCGCGATCAGGATCACGTCGGCGATCAGGAAACCGATCAGCGACACGGCGAGTAGCATCGGCAGGGCGTTGAATTCCAGCGCATTCGCGGAACTGGCGAGCAGCGCCGTGAAGGTCGCGAGCGCCACCGGGTAGCCCTTGGGATTGGTGAGGCCGAAGATCAGCCCGCGCCGCAGCGGCCGCTCGACCGTCATCAGCGCCCGGTTGTCGCCCTTCGGGCGGGCCCTGAGCGCCGTCCAGCCGATCCAGGCGAGATAGGCGCCGCAGAAAAGTCCGAGGATGTCGAAGATCGCCGTTCCGATCGACCGCGCACCGACGATGGCGACGAGCGCCAGCGTCGACCAGAGAATATCGCCGGCGAGATGGCCGCCCATGAACAGCGCGCCGGCTTTCCGGCCCTGACCGGCGCCGATGCCGAGCAGCGCCAGGAAGGCGGGGCCGGGGATCAGCGTATAGGACAGCGCGGCAAGGAAGGCACCGACAAGAAGCGTCTCGGACATCTTGGAAACCCCGGTTGCAATTCGGCCATTCGAGCCTCCGGCGCCGATTCCGTCAAGCGGAAACGGCAATGGCGGCAAACCGGCTTGCCTGACCGGCTTGCTAGGCAGATCAGCCTCGGCGCGAAGGCTTGCGGAAGGTGAGAATGTCCATCGTGTCGCGGACCAAGGCCGCGATGGCTCTGATGAGCTTGCGCATGGTCTTTCTCTCGCGCTGTGCTGACCGGTGATCGGTCGCGGCATTTTCCTCCCGCCAGGGGCGCACGACTGTTTCCAGGGGAACGCCTTGGGCACGCACAAATCTTTCGCCGCCGCGATTTCCCTCGATACGAAGTTGCGCTAAGAACCGCCCGAGTTTTCCCCTCGAGAAGGACTATCCATGACTGTGCGCAATCTCTTCCTTCTGCCCGGCGACGGCATCGGCCCGGAAGCCATGGCGGAAGTCCGCAAAATCATCGCTTACATGAATGCCGAGCAGGATGCCGGCTTTGTGACGGACGAGGGGCTTGTGGGTGGATCCGCCTATGACGCCCATGGCGCGGCGATCTCGGAAGGGGACATGGCGAAGGCGCTGGCCGCCGATGCCGTGCTCTTCGGCGCGGTCGGCGGACCGAAATGGGATGCGGTGCCCTATGAGGTGCGGCCGGAAGCCGGCCTGCTGCGGCTGCGCAAGGATCTCGAACTCTTTGCCAACCTGCGTCCCGCCATCTGCTACCCGGCGCTTGCCAAGGCCTCCTCGCTGAAGGCGGAGCTGGTCGAGGGCCTCGACATCCTGATCGTCCGCGAACTGACCGGCGGCGTCTATTTCGGCGAGCCGAAGGAGATCATCGACCTCGACAACGGCCAGAAGCGCGGTATCGACACGCAGGTTTACGATACCTACGAGATCGAACGCATCGCCGGCGTCGCCTTCGAACTGGCACGCACCCGCAATAACCGCGTCTGTTCGATGGAAAAGCGCAACGTCATGAAGTCGGGCGTGCTCTGGAACCAGGTGGTTACCGAGACGCACAAGGCGAAGTATTCCGATGTGCAGCTCGAGCACATGCTGGCCGATGCCGGCGGCATGCAGCTGGTGCGCCAGCCGAAGCAGTTCGACGTCATCGTCACCGACAACCTGTTCGGCGACATGCTCTCCGACGTTGCCGCGATGCTCACCGGTTCGCTCGGCATGCTGCCATCGGCCTCGCTCGGCGCACCGGATGCCAAGACCGGCAAGCGCAAGGCGCTTTACGAGCCGGTGCACGGCTCTGCGCCGGACATCGCCGGCCAGGGCATCGCCAACCCGATCGCGATGATCGCCTCCTTCGCCATGTGCCTGCGCTACTCCCTCAACCTGGTGAAGGAAGCCGACAATCTGGAGAAGGCGATCGCCAACGTGCTCGACAAGGGCATCCGCACCGGCGACATCATGGCGGAAGGGTGCCAGAAGGTCGGCACCGTCGAGATGGGCGACGCCATCCTCGCCGAATTCAAGGCGCTCTCGGCCTGATCGGCCCTTGCAGCACCACAAATTACCCAGACACCTCCGGATGCACTCCGGAGGTGTTTTTCTTTGTAATCCCTTGATTTTTCCGCGTTCGTTTTCACATGCAGGAAAGCGACAGGAAAGACCGACATGAACCAACCGCTTGCCTCGACAGGCTGGATCGTGCTGACGACGATCGTCCTCGTATTGGCTCTCGTGCCTTTCGATCCGCAATTGTCGGAATGGGCGCAAGCCCTGCCGGACGAGATCGTCGACTTCAACCGGACGATCACCGACGTCGGCACTTTCGCCTGGATGATCTATACCTCCGCCACCCTGCTCCTGATCGCCTTTGTCGTCCGCCGCGCTTCGCGGCGCGACACGATCCGACAGCGGGCCCGAACCGCGCGCAATCTCTCGGCCTATTTCCTGTTGACGATCGGCACGGCAAGCGCGCTGGTGCATGGGCTGAAGTTCCTGATTGGCCGCGCCCGCCCGGAACTTTTCGCCGACTATGGCGCCTACAGCCTGACGCCTTTTACCGGCGACCGGTTGTTCGAGAGCTTCCCCTCCGGCCATTCGACGGCGGCCGGTGCCTTCTTCGGTGCCTTCGCCATGCTGAAGCCTGAGCTACGGCCGCTTTTTCTGATATTGGCGCTGCTGATCGGCGTGTCGCGCGTCATCGTCGGCGCCCACTATCCGAGCGACGTGGCCGCCGGCCTGCTGCTCGGTCTCTGGGTGGCGATGATGGTCGCCTTTCTCTTCGCCCGGCGGGACTGGCTCTTCCTTCTCGACACTGGCGGCTGGCCGGCGCCGAAGGCCACACGGCCTCCGCCCAAATAAAAAGCCGGCGCGAAAGCCGCGCCCAAAGGATCAAAAAAAGCCGGCGCGGAAGCCGCGCCGGAGTCAGGAGAGCTTGATGGGAAGCGGGAAGCGGTTTTCCGACCGCATCCCGCGTCGTGATTCGCGCCCGCTCAGTCCATCTGATGGATGTCGCGGTCCTTGGTTTCCGGCAGGAACAGCAGGCCGATCACCAGCGTCAGGCCGGCGAAGACGATCGGGTACCAGAGACCATAGTAGATATCGCCCCTTGCGGCGCTCATCGCGAAGGCCGTCGCCGGAAGCAGGCCACCGAACCAGCCGTTGCCGATGTGATAGGGCAGCGACATGCCGGTGTAGCGGATGCGGGTCGGGAAGAGCTCGACGAGCAGGGCAGCGATCGGGCCGTAGACCATCGTCACATAGATGACGAGGACCGTCAGAACCGCGATGATCACCGTCCAGTTGACGCGAGCCGGGTCGGCCACCATCGTGAAGGCGCCGCCCTTGTCGATCGAATAGACCGCCATTTCGGTGGCGCCGCCGACTTCGTCCTTGGTGAGCAGCTTGTCGGCGACAAGCTTGTCGGCCGGAACCATGGCCTTCTCGCCGGCGCGGATGGCGCCGGCATCAAGGGCCAGTTCCGGATTGGCAGCAACGAAGCCATCGAGCTTGGATTCCGGCACCTTGGCCGCACCACGCACCAACGGGTAGCCCGAGGCCTGGAGCGCCATGTTGACCTGCTTCTTGAATGCGGAGTCTTCAGCCTTGGCCTTGTCGCCGGCAGCAACGGCGTCGTAGCCGGTGATCGTCGTCTCGCCGATGTTCACGGTTGCCGGCGTTCCCGCGGCGGCCGTGGTCACGACGTCGTAGGGCACCGAGTTGCGGGTGAGAAAGTCCGTCGCGATATCGCAGGACGTCGTGAACTTCTGGACGCCTGTCGGATTGAACTGGAAATTGCAGTCGCCCGGAGCGGCAGTGACCGTTGCACGGATGTTCTGTTGGGCTTCGGCAAGAGCGGGGTTGCCCGCCCAGGTCATTGCCTTGAAAAGCGGGAAGTACGTCAGCATGGCGAGCAGGAGACCGGCCATGATGATCGGCTTGCGGCCGATCTTGTCGGAAAGCCAGCCGAAGAACACGAAGAAGCCGGTGCCGAGCAAAAGCGAGGCGGCGACCATCAGGTTTGCCGACTGGGCATCGACTTTAAGAATGTTCTGCAAGAAGAACAACGCGTAGAACTGGCCGGAATACCAGACGACGGCCTGGCCGACGACGGCGCCGAAAAGGGCCAGGAGGGCGATCTTCGCATTCCGCCACTGGCCGAAGGCCTCCGTCAGCGGCGCCTTCGAACCCTTGCCCTCTTCCTTCATCTTCTTGAAGGCGGGCGATTCGTTCATCTTCAGCCGGATCCAGACGGAAACGCCGAGAAGCACGCAGGAGAGCAGGAAGGGTATGCGCCAGCCCCACTCGGCGAAGGCTTCCTTGCCGACCAGGAACTGCACGAGCAGGATCACCACCAGCGAGAGAAACAGACCGAGTGTCGCCGTCGTCTGGATCCAGGAGGTGAAGTAGCCGCGGCGGCCATGCGGGGCATGTTCGGCGACATAGGTAGCAGCACCACCATATTCACCACCAAGCGCAAGACCCTGAAGCAGGCGCAGCACGATCAGAATGATCGGCGCGGCGATGCCGATCGAGGCGGCACCGGGCAGGACGCCGACCAGGAAGGTCGACACGCCCATGATCACGATGGTGATGAGGAAGGTATATTTACGGCCGACGAGGTCCCCCAGCCGGCCGAAGACGAGAGCACCGAAGGGGCGCACCAGGAAACCTGCGGCAAAGGCAAGCAGCGCGAAGATGTTGCGGGTCGTCTCCGGATACTGGCTGAAGAAGGTCGCTCCGATATAGAGGGCGAGCGACCCGTAAAGATAGAAATCGTACCATTCGAAGACGGTACCGAGCGACGACGCGAAGATGACCTTCTTCTCCTCGCCGGTCATGGGGCCGGCTTTTTTAACGCCGTCCGCTGTTGCGACATGTGCCATTTGATGATCCTCCACTTCAAAAGGCATTTTTGAGCGCCCGTTGGATCGTTCCAGCTCCTCCCCGAAGCCCCGAACGCGGGTCACCTGATTGAGAGGATGTCAGAAAAGCCTTGGCGGAGGCAGGGATGCTTTCGTCCTATGACTTTCGTCTAACGCGGCGATCGGGCGCGGCCGGCGAAAACTGAAGCCCCATATCCGGCCGGGCAATTCAAGGCGGAGAGCGGCCGGCGGCTTGACTCTTGCGGAAAAGCCGGTAAGAGCAGCGGCGAACGAGGAAACCTCAGATGCGACCGAACAGTTCGTCCATCGCTGCGCTGAACCTGCCGGCCCATGCCGGGCAGGCTCGCCCTTTCTCGCTCGATCGCAAAACAACGGCCAAAACGACGACGAAAACCGTCTGACGTCTCTGGCCCTCCGCTCTCTCCCCGGTACGGCCGGGGACAGGAACCTCGCGGACGATCCGCGCGGCTCCGCCTCCACCAGGTGAGGAGAGACAGAAAGAGAGCTTAGAACATGGGTTTCAAGATTGCAGTCGCAGGCGCCACCGGCAATGTCGGCCGGGAGATGCTGAACATCCTTTCCGAACGGGGATTTCCCGCGGATGAGGTTGTGGCGCTCGCCTCGTCGCGCTCCATCGGCACCGAGGTCTCCTACGGCGACAAGACGCTGAAGGTCTCCAACCTCGAAACCTATGATTTCTCCGACACCGATATTTGCCTGATGTCGGCCGGCGGCGCGGTTTCCTTGAAGTACTCGCCGAAGATCGGCCAGCAGGGTTGCGTCGTCATCGACAATTCCTCGGCTTGGCGCTACGACGCCGAGGTGCCGCTGATCGTGCCAGAAGTGAACGCCGATGCGATTTCCGGCTTTGCCAAGAAGAACATCATCGCCAATCCGAATTGCTCGACGGCCCAGCTCGTCGTCGCGCTGAAGCCGCTGCACGACCACGCCAAGATCAAGCGCGTCGTCGTTTCCACCTACCAGTCGGTCTCCGGCGCCGGCAAGGACGGCATGGACGAGCTCTTCAACCAGACGCGCGCCGTGTTCGTCGCCGATCCGATCGAGAGCAAGAAGTTCACCAAGCGCATCGCCTTCAACGTCATTCCGCACATCGACGTCTTCATGGAAGACGGCTACACCAAGGAAGAGTGGAAGGTCCTCGCCGAGACCAAGAAGATGCTCGATCCGAAGATCAAGGTGACCTGCACGGCGGTGCGCGTTCCGGTGTTCATCGGCCATTCGGAATCGGTCAATATCGAATTCGAGAACGAGATCACCGCCGACGAGGCGCGCAATATCCTGCGCGAGGCGCCGGGTTGCCTGGTCGTCGACAAGCATGAGAACGGCGGCTATGTGACGCCCTACGAATGCGCCGGCGAAGACGCCACCTATATTTCGCGCATCCGTGAGGACGCGACCGTCGAAAACGGCCTCAACATGTGGGTGGTTTCCGACAACCTGCGCAAGGGTGCGGCGCTGAACGCCGTTCAGATCGCCGAACTGCTTGTCAATCGCGGCCTGATCAAGCCGCGCAAGCAGGCCGCCTGACGAGGCGACAATCAAGTGTAATACGAACCCCGCTCGGCCACGGACCTTGCGGGGTTTCGCATTGAGGTTCGGGCGGTGGATTCACGTGAAACCATCGCCTGGGGGACGAGAGCGAAACGACGAGCCCGGGCGGGGCGGGCTTTTCAAGTCAATTATTCGGGCTTTGACGGGGTATACCATGCACATGGCAAGGTGCGCAGTGACGGGGCTTGCAGCCCTCATCTCAATAGCAGTTCTTCCCGCAGCCGCCTCGGCGGCGCAATGCGGCAACAACTCCGGCGGCTTTTCCGCCTGGGTTGCCGAGTTCAAGCGCGAGGCCGCCGGCAACGGCATCAGTTCGTCAGCGCTCAACGCGGCACTCGCCAACGTCTCCTATAGCCGGGCGACCATCCGCGCCGACCGCGGCCAGAAGAGCTTCAAGCTGTCGCTCGACCAATTCATGCAGAAACGCGGCGGCCAGGCGATCATCTCGCGCGGCCGCAAGATGCGCGCCCAGAACGCCCGGCTTTTCGACAGCATCGAACAGCGCTTCGGCGTGCCGGCCGGCCCTTTGATCGCGATCTGGGGCATGGAGACCGGCTTCGGCTCCTTCATGGGCAAGGAGCATACGCTCTCCGCCGTTTCGACGCTCGCCTATGATTGTCGCCGCTCCGCCTATTTCACCGACCAGCTCTACGCCGCGCTTCAACTCGTCGAACGGGGTGATCTCAGCCCGGCCGCCCGGGGCGCGGCGCACGGCGAAATCGGCCAGACCCAGTTCCTGCCTTTGAACGTTCTGAAATTCGGCGTCGACGGCGACGGCAACGGCCATGTCGACATGGTCCGCTCCAAGGCCGACGCCCTGGCCTCGACCGCGAACTTCCTGCGCGGCCACGGCTGGCAACCGGGCGGCGGTTACCAGCCGGGCCAGGTGAACTACGCGGCGATCCAGGGCTGGAACGCCGCGAGCGTCTACCAACAGGCGATCGCCATCATCGGCGCCGAGATCGACGGCGACTGACGAATCCCCCGAGGGTTGCGAATTGACCGGGGCGCTGTCCGAAAGGACAGCGCTTCTTGCTTTCATGGGCGGTGCAGTATCACGTGCCAGGCCGGGCGAAATCGCCGGTTTTCGCGTCCATTACCCACAGCTCTCCGGTCGAGATGTCGAACCAGGCGCCATGCAGACGCAGCTTTCCCTTCGATTCGAGGATCTGCACGCAGGGGAATGTCCTGAGATTGGCGACCGAGTTGCGGATCGAGACGCGCTCGAGCGCGCGCTGGCGTTCCGACTGGGTCATGAAGTCATTGCTCTGGATCTGTTCCGCGGCCGGCTTCAGGAGGTTCATCCAGCGGCCGATGAAATCGCCCGGGGAGAGGGGTTCCGCATCCGGATCGAGCGCCGCCTTGATGCCGCCGCAGCGTCCGTGACCCATCACGACGATGTCGCTGACGCGCAACGACTGCACCGCGAACTCAAGTGCCGCGGATGTGGAATGATAGTGCCCATCCGGCTCGTAGGGCGGCATCATGTTGGCGACGTTGCGAACGACGAAGAGTTCTCCCGGGCCGCTATCGAAGATAGTTTCAGGTGCGGCGCGCGAATCGCAACAGGCGATGACCATCGTCTTAGGCTTCTGCCCGCTTTCCGCAAGCGTCTTGTAGCGTTGCTGCTGTTCGCTGAAACGACCACTCATGAAGTTGCGGTAGCCGGTCAGAAGATGTTCCGGAAAGCCCTGCATATCCATCGGTAACCCCGCGTCATCCACTGTCATTCACTGCCGCATGGCTCCTTGGGAAACCATGGGCGTCGAAGTGTTACAGCGACCTTTGCGCGCCTGAAAGGGCGAAGAGCGCTTATGAGCCATTTCTTTTATATCCGCAGCTATTTCTTCACCTGGCTCGGATGCAACAGCCGGCGCATCTGCACCATCGCCATCGGCGTCGCCAGGCTCGGTGCATCCTGTTCGAGCGTCAGTTCGTCGGCGCCGCGTTTGCGGCTGCGCGCGATGATCTCGAACACACTGGCGGTCGCCATCTGCAAAGCGCGCTCCTCGGAAAGCCCCTGGAGAAGCCGCGCCAGAAAGACGGCCGAGAGCAGGTCTCCGGTGCCGTTCGGCGGATTGTCGATCAGCCGGTGCTCGGCAAGCAGCGCGTGCCGCCCGGAAAGATAGAGATTGCCGGTGCCGCCGCTCATCATCGGGATCGCCGACGTCACCAGCACTCGGGACGGCCCGAGACCGAGCGCAGCGTCGAGGATCGCCTGGTTGGTTTCAAGCGCCGCACCGGCGAGCCAGGCGAGCTCGAACCGGTTGGGCGTCGCCAGCGTCGCCAGCGGCAGTAGCCGATCGCGAATGGCGGCAGCGATCTCGGCCGGCACGTAAAGACCGTTCGCGTCGCCGATCACCGGGTCGCAGGCGTAGAAAAGGTCCGGATTGCGTTCACTGAGCGTAGTCACCAGCCGGGCAACGCCCTCGGCCTGGGCTGGCGAGCCAAGGTAACCGGACAGGACGGCGCGTACCTCGCCCACCCAGGGGGCCTTGGCGAGATCATCGATGATGGACTGGAAATCCGCGTCCGGCATCACCACCCGCGTCGAGCGGCCATGGCCGGGATGCCAGGGAAGAATGACCGTCGGCAGGGCCCACACCCGGTGCCCGAGCGTTTCGAGGGCGAACACCGCGGCGCGATTGCCGACGGTGCCGCGAATCACATGGCTGGATATGACGATGACGGCGCCGGAGGCGGCGGGCATTTCGGGCATCGGGCGAGACCATCCTTCGATTGGACGGTGTGATCGCCCGCTGTCGCGGCCCTGTCAACAGGGAGCCGCTCCGGACGATCTTGAAGTTCTGCGGCGTTTTTATTCGTTTTCATCGTTTTTTGAGAAATTTTCGCAAAATCACCCCCGATTTAAATGGATTTAGGTCGATTCTGCGTGAATTTCTCCAAAAACAGGCTCGATTTTGCCCAAATCCAGCATAAAAACGATCGCCATTGACCATGGTTCTGATAGGGTCGACTATCATTTTGGGGGAGCGAATTCATGGGCGTGAAGCATAATCCGAAACGGGACCGTCACATTGATGCGGCCCGCGCGGCAGTAACCAAGATCGGTACCGAAACTCTGCCGCCCGAGATTCTCTTCGGCGGCGCGAGCAACGACGACCTCGATCTCTATTCGCCGGACATGCTGGCGCTGACGGCCGCCCACGCCCGCCAGGAACTGGCGCGCTGGGACGGCGGCAAGCCGCAGGTTTCGGTCGAGACGGTGCCGGGCATAGCGCCGGGTGGAACCGAGGTCTCGATCATCGCCGTCACCGAACGCAACATGCCCTTCCTTTATGACTCGGTCATGGGGGAGGTGACGAGTACCCACCGCGACATCCACCTGGCGATCCATCCCATTCTGGTGACGGAGCCCGGCCGGCCGGCGAAGCTCTTCGACCCGGACGAGCAAAGCGACCCGGCGCACCGCGTCAGCCACATCCAGATCCATCTGAGCAAGCTGACGCCGCTCGAGGAGCGGTCGCTGAGCAAGCGCATCACCGACGTGCTGGAACAGGTTCACCAGACCGTACACGATTGGCCGGCGATGACGGCCCTGCTCGATCAGGCCATGCAGGAACTGGAGGATTACAACGCGTCCCGCAAGAAGAGCGACCGCGACGAGGCGCTCGCCTTTCTTCGTTGGCTAAGGGACAACAACTTCACCTTCCTCGGGATGCGCGAATACACCTATTCCGGCAAGGGTGAGAAAGCCAGCGTCGAGCGCGGCAAGGGCAGGGGCCTCGGCATTCTCTCCAATCCGGACGTCCGCGTTCTGCGTCAGGGCAAGGACGCGGTACTGACGACGCCGGAGATCCTCGCCTTCCTGGAAGGTCCCGACTTCCTGATCGTCACCAAGGCCAATGTGAAGTCGGTCGTGCACCGGCGGGCCTACATGGATTACATCGGCGTCAAGCGCTTCGACGCCTCCGGCAATGTCGTCGGGGAACTCCGCATCGTCGGGCTCTTCACATCGACCGCCTATACCTGCCAGGCGGCGGAGATCCCGCTCCTGCGGCACAAGATCGAGAAGATCATCGACCACTTCGGCTACGATCCGCAGAGCCACTCCGGCAAGATGCTGGCGAATACACTCGAAGCCTATCCGCGCGACGATCTCTTCCAGATCGATGTCGGCGTGCTCGCCGCCTTCTGCGAGCAGATCAACGAACTCGGCGACCGGCCGC
Source organism: Sinorhizobium fredii USDA 205 (assembly GCF_001461695.1). GTDB lineage: Bacteria > Pseudomonadota > Alphaproteobacteria > Rhizobiales > Rhizobiaceae > Sinorhizobium > Sinorhizobium fredii. The sequence continues at coordinate 37,098 of NZ_AUTC01000141.1, read as the reverse complement.
GCGTGCGCGTGCTGCCGCGCATCGACCACTTCGACCGTTTCGTGTCAGTCATCGTCTTCGTGCCGCGCGAGCAATACGACTCGGATGTCCGCGAGAAGATCGGCGATTACCTGAAGACCGTCTATGACGGCCGCGTCTCCGCCTATTACCCCGCCTTCCCCGAAGGCGGTCTGGCCCGCGTCCACTTCATCATCGGCCGCTCGGGCGGCAAGACGCCGCGCGTCCCGCAGGCCAAGCTCGAGGAAGCGGTCCGTTCCATCGTCACCCGCTGGACCGACCGTTTCAACCTGTTCGCCCGCAAGGACGGCATCGAGCTTTCGGTCGGCGAGGCCTACCAGGCCGCCTTCACGCCGGCCGAGGCCTATGCCGACCTTAACGGCATAGCCGCCTGCAAGGCGGACGACCCGATTCGCATCTCCTTCTACCACCGCGACCGGGAAAGCCCGGACGCGCTGGAGCTGAAGATCTTCCACGCCGACACGCCGGTCTCGCTCTCCCGCCGCGTGCCGCTGCTCGAAAATCTCGGTTTCCGCGTCATCAGCGAGCAGACCCACGACATCGGCGTGCGCGCCCCTGGGCAAGAACCGCGCGAGGTCGTGCTGCACGACATGGAACTCATTCACCGCGACGGTCACACGCTCAACCTCGCCAAGACGGGTGCCGCCCTGGAGGAGGCTTTCCTCGCCGCCTGGAACGGCACGATCGAGGACGACAACTTCAACCGGCTGGTCCTGCTCGCGGGGCTCACCGCCCGGGAAGTCACGGTGCTGCGCGCCTATTCACGCTACCTGCGCCAGGCAGGGATCACCTATTCGCAGGGTTATATCGCCGAGACGCTGAACAAATATCCGGCCATCGCCGCCGATATCTTCCGGCTGTTCTCGACGCGGCTCGATCCGAAGATTGACGCCAAGGCGCGCGCGAAGAAAACCGGCGCCCTGCTCGCGACGATCGAGGAGGCGCTCTCCGCCGTGCCGAGCCTCGACGAGGACCGGATCCTGCGCCGCTACGTCAACGTCATCCAGTCGACGCTCAGGACCAACTATTTCCAGAAGGACGCCGAGGGCAGGCCGCGTCCCGTGCTTGCCTTCAAGCTCGATCCGAAACAGCTCGAAGGCCTGCCGGAACCGCGGCCCTTCCGCGAAATCTTCGTCTACGGCACCGAAGTGGAAGGTGTCCACCTGCGCTTCGGCAAGGTGGCGCGCGGCGGGCTGCGCTGGTCGGACCGGGCCCAGGACTACCGCACCGAGGTGCTCGGCCTCGTCAAGGCGCAGCAGGTCAAGAACGCCGTCATCGTTCCGGTCGGCGCCAAGGGCGGCTTCTATCCGAAGCAGCTCCCGGTCGGCGGCACGCGTGACGAAATCTTCAGGGCCGGAACCGAGGCCTACAAGACCTATATTCGCACGCTGCTCTCGGTAACGGACAACATCGTCGGCCAGGAGGTCGTGCCGCCCAAGGACACGCTCCGTCTCGACGGCGACGATCCCTATTTCGTCGTGGCGGCCGACAAGGGGACGGCGACCTTCTCGGACACGGCGAACGGGCTGGCGCAGGAGGCCGGCTTCTGGCTCGACGACGCCTTCGCCTCCGGCGGCTCGGCCGGCTACGACCACAAGAAGATGGGCATCACGGCGCGCGGCGCGTGGGAGGCCGTCAAGCGGCATTTCCGCGAGATGGACATCGACATCCAGACGACGCCCTTCACCGTCGCCGGCGTCGGCGACATGTCGGGCGACGTCTTCGGCAACGGAATGCTGCTTTCGGAGAAGATCCGGCTGATTGCCGCCTTCGACCACCGCGACATCGTCATCGATCCGAATCCGGATATCGATCTCTCCTTTGTCGAGCGCAAGCGGATGTTCGCGCTGCCGCGCTCGAGCTGGCAGGACTATGACCGCAAGACGCTTTCGCCCGGCGCGATGATCATCTCGCGCGCGGAGAAACTCGTCACGCTGACGCCCGAGGCGATGGCGGCGATCGGCATCGACAAGCAGAAGGCGACGCCGTTCGAGATCATGAACGCCATCCTGAAGAGCCAGGTCGACCTCCTGTGGTTCGGCGGCATCGGCACCTATGTGCGCGGCAGCAGCGAAACCGACGCCGATGTCGGCGATCGCGCCAACGACCCGATCCGCGTCACGGCGGAAGAGGTGCGTGCCCGGGTCATCGGCGAGGGCGCAAATCTCGGTGTCACGCAGAGGGGGCGGATCGGCTTCTCGCTCGCCGGCGGGCGCTGCAATTCCGATGCGATCGACAATTCGGCCGGCGTCAATTCCTCCGACGTCGAGGTCAACATCAAGATCGCGCTCGCCTCGGCGATGCGCGACGGGCGCCTGACGCGACCGAAGCGCAACACGCTGCTGGCGGCGATGACCGACGAAGTCGGCCATCTCGTGCTGCGCAACAACTACCAGCAATCGCTGGCGATCTCGCTCACGGAAATGCTGGGCCTCGCCAACCGCACGCCGCTGGCGCGGCTGATGGCGCGGCTCGAAGCCGATGGCCAATTGAACCGCAAGGTGGAGACGCTGCCGACGGAACTGGCGATGGGCGAGCGCTACCAGGCGGGCAAGCCGCTGACGCGTCCGGAGATCGGCGTGCTGCTCTCCTATGCGAAGCTGGTTCTGTTCGAGGAACTGATCCAGAGCGAGCTGCCGGACGACGCGTATTTCACCGCGACGCTCGAACGCTACTTCCCGGCAAAGATGCGCAAGAGCTATGGCGGGGACATCCACGGCCATCGTCTGCGCCGCGAAATCATTGCGACGGTGCTCGCCAACGAGACGATCAACCGCGGTGGACCCGCCTTCGTCTCGACACTCACGGACGCGACCGGCTTCCTGTCCGCCGACGTCGTCAAGGCCGCGGTGCTGGCGCTCGACGGTTTCGACCTGCCGCGCATCTATGGCGAGATCGACGCTCTCGACAACAGGATCAGCGGCGGCGTCCAGAACCGGCTTTACCAGGAAGTCGGGCGTATCTTTACGCTGGTCGCCGAACGAGCCTTGCGCACCGGGGCCTCCGAGGGACCCGTGGCCGAGGCGGTGGCTCGGCTGCGCGAGGGGCTGCAGAAGCTGCGCGGCACGATGCGCGCGGCAATTTCGAGCGAGAGCGCCGAGGAGGCGCGCCTAAAGGCAGCGGGCTTCATCGAAAGCGGCGTGCCGGCAAAGCTTGCCGAAGAGATCGCCGAACTGTCGATGATGACCCTGGTCCCCGAGATCATGCAGATCGCCACGGTGACCGGAGAGCCTCTCAATCGCACGGCACAAGGCTACTTCGCGGTGACCGAGACGCTCCGGGTCAACCGGCTGCTGACGGCCGCCGACCGTGTGCCCGCCACCGAACAGTTCGAGGCGATGGCGCTGACACGGGCCGTTGCCGACATAGCCACCGCCCGCCGCGACATCACCGTCGCCGCGCTGGTCGAACAGAAGCGTGAACGCAATCCGATTCTCGCCTGGCAGGAACAGGACCGTGAGCGTGTATCGCGCGCTGGCGACCAGCTGAAGCTCCTGACCGAAAAGGGCGAGACGACACTTGCCAAGATCACCGTCGCCGCAGGTCTCCTCAGCGATCTTGCGCGCGGCAGGGCGAAATGACACATTCCCTTCGGGCCGCTGGCCCGGAGGACTGATTTCGTTCCCGGTTCAAGCGTGGATTTCGACGCATTGGCGCCCGCGCCCCACCCTTGGCGCGGGTCGGCCAGTTCCGGGAGGGAAGTTTGGACATTGCAGCCGCACGGGCGAAGGAACAGCCGAAAACCACGCGCCTCGGCATCGCCGGCTGGATGCTGTTCGACTGGGCCGCTCAACCTTTCTTCACCGTCATCACGACCTTCATCTTCGCGCCCTATTTCGTTTCCCGGCTAACGACAGATCATGCCGCGGGACAGGCGCTGTGGGGCTACACGCTCGCGGTTTCCGGTATCTTCATCGCGGTGCTTTCGCCGGTGCTCGGCGCCATCGCCGACGCGACCGGCCCGCGCAAGCCATGGATCGCCTTCTTTGCCGCCATCAAGGTGTTCTCGCTTGCCATGCTCTGGTTCGCGGTGCCCGGTTCGCCGCTCATCTACCCGGCGATCTTCCTGGCGCTTGCAACGGTCGCGGCAGAGTTTTCGATCGTCTTCAACGATTCAATGATGCCGCGGCTCGTCGACGAGAAGGAGGTCGGAAGGATCTCCAACATCGCCTGGGGGCTCGGCTATCTCGGCGGCATGATCGTCCTGATCACCGTCGTCGCCCTGCTGGCCGGGAATCCGGCTACCGGCAAGACGGCGCTCGGGCTTGATCCGCTGTTCGGGCTCGATCCGGCCAAGGGCGAAGACGCGCGCATCACCGGCCGATCTCGGCGCTCTGGTACCTGGTCTTCATCCTGCCGATGTTCCTCTTCACCCCGGATGCGGGCAAGGCGACGATGTCTCTCGGAAAGGCGACCGCCCGGGGTCTTGGGGAACTCAGAGGCACGCTCCGCGAGCTCAGGGAGAGGGCGGGAATCCTGCGCTTCCTGATCGCCCGGATGATCTTCCAGGATGGCGTCAACGGCTTGCTGGCGCTCGGCGGAACCTTCGCCGCCGGCATGTTCGGCTGGCAGACGATGGAACTCGGCCTTTACGGCATCATCCTGAACGTCGTCGCGATCGGCGGCTGCCTCTACGCAAGCCGGCTCGACACGCGGCTCGGCTCGAAACGAATCGTCGTCGCCAGCCTCATCTGCCTGACGGTCGCGACGCTCGGCATCGTCTCGACCGGTCCCGGCTTCACCCTGTTCGGGCTTGTCGCGCTGCCGAGCGTGGATTCGGGTGGCCTTTTCGGCACGGCCGCCGAAAAGGCCTACATTCTCTACGGCCTGCTGGTTGGTATCGCCTTCGGCCCGGTCCAGGCTTCCTCGCGGTCCTATCTCGCCCGCAGCGTCTCGCCCGACGAGGCCGGGCGCTATTTCGGGCTCTATGCGCTGTCGGGGCGCGCGACCTCTTTCCTGGCCCCCGCCTCCGTCGCCACCATCACCCTGACGACCGGTTCGGCCCGCATCGGCATGATGGCGCTGGTCGCCTTTCTGGCCGTCGGGCTCGTCCTGCTGCTGCGCACGCCCTATCCCGCCCATCGACCGGCATGAAAAACCCGCCCGCGAAGGTTCGCGGCGGGTCTTTCGGGTCGATCCTATAGGCTCGCTCAGTGGCGGAAATGCCGCATGCCGGTGAAGACCATCGCGACATTGTGGTCGTTGGCCGCGGCGATCACCTCTTCGTCGCGCATCGAGCCGCCCGGCTGGATGACGGCGGTGGCGCCGGCGGCGATTGCCGAGAGGAGACCGTCGGCGAAGGGCAGGAAGGCCTCCGAGGCGACCGCGGAACCGCGTGTCAGCGGCGCCGCAAGGCCGAGTGCCTTGGCGGCTTCCTCGGCCTTGATGGCAGCGATGCGGGCCGAATCGACGCGGCTCATCTGGCCGGCGCCGATGCCGGCGGTCTGGCCGTCCTTCGCATAGACGACGGCGTTCGACTTGACGTGCTTCGCCACCTTGAAGGCGAACTTCATGTCCTCGAGCTCCTGTGCCGTCGGCGCCCGCTTGGTGACGACCTTAAGCTCCAGATCCTCGACCATGCCGTTGTCGCGCGTCTGGACGAGCAGCCCGCCGGCGACCGTCTTGGCAGTCAGCCCGGGCGTGCGCGCATCCGGCAGGCCGCCGGCCGCCAGCAGGCGGAGGTTCGGCTTGCGGGCGATGATCGCCTTGGCCTCGTCGCTGACCGACGGCGCAATGATCACCTCGGTGAAGAGCTTGACGATCTCTTCGGCGGTTTCGGCATCGAGCTGCTGGTTGAGCGCGATGATGCCGCCGAAGGCTGAGGTCGAATCGCAGGCGAGCGCGCGGCGATAGGCTTCGGCGAGCGTCGGCGCGGTGGCGACGCCACAGGGATTGGCATGCTTGATGATCGCGCAGGCCGGCGCCTTTTCCGGCAGGAACTCCGCCACCAGCTCGAAGGCCGCGTCCGTGTCGTTGATGTTGTTATAGGAAAGCTGCTTGCCCTGCAGGAGCGCCGCGGTCGCAACCCCCGGCCGCTTCTCGCCGGTGACGTAGAAGCCCGCCTTCTGATGCGGGTTCTCGCCGTAGCGCATCTCTTCCTTGAGCACGCCGCCAATCACCCGATGACGCGGCATGGCCAAGTCGAGCGCCTCGGCGAACCAGTTGGAGATCGCCGCGTCATAGGCGGCGGTCCGGGCGTAGGCCTTGGCTGCCATTTTCTGGCGGAAGGCGAAGCGCGTCGCACCGTTGGCGATTTCCTCGAGCAGCACCGAATAATCGGCCGGGTCGGTGACGATCGTCACATAGGCATGGTTCTTGGCCGACGCGCGGATCATTGCCGGCCCGCCGATATCGATGTTCTCGACCGTGGTCGGATAGTCGCCGCCCTGGGCGCGGACTTCCTCGAACGGATAGAGATTGATGACGACGAGATCGATGGCGGTAATGCCGTGCTCATCCATCGCCGCCTTGTGTTCCTGATCGTCGCGGATCGCCAGCAGGCCGCCGTGCACGCCGGGATGGAGCGTCTTGACGCGACCGTCCATGACTTCCGGAAAGCCGGTCAGGTCGGAAACGTCGCTGACCGGAAGCCCGGCCGCCGCCAGCGCCTTGTGCGTGCCACCGGTCGAAACCAGCCGAACACCCTTTTCGTAGAGGGCGCGGGCAAGCTCGACGATGCCGGCCTTGTCCGACACGGAGAGAAGGGCCGTTTGGATCCGGACCTCGTCCGGAGCCGGGATTTTCTTGGAGGCGACAGCCATCAACCATGCTCCTTTGCAGCGCCGGACGCTTGGGAAGAGGGGTGCCGGCGATTGGGGTGGCTGCCCGTTAGCACAGCTTGCCACCGGAAGGAACCTTCGCCGCCACAGGGGGGTGAAAATAGGCTGCGCAGTCCCGGTCTAACCCTCGCGGGTCAGCGTCCACTGGATCTCCGGCTGCGCCCCGGCCGCGAAAGTAACGGTGATCTGCGACGAGGCACGCACGCCGGAGGCGTCGGCAAAGAAGACGTCCTCCTCGATCGCCAGGTCGCCGTCCCGGCAGGCAAAAAGCCAGCCTTCGCCGTCGGGCGCACTCAGATAGATCTCGCTCTTGCTGCTCTGGCGGAGCCCGATCGCCGGATGAACGTGAAAGCGGGCAATGGCGATCGCCGCATCGGACGCCTCCGGATCGCTGCCGTTTCCCCGGGCAAGCCGGTCGCGTCCGCGGATCAGCCGGCCGCCGTTCAGAACGCCGACGTCGCGCTCATGGATCAACCCGAAGGCGGCGAGATAGCCGTCATGACGCGCCTTGACGGATTCGATGCGGCCGGGCTCGTCGCTTCGTTCCGCCTCGACCCGCGAAACCCCACTGACCATGATCGGCCCGAGAAACTGCGATTGCGAAAAGCGCGAGGAGGAGGTGTCGTTCACCGTCACCGTCGAATGCGCGGCGGTTGCGCGGGCCATTTGCCGAAAACGTTCGCCGGCGAATTTCGGCGCGCCGGAATTGATGATCAGACGATTTCGCCCCGACGACATCTCGAAGGAGAGGCAGCCGGCGTGGGCGCTGCGCGACAGATCGACCGACAGCGGACGTCCGGTATCGACGATCACGACCGTCTCGCCGAGCGAAAGCCGCTCGAAGTCGATATGCGGGAGCGACCGGAACGGCTCGCCGGCCGTCTCGTCGTAGCGCAGCACCGACGCAAGCTCATGCGCCGGCACCGAGGTTGCGCCGTTGAAGAGCGCCAGTTCGCCGCTCTGATGCCGGAAGAAGCGCAGCGCCGGATACATCCGGTCGATGCCGGAGATCAGCCGCGACGGCACGTCGTGACCGAGATTGACATAGGTCTGCCTGAGCGGCAGCAGGTCGAGCAGCAGTTCGAGTGCGGCGCGCGGATTGCGCGAAAAATGGCCGCCATCGGGCAGGATCTGCCGGTCAAGCTCGAGATCGAGACCGCGCCCGGCCCTGCGCAGCGCCGAAGCCGAGACAGGCATCGAAACGGAAGCCATTGCCAGCGCGATGCGGACCCTGAGCCGCGCCTCGCCGTCCGGGACGGTCCCGGCGATATTGCGGAGATAGCGGACCTGGAAGGCGAGGCTTTTGAGGAAGCGGCGATAGAAACCATGCTCGGCATTGCGCAGCGCCACCGGCGAATGCGACAGCCAGGCGATGATGCGCTGGGCGACCACGTCGGCCTCCCAGGAGATTCCGCCGACATTGCGGCCATGCGTGCCCATCCAGTCGTCGAGGATCTGGCGAAGCCGGGCGAAGCCGGCTTCATCGCGGACGGCACGCATGTGGCGCAGCCAGTCGAAGGCGTGCAGCCGATTGGCGAATTCGTGCGACGGCAGGTCGATCTCGAAGGGCGAATCGCCCTCGGTATCAAGGACGCGCCCGGCCAATGGATAGCGGCCCTGAAGTATCTCCTCCGCCACGAAGGGATCGATCGCCCTGAGATCGGTGGGCGCGACGATGAGCCGATCCGGTGTCGTTCCGGAAAAGCGCAGAGCCGACAGGCGCCCGAGCGCCAGCCGGCGCGCAAAGCGGCGCCAACCTTCGCGCAGATACAGGTAGAGCAGCCTTCGTTTACCGGAAAACAGCATCGGCGCCTGCAGGTTTCTTGATTGCCGCGACGGAACCTTCGAAGCGCTTGATGAGCACTTGTCGGGATTGCGCCAGAATCGCTTTCATGGGCCGGGATCGTGCCGGAAGGATGATTAAATTTCTATCAATCTGCCACCATTGATAGGCGGGCGGTCCGGAAGCGTCAATTGTCCCCGTCGTCCGCGCGGCGAAGCACGGCGGCATAGAAACCGTCGAGCCCGCCGGAAAAGGGCGGCCCGAGCGGCAGCATCGCCGGCGTCGTGCGGAACTCGCCAACAGCGGTGATCGCCGCCTCGAGCCCCGGCCAGTCCGACGGGGTGATCGGGATGCGCGCGCAAAGTCCCTCGGCAAGGACGCGCGCCACGACCTCTTCGCCCTCGCGCGGATCGAGCGAACAGTTGGAAAAGACGACGATGCCGCCGGGCTTGACGACGGTGAGCGCATGGCGGAGCAACCGCTCCTGCAGCCGAGCCAGCTTTTCGACGTCCTCCGGCCCCTTCGTCCAGAGCACATCCGGGTGACGGCGTGTGGTGCCGGTCGACGAGCAGGGGGCATCAAGAAGGGCTGCGTCGAAGAGCTCGTCCGGACGGAAATCCGCCATGTCGGTCTCTTTCGTGCGGGCTTCGAGGCCGAGCCGCTCGAGATTGCCTTTCAGCCGCCGCAACCGGCTGGAGGACTGGTCGAGCCCCGTCACCATCGCCCCGGCGAGAATGAGCTGGGCCGTCTTGCCGCCCGGCGCCGCGCAGAGATCGACCGCGGTTTTTCCGGAAAGATCGCCGAAGAGCCGCGCCGGAATGGAGGCGGCGGCGTCCTGCACCCACCAAGCCCCTTCCGCAAAGCCCGGCAAGGACGGGATCGTGCCGGTAAAATCGCCGAGCCGAACGGAACCGGTCGGCAGGACCGTGCCGCCGAGGCGCTCCGCCCACAAAGCCGGGTCGGATTTCACCGTCAGGTCGATCGCTGCCGGCACGAGCTGTGCTTCCGAAATCGCTTCCGCCTCGGCGCGGCCGTAATGAGCGACGAGCCGGTCATAGAACCAAGCCGGAATTGGCGGCACAACCTGCACCTTTTCGAGGATCGCTTCCTTCTCGCGCGAAAGCCGCCTGAGGACCGCATTGACGAGGCTGGCGAAGCGGCGATTGCGTGGATCGGACTGCGCCTGCTCGACGGCGAGGTCGACGGCGGAGTGATCTGGAATGTCGAGATAGAGGATTTGCGCTGCGGCAACCGTCAGCACGTGCTCTAACGCGCGCGCGCCCTCGGGCAGCGGTGTCTGCAGCAGCGAATCGATCGCGGCGCGAATCCGCGGCAGGTGGCGGAGCGCCGAATTGAGGATGGCGCGCACCAGCGCCCGGTCGGCATCGTTGAGCTCGCGATAAGCTGGGTTGCCGTGCTCCTGGTCGAGCATCCCGTCGAGGGAGGTCTTGCGGTCGATCACCGCCGCCAGGATCTTCGCGGCGGCCTGACGGCTCTTCAGGCCCGGCTTGGCCGGCGCCTCGGCCACACCGGGCCGTGGCCCGGCCTTCTGGGACGGCTTGTTCCTGTGGGATCGTTTCGGATGTGAATCGTTGCGTCTGTCTTCGGGCATCAGGACCAGGGGCCTTTGGGCGGTTCGGAACCACCGCGACCCCAGCCGGTTCTCGGGACAGAGCGCGATTTGCGCACCGCATTATCAGGGCGAGCCGTCGACGTCGAGCCCGCCGACATCTCGCCTGCCATCTGCTCGAGCGCCGCGACGCGGTTTTCCGTATTCGGATGGGTCGAGAAGAGATTGTCCATGCGTTCGCCCGACAGCGGATTGATGATGAACATGTGCGCCGTCGCCGGATTGCGCTCGGCGTCATCGTTGTGAATGACATGGGCGGCGCCGGCGATCTTACGGAGCGCCGAGGCGAGCCAGAGAGGATTGCCGCAGATCTCCGCGCCGCGCCGATCGGCGGAATATTCCCGTGTCCGGCTGATCGCCATCTGCACCAGCATGGCCGCGAGCGGCGCGACGATCATCGCGACCAGCACGCCGATGAAGCCGAGCGGATTGTTGTTTTCGCGGTTGCCGCCGAAGAAGAAGGCGAAGTTGCCGAGCATCGAAATGGCACCGGCGAGCGTCGCCGTCAGCGTCATCGTCAGGGTATCGCGGTACTGAATATGCGCGAGTTCATGCGCCATGACACCGGCCACCTCCTCATAGGAGAGCGACTGCAGGAGGCCGGTCGAAGCCGCGACTGCCGCGTTCTCCGGGTTCCGCCCCGTGGCGAAGGCGTTCGGCTGCGGACTGTCGATGACATAGACGCGCGGCATCGGCAGGCCGGCATTCTGCGCCAGGTCGCGCACGATGCCGTAATATTCCGGCGCGCTGCGCTCGGCGACCTCCCGGGCCCGATACATGCGCAGCACCATGCGATCGGAGTTCCAGTAAGAGAAGAAGTTCATGCCGGCGGCCAGGACCAGGGCGATCATCATGCCGCCCCTGCCGCCGATGACATAGCCGACGGCCATGAAAAGCACGGTCATGAAGGCAAGCAACATTGCGGTGCGAACAAGGTTCATGAATCAGGCTCCCGGCATTCTCGGTTCGCTTCTCGTTCAGCGGCGAAGCACGGCGGACCGGCCCGGCGTGTGATGCGATCCCTCTCCAAACGTTTCACGTGAATCAGGGTTCCCGCTTTGACGGAAGCGACTTATATGATGGGGATGAAGCCGCCGCTCTTCAATATCGTCAGGGAAATCCGGTCGCCAATGCAGAACGACAACGATAATTCACCCGATCGCCCCAAGCGGCCGCTGTCGCCGGCTGCGCGTCGCGCCTTGAAGGAGGCCGAGGAGAGACGGCGCGCCGAGGAGCAGGCGGCGATGCCGGAGGAATTCGGCGGTCGCGGCGGTCTCGATCCGGCTCGTTTCGGCGATTGGGAGATCAAGGGTAGGGCCATCGACTTCTGAAACCCCTTGCCACGAACCGGCTGACCATCGTTTCGCCGGCGATTCGATGCTGGCCGAGGTCTTTGGACTGTACGATTCGCGTTCAGAATGCCGCCCAAGATCGCCCCTCTCCTCGGGTTTAACCCGAGGACTAGCCCTCTCCCCCCAGGCGGGGAGAGGGGTCTTGAGAGGGCGCCGCGAGTCTCCTTCGCCCCGCCTGCGGGGAGAAGGTGGCCGGCAGGCCGGATGAGGGGCGTTTCGTAGCGCCTTCGCGCTCACACCCCTGAATCCAACCTTACCCGCGGTTCTGGCGGTTGGCGATCAGGTCGTCGACGACCGCCGGATCGGCGAGCGTCGACGTGTCGCCCAGCGAACCGAAATCGTCTTCGGCGATCTTGCGCAGAATCCGGCGCATGATCTTGCCGGAGCGCGTCTTCGGCAGGCCGGGGGCGAACTGGATCTTGTCCGGCGTGGCGATCGGCCCGATCTCCGAACGCACATGCTTGACGAGTTCCTGGCGCAGCTCGTCGCTGCCGACCTCCCCCGCCATCAGCGACACATAGCAGTAAATGCCCTGTCCCTTGATCGGATGCGGATAACCGACCACCGCAGCCTCGGAAACGAGGTGGTGCGACACCAAAGCCGACTCCACTTCCGCCGTACCGAGACGATGCCCAGAGACATTGAGCACGTCATCGACGCGGCCGGTGATCCAGTAATAGCCGTCCGCATCGCGCCGGCAGCCGTCGCCGGTGAAGTACTTGCCCTTGTAGGTCGAGAAATAGGTCTGGATGAAGCGCTCGTGGTCGCCATAGACGGTGCGCATCTGGCCCGGCCAGCTGTCGATGATGCAGAGATTGCCGTCGGCCGGGCCGTCGATCACGTTGCCTTCATTGTCGACGATCTGCGGCTGGACGCCGAAGAAGGGCCGCGTCGCCGAACCGGGCTTCAGATCGGTGGCGCCCGGCAGCGGCGTGATCAGGATGCCGCCGGTCTCCGTCTGCCACCAGGTATCGACGATCGGCGAGCGCTCCTCGCCGACAACGTGGTAGTACCATTCCCAGGCTTCCGGATTGATCGGCTCGCCGACGGTGCCGAGCAGACGCAGGGACGAGCGCGACGAGCGTTTGACGAAGTCGTCGCCGGCGCCCATCAGCGAGCGGATCGCCGTCGGGGCGGTGTAGAAGATATTGACCTTGTGCTTGTCGATGACCTCCCAGAAACGGCCGGCATCCGGGAAGTTCGGCACGCCCTCGAACATCAGCGTCGTCGCGGCGTTGGCGAGCGGCCCGTAGACGATATAGGAGTGGCCGGTGACCCAGCCGACATCGGCCGTGCACCAGTAGATGTCGCCGTCGTGATAGTCGAAGACATATTGATGCGTCATCGAGGCGTAGACGAGATAGCCGCCGGTCGTGTGCAGCACGCCCTTCGGCTTGCCGGTCGAACCGGAGGTATAGAGGATGAACAGCGGATCCTCGGCGCTCATCTTCTCCGGCGGGCAATGCGGCTCGACCGTGGCGATCTCCTGATGGTACCAGGCGTCGCGGCCCGGTGCCCATGGCACCTTGCCGCCGGTGCGGCGTACGACCAGGACCTTGTTGACCATGACATATTGCCTGGCAGCGATGTCGATCGCCTTTTCAGTGTTTTCCTTGAGCGGCACCGGCTTGCCGCCGCGCAAGCCCTCGTCGCAGGTGATCACGAAGGTTGATTCGCAGTCGACGATGCGGCCGGCCAGCGCTTCAGGCGAGAAGCCACCGAAAACCACCGAGTGGATGGCGCCGATGCGGGCACAGGCGAGCATCGCATAGGCCGCTTCCGGGATCATCGGCATGTAGATGGTGACGCGGTCGCCTTTCTGGACGCCATGTTTCTTGAGCACGTTGGCAAGCCGGCAAACCTTGTCGTAGAGCTCGTTGTAGGTGATCTTCTTGTCGATGTAGGGATTGTCGCCTTCCCAGATGATTGCGGTCTTGTCGCCATGCGTCTTCAAGTGGCGATCGATGCAATTGTAGGAGACGTTGGTCAGCCCGTCCTCGAACCACTTGATCGAAACATTGCCCTCGAAGGACGTATTCTTGACCTCGGTATAGGGCTCGAACCATTCGATCCGTTTGCCATGTTCACCCCAGAACGCCTCCGGATCGGCAACGCTCTCCTCATACCATTTCAGATAGGTCGCGTTGTCGACAAGCGTGCGGTTCTTGGCCGCTTCCAGGACCGGATAGGTCTTGACATCCATATTTTCCTCCCTGCGCATTGCTGCCTGGATGACGATGAATGTGGGTCGAATCCACCCAGAACATCGCCATGATGATTTCGAAAATTGGAGCGGCGCGCACCGCTCTCGGCGGCACTCCCACCGCCCTTTGCACGATTCATAGCAGGTCAAAGCTAGGCCGCAATTAGACAAAAGCACATTCGGAAGTGAAGAATTGCAATTTCGAGACAACAACGATATAGAACGCTCAATTCCCGGAAATCAGTGGTAAACTCCACGGCCCGCGACACCGGCGCGGACGGACAAAAGGACTCTATCCATGGCTCAGCAATTGCTTATGCCCAAGGCAACGGCCGTCTGGCTCGTTGACAACACCGCGCTCTCGTTCGACCAGATCGCGCAGTTTTGCAAGCTGCACCCGCTCGAAGTCAAAGCGATTGCCGACGGTGAATCGGCGCAGGGCATCAAGGGCCTCGATCCTATTGCCACCGGTCAGCTTTCGCGCGACGAGATCGCCCGCGGCGAGGCGAATACGAACCACAAGCTCAAGCTCTCCGAACCGAAGGTCCGCGTTCCGGATTCGAAGCGCAAGGGACCGCGCTACACCCCGGTTTCCAAGCGTCAGGACCGCCCCAACGCCATTCTCTGGCTGGTCCGCAACCATCCGGAACTGAAGGACGCGCAGATTTCGCGCCTTGTCGGCACGACGAAGTCGACGATCGAGCAGATTCGCGAGCGCACCCATTGGAACTCGGCCAACCTGACGCCGATGGATCCGGTCACCCTCGGCCTCTGCTCGCAGATCGACCTCGACCTCGAAGTCGAGCGCGCCGCCAAGGGCCGCCCGCTGCCGACCGCGGCCGAAGTGGGCGCGACGCTCGAAGCGGCACGGGAAACCGAGAAGCTGAACTACGATTTCGAGCGCGAAGAGGAGAAGGAAATCGACGCCGATGCCGTCTTCGCCAAGCTGAAGTCGCTGAAGTCGGACCGCAAGGACGAAGACGAAGACTATTGATCGTTTCGTCGCGGATGAAATTTCAAGAACCCGGATCGTAGGATCCGGGTTTTTTGTTGGCTACGGCTTCACAACGAGTCCGACCGATCGAATCGCCCCTCACCCTAACCCTCTCCCCGCATGCGGGGAGAAGGTGGCCGACAGGTCGGATGAGGGGGATTCACTCAGTAGGCCGAACCCGACGAGTCATTGAGGTTGTGTCGTTCGGTGCCTTTGAGCGGCGGATTGAAGATGCTGACGAGGATCAGGTCCTTGTCGCGGCCGCCACGCAGATAGTGCTTGTCGTGCTTGTCGAGCACATAGATGTCGCCCGTGCGGATCGCAAAGACATTGCCGTCCACGTCCTCGACCTCGCCTTCGCCGGCGATGCAGTAACAGGCTTCCAGATGATTGCGGTATTGAAGCAGCGACACGGTATTGGCCCGCACGATCGTATGGCAGACGGTGAAGCCCATGCCGTCCCTTTCCGTCAGCAGGCGGTGACTCGTACCGCTGCCCCACTCGACGAAATGATCGGTGGCCTCGACATCCTGCAGGCTGCGCACGAACATGGTATTTTCTCCCCGTAAGAAATTTTGACAATTGTCGAGATCCGGCGTCAAGCCGATCGCGATACAGTACTTTATTTGCTTGATTTCTGCTCCTTACAAACGATGATTCCTCACCGGATAGTTGAGGAGAATTTACATATGATGCCGCCCCTGGGCGCCTTGCGGGCCTTCGAAGCCGCCGCCCGTCTTGCGAGCTTCTCGCGCGCCGCCGACGAATTGCACGTCTCGCACGCCGCGGTCAGCCATCAGATCCGGCAATTGGAGGAATGGTTCGGCCGCCCCCTGTTCCGGCGCGAAAAACGCGGCGTTCGGCTCGTGCCCGAGGCCGAAAGGCTTGCCGAAGCCCTGTCGGCCAGCTTCGAGCGGATTGTCGCCGAGACGGAAGCGCTGAAGCTCAGGACCAAATCCGAAATCACCGTGGCCTGCATCCCTTCCATCGCAACGCGCTGGCTGATCCCGGCGCTCGGCGATTTTCTCGCGACGCACGCCGACGTCACGGTCAAGGTCGTCTATGCCATGGCGGCGCAGCGCCTGCGCGAAACCGGCTGCGACGTGTTGATCACGCTCGGCGCCGACATGTCGGACGGAGTCCTCTGCGAGCGGCTCTTCTCCCGCGTCAACCGGCCGGTTGCCAGCCCGCGCTATCTGGAGCGCAAGGGCCGTCTCGACGACGCCGAACGCATCGCCGGCGCCGACCTTCTGCACGACGAGACAACGGCCCATTGGCAGAACTGGTTCGCCAGGGCCGGCGTGCATGTGACCGCACCGAGGGGGCCGGTGTTCCAGGACTTCAACCTGCTCGCCACGGCGGCGATCGCCGGCCACGGCGTGGCGCTCTGTCCGGTGGAGGTGTGCCGAAGGGAAATCGCCAACGGCGACCTGATCGTGCTCTCGGAAACATCCGTTCTCGAGCAGGAGAGCTACTTCCTCATCAGCAAATCGTCCCGGCAGAAAGCGGTGTCCGCCTTCTGCGCGTGGTTCAAGGGCGTCGTCGACCCGACGTCGGGCCTGTAGGTCGGTTCTTACACGGCACTATCAGAGACTTGCCCCTCGCCCTAACCCTCTCCGCGCAGGCGGGGAGAGGGGACTTACGCGGTGCGGCATTGCCACCCGAAGGTGGATTCCCTAGACACCAATCCCCTTGGCATGCAGCGCGTCGGCGATTTCATCGAGGATCGCCGGATCGTCGATCGTCGCCGGCATCTTCCAGGGCTGGCGGTCGGCGATCTTCTGGATTGTCGCGCGCAGGATCTTGCCGGACCGGGTCTTCGGCAGCCGCTTGACGCAGATCGCGGTTCGGAAGGCGGCGACCGGCCCGATGCGCTCGCGGACGAGGGCCACGACCTCCTTCTCGATTTCCGACGTTTCACGGGAAACATTCGAGTTGATCACCAGGAAGCCGGCCGGGATCTGGCCCTTCAAGGGATCGGCAATGCCAATCACCGCGCATTCGGCGACGTCCGGATGGCTGGCGCAGACCTCCTCCATCGCCCCGGTCGAAAGCCGATGGCCGGCGACGTTGATGATGTCGTCGGTGCGGGCCATGATGAACACATAGCCGTCCTCGTCGAGATAGCCGGCATCCGCCGTCTTGTAGTAGCCGGGATATTCCTCAAGATAGGCTGCCCGAAAGCGATCGTCAGCCTTCCAGAGCGTCGGCAGGCAGCCGGGCGGCAGCGGCAACTTGACCACCACATTGCCGAGCTTCCCCGCCTCGACGGGATGGCCGGCATCGTCGAGGACCTGGACGTCGTAGCCGGGAAGGGGAACCGCGGGCGATCCGTATTTGACCGGCAGCAGGCCGAGGCCGAGCGGATTGCCGGCGACCGGCCAGCCGGTCTCCGTCTGCCACCAGTGATCGATGACCGGCACGCCGAGCGCCCGCTCGGCCCAGCGGATCGTGTCCGGATCGGCGCGTTCGCCGGCGAGATAGAGCGCCCGGAAACGCGACAGGTCATGACGCGCCACATGGGAGGCTTCCGGATCTTCCTTGCGGATCGCCCGTAGCGCCGTCGGGGCAGTGAACATGACGGCGACGCCGTGCTCGGCGATGATGCGCCAATAGGTGCCGGGATCGGGCGTGCCGACCGGTTTGCCTTCGAAGAGGATCGAGGTGCTGCCGTTGAGGAGCGGTCCATAGACGATATAGGAATGCCCGACGACCCAACCGATGTCGGATGCCGCCCAGAAGACCTCGCCAGGCTGGACCCCGAAGAAATTCTCCATCGACCATTTCAACGCGACCATGTGGCCGCCATTGTCGCGCACGACGCCCTTCGGCTGGCCGGTGGTTCCCGACGTATAGAGGACGTAGAGCGGATCTGTGGATGCGACCTCGGCGCAGGGTGCTTCCTCACCGGCTTGTCTTGCGGCGGCAAGCGCGGAGGCGAAGTCGATATCGCGGCCGGGCACCATCCCGGCGGCCAGCATGTCGCGCTGGAAGATCAGGCAATGGGCCGGCTTGTTATTGGCGATCTCGATCGCCTGATCGAGCAGCGGCTTGTAGGCGATGGTGCGGCCCGGCTCGAGCCCGCAGCTTGCCGAGACGACGAGCTTGGCCTGGCAATCGTCGATGCGGACGGCGAGCTCGTTGGCGGCGAAGCCGCCGAAGACGACCGAATGCACCGCGCCGATCCGCGCCGCCGCCAGCATGGCGATCGCCGCCTGAGGGATCATCGGCATATAGATGATGATCCGGTCGCCCTTGCCGATGCCGAGCTTGCCATAGACCGCAGCCATCGCCTTCACGTCGTCAAGCAGCGCCGCATAGGAGATCTTTTCGATCCGACCGGTGACGGGGCTGTCGTAAATGAATGCCGTCTGCTCACCGCGCCCAGCCTCGACATGGCGGTCGAGGCAGTTGTAACAGCTGTTGGTGACGCCATCCGGGAACCAGTGCCCGTAGGTTCCGCGCTCGGCGTCGAAGATCTGCCGCGGCTTTTCGAACCAGTCGATCGCCTCTGCGGCCTCGGACCAGAAGCCTTTCGGATCGGCTTTCCATGCGGCATACACGTCGGAATAGCGGCTCGCCATTTCCGTTCTCCTCCACTGTGCTTTCCGGACTGCTCAGCCCGGCTCCTCGGCTCTGAGGATAGGCCCGCGGAGAGAAAGATGAACCCCGACGAAAGAGTAATGAGCGGGAGCAGGAGCTTTTCGAGCTCTACTCCTCGGCCAATCAGCGCGCGCCGAAGATCGCCGATCCGACCCGAACGCTGGTGGCGCCGAAGCCGATGGCCGTTTCGAAATCGCCGGACATGCCCATGGACAGCCTGTTGAGACCGCACGTGGCCGCGAGCTTTGCCAGCAGCGCAAAATGCGGACCTGGATTCTCATCGACCGGCGGGATGCACATCAGCCCTTCGAGCTCGAGGCCAAGCTCCAGGCGGCAGAGATCGACGAAGGCGCTGGTCTCTTGCGGTGCTATCCCCGCCTTTTGCGGTTCGAGGCCGGTATTGACCTGCACATAGAGCCGGGGCTTGCGGCCCTGGCGCTTGATTTCGGCGGCGACGGCGCGGGCGATCTTTTCCCGATCGATCGTTTCGATCACCTCAAAGAGCGCGACGGCGTCGGCCGCCTTGTTGGACTGCAGCGGACCGATCAGGTGCAGTTCGAGGCCGGGCGTCTCGCGTTTCAGCTCCGGCCATTTGCCTTGCGCTTCCTGGACGCGATTTTCCCCGAAGATCCGCTGGCCGGCAGCAATCACCGGCCGGATCGCCTCGGCATCGAAGGTCTTCGAGACCGCGACGAGCGTGACGGCGCCTTCAGCGCGGCTCGCCGCCGCTTCGCTGGAACGAATCCGGCTCATCACATCGTTCAGCCGTTCCTGGACTTCCATTCTGAGCTCCTTGCGGTGTCGAGGCCCGTCAAGCGATTATTGAAACTTGCGTTGCTTGCCAAGCCTGTCAAAGCCGGCTGCCGCCGAATAGGCCAAAGTACAGCGCTTTAGCCCTTCAAAACTTGACGGTCAGGCGGTTTCATGATGAAGGTCAGCCCAGCGATCACGAGGGCGCTTTGAGCCCCGCAAAATTTCCGGAACATCGACAGAGACATGGCTACCGAACGATATAATCCGCGTGATGCCGAACCGCGCTGGCAGCAGGAATGGGACTCGCGCAAGGTCTTCGAGACGGAGAACGACGATCCGCGCGAAAAATACTACGTGCTCGAGATGTTCCCCTATCCGTCCGGGCGGATCCACATGGGCCACGTCCGGAACTACACGATGGGCGACGTCGTCGCCCGCTACAAGCGCGCCCGCGGCTTCAACGTGCTGCACCCGATGGGTTGGGATGCCTTCGGCATGCCGGCCGAGAACGCCGCCATGGAACGCGGCGTGCATCCGGCCGGCTGGACCTACCAGAACATCGCCGCGATGAAGGCGCAGCTCAAGGTCATGGGCCTGTCGCTCGACTGGAGCCGCGAGTTCGCCACCTGCGATCCGGCCTATTACCAGCGCCAGCAGTACCTGTTCCTGGACTTCCTGGAAAAGGGCCTGGTCTATCGCCGGCAGTCGAAGGTCAATTGGGACCCGGTCGACAACACCGTGCTCGCCAACGAGCAGGTGATCGACGGACGTGGCTGGCGCTCCGGCGCGCTGGTCGAGCAGCGCGAGCTGACCCAGTGGTTCTTCCGCATCACCGATTTCAGCCAGGACCTGCTCGACGCGCTCGACACGCTGGATCAGTGGCCGGAGAAGGTGCGGCTGATGCAGAAGAATTGGATCGGCCGTTCCGAGGGCCTGGCTCTCCGCTGGGCACTCGATCCGGCGACGGTTCCCGGCGAGACGAAGGAGCTGACGGTCTACACGACGCGGCCGGACACGCTGTTCGGCGCCTCCTTCCTGGCGATTTCCGCCGACCACCCGCTCGCCAAAGAAGCCGCTGCCAAAAATGCGGCAATCGACGCCTTCTGTGACGAGTGCCGGCGCGCCGGCACCTCGCTCGCCGCCCTCGAGACGGCCGAGAAGAAGGGCATCGATACCGGCATTCGCGCCCGGCACCCGTTCGACCCGGATTGGGAACTGCCTGTCTATGTCGCCAATTTCGTGCTGATGGACTATGGCACGGGCGCCATTTTCGGCTGCCCGTCCGGCGACCAGCGCGATCTGGATTTCGCCCGGAAATACGGCCTGCCGGTCGTGCCGGTGGTCATGCCGAAGGACGCCGATGCCGCGACCTTCACGATCGGCGACGAGGCCTATGACGGCGACGGCGTGATGATCAATTCGCGCTTTCTCGACGGGCTTTCGACGGGGGAGGCCTTCGAGACCATCGCCTCCAGGCTCGAGAAGGACACGCTGAACGGGACGCCACGCGCCGAGCGCAAGGTGAATTTCCGCCTGCGCGACTGGGGCATCTCCCGACAGCGCTATTGGGGCTGCCCGATCCCGGTCATCCATTGCGAGGACTGCGGCGTCGTTCCGGTGCCGAAGGCCGACCTGCCGGTGATCCTGCCGCCGGACGTCACCTTCGACAAGCCCGGCAATCCGCTGGACAGGCATCCGACCTGGCGGCACGTCGCCTGCCCGGAATGCGGCAAGGACGCGCGCCGGGAAACCGACACGATGGACACTTTCGTCGACTCCTCCTGGTACTTTGCGCGCTTCACGGCGCCTTGGGAGGACAAGCCGACCGATCCCAAGGCCGCCAATCATTGGCTGCCGGTGGACCAGTATATCGGCGGCATCGAGCACGCGATCCTGCATCTGCTCTATTCGCGCTTCTTCACCCGGGCCATGAAGGCGACCGGCCACGTGGCGATGGACGAGCCCTTCAAGGGACTGTTCACGCAAGGCATGGTGGTGCACGAGACCTATAGCCGCGGCGAAGGCGCGCAGCGCGAATGGGTCACGCCGGCGGAAATCCGCATCGAGGAGATCGACGGCCGCCGCCGCGCCGTGCTGATCGAGACCGGCGAAGAAATCGCCATCGGCTCGATCGAGAAGATGTCGAAGTCCAAGAAGAACGTCGTCGATCCGGATGACATCATCGGCTCCTACGGCGCCGACACGGCACGCTTCTTCGTGCTGTCGGATTCACCCCCGGATCGCGACGTCATCTGGTCTGAAGCCGGCGTCGAGGGCGCCCACCGCTTCGTCCAGCGTGTCTGGAGGCTGGTCGGCGAGGCCGCGGAAAGCCTGCGCGTCGTAAATGCTTCGCCGGCTAGGGAAGGCGAGGGGCTGGCGATTTCGCAGGCCGCCCACCGTACGCTGCGCGCCGTCGAGGCCGACTACGACAAACTTGCCTTCAACAAGGCCGTGGCGCGGATCTACGAACTGGTCAACGTGCTGGCGGCGCCGCTCACGCAGGTTGCCGCCGGCAAGGCCGACCAAGCCGTCACCGCAGCCGTCAAGGACGCCGCAACGATCCTGATCGACCTGATCGCGCCGATGATGCCGCATCTGGCGGAGGAATGCTGGCGCGAGATCGGCGGCGAGGGGCTGATCGCCGAGAGACCCTGGCCGGCCTTTGACCCGGCGCTCGTCGTCGAGAACGAAATCACCTTGCCGGTGCAGATCAACGGCAAGAAACGCGCCGATTTGACAATCGCGCGCGACGCAGATCAGAGTGCGATCGAAAGCGCCGTGCTTGCGCTTGACGCCGTCAAGGCGGCGCTCAACGGCGCCAGCCCGAGAAAAATCATCGTCGTGCCCCAAAGGATCGTCAATGTCGTCGTCTGAGAAAGCTGGCCTTCGTCTCCGGTCCATTGGCGTGCTCGCCGGCACGTTGCTGCTGACGGCGCTGGCCGGCTGCCAAGTGCGGCCGCTCTATTCCGACGGCCCGACCGGCGCGACCTCTGCCGCGCTCGGCTCCATCGAGATCGCGGAAGCGGACGATCGGGTCGAGCAGGAAGTGCGCAATGCCTTGATCTTCCTGGCGTCCGGCGGTCAGGGTGAGCCGGTCAACCCGCAATACCATCTCGCCCTCAACGTCACTCATCGAACAATGGGTGTGCTTTACGACGATGCGGAGGACCGGGCAGCCGCCGGCCGCATCGTCGTCAAGGCGGACTACAACCTGACGCGGACGGCAACGGGCGAGACGGTGAAGGCGGGCTACCGCTCCGCAGTCGCGCTGGCCGACTTTCCGGAACAGGAGTTCGCCAAGGTTCGCGCTGTTCGTGACGCGGAGAATCGTGCCGCCAAAGAACTGGCGGAGCTGATCAGGGCTGACATCGCCGCCGCCCTCGGCCGCTGACACCGGTATTCGGATGAGCGAGGTCAAGTCGCACGAATTCGACGGCTTCTTGAATAGAGGTGCGTCGACCTACCGGCTTTTCCTGCTCTACGGTCCCGACCGCGGCCTCGTTTCCGAGCGGGCCGTCCAGCTTGCCGGCCGCTCCGGCGTCGCCCTTGATGATCCCTTTGCCGTCGTCAAGCTCGATGCGTCGGAGCTGCAGCAGGCCGGCCGGGTGCTCGACGAGGTCAACGCCATTGGCCTGTTCGGCGGCGAAAAACTCGTCTGGATCCGCGGCGCCTCCAGCGAGAAGACGATTGCCGAAGCCCTGCAGATCCTCGCCGACACCCCGCCAAGCGGCAGCACGCTGATCATCGAGGCGGGCGACCTCAAGAAGGGCGCCGCGCTCAGAAAGATCGGCGAAACGTCGCGCGCCGTCGCCTCGATCGCCTGCTACAGCGACGACGCCCGCAGCCTGCATGCCTTGATCGACAAGGAGCTCGCAGAGGCCGGTTTGCGTATAGGCCCAGCGGCCCGCGAGCGTCTTCTCGAAGCGCTTGGCGGCGACCGGATGGCGTCACGCAACGAGCTCAGAAAGCTGGCGCTCTATTGCCGCGGCAAGGATATGGTCGACGAGGAGGATGTCCTCGCGATCGTCGGCGACGCCAGCGCCATCTCCGTCGATGACGCGGTCGATGCAGTGCTCAAGGGCGACGTCGATGCGCTGTTGCACGCCATGAAAAAGATCACCACCTCCAAAACGCCGCCCTTCCTGGTGCTTCAGGCCTGTCTCAGGCAGTTCCAGCAGCTGGATGTGATGCGCGCCGAAATGGACGCCAGCCGCCAGCCGGCGAGCCAGGTGATCGCGAGCCTCGGTCGCGGCTTGCATTTCCGCCGCAAGCCGATCGTCGAGGCGGCGCTCAAGCACTGGACGACCCCGGCGATCCGGCGCGAACTGAGCCGGCTCCAGGCCACGATATACCAGAGCCGCGCCCGCCAGAGCCTCGAAGAAAGTCTTGTTTTGCAGAACCTGCTGGCGATAGCGATTCAATCGGCAAGGCGTTGAGGCCGTGCGAACGCTTAACCGGACATTTGATAGAACGCCGCATCGTTGCCGATCCCACTCCCATGCATCGCTTAGCAATGAGCGTTCTTGTCCCGCCGCTCTTTGTCAGGGCCAAGCGTTTTGCTGCACGAAGATCACAAAGCGCGCCGACGCAGTTGCCGCAGCTCTCTCGCCGCCCCCGTCATCCTCGGGCTTGACGCGGGCTTGACCACCCGGCGGAAGAAGCGCCGACCCTCAGCGCCGCTCCAGCAGGCGGCAAATCTCCTCGAGCTGATCCAGTGTCTTATAGGAGATCCGGAGATGCCCACCCGAGGCCTTGTGGCTGACGGTCACCTCCAAGCCGAGGCTGTCCGACAGGGTGCGCTCCAGCGCAAGCGTATCGGCGTCCTTCTCCTCGCGCGACCGGCCCTTGGCAAAATTGGGATCATTCTGAGCCTTGATGTCGTTCTGGGCCAGGCGCTCCGTCTCGCGCACCGAGAGGCCCTTGGCGACGATCGAGCGGGCCAAAGCCACCGGGTCTGAGGTCGGGACCAGGGCACGAGCATGACCGGCGGAGAGACTGCCGTCCGAAAGCATGTCGCGCACCGGTTCCGGCAATTTGAGGAGCCGCAGGCTGTTCGCCACATGACTGCGGCTCTTGCCGATGATGTCGCCGAGATCGTTCTGCGTATAACCGTGTTCGGCGATCAGTTGTTCATAGCCAAGCGCTTCTTCCAGCGGATTGAGGTCGGAGCGCTGGACGTTCTCGACGATGGCGATCTCCAGCGCCGTCCGATCGTCGACGTCGCGCACGATCACCGGGATTTCTGTGAACCCTGCAAGCTGGGCCGCCCGCCAGCGCCGCTCGCCGGCGATGATCTCATAACGATCGTGGCCGACGGTACGCGCCACGACGGGCTGCACGATGCCATGCTGGCGAATTGAGCTCGCCAGGTCCTGCAACTCCGCTTCGTCGAACTGGCGACGCGGGTTGCGCGGATTGCGCGAGACGAACTCGATCGGCACCCGCCGATCCGGGTTGACCGCGCTTGCCGGTGCGCTGCCGCTCTGCAACGGCTGGTCCATCTCGCCGATCAAAGCGGCCAGACCGCGGCCAAGGCGCCTCTTGGAGCTGTCATCGTTCATACTGCACCCAATTTATTACGATACCGAAACGATTAGGCAGCCTTCCGCTGCCGCTCGCGCTGGATGACTTCCGACGCCAGTTGCAGATAGGCCTGGCTGCCGGCGCATTTGAGATCATAAAGGATCGCCGGTTTCCCATAGGAAGGCGCCTCGGAAACGCGAACATTCCGCGGGATCAAGGTGTGATAGACCTTTTCGCCGAGATGGGTCCGCACGTCGCTGACGACCTGCTGGGCCAGGTTGTTGCGCGAATCGAACATGGTCAGGACAATTCCCTGGATATCGAGGCTCGGATTGACGGTGCGACGCACCTGATCGACCGTTTCGAGAAGCTGGCTTAATCCCTCCAGCGCGAAGAACTCGCATTGCAACGGCACCAGGACGGAATGGGCCGCGGCCATGGCGTTCATCGTCAACAGGTTGAAAGACGGCGGGCAATCCACGAGCACGTAGGAGTATGCGAGCGCCTCCGAGGCAGCCAGTGCCTTGCGCAGCCGAAAGACCCGATCGGATTCCCGCGAGATTTCCATCTCAACGCCGAGCAGATCCATTGTCGACGGGATGATGGCAAGGTTCGGCACGGCCGTCTCAAGCGCAATCTCGCCAATCGAATGACTGCCCATCATCAGCTCGTAGGAGGACAGATGCCTATCGCGGCGCTGGATGCCGAGCCCGGTGCTTGCATTACCCTGCGGATCGAGATCGACGATCAGCACCCTTTCGCCGATCGCCGCTAGGGCAGTAGCCAGGTTGATCGCGGTCGTCGTCTTGCCGACGCCGCCTTTCTGGTTGGCAATGGTGATGATCCGATTTCTTGGGCCAAACATGCTTCGCTCGCCTATCACTTCGTGCGACGTGAAAGATTTGCAATCTCGAGCACAACCGAATCTCGCTCGACGACACTTGCATGTTTTACCAGATCGAATTGAAACCGGCTAACGGCTTTGTCTATTTCCTGCTGATAATCCCGGCCTTTGTGAAAGAAAGCGACGGTCTTGGAGCCATCCGCAAGCATCCAGGGCGCACAGTAGTCCAGCAACTGGCTCAAATCAGCGAGCGCCCGGGCCGAAATCGCCTCGCAGCGGGGAATCACCGACGGTGCCTGTTCAACCCGAATCGGATGCACCGAGCCGCGAGCGCCAGTCTCGTTCAGGGCGACGCGCAGAAAGGCGGCTTTCTTGTTGTTGCTTTCGACAAGATGGACCCAGCCGTCAGAAAATTCGGACAGGCAGATGGCGGTGATAACGCCCGGGAAGCCGCCACCGCTGCCGAGATCCACCCAGGTCTTTGGGGAGGGGGACAATCGAATGATCTGGAGGCTATCGACGATATGGCGCTGCCAGAGGTCCTCGAGCGTCGATGGTGCGACCAGATTGATCGACTTCGCCCACTTCTGAAAAAGCACCGCGAAATGCTCCAGCTTGTCGAGCGTTTCACGTGAAACGCGCAGGGCTTTCATGCGCTCGGCAGGACTCTCTTTCATTGTGCTGCTTGCCCCGCCACACGTTGGGCTCGGCGCTCCTGCCGCCGCAACCAGGAGAGCAGCAGCGACACAGCGGCAGGGGTCATTCCGTCGACCTTCATCGCCTGGGCCAGGTTGCGTGGCCGCTGCTGCGCCAGCTTTTGCTTCAGTTCATTCGAAAGTCCGGGCAAATCGCTATAGTCGAAATCATCCGGGATCGTCGCACTCTCCTCCCGCCGGATGCCGGCGATATCCGCGGCCTGTCGCTCCATATAGACGGCATAGGCGGCATCGATCTGCAGGGCTCCGCTGACGCGTGGATCGATCGCCTCAAGCTGCGGCCACAGGGGTCTCAACCCTTCGATCGTCTGATCCGGGAACGCGAGGATATCAAAGGCCGTGCGTCGTTGGCCGTCCTGGTTGAGTTTCAAGCCGTGCCGCGCGCCTTCATTCGGTGTGATCGAAAGTGACCGCAGAAGCGTACGGCCCTCTTCATAGGCACCCTTCCAGGAGCCGAACCGCGTCCTCCGCTCCTCGCCGACGCAACCCAGTTCGATGCCGGCCGGGGTGAGGCGCATGTCGGCATTGTCGGCACGCAGCGACAGCCGATACTCGGCTCGGGAGGTGAACATCCGGTAAGGCTCGGTGATGCCGCGCGAGGTCAGGTCGTCGATCATCACGCCGATATAAGAATCCGTGCGGCTGAAGACGAAAGGTTCACGACCCATGGCGGCCAGTGCCGCGTTCAATCCGGCCACTAGGCCCTGCGCGCCGGCCTCCTCATAGCCCGTCGTACCGTTGATCTGACCTGCCAGGAAGAGGCCCGGCATTTTCCGCACCGACAGCGAAAGCTGCAACTCGCGGGGATCGACATGATCATATTCGATTGCGTAGCCGGGCTGGAGAATCGCCACACTCTCCAGACCTGGGATGGTGCGGATAAAAGCCGCCTGCACATCCTCCGGCAAGGATGTCGAAATGCCGTTCGGATAGATCGTGTCATCGTCGAGCCCCTCCGGCTCGAGGAAGATCTGATGGCCGTCCCGTTCGCCGAAGCGGACGATCTTGTCCTCGATCGACGGGCAATAGCGTGGACCAACGCCCTCGATCTGACCGGAGTACATGGCGGAGCGGTGGATATTGTCGGCAATGATCTTATGGGTGGCGTCCGTCGTCCGGGTGACGCCGCACTCGATCTGCCGGTTCAGAATTGTGTCGGTCATGAAAGAGAAGGGCACCGGATCTTCATCCGGCCCCTGACGGCCGACCCGATCCCAATCGATCGTCCGGCCGTCCAAGCGTGCGGGCGTGCCGGTCTTCAATCGTCCGAGCCGCAAGCCGAAACGGCACAGCGTCTCCGACAGGCCGACGGATGGCGCCTCGCCGACACGGCCCGCCGGAATCTTGCGATCGCCGACGTGAATGAGGCCCTTGAGAAAAGTGCCGGTTGTCAGTACGACCGCGGCGGCGCGGAACACCCGGCCGTCCTTCATGATCACGCCGGCAACAGTCTCATCGTCGGTCAACAGATCAAAAGCGTCGCCTTCGATGACATCGAGATTCTCGATCGCATCGATCTCCCGCTGCATTGCTTCCCGATAGAGCCGCCGATCCGCCTGGGTGCGTGGTCCCCTGACCGCCGGTCCCTTGCGTCGATTGAGCAGCCGGAACTGAATGCCGGCCGCATCGGCAACGCGCCCCATCAGACCATCCAAGGCGTCGATCTCGCGAACCAGATGTCCCTTGCCCAAACCGCCGATGGCGGGGTTGCAGGACATCACCCCGATCGTTTCTTTCTTATGAGTGACCAGCGCCGTCCGCGCGCCCAGTCGCGCCGCCGCCGAGGCGGCTTCACAGCCGGCGTGGCCGCCGCCGATCACAATGACATCATAGCTTGTCATAGACACTCCCGCCTGCTCGGGTCTTGATTCTCACTTCGGCGCATCGAGTCAAGAAGGTTTCACGTGAAACGTGTCCCGGACTCGTCATTGTTGTATCGCTGCATCATTTGCCAACGCAGAACTCCGAGAATATCACGTCGAGCAGGTTCTCAACATCGACGCGACCGGTGATCCGACCCAACGCATCGCTTGCCATCCGGAGTTGCTCCGCCTGGATATCCAGGCCCTCGACCGCTAGGCTGCGTGCCAGCGCCGCGCTCGCCTGCTTCAGGCAGTCCACGTGTCGCTTTCGCGACGGCATGGCCAAGGAAGTCCGGCCGGCCAGATCGGGCAGGTGCGCTTTCAATTCTTCCAGCAGATCGGCTATGCCGTCACCCGTCTTCGTTGACAGAAACAGATCGGCCTGTCCAGGCGCCCAATTCGCCCCGTTTCGGTCGATCTTCGTCGCAACCCGGATCACCGGCACGTCGTTGCCGACGGGCTCGTTCCAGACGAAATCACCCGGTTTTTCCGATAATAGGAGGATTAAATCGGCATGGCCGATAACCTCCCGCGCGCGTCGAATGCCTTCGCGCTCGACGAGCTCGTCCGTCTCCCGAAGTCCCGCCGTGTCGTAGAGCTTGACGGAGAATCCGGCTAAGGAAAGATCAACCGACAAAACATCGCGGGTCGTGCCGGCGATCTCGGTGACGATCGCAATGTCCCGCTTGGCAAGCGCATTGAGGAGGCTCGATTTTCCGGCATTCGGTTCTCCGGCGATGACGATCTTCAGGCCGTCACGAATGATCTCGGCCAGGCCGGCCTGGTCGATATGCGCGTCAATCTCGCCCGCGAGCTTCGCCATGTCGGACCAGATCGTCTCGCTGACAGAACCTGGAATGTCGTCCTCATCGGCGAAGTCGAGTTCCGCCTCAATCATGGCGCGCGCATGTGTCAGGCGTCGCGCCCAGCCCTGATAGAGAGCCGACTGACCGCCGCCGGACTGTTCGATGGCAAGGCGGCGCTGCATCTCGGTCTCGGCCGTGATCAGGTCGGCCAAGCCCTCGACCTCGACGAGATCCAATTTGCCGTTCTGGAAGGCGCGTCGCGAGAACTCGCCGGCTTCGGCATGCCGCAACCCTTCAAACCCGGCAAGCGCATCGAGAATGGCATGGACCACGGCCCGCCCGCCATGCACCTGCAGTTCGCAGCAATCCTCGCCGGTGAACGACGCCGGACCAGGAAAATAGATCACCAGACCGCTGTCCAGGATCTCACCGTTTCGAGTCCGAATCGTTCTGAGCGCGGCCCTGCGCGGCTGCGGCAGGGCGCC
The DNA here is from genome assembly GCF_001461695.1 of Sinorhizobium fredii USDA 205. Classification (GTDB taxonomy): domain Bacteria; phylum Pseudomonadota; class Alphaproteobacteria; order Rhizobiales; family Rhizobiaceae; genus Sinorhizobium; species Sinorhizobium fredii. The sequence continues at coordinate 7,747 of NZ_AUTC01000141.1, read as the reverse complement.
GCAAAGTCGCCCGATCACATCGGCCGTGGCCGGTCCGCTGATGCGGATGACGGCGACGCCCGCGGGCAGGGCGCCACTGGAGAGCGCGTATATGGTATCCGTTATCTGCATCGGCTCATTCGGACCTGTCAGCCCAACGCTCAAACGCGGGCGCCGCGCCAGCCTGATTTCTTATCTATGAAGAGGTCATCCAGCCGCCGCTAGACAGCGGCTTTGTCCCTGCACGCTTTCGGCTTTCCGGCATAGCGGACGGAGCGCAGACTTATGCATCTCTGTAGGCCGAAAATCAAGCACCGCCGGATTCAGGGAAAGGACGTCGGCTGTTTCACGTGAATCATTGTGAAAACTGAAGCTACAAAGGTCTTTCTACCGAGCAACAAAGTTGAACCTGGTCGAGAAATCGAGCGCAAAGAAATGACCGGAATCTGGCGATCCCGGCCACGCAAAACCCGACACTCGTCGATCGATCAAGTGTTCATCGAATCGAAGAAATCGCCGTTGGTCTTGGTCTGTTTAAGCTTGTCGATAAGGAACTCGATTGCATCGGTCGTGCCCATTGGCGCGAGAATCCGCCGCAGTACGAAGATCTTCTGCAGGTCCTGGCGCGGCACCAGCAGGTCTTCCTTACGCGTTCCGGACTTCAGAATGTCCATCGCCGGGAAGATGCGCTTGTCGGCGACCTTGCGGTCGAGGACGATTTCCGAGTTGCCGGTACCCTTGAACTCTTCGAAGATGACTTCGTCCATGCGGCTGCCGGTGTCGATCAGCGCGGTGGCGATGATCGTCAGCGATCCGCCTTCCTCGATGTTGCGGGCGGCACCGAAGAAGCGCTTCGGACGCTGCAGGGCATTCGCGTCGACACCGCCGGTCAGCACCTTGCCGGAGGACGGCACGACGGTGTTATAGGCGCGCCCGAGGCGGGTGATCGAGTCGAGGAGAATGACGACATCACGGCCGTGCTCAACGAGGCGCTTGGCCTTTTCGATGACCATTTCGGCGACCTGGACGTGGCGCGTTGCCGGTTCGTCGAAGGTCGAGGACACCACTTCGCCCTTCACCGAGCGCTGCATGTCGGTCACTTCTTCCGGCCGTTCGTCGATCAGCAGAACGATCAGGTAGCATTCCGGATGGTTGGCGGTGATCGAATGGGCAATGTTCTGCAGGAGAACCGTTTTGCCGGTCCGCGGCGGTGCGACGATCAGGCCGCGCTGGCCCTTGCCGAGCGGCGCGACGAGGTCGATGACTCGAGCCGAGAGGTCCTTGGAGGTCGGCACTTCGAGTTCCATCTTGAAGCGCTCATTTGGGTAGAGCGGCGTCAGGTTGTCGAAGTGAACCTTGTGCCGGATCTTCTCCGGATCATCGAAGTTGATCGTGTTGACTTTGAGAAGCGCGAAGTAGCGCTCGCCTTCCTTCGGGCCGCGAATCGGCCCTTCGACCGTATCGCCGGTCTTCAGCGAAAAGCGACGGATCTGCGACGGCGAAATGTAGATATCGTCCGGACCTGGCAGATAGTTTGCATTAGCCGACCGAAGGAAGCCGAATCCGTCCTGAAGAACCTCGACAACGCCTTCACCGATGATCTCGATCTCCTGCGTGGCGAGATTCTTGAGGATGCCGAACATCAGCTCCTGCTTGCGCATGGTGCTGGCGTTCTCGACCTCGAGCTCTTCGGCAAAGGCGAGGAGATCCGTCGGCGTCTTGTTCTTGAGGTCTTGAAGCTTCATTTCAGCCATGAAGAGTCCATGATTTGTAGGGGGAAATAGGGAACAGGCGTGATTTTCGTAAGGGAGCTGCGAGGGGGAAAGGGGGGCAGGCTCTAAACTTCGTCACAGGCCTTGGGATGAAGGAGATGGGCGAAAATAGCGATTCACGTGAAACGCCGCAAGGGGGCGCAGCAAATTAGCGGCAACTACCACGGCTGCGAATCGATTGAATTCAAAATGGTTTCACGACGGCGAGAATTACGATGACGATCATCAACAGGGTCGGCGCCTCGTTCATCAGCCTCCAGTAGCGCGCGCTCTTCCGATTCGCGTCCCGCTGAAAGGCGGCCACCGCCCGGCTGAAATGGACATGCACCAGCGTCAGCAGCACGACGCAGAAAAGCTTCGCATGGAGCCAGCCGCCGCTGAACCCGTAGACGCTCCAGGCGAGATAAAGGCCGAGGCTCCAGGCAATCATCATGGCCGGGTTCATGATGACCTTCAGGAGGCGCAGTTCCATCGTCTTGAAGGTCTCGGACTGCACCGAGCCGGGCGGCGCGTCGGTGTGATAGATGAACAGCCGCGGCAGATAGAGAAGCGCTGCCATCCACGACATCACCGCGATGATGTGAAGCGCCTTGATCCACAGATAGAGATCGTCCGGCTGCGCGGCAAAAAGCCCCGCCAGCAGCGCGACGAAAACGAGAAGCGCGACGAGGGCCCGAAGCCTTGCCCGCTTTCCCGGAGCGCTATCCGTCTGGCGCTCGATCATCCTTTTGTCCCACGAACGCGCGCGACGAGGGCCGAGACGTTCTCCGGGTCCGCCTCGGGCGTAATGCCGTGCCCGAGGTTGAAGATCAACGGTCCATTGCCGAGCACATCGAGAATCCGGTCGATGCCGCTCTCCATGGCCACGCCGCCGGCAACGACCCGCATCGGATCGAGATTGCCCTGCACAGGACCGTCCTTCTGCAATTCGGCGGCAAAGGACAGGGGCACGGCCCAATCGAGGCCGATCGCGTCGGCGCCGGTCAAGCGGCGATAGTCCTTGAGCAACAGGCCCGCCCCCTTGGCGAAGGCGATGATCTTCGCCGAAGGCCTGCGAGCCCGCACGGACGCAATCATCCGCCGCACCGGTTCGACGGCGAAGCGGGCAAACTCGTCCTCGCCGAGCACGCCCGCCCAGGAATCGAAGATCTGCACCGCATCGGCGCCCGCGTCGATCTGCTCGACGAGATAGTCCGCCGAAACGTCTGCCAGGAAGGCCAAAAGCTGCTCGAAAGCCTCGGGGTGGCGGTAGGCAAAGAGCCGTGCCGGCGCCTGGTCCGGTGTGCCGCGCCCGGCAATCATGTAGGTCGCAACCGTCCACGGCGCACCACAGAAGCCGAGCAGAGTCGTCTCCTCCGGCAACTCCCGCCGAAGCCGCGAGACGGTCTCAAAGACGGGAGAGAGATGGGTCGAGACGCCATCGGCCTTGAGGCGGGCGATGCCGTCGGTGTCGATCGGATCCATCCGCGGGCCGTGGCCCTCCTCGAAGCGGACGTTGCGGTGAAGTGCGTCTGGTATGACGAGAATATCGGAGAAGAGGATCGCGGCGTCGAAAGCGTAGCGGCGGATCGGCTGCAGCGTCACCTCGACCGCGAGATCCGGCGTATAACAGAGATCGAGGAAGCTCCCGGCCGTGGCGCGCGTCGCTCGATATTCAGGCAGGTAGCGGCCGGCCTGGCGCATCAGCCAGACGGGTGGAGGCGTGAGACATTTTCCGTTCAACACCTCTAGAACTTTGCGACGTGTCTCGGCCACTCGCCATTCCCCAATCTAAAAAACAAACCTTATTTAAAAGGTTTCTATTTCTTAGAGTCGGTGGCTATCAAGGATTAAAATCAATCCTCAGTTCGTCCAATCTGCGCAGATCTCCACGTGCGTGGCGGGAGAAGGATCACCCGAATTCATTATCGATCGGGCAAAGCCTAGAAAAGGCAGAAAAGTCAGCATCTTGCTGGACCCTCGGAATTTGCGATTCCTGTGGACAAGGAGTCGTTCCGCGTGACAATTTGTCGTCGACTTGAGTCTTTTCCACAACTGCGCCTGAGCGTTTTTCGTTTGGGCGTCAAATGTGAATAACGCGACGTTTTTCCACGGGCCTGGGCGGCGACCGCGACTTAAGCCGTCTGGTGTCCCGGCCTATCAACAGCCCCCGGAGAATTGCGTGGAGAACCGAAAAAACTATTTCCATCTGCATCTCGTCTCCGATTCGACGGGCGAGACGCTGATCGCCGCCGGCCGCGCCGCGGCCGCGCAATTCCAGTCCTCGCACGCGCTCGAACACGTCTACCCGCTGATCCGCAACAGGAAGCAGTTGATGCAGGTCCTCGATGCCATCGACGGCGCGCCGGGCATCGTGCTCTATACGATCGTCGATCGGGAGCTTGCCGGCATGATCGACCAGAGATGTCGCGAGATCGGCGTTCCCTGCGTCTCCGTCCTCGATCCGATCATCGAACTGTTCCAATCCTATCTCGGTTCGCCATCGCGTCGGCGTTCCGGCGCACAGCATGTCATGGATGCCGACTATTTCGCCCGGATAGAGGCACTGAATTTCACCATGGATCACGACGACGGCCAGATGCCGGCCGATTTCAACGAGGCGGACGTGGTGCTCATCGGGGTGAGCCGGACCTCCAAGACACCGACGAGCATCTATCTCGCCAATCGCGGCATCAAGACCGCCAATATCCCGATCGTGCCCGGCGTGCCCTTGCCGGATGGTCTGCTCAAGGCGACGAAGCCGCTGGTGGTGGGGTTGATCGCCAGTGCCGACCGGCTGTCCCAGGTTCGCCAACACCGCCTGCTCGGCACGACGCCGAGCTTCCATGGCGAGGAATATACCGACCGAGCGGCGATTTCGGAGGAGCTGAAATATGCGCGCACGCTCTGTGCCCGCAACAATTGGCCGCTGATCGACGTGACGCGACGCTCGATAGAAGAAACGGCTGCGGCGATCGTTGCCCTCCGTCCTCGGCTCAGATAGAGCGAATCGCAGGAACCGGTCGCATGAGCCGGACGGTCGCGCCGTTCGGTTCCGGTTCATGAGGAACCGGTCATAATGGTCGGATCGAATGGGTCCAGTCACCATCGTGATCTCGAATTGCGGATTGAAAGATGACATCCTCGCTCGTTCTGGCTTCCGCCAGTCCATTTCGACGCGCGCTTCTCGAGAACGCGGGGCTGAGGTTCTCGGCCCGCGCAGCCCAGATTAACGAGCGGGTCCTGGAGCGGCCCCTGGAGGAAGCGGGTGCGCCGCCTGCCGAAGTTGCGCTGGCGCTTGCCGAAGCCAAGGCGCGGGATGTGTCGCGCCATTTCGACGGCGCCATCGTGATCGGCAGCGACCAGACGATGTCGCTTGGGTTGCGGGTCTATCACAAGCCGAAGGACATGGCGGAGGCGGCCGAGCATCTCCTGTCGCTGTCCGGCAGGACCCACAGCCTCAACAGCGCGATCGTGCTCGTCCGGGATGGAGATATCCTCTGGCGGCACGTTTCGACGGCGCATATGACGGTCAGGCTCTTGGACCGGGGCTTTATCGAACGGCATCTGCACAGGGTCGGCGAGATGGCGCTTTCGAGCGTCGGCGCCTATCAGTTCGAGGGCGAGGGGATCCAGCTCTTCGAGAAGATCGAGGGCGATTACTTTACGATCCTCGGCCTGCCGATGCTGCCGCTTCTTGAAAAACTTCGCGAACTGGGATCGATCGATGCGTGATTCACGTGAAACATTTGTTAACCACGCTTTCGTCACCGGCTATCCGATCAAGCATTCGCGCTCGCCCCTCATCCACGGCTATTGGCTGCAGCAGTTCGCCATTGCCGGAAGCTACCGGGCTCACGAGGTCGCCCCGGAGGCCTTCCCGGATTTCATGCGCCAATTGCGGGACGGCAGAGCCGGCTTTTGCGGCGGCAACGTCACCATCCCCCACAAGGAGATGGCTTTCGAGCTCTCCGACCGGCCGGACGACCTGAGCGCGGAGCTCGGCGCGGCCAATACGCTCTGGCTCGAGGACGGAAGGATCTGCGCGGCCAACACGGATGGGCGAGGCTTTGTCGCCAATCTCGACGAGCGCGCTAGCGGCTGGGACCGGATCTCGACGGCCGTCATTCTCGGCGCCGGCGGCGCCAGTCGCGCCGTGATCCAGGCGGTCCGCGATCGCGGTGTCAAGACGATCCATGTGGTGAACCGCACCGCCGCCAGGGCGCAGGAACTGGCCGACCGGTTTGGTCGCGCCGTGCACGCGCATCCGATCGCGGCGCTCTCCGAAGTCATGGCCGGTGCCGGTCTGTTCGTGAACACGACCTCGCTTGGGATGGACGGCGAGCCGGCGCCGCCGATCGATTTCTCCCCCTTGGCGAACGGGGCGGTGGTGACCGACATCGTCTATGTGCCGCTGAAGACGCCACTCCTTCGCCAGGCTGAAGAACAGGGTTACTGCATCGTCGACGGCCTTGGCATGCTCTTGCATCAGGCCGCGCCCGGATTCGAGAAATGGTTCGGTCAGAGGCCGGTTGTCGATGAAGCGCTTCGGCAGATCATCATAAAAGATATGGACGTTCACGCATGATCATTGTCGGGCTCACGGGCTCCATCGGCATGGGAAAGACGACGGCCGCTCAGATGTTCCGGGAGCTCGGCGTCCCGGTGAACGACGCCGACGAGGTGGTTCACGAGCTCTATCGCGGCGAAGCGGTGGCGCCGGTCGAGGCGGCCTTCCCGGGCGTAGCGAAGGACGGCGTCATCGATCGGGCGGAACTTTCGAGGCAGCTCCTTGCGCAGCCGCAGCGCCTCGGCGAATTGGAGCAGATCGTTCATCCGTTCGTGCGCGCTAAGGAAGGCGAGTTCATCGCCATGCACAAGGCGGCGGAAGCGCCTTTCGTTCTTCTCGATATTCCGCTGCTTTTCGAGACGAAGGCTGAAAAGCGCGTCGACCGGGTCGTCGTCGTCAGCTGCGCCCCGGAGGCCCAGAGAGAACGGGTCATGAAACGCCCGGGGATGACGGCCGAGAAATTCGCGATGATCCTGGCTAGGCAAGTCCCCGACCAAGACAAGCGCGCCCGCGCGGACTACGTGATCGACACGAGCGACAGTTTCGACGTCACCCGGGAGCAGGTTCGCGCCATTGTCGAAGAATTGCGCGCCGACCGCCACTGACCCACGGCAACCGAGCGGGCTTCAACTGTAAGAAGAACGACATTAGAATCGAGCGCACGAATGGCCCGAACTGATTCGCCGAGCGCCCGCCTTAGGAAAAGACATGCGTGAGATCATTTTCGATACGGAAACGACCGGCCTCGACAGTCGCGAGGACCGGGTGATCGAGATCGGTGGCGTCGAGCTTGAGAACCAGTTCCCAACGGGGCGCACGCTTCATCTCTATATCAATCCGGGCGACCGCAAGGTTCATCCCGACGCCTTGGCCGTACACGGCATCACCGACGAGTTCCTCAAGGACAAACCGTCCTTTGCCGACGTCGTCGAGCAAATCGTCGATTTCTTTGGCGACGCGCGTTGGGTCGCGCACAATGCGACCTTCGACATCGGCTTCATCAATGCGGAATTTGACCGTCTCGGATTGTCGCCGATCGCCATCGATCGGGTGACCGATACGCTGGCGCTGGCGCGACGCAAGCATCCGATGGGCCCGAATTCGCTCGACGCGCTCTGCCGCCGCTACGGCATTGACAACTCGCATCGCGCCAAGCACGGCGCCCTTCTCGACTCCGAACTTCTGGCCGAAGTCTATATCGAGATGATCGGCGGCCGGCAGGCGGCGCTGGGGCTGGTCACCAGCGAGATCGGCGGCCTAGCCGTCCAGGCGGACGACGGTCCGATTATTGTCATGCAAAGGGAGCGGTTGCTGGCGCCGCGCCTGAGCGAAACCGAGATCGCCGCTCACGCGGCGCTTGTTTCGAAGATCGGCGCCAAGGCGATCTGGATGAAGTACAGCGGCTAGGCTGTAGTGACAATTTAATCATTTGAGCCAGAGCATGATG
>NZ_AUTC01000140.1 GCF_001461695.1 Sinorhizobium fredii USDA 205 | reverse complement strand
CAGACATTCAAATGGGCTTCAACAACGATGTGTGAATGCCATAGCCCTTGTGGGGAGGGGTTGGGGAGGGGTCTTCTTCACCGCAAAATCATCGTCGACTTAGCGAGTAATGCGAAAACCCGCCGGCGCCTCGACCGTGGAAGCATCCTCGATCGCGACGTCAGCGACGGAAGCACCCGGCGGGCCTTTCCAGAACCGGCCCAACATCGTCGCAACCGCCGTATCCGGGCCGGCAATCAATGCCGTCACCGAACCGTCGGTTTCGTTGCGCACCCAGCCGGCGAGACCAAGCCGCTCCGCCTCGTCGCGCGTCCAGACGCGGAAGCAGACGCCCTGCACTTTGCCGGTGATCCGGACCAGAGCTGCCTTGCGATCACCCGCCATGGCCGCCTCCTCATTGTTCTTTCCGAATCTGGGGCATTTGGCCCCGAAGGCAAGCGCCTTGACGTAGCTCGCATGCGCGCTGGCCCTATCACCGCCGCAATGCCAAAACATTTTTTACCGGCCAGACAAAATATTTTTGTGTTTGGGGCTTGCAATTGCTGCAACGCAACATTATTGTATGACTTATCGATGGAGCACTCCTCCTCCCAGCTCTGTCGAGGGATCGGCGACCCTCCTCCTCCCAGTTGCCGATCAGGATCGAAGGCCCGGCGCAACTCCTCCCGCGCCGGGCCTTCTCTTTTTCCGACGAAATTCATTCCCAGATTCACCCGAGAGGCAAGGCTCGCGCCTGCACGCGGTCGATCGCTCTCGATTCAGTGATAATGTGGGCGGTAGCTTGGGAACGTTTCAGGCGTCAGGGCATCCAATCTGCAACAAGGAGCCGATCATGCCCATTGCTGAAAGCCATCGCCACCTCGACCACCCACCGTCCGCGCCGGATCTCGAAGTCTTCCGCTCGATCATGCAGGCGCATAATCGCAAGCTCTACCGGATCGCCCGCAGCATCGTGCGCAACAACAGCGACGCCGAAGACGTGCTGCAAGAGGCCTATGTCCGCGCCTTTACGCATTTTTCGGACTTCCGCGGCGACGCGACGCTCACGACCTGGCTTGCCCGCATCGTCATCAACGAGGCGCTCGGCCGGCTGCGCAAGAGCCGGCGCCAGAGGAAGCTCGCCGAAACGCATCAGGCGGAAATCATCGCCTTTCCCCTCAATTCGAATAGCAGCGATCCGGAAAAGACCATGGCGCAGCGACAGATCCTCGACCTCATCGAAAGGCTGACGGATCATCTCCCGGACGTTTACCGGACCGTTTTTGTTCTGCGGGTCATCGAAGGCCTCAACAACGAGGAAACCGCCACCCTGCTCGGCCTCAAGCCGGAAACCGTCCGCACCCGGCTGCATCGGGCGCGCCACCTTCTGAAGGAACAACTGGAAAAGCAGATCGGCCCGGTCCTGCTCGACGCCTTCCCCTTTGCCGGCAAACGCTGCGAGCGCCTGACCGAGGCGGTCCTCGCCCGCATTTCGCGTGATCCGCGAGACCCGGACGGCACATAAACGGGAACGTTTCGACCCGCGAAGCATCCAAAGCGCGTCAATCGAAAACGCTCTTTGATCTTCGAGGAAAGGAACATCCCATGACCCTCAGACTGACGACCGCGGCGGCGGCAATCGCCCTCCTCATCGGCGCCAACGGAGCGCTCGGCGCCGACAAGCCGACGGATCCGCAGATCGCCCATATCGCCTATACGGCCGGCGTGCTCGACATCGAAGCGGCGAAGCAGGCGATCGCCACGTCGAAGAACAAGGCCGTCGTCGAATTCGCCGAAAGCATGGTGCGCGACCATGAGGCGGTGAACAAGCAGGCGCTCGACCTGGTCAAGAAGCTGAATGTCACGCCCGAGGACAACGATACCAGCAAGGCGCTGTCGCAAGCGGCCGAAACGAAGCGCCAGGAACTGGCGAAGCTTTCCGGCGCGGAGTTCGACAAGGCCTATGTCGAAAACGAGGTCGCCTATCACAAGCAGGTCAACGGCGCGCTTGAGACGCTGCTGATCCCGGCCGCCCAGAATGGCGAACTCAAGTCGCTGCTCGAAACCGGGCTGAAGCTGTTCCAGGGCCATCAGCAACACGCCGAGCATGTCGCAACCGAATTGAAATGAGCGCGCCAATGTTGCCGGTGCGAGCAGCAATTCTCACTCTGTTGCTGGGAGCGGCCGCCGTCGCCGCTCCTTCGCAGGCGGAAACCATTGAGGTGACGATCGACCGTCTGGTCTACACGCCCGCTGAAATCGCGGCGAAGGTGGGCGACGAGGTCGAGTGGATCAACAAGGATGCGCTCGTCCACACCGCGACGGTGAAAGGCGGCGCAGACGTGCTGCTGCCGGCGAAGAAATCAGGCAGCCTGCTGCTGCAGGAGCCGGGCAGCTTCGATTATATCTGCCGCTATCATCCGAACATGAAAGGCCACATTACCGTCCAGCCTTGAAGGACGATCGGCCGGCGCTCCCGCCGGCCGCTCTCTTAATGGACCCCGAGAAACTGCTTCAGTTCCGGCGTCTGCGGAGTGGCAAAAACTTCCTCCGGCCGGCCCATCTCGTGAACGCGGCCCTGGTGCATGAAGACGACACGCGAGCAGACGTCACGGGCGAACTTCATCTCATGCGTCACCATCAGGAGCGTCATGCCCTCGGCGGCAAGCTCGCGCACCACCGCCAGCACCTCCGCCACCAGTTCCGGATCGAGCGCCGAGGTGATTTCGTCGCAGAGCAGCGCGATCGGCTGCATCGCGAGCGCGCGGGCGATCGCGACGCGCTGCTGCTGGCCGCCCGAGAGCTGGTCCGGATAGGCGTCGAACTTCTGGCTGAGGCCGACGCGCTCCAGCATCTTGCGGGCCATGTCCTCCGCCTCCGGCTTCGCCGTTTTCTTGACGACCATCTGAGACAACATGACGTTGCCGCCGACCGTCAGGTGCGGAAAGAGGTTGAATTGCTGGAAGATCATCCCGACCTTCAGCCTCAGCGCCTTCAGATGCGCTTCGTCGTCGAGGAGCTGGGCGCCGGCGACCGAGATCGAGCCGTCGCTGATCGTCTCGAGGCCGTTGATGCAGCGCAGCAGCGTCGACTTTCCCGAGCCGCTCTTGCCGATGATGGCGATCACCTCGCCCGGCTCGACATCGAGATTGATGCCCTTCAGCACCTCGTTCGGCCCGAAGCTCTTGCGGACTTCAGTGATTGCGATGAGCGACATTGAGCTTCCTTTCGAGGATCTGGCTGCTCTTGGACAGCGGCCAGCAGAGCGCGAAATAGATCAGCGCCACGAGGCCGTAGACGGTGAAGGGCTGGAAAGTGGCGTTGGTGACGACGGTGCCGGCCTTCGACAGTTCGACGAAGCCGATGATCGAGGTCAGCGCCGTGCCCTTGATCACCTGCACGGAAAAGCCGACGGTCGGCGGCACGGCGATGCGCATCGCCTGCGGCAGGATGACGTAGCGCATCTGCTGCAGCCGGCCCATGGCGAGGCTGGCGGAGGCCTCCCATTGCCCCTTGGCGATCGCCTCGACGCAGCCGCGCCAGATCTCGCCGAGGAAGGCGGCGCTCCAGAGGATCAGCGCCAACCCCGCCGCAAGCCAGGCCGGCACGTCGATGCCGAAGAGGCCGAGCCCGAAGAAGGCGATGAACAGCTGCATCAGCAGCGGCGTCCCCTGGAACAGCTCGATGTAATATTTGGCAAGCGCCCGCAGCCATTTGCGCTTGCTGATCCGCAGGAAGAGCAGGACAAGCCCGACGAGGCCGCCGCCGACGAAGGAGACGAGCGACAGCAGGATCGTCCAGCGGGTGGCGAGCAACAGGTTGCGCAGGATGTCCCATATCGTGAACTCGATCATCTGGCCGCCCTCCTCGGAAAGATCAACCAGCCGACCGTGCCGAGCACCTGGCGGAGCAGGATGGCCAGCAGAAGGTAGACGGCGGTCGAAACCATATAGGCCTCGAAGGCGCGGAAGGTTCGCGACTGGATGAAGTTGGCGGCAAAGGTCAGGTCCTCGGCGGCGATCTGCGAGACGACGGCGGAGCCGAGCATGACGATGACCACCTGCGACGACAGCGCCGGCCAGATGCGTTCGAGCGACGGGATAAGGACCACGTGGCGGAAGGTCTCAAAGGGCGTCATGGCGAGGCTCGCGCCTGCCTCGAACTGGCCTTTCGGGGTCGCCTGGATGCCGGCCCGGATGATTTCTGAGCTATAGGCGCCGAGATTGACGACCATGGCGATATTGGCGGCCTGAAGCTCGCTGAGTTTGAGGCCGAGCGATGGCAGCCCGAAGAAGATGAAGAAGAGCTGGATCAGGAACGGCGTGTTGCGGATCAGCTCCACATAGGCGGCGACCACCGGCTTTGCCCAAGCGGGGCCGAGCGCCCTCACCCAGGCGCAGACAGTGCCGAGCGCGATGCCGGCTACCGCTCCGACGGCGATCAGTTGGATCGTGATCGCGATCCCCTTGACGATCTGCGGGTAGTATTCGACGAGCCAGCCGAATTCAAATTGGTAGTTCAAGGCGCACCCCTGTTTGCAAACGGCGGTGACGCCACCCCGCTCGCGCGGAGTGGCCTGGGGTGATCAGAGTTCGGCCGGCAGGTCCGCGCCGAGCCATTTCTGCGCGATGGCGTTCAGGCTGCCATCGGTCTTGGCGGCGGCGATGATGCCGTTGACCTTCTCGAGCAGCGCCGGCTGCTCCTTGGAGAGGCCGATATAGCAGGGCGAGTTCTTGATCAGGAACTTGAGCTCGGGGCGCTTCGGCGGGTTCTTGGCGAGGATCGCCGCGGCGACGACGTTGCCGGTGGCGACCGCTTCGACCTGGCCCGACAGGAAGGCGGAGATCGTGCCGTTGTTGTCCTCGTAGCGCTTGATGACCGTGTCGGCCGGCGCGACCTTGGTCAATTCCAGATCCTCGACGGCGCCGCGGGTGACGCCGATGGTCTTTCCGGCAAGCTCTTCCGGCTTCGCCGCGGCAAAATCGGCCGGCGCGAAGACGCCGTTGTAGAAGGGCGCGTAGGCCGCGGTGAAATCGATGACCTTTTCACGATCGGGGTTCTTGCCGAGGCTCGAAATGACAAGATCGACCTTGTTCGTCTGCAGGTAGGGAATGCGGTTGGCGCTGGTGACCGGCACGAGCTCGACCTTCACGCCGAGCTTCTCGGCGATCAGGTTGGCCATGTCGATATCGTAGCCGACCGGCGCCATGTCGGCGCCGACGCTGCCGAAGGGCGGGAAATCCTGCGGCACGGCAACGCGAATCGTGCCGCGGGCGGTGATGTCGCCGAGCGCGTCGGCCTGCGCCACGGAGCCGAAGCCGATTGCGGCGGCCATTGCCGTCATGGCGACGAAAACTCTTCTCGAAAGCATTGGGTCATTCTCCTCTGTTGGTTTTATGGTTTGGCTTTGCGGGGTGCATTCGAGGGCGCGGCCGCCGTCTGCGGCGGCAGCGAAAGAGAGTGCCTGAGATCGGCGAGCGGATCCGGGCGGCGGGTGAGGTCCAGCCCCGTCTCCACCTCGTCCAGATGGTCGACGGAAAGCGCCGCCGCCTTCAGGAAATCCCCCTCCTCCATCGCCGCGACGATGCGGCAATGGCCGAGATGCGACTGCATGGCATGGAATTCGGACTGGTAGAGCAAGGAGATCAGGATGGTGCGCGCCGTCAGGTCGCGCAGGATCTCGACAAGAATAGTATTGCCGGAAAGCTCGGCGATGCGGATGTGGAAGTCGCCCATCAGGCAGGTAAGGCGCTGCCGGTCGCCGGCGGCGATCGCCGCCTTTTCCTCGGCAAGATGCGCATGAAGCCTGTCGCGGCCGTTTGTCGTCAGCTCCTCCATGCCGCGCAACAGCCCCGCCTCGATGACGCGGCGGGCCGCATAGACCATCATCGCCTCTTCGGCCGAGGGCTCGACGACGAACCAGCCGCGCCGCGGGCTGACCTTGACAATGCCGCGCTGCTCGAGCCGCATCATCGCCTCCCGCACCCGGGTGCGAGAAACACTGAAGAGGCTCGCAACCTCGCTCTCGCCCAGCCGCGTGCCGGGCCGAATACGGGCGGACAGGATGCCGGAGACGATGGCTTCGTCTATGCCGGTCTGATCGTTCTGTTGTGGCGACAAGTCTTGCATACAAGCTTAGAAAGCAAGCGTCGTGCCAACAACGCCGCCTGATGTTTATCAAGGGCTTGCGTGGCTGCTGCCGGTGTCAATGGCGATCAAATGGCCATGTGCTCATTTTTTCATCGGAATTTGCGGCCTAACGGCAACGCGTTCGAGATTGCTGCTAAACCAATCAGGGGGGGAGCGGGCACGCACCCCCCTCTGGCCTGCCGGCCATCTCCCCCACAAGGGGGAGATCGACCCGCGGCGATCCGCCTACTTCAAGGGAAGGGCTTGCGCAGCGGAACGTTGCGATAGGGCACGGAGCGCGCAGCATACGTTCTCCACCCTTGTGGGGGAGATGGCCGGCAGGCCAGAGGGGGGTGGCGGTTGGCACAATCGCTCCGTTGTGCGACTCGGCTCCGACTAAAGCCTACCGCCCGCCCAAACCGGCCGGTTGCTCAGTCCATATCGCCTTCGTCAGGCTTGGCCGCATGATCGCGATTGCCATGAATGATCTCGCGCTTGCCGACATGGTTGGCCGGGCCGACGAGGCCTTCCTTTTCCATCCGTTCGACCAGCGAGGCGGCGCGGTTATAGCCGATGCCGAGGCGGCGCTGGATGTAGGAGGTCGAGCACTTTTTGTCGCGCAGCATGACCTTGACCGCCTGCTCGTAGAGTTCGTTGCCGTCCTCTGCGGCAATCGCGCTCTTGTCAAAGACGGCGCCCTGATCCTCCTCCGGCTCCTCGTCCTCTTCGTCCGCCGTGACGGTCTCGAGATATTCGGGACGGCCTTGAGTCTTCAGATGCGCTACCACATGCTCGACCTCGAGGTCTGAGACGAAGGGACCGTGGACGCGGGCGATGCGGCCGCCGCCGGCCATGTGCAGCATGTCGCCCTGGCCGAGGAGCTGTTCGGCCCCCTGCTCGCCGAGGATGGTGCGGCTGTCGATCTTCGAGGTCACCTGGAAGGAGATGCGGGTCGGGAAGTTCGCCTTGATCGTGCCGGTGATGACGTCGACCGACGGGCGCTGCGTCGCCATGATCAGGTGGATGCCGGCGGCGCGGGCCATCTGGGCGAGGCGCTGGATCGCCCCTTCGATCTCCTTGCCGGCGACCATCATCAGGTCGGCCATCTCGTCGACGATGACGACGATATAGGGCATCGGCGCCAGATCCATCTCCTGCTGCTCGAAGAGCGGCTCGCCGGTGCCCTTCTCGAAGCCGGTCTGCACCGTCGCCAGGATCGGCTCGCCCTTTTCGCGGGCGGCAGCAGCGCGCTGGTTGTAGCCGTCGATGTTGCGCACACCGAGCCGCGACATCTTGCGATAGCGGTCCTCCATCTCGCGCACCGCCCATTTGAGCGCCATCACCGCCTTCTTCGGATCGGTGACGACCGGCGTCAGAAGGTGCGGGATGCCGTCATAGACGGAGAGTTCGAGCATCTTCGGGTCGACCATGATCAACCGGCACTCCTCCGGCTTCAGCCGATAGAGCAGCGACAGGATCATCGTGTTGATTGCCACCGACTTGCCCGAACCGGTCGTGCCGGCGACGAGCAGATGCGGCATCTTGGCGAGCTCGGCGATCACCGGCTCGCCGCCGATCGTCTTGCCGAGGCAGAGCGCCAGCTTGCAGCCGGTCCGGCGGAAGTCGTCGGATTCGATCAGCTCGCGGAAATAGACGGTCTCGCGCGTCGCATTCGGCAGTTCGATACCGATGACGTTGCGGCCGGGAACCACCGCAACGCGGGCCGAAAGGGCCGACATCGAACGGGCGATATCGTCGGCAAGGCCGATGACGCGGGAGGACTTGACGCCGGGCGCCGGCTCGAATTCGTAGAGGGTGACGACCGGCCCGGGGCGCACATGGATGATCTCGCCCTTGACGCCGAAATCCTCCAGCACGCTTTCCAAGAGACCGGCATTCTGCTCGAGCTGCTCCTGGGTCATGAAGAAGCCCTGGCCCTGCGGCGGCTCCTGCAGCAGTTCCTTCGACGGAAACTCGTAAGCGTCGCCGGCCTGCTGCCGCTCGCTGCCGCCGATCGGCGGGAAGGGCGAGGAGGAGCGCTGCACCACGGCCGGCATGGTGATCGCCGCCTTGGTGACCGGAATGTCGGGGACCGGCGCCTTTTCCTCGGCCTTGACGGATACGACCGGCTCCACGGTCTCAGCCGGCGCTGCCGCTGCGGCCTGTACTGGGTCCTTAGTGACGTATTGGGTCGCGGCAGCAATGGGCGCGGGGACGGCTGTCGCCGCCGGCCGGCATTCGACCACGCGGAACATCGAGGTGATTGCCGTCGGCGGCTGCCGGCGGATTTCCACTTTCGGCATGGCGAAGGGCTTCGGCGCCGCCGCGATCTGCGCCGGCGCTTTCGCCGGTTGCTTCACCGGCTCGACGACGACCTGCGGGGCAGCCGCGATTTCGAGCGGCATGAATTCGAAGAAAGCATGATCGGAGAGGTAAGAGAGGCGCGCATTCGTCTCGTTCCCCATCACCAATTCTGACGTGTCCGGCGCCGCCTCGCGCCCGACGGGAGCAGTGGGGCGACCTCGACCGCGCTGACCGCAGGCGTCAGCACCACTTGCGGTTCAGCGGCCACGGACGGCTCATCGACGGCTACCAGCGCCGCATCGGCCGCCGACTCCGCATTGCGTATCTGCGCAGGACGCCAGGAGGGAAGCTGCTGCATCAGCACGCGCAGGAGTTCGGAGGGACTGTGGGCCGGCGCCTCGGTTTCGGGTGCAGGGGGGGCAGCATCGACGGGTGCCGCCTCAGCGACGGCTTCCTGCTCGTCACTCTCGAGCGCAATTTCATCGACCGCGGCCTCGCTCGCATCGGCCGCCGGCGCCCGGCGCTTCATGAACTCCCGCTCGGGCGTCCGGGTAAAGCGGACGTTGGGCGACAGGAAGAAATGGCTCTCCCAGCTCGGCCCGTCCGATTGCCCGGTGATCTCGGCAAGGGTCGGCAGCGGATCGCGCGTCGAGGCGGTAACCTGGGCCGGCGCATAGGCCGAACCGTGGCCGTAAAGGCGTGCCGCGCGTCCTGCATAGCCCATGTCGTCTGCCCCCCGGCGCGGCGCTTCCGGCGCCTCGAATAGGTGGTCCTGCGCCGACGCACGGGTCGTCTGGACATGCGAATCGCCCGGTGCTCCCGGATGCGGATGCTCGAAATCATCCGCATAATCTGCATCATGCAAAGCTGCCGTCGAGAAATTGGTCCGGGGAATACGCATGGCCTGAAACTCGAAATTCATCATCGAAAGGGCTGTCCCTAGCGAATAGGAAATGAAGGTTAACAACTCCCTTCCAGGGACGCCGCCGGGTGGGTGTCCCCTTGCCCGCAAGAGAGCCTCCCGGCGCGCCTTTCCGGCTGCTCATTCGAGCATTTGCGGGCTTTGGACACGACGCCGCGCCGCAGCGAATCGCCGTTCAATTTCTGTTTCAGATCACGGAGATTTTTGCCGACTGTGGCAAAGCCGCCGGGGGCCGACTAGGTGAGCCTCGCCTGGCCGGCCCAGCGATCCGTTCAGGTGCTTACGATCTTTCCATTCATGCCGTTCGGGTAGAAGCCACCCTTGGTCGCACCCTCCTGATCGGTGAGATAGACGATGCGCAGCACCTCTTGCGGAGTCCGGGTGAAGGCTATCGCATCCGGCGTCGAAGGAACGATGTTCGCCTTGCCCTCCATCTGGAGGCCTTGGTCCTTGTCTTCCGATCCGTCGATCTTGTCGCGCGCATCGGAAACCGCGGCAGCCGCTTTCCAGGCTTTCTCGCCCATTCTGTAGAGCGTCGACCGGGCCATTCCCATGTGGTAGGCCTCGACCGCTAGGATTCCGGCGGCGGCGGCGAGATAATCCTCGTTCTTCAGAACTGTCGCGGCGCCGGCATAGGCGGTAACGCCGACATCTTCGAAAAGCATGCCGCCCAGCACGAAGTTCATCTCGTTGCCGAAGGGGTCGAAGTTTTCCTCCAACCCTGCCGCTTTTGCAACTGCGGCAAAGCCGGCATCAAAGTCAATGGCCGGCCGCGAAACGGCGTCGGCGCCAAGGGTCTTGCGGTAGAACTTGACGTGAGCAAGTTCGTTTTCCGCCACCTCGCTCATGAATTCGCCGATCGCGGGCGTCTCGAACGAAACCTGCTTGCCGCCGGTCACGGCGCCGGCCTCCGCGCCTGCATCGGCATCGTCGATTCCTTTGCCGGTCGTGCCCCGCAGGTAATACTCGGCTTCCATGTATTCGAGGTTGAGGGCGAACTGGAAGATATCCTCGTCCATCAGTTCGGTTGGTTCATCCGCGCGCGAGACACGAACGAGGCCCGCGGTCGAGGCGAGCGTGGCTCCGAGGCCCAACTGTAACAGACGGCGGCGCCGAAGAAGAAGTGAAGGCATCATACGGATCATGGGTTCCTCCCAAGCCCGCCCGGAGTCAATTTTGGCACCCCGAATCAGGCGGGCCAATCAGGGGTCCAACATCATCGACTGCGAAAGGTTCCGGAGCTGAAAATTCCCTGAAGGAAAAGACTGAAACCGTCGGCTTTCGGCGGTGCGCGGACCTCGCAATTCTCTGTGCCATTGGATGTCGCACCGTCGAATTCGTTCCCGACAAGAGGAAATTTTCCGCCGCGACGACAGTATCTTTCTGCGAGCTGATCCACTCATGCTCGCAATTGCGGGGGTTTTCTGCAGATCGTGGCATTCGGCCCCGGTGGATTGAGCCTCGATGCGCGGGCAGGTCGCGCCTGACCGACAGGTTTGCGCTCGCAAACCCGGCGGCGCTTTTTCGTCATCGGCTCGGAGCCCCTAGCCGCCTCCAATCCTACTTAGTATCGCCTTAGTCAGCCTCTAGGCATGCCCTTGTGCGTCGCAGCATAGCGCGCGGCAGTAACCTTTAGTTGCTACAAGGACGAAGTGTACTGATGGCTGACTATGATCCCCGCAACACTCGAATCGATTGCCTGGATGGCCTGCGAGGGCTGGCCTCCCTCTGGGTGATGATCGGCCACGCCCTGCTGCTGACGGGCTGGCGCCTGCCGGTCCTGTCGGAGCCCGATCTCGGCGTCGATCTCTTCATCATGCTGTCCGGCTTCCTGATGGTGTTCCACTATCAGCTGCGCGCCGGCAAGGAGCCGTGGGACCTGACCTCGACCTGGGTCAGCTTCTGGATCCGGCGGTTCCTGAGGATTGCGCCGCTCTATTATCTTCTTCTTGCCATCGCCTTCATCCTCGGCGCCTGGCTGTTCGAATCGAGAATGGTCATCGACGCCTTCCTCGGCCGGACCCCGCAATCGCCGCAACGCTATCTCGACAACGGACTGACGAACGGGCTGATGCATGTCAGCTTTCTTTTCGGCCTGTCTCCGGACTACGCCTATCGGACTCCGCTGCCGGATTGGAGCATAGGGCTCGAAATGCAGTTCTATGCGGCCTTTCCCTTCATCATGCTTCTGCTCAAGAAAGCCGGCTGGCTGAAAGGCGCGCTGTTCACCGCGATCATTGCCGCCGGGATCGTTTCGGCCGCGAACCTCCTGGGGATTCACTTTCCAATGCCGGCATTCCTGCCCTTGAAGATGCATACCTTCCTGTGCGGAATGCTCTTGGCGCTGGGCCTGCACGCGGACGGACCAAAGGCTGCTCTCCACGGCGGAGCCGCCATGGCGCTCGCCCTCCTGCCGATTGGCGGCGACATGACGGCGACGAAGATGCTGATGCGGGTTGTGCTCGTCGGCGTCTTCTTCGTCCTGCTTTACCATCGTCTGGCGGGCGAGGCGCTGGGCGGAAAACTTCGCGCTGTGTCATCGAGCCTCGGCAACAGGTTCTTTCACTGGCTCGGCGAACTGTCCTTCGGCGCCTATCTCTGGCACCTCATCTTCCTGCAACCGATTGCCGCCTATTTTATCAGCGCGTTCGGCGACACGATCTCACCGGCGGCGCGCTTCGCCGCGGTGACCGCCATCCTGGTGCCCTTGGTTTATCTGGCTGCCTGGGCGACTTTCCTTGCGGTCGAAAGGCCTGGGCAAAGGCTCGCCAGGCGCTTGATCGGCAGGCGGAAACCTCAGCCGGCCAGGGCATGACCATGTGAAACACGCCGCCACACGCCTTGGGCGACGCAATCCCCCTGTGGGGTTTCGTCACTTGATGTCAAGTGACCAGGTCTGTCCCACGAGGTCGTGACCGAAGGAGTGGTGGGGCGTTTCGTCGATCAATTTGAATCCGGCCCGCTCGTAAAGGCGGCGGGCCGCGACCAGGACGCTGTTCGTCCACAACACCAGCCGTTCGTACCCCACCGCCCGGGCGCGCTCGATGCAGGCGTCGACGAGCATCGCTCCGACGCCCGCCCCGCGCGCTTCCGGCTCGACGTAAAGCAGGCGGAGCTTGCCCACCTCAGGCTTATCGCCGCGCATCAGGAAAATCGAACCGACGATGCGGCCGTCGATCTCGGCAATCCAGGCGGCTTCATGGGCTCTGTCGAACGACTGGACGAAATCGGCGAGGATGCGCGCCGCAAGCGCTTCATAGTCGCCATTCCAGCCATACTCCTCGGAATAGAGTTTCGCCTGGCGATGAATGATCCAGCCGAGGTCGCCCGGCCTGGGATCGCGCAGCACGATCTCCGCAGCTGGACTTTCTTCGAATACCTTGCCGATGGACTTGGCGGCGGAGAGCAGGCTTGAACGCTTGCCCGGCGGAAGCGCGTCGAGCAGAGCGCCGATTGCGTCACGCGTGTTCCTGTCGAGCCCGGCAAACACATTTCGTCCAGCCTTGGTCAGCGAAAGCGGTCGGCCACGGCCGCCTTGCGGGTGCTCAGAGGTCTCGATCAATCCCTTGTCGATGAACCGCTTCAACGTTCGACTGAGCTGCGCCCGGTCGAGGCCGAGCGCCCGCGTAATCTCGGCGGCCGTGGGTTTGGCCCGGTGCGCGAGTTCGTAGAGGATGCGCGCTTCGGTGAGCGTGAATGGGCTCTTGTCGAGGCGAGGATTCAGCAGGCCGAGGCGGCGCGTGTAGAGCCTGTTGAAGGCACGCAGCGCCGCGACATCCTGATCATGATTGTGGAGCGACATCGGGCAAGACCTTATGTTGACTGAGTCAACGATATATAATGTTGACTGAGTCAACAATACGGTCAATTCAGGGCATAATCATAAGGCTTCAGCGGCGCAAATGGTGCGCGGCAGTTCACTAACGATCGGATCGCCGTAAACTGTTCGTCGATCACCGCCAAGGAAAGGCATCCGACATGAGCGACAACACTGCACTGCAGAGCACCCTGGCCCTCATCGGCCGCCTGCTTCTCGCCGCCATTTTCCTCTCGTCCGGCTTCGAAAAACTGGCGGATCCCGCCGGAACGATCGGGTACATAGCGGCAGCCAATCTGCCCCTGCCGTGGGTTGGCTATGCCATCGCCCTCGTGGTGGAACTGGGCGGCGGCATCCTGCTCGTCCTCGGCTACCAGGCGCGCTTGGCGGCACTGGTGCTAGCAGTCTTCACCCTGGCGTCGGCTCTTGGCTTCCACACCAATTTCGCCGACCAGAACCAGGTGATCCATTTCATGAAGAACCTCGCGATCACCGGCGGGTTCCTGCAGATCGTCGCCTTCGGTGCGGGCGCTTTCAGCCTGGACGGCCGGTCCGGCCGCGCCTGAGCCGAGATCACGCCGCAGATCAAAGGTTCTCCGGCGTAATCGTCAGAAACCGCACCGGTTCGGGGCTCACCTCGACGTCGATCAGACCCAGCGACCGCAATGTCAGGTCGATCGAGCGCCGCGCCTGGATCTCCGGCGCCTGGTCGAGGACGATCGACATGATGCCCGCGCGAAGCGCGCGACGCGACTGATCGGAGAGCTCGTGGCCGACCCAGAAGATGCGCCGCGATGCATGGTCCTTCAGCACCGCGGCGACCGAACGGTTGTCGCCGCCGGCCGTGTAGAGCCCGATGATCTCCGGATCGTCGCGCAGCGCCCCGCGCAGCAGCTCCATCGAGTTGAGGTCGTCGTCATAGTCGAACATCACCTGCCTGAAAAGGTGCTCGCCGGCGTGATCGGCGAGATAGGAGGAGAAGCCGCGGATGCGTTCCTTGTGGTTCTCGTAGGCGCCGCTGTGGCAGAGCGCCACGAAGGAACCCGACTGCCCGAAGAGCATCCTCGACATGTAGTAGGCGGCCGTGCGCCCCGCGGCATAGTTGTCGATTCCGACATAGGGGAGCTCCGGCGCCGGTCGTGTCATGATCTGCACCACCGGCGTGCCCTGGCGCGCGGCCGCCCTCAGGCTTTTCACGACGTCCGGGTGGTCGGGGGCCACGACGATCAGGGCGGAACGGCGAACCGCCGGATTGGCGATGTAGTGGGCGAAGTCGACCGGACCGTTCTCGCGCACGAAGGTGCGGTGAACGGTGACGCTCTTGTCGAGCAGGGCGGCTATGCGCTCGAAGGCCTGGTTCATGCGAGAGTAGAAGCTCGTCTCGGGCCGCACCAGGATGACCTCGACCCGGATCAGCCCGCGATGCGCGTCGGGCATTTTATGCCGGTAGTCCAGCTTTCTGACCGCGAGGAACACCCTCTCTACCGTTTCCGGCCGGACCCCGCCGCGATCGTTGACAACGCGCTCGACCGTCGCCGTGCCGACGCCAGCCTCCCGGGCCACGTCCTTCAAGGTCACCTTCGTCAATCCACTGCTCCTCGGAATTCGTCTTTCAGCGAAGCACCCCGATCTATCCTCGTCAATGATCAAATTTGATCAAGGAACACTTAGATAGTCGTATCCCCCGGCATTATTCTGCTTCGCAGTTCGGGAGGAAAACCGAAGCCGAAGACCGATCGGGAAAAGGTCCCCGCTGCCGATCAAAAGCGTGGGACCAAGGAGGAGCACCATGAAGATCGCACTCGACCCCTATATGCACCGCCATCTCGGCCTGCATGATCTGTGCCGCAAGGCCGCGGAACTCGGCTACCAGTATATCGAGCTGTCGCCCCGCGATGACTTTCTCCCCTGGTGGGTGCGGCCTCGTGCCCATAAGGAGCGGATCGCCGAGTTCAAATCGGCGCTGAAGGACCACGGAGTTCAGCTCGCGTCGATCCTGCCGATGTATCGCTGGGCGAGCCCACACGAGGACGAGCGTCAGGCGGCGGTGCGCTATTGGAAGGAAGCGATTGAGGTCGCCGCCGAGATGGGCTGCGACACGATGAACTCCGAATTCGGCCGCGGCCCCTCACCGGACCGCAGCCATCGCTCCAACTGCTGCGGCGGCATGCACACCCACGAGCACAGCGAGGCGGCCTGGTGGCGCTCGATGGAAGAGCTGGTGCCGGTCTTCGAAAAGGAAGGCGTGACGCTCAACATGGAGCCCCATCCGGAGGACTGGTGCGAGACGCTGCATCCGGCAATCGACATGCTGAAGACGATCGGCTCGAAGAACGTCAAGTTCCTCTATTGCGCCCCGCACACCTTCTATTTCGGCGACGACATGGCGAAGATGATCCGCGACGCCGGCCCGCTGATCGCCCATGTCCATGTCGCCGACACCTATAACCACAAGGCCTCATCCGGGCTGCGCTACATCATCAACCCGCCCGGCGCCAAAGTGACGATCCACCAGCACATGGATATGTACCAGGGCGAGATCAACTGGGACGTCTTCTTCTCCTCGCTCGCCGAGGTCGGCTTCGATGGCATCATCACCGCCTGCGTCTTCGGCTGGGAGGATCGTGCGGACGATTCCGGCCGCTTCATGCGATCTGAAATCCAGAAATACGTGGACAAATACTGGCCGGGCAAAAGTGCGTAAGCCATAGCTTACCTAAATAGGACAACATCCGTGACCATCACCATTACGACGGCCCCCTGCTGCTGGGGCGTGGACGACGTCAAGAATCCGAACCTGCCCGCCTGGGAGCGGGTCTTCGACGAGGCGGCCGCCGCCGGCTATGGCGGCATGGAACTCGGCCCCTATGGCTATGTACCGCTCGAGTCAGAGCGCGTCGCGAAGGCGCTTCAGGACCGCAAGCTCTTCATCGTCGCCGGTACGATCTTCGACGACCTCGTTTCGCCGGCAAACCGGGCCAGTCTCCTGCGCCAGACGGACGAAATCTGCGCCGTCATCACCCGGCTGCCGCAACCGGAGCAGGTGCCGGGCCAGCGCTTCAAGACGCCCTATCTGACGGTCATGGACTGGGGCCACGACGAGCGTGATTATGCCGCCGGCCATTCCGACCGGGCGCCGCGCCTCTCGGACGAGGCGTGGAACGGCATGGTCGCCAATATCAAGGCGATCGCCGAACTTGCGAGCCGCAAATATGGCGTGCGTGCCGTCATCCATCCGCATGCCGGCGGCTATATCGAGTTCGCCGACGAGATCGAGCGGATCGCGAGCGACGTGCCGGCGGAGCTCGCCGGCTTCTGCATCGACACCGGCCACACCCATTACGCCGGGATGAACCCCGTCGAGACGCTGAAGACATATGCCGACCGGCTCGACTACGTCCACTTCAAGGACATAGACGAGCAGGTCTTCCGCCGCGTGCTCGGCGAGAAGATCCGCTTTTTCGAAGCCTGTGCGCAAGGCGTCATGTGCCCGATCGGCCACGGGGTCATCGACTATCCGGCCGTCAAGCGCGCCCTCGAGGAGATCGGCTATCACGGCTTCATCACCGTCGAGCAGGAGCGCGACCCCTTGAGCGCCGCCGGCAGCCTCGCCGATGTGAAGGAAAGCCGCGACTATCTGCGCTCGGTCGGGTTTTAGTTGGTGCCTGTCGCACCCCCCTCTGCCCTGCCGGGCAGGGGGGGATGAAACGAGGCACCATCGGAAAAAGCAAAATCTAGACCGCAACTCGACCAAACATTCAGGAGCACGACAATGTCAGTGAAGAAGAGACAGCCGATCCGCTGGGGCATGGTCGGCGGCGGACGCGGCAGCCAGATCGGTTACATCCACCGCTCGGCAGCGCTCCGCGACGATACTTTCGAACTCGTCGCCGGCGCCTTCGACATCGATCCGGTACGCGGCCGCGCCTTCGGTGTCGATCTGGGACTCGACGAAGCACGCAGCTATCCGGATTACCAGACGATGTTCGCCGAGGAGGCGAAGCGCGGCGACGGCATCGAGACGGTCTCGATTGCCACGCCCAACAACACGCATTTTTCGATCTGCAAGGCGGCGCTCGAACATGGCCTGCACGTCGTCTGCGAAAAGCCGCTCTGCTTCACGGTCGCGGAAGCGAAGGAACTGAAGGCACTCGCGCAAACACGCGGGCTGATCGTCGGTGTCACGTACGGCTATGCCGGACACCAGATGATCGAGCAGGCCCGCGCCATGGTGAAGAACGGCGACCTCGGCGAGATCCGCGTCGTCAACCTGCAATTCGCCCACGGCTTCCACAGCGCTGCGGTCGAGGAGCAGAACCCGTCGACGCGCTGGCGGGTCGACCCCAAATTCGCCGGCCCGAGCTATGTGCTCGGCGATGTCGGCACGCACCCGCTCTATATTTCCGAGGTCATCCTGCCTCATCTGAAGATCAAGCGGCTGATGTGCGTGCGCCAGAGCTTCGTCAAGAGCCGCGCGCCCCTTGAGGACAACGCGGTGACGCTAATGGAATACGACAACGGCGCCATCGCCAATGTCTGGTCCAGCGCCGTCAATGCCGGCTCGATGCACGGCCAGAAGGTCCGCATCGTCGGCTCGAAGGCGAGCATCGAGTGGTGGGACGAGCGGCCGAACCAGCTCTCCTACGAAATCCAGGGCGAGCCCATCCGCATCCTCGAGCGCGGCATGGATTACCTCTATCCGGAAGCGCGGCTCGACGACCGCATCGGCGGCGGCCATCCGGAAGGCCTGTTCGAGGCCTGGGCCAACCTCTACCGCCGCTTCGCTCTCGCGATCAACGGCAACCGCGGGCTGGCACCTGCTGGCATCGAGGAACTGGTTTTCCCCGGTATCGAGGCCGGGTTGGAGGGTGTCCGCTGGGTCGAAAATTGCGTTCGCTCGGCCGATGCCGGCGGGGTGTGGGTGGATTACGAGTGAGAGGCATAGCGCAAATTCCCCCTCATCCGGCCTGCCGGCCACCTTCTCCCCGCAGGCGGGGCGAAGGGGACTCGCGGCACCGTCTCGCCCCAACGATGCCGCTGTCATAGATGGACAGATCCTACAAACGCCTGGAAGCGGCAAACGGCGACACTGTCCCCTCGCCCCGCTTGCGGGGAGAGGGCTGGGGTGAGGGGCGATCAGAGGCTCAGCGGTCGATAGCTACGACTTCTGCTTCGCCACAAAGCCCGCGTGCCATTTCGCGAGCATCGACACAGCCTCCTTGAGGAAAGCCGGATGGGTGCCGGGCAGAAATTCAATCCTTGGCGCTTTCCCATCGAGCCTCAGCCGCGCAAAGACCCGCCCCGCCTCGTCCTTCAGTTCCTCCGGCTCCGACTTCCCCGGTTCTGGCTTGTCGCTTCGCGAAAGCCGGTTGAAGACGAGTTGGAATCGCTGGTCGGTATCGGCGGCGCGGAAGCGTGACGACGCGATCTCCTCTTCCGCCTTTTCGCGCGCCTCATCGCGTTCCAGCAAGGTGCCGATGGCCATCCAGCGCTCGCGGCCGGCCTTCGGCGCCGGGCCGATGGCGCGGGCGAGTTGGTGCGGCACGCCGTCGGCAACCTGCAACAGGCGCGACAGCTCGCTTTTCTGCACGGCAAGCGCATCGCCGATCACCTTGCGATCGAAGCCGCGGGCGGCGAGCGCGGCAGCAAAAAGCGCCCGCTCGATGAAGGAGAGGTTGCGCCGCTCGGCATTTTCCTTTCCCTGGGCCAGCACCAATTCGTCGTCGGTCAACGGCCGGACGATCGCCTTGACCTGCAGCTCAAGCCGGCGCACCGCCTTCAAGCGACGGTGGCCATAGGCGGTCTGGTAGTACCCCTGTTTCTCCGGATGCGAGCGGACGAGGATCGGCGATTGCTGGCCGTTGTCGCGGATGCTTTCGACGAGGGCGAGAAAATCCGGATCGTCGCCTTCGCCATCGGTCAGACGGTCCTCGATGAAGGAGGCTTCGACAAGCGCCGGATCGAGGGCGACGACGCGCTCACCCTGGCTCAGCGCTTCCCGGAGTGTTCTTGCCTCTTCCGCTTCGCGGGTGATGCTGCCGAGCGAAAGGCCCATGGCCTTGACGGCGCCGGATGCCGCGCGGGGCGCGGCGGGTTGGGCGTTGACAGGTGTCAACTCGCCCGGCTCTTCGCTCGCCTGCGGCGCGGCGGCTGGTGCACCGCCCATGAACAGCGCCCGCAATTCGTTCTTCCGGTTGTTGCCAGCCATGACTTAGCGCCCCCATGCCGCGTGAATGAGAGCCTCGATCTCGCCGTTGACGGCGTTCAGCGACTCGATCGCCCGGTCGTAAGTGGCGCGGGTGAAGTTCTCGCGGCCGACCTCGTAGAGCGTCTGCTTGGTAAGACCCGCGTCCGAGATCGCCGTCGACTTGACCATCGCCGAGGTCAGCACCCGATCGCCGAACAGCGAGCGCATGAAGCCGACGATCTGCGCCTGCGGCCCGTCATTGGGCTCGAAGCGGGTGACGAGATAGCGCAGGAAGTCGAAATTGAGCTCGCCGCCGGCCTCGCGCACGACGCTCAACAGGTCCGAGGTCATGTAGAGGAACTGGTTCATCGAGGCGACGTCGAGCATCTGCGGATGCACGGTGACGATGACCGAGGTGGAGGCGCAGAGCGCCGACAGCGTCAGGTAGCCGAGTTGCGGCGGGCAGTCGATGACGACGACGTCGTAGTCGTCGGCGACACTTGCGAGAGCGGCCTGGACGCGGGCGAAGAACAACGGCCCGGCATCGGTGCCGTTCTGGCGCGCGCTCAACGCCTGCGGCGTCGTGTGCTCGAATTCCTGCAGTTCGAGGTTGCCTGGCACTAGGTCGAGCCCGTCGAAGTAGGTCTTGCGGATGATCTCTCTTAGCGGCCGCGCCTCGGCGTCGTAGCGGATCGCGCCATAGAGCGTGTCGTTGCCGGTCAGATCCAGTTCCGGCTGATAGCCGAACAGCGCCGAAAGCGAGGCCTGAGGGTCGAGGTCCACCGCCAGCACCCGGTGGCCGGTCAAAGCGAGATATTGGGCGAGATGGACCGACGAGGTCGTCTTGCCGGAGCCGCCCTTGAAATTAGTCACCGAGATGACCTGTAGATGCTCGCCCCCCGCGCCGTCGCGCCAGTTCACATAGCCGCGTGCCTTAACGGCATTGCCCTTGGCAAGCGCCTGTTCGGCAAGATGGCGGCGCAGCGCATTGATGTCGGAGAGCGAATAGGAGCGGCGCCCGCCAATTCCGGTATCGGGCTGCGGCCCCTCGCCGGCAAGCGACAATTGCCTGAGATAGCCGTCGGAAACGCCGATCAGCTTTGCCGCTTCGCCAGAAGTGAAGCTCCGCAGCGTCTTCATCGCCGTCGGCGCGAACAGGCGGTCGCGCATCGCCTTCAACTGCTCGGAAAGCGCCCGCGCATCCGCCGCGATCGCCTCGTCGGCGGACCTGCCCGCAGCGTTCGTCGCCTTACCCACTGCGCTTGCGGCGTCCACGGCCGATCCTGTCATGTCCATCGTCGAAATCCCTCGTGCATTGCACATTCGCGCCTCGAGCCGCAACCGAATGACAACAGCCATCCCTTCGCCGGCCGCATAAATGCGCCCGTCGCGTTCCTTTACAGGTCAATCGCTGAACTACGCTGAAATACTGAATATGCGGTCCATTCCGTTACAGGAATGATTCATCCTCTGATTCGCGTCAAGCCATTTCTCCCGCCTCGACCTTGTCGCTAGGCGCGAAAGGTGTAGGTGTCGATCGACTGAGGCTTCATCTCGATCGAAAAGCCGGGCCGCTGCGGCGGCACGTAAGCGGCATTTCTGATGATGCAGGGATCGACGAAATGCTCGTGCAAGTGGTCGACATACTCGATCACGCGGCCGTCCTTGGTGCCGGAAACGGCAACATAGTCGATCATCGACAGATGCTGCACATATTCGCAGAGGCCCACACCGCCGGCATGCGGCCAAACCGGCAGCTGGTACTTCGCTGCCATCAGCAGCACGGAAAGCACTTCGTTCAGGCCTCCGAGCCTGCAGGCGTCGACCTGCACGATGTCGATCGCGCCCTCGGCGATGAACTGCTTGAAGAGAATGCGGTTCTGGCACATTTCGCCGGTCGCGACCTTGATCGGCGCGATCGCCGCGCGGATCTTGCGGTGGCCGGCGACATCGTCAGGGCTCGTCGGCTCCTCGATGAAGAAGGGCTTGGCGAAGGCCAGCGCCCTCACCCAGTCGATCGCCTCCTTGACCTCCCAGACCTGGTTGGCGTCGATCATCAGATAGCGGTCGGGACCGATCACCTCGCGGACGATCGTCAGCCGGCGGATATCGTCGGCGAGGTCTCGCCCGACCTTCATCTTGATGTGATTGAAGCCCTGGTCGACCGCTTCCTGCGCGAGCCGCCGGAGCTTCGCATCGTCGTAGCCGAGCCAGCCGGCCGATGTCGTATAGCAGGGGTAGCCCTCCTTCTCGAGCGTCGCGATGCGCTCCGCCTTGCCGGGATCGGCGCGTTTTAGGATCTCGATCGCTTCCTCGCGCGTCAGCACGTCGGTCAGGTAGCGGTAGTCGACGATATCGACGATCTCCTCCACGGACATCTCGGCCACCAGACGCCAGACAGGCTTGCCCGCTTCCTTGGCGATCAGGTCCCAGACGGCATTGACGATCGCCCCGGTGGCGAGATGGATCGCGCCCTTCTCCGGGCCGATCCAGCGCAACTGGCTGTCGTCGGTCAGATGGCGCCAGAAGCGGCCCGGCTCGCTTCGAATGGTCTCGATCTCCTGACCGACGACCAGGTGCCGCATGGCCTTGATCGCCATGCAGCAGATGTCGTTGCCGCGGCCGATAGTGAAGGTGAGGCCATGGCCGGCGAGCCCCGGCCGATCGGTGTCGAGAATGACATAGGCGGCCGAATAGTCCGGGTCCGGGTTCATTGCGTCCGACCCGTCGAGGCTTTGCGACGTCGGAAAGCGCAGATCGTAGACGCGGAGATCGACGATGTGGGTCATGGCATGCTCCGTTTTTCATTCAGTCGCGAACCGGGCGGCGCGGCCGGATGATACCACCCCGCAGCGACGACTTGTATCAGCGGCTCGGCGGCGCCCGGCCGTAGAGCAGCAGCATGACGATAATGACGATGCCGTAGACGATCTGGCGGCCGGCTTCCGGCATCTGCATGACCGAGAGGATGGACTGCAGGAGCGTGATCAAAATGACGCCCGCCACCGTGCCGAGATAGGAGCCGCGGCCGCCGAGGATGGAGGTGCCGCCGAGCACGACCGCGGCGATCGACGGCAGCAGATAGGCGTCGCCCATCGCCTGCGCCGCCTTGGAGGCATAGCCGGCGAGCAGCACGCCGCCGAAGGCGCTCAGGGCGCCCGAAAGTATGAAGGCGATCATGACGACGCGCCGCGTGCCGACGCCGGAGAGAAAGGCGGCACGCTCGCTGTTGCCGATCCCATAAACGGCGCGACCGAAGGCGGTGCGGGCGAGCAGAAACACCATCGCCGCGCTGACGGCAAGCCAGACAAGGATGGCGTTCGGAACGCCCGGCACGAGTGTGCCGGTCGCCAGCCAGCGTATGGCAGGCGGCGCCGAATCCTGCGGCGAGAAGCCGCCGGTGTAGACGACCATCAGTCCCTGCGCCACGACATTGGAGGCAAGCGTGACGATCATCGAGGGAATGCGCAGATAGGCGACGCCAAAGCCGTTCAGGAGGCCGAGAGCCATGCCGCAGAGAACCCCGACCGGGATAGCGACGAAGGCGCCTGTCGCTCCGAACCCGGCTGCGGCGCAGGCCATCATCGCGCCCATCGTCATCACCCACGGCACCGAAAGATCGATGTGGCCGAGCAGAATGACGATCATCATGCCGGCAGACACCACGCCGAGGAACGAGGCGACCTTGAGCTGCTGCAGCAGGTAGTCGGGCGACAAGAAATTGCTGGAATAAAGACTGCCGAGAAGGAGCAGCAGCAGGATGCAGCCGAAGGCGGTAAGCACGGCCGGATCGGCGCGGCGGAGCAAGGCGGGCAGACGCGCCTTGACGGACAAGCGGCTTTCGGAGGTCTCGCTCATTGAAACCAGTCCAGCCGGTTTCGGACCCGCAAAAGCGCCAACGAACCGATGCTGACGGCGATCATCAGCACGATGCCCTGGAGCAAGGGCTGCCACAGCGGGTCGACATCGAAGGCGAACAGCATGTCGCCGGTGGTGCGGGCCGCAAAGGCGCCGAAGATCGCTCCGACGGCGCTACCGCGGCCGCCATAGAGCGACACGCCGCCAAGCACGACCGCGGCGATCGACCAGAGCGTATAGGCGCTGCCGCTCGCATAGGCCGCCTCGCCGGTATAGGTGAAGAAGGTGAGGAACAGGCCGCCCATTCCGGCGAGCAGCCCGCTGAGCAGATAGGCCGCGAACTTGCCGCGGCGGATCGGCACGCCGGACATGAAGGCGGCCGGTTCGGAAGAGCCCGCCGCGAAGGCTGCCCGCCCCGCGACCGATTTCCGGAAGGGCAGCCAGATGATCAGCACGACGGCCGCGAGTGCGACGAGGCTCGACGGAATGACGCCGAACAGCCGGCCGGTCAGCGCGTCAGCGAGATCCTCGTTGACCGACCCCCCGGGAAAGGGCCTGAGCAACAGCCCAAGGCCGAAATAGACGGCCCCGGTCGCGATCGTCGCCACGATCGGCTGCAGGCGCCCGTAGATCACCAGCGCGCCGTTGATCGCGCCGCAGATCGTTCCCGTCGCCAGCACGGCGACCACTCCGAGGGTGGTCGGCACCGCTGCGCCGACGACGATCCAGGAGGCAAGGCAGTTGGTGAGCACCAGGATCATGCCGACCGACAGATCGATCCCGGCGGTGATCACCACCAGCGCCTGCGCCATGGCGACGAAGGCGAGCAGCACGCCCTTGTTGGCGGCAGTGTGGACGACATTGGCGGTGAAGCCGGCAGGATGATTGGCCACATAGACGGAAAACATCACCAGGAAGATCGCAAGGCCCGTCAGCGTGCCGCGCTGTTCGTTAAGCCAATAGCGCCATTCGCTCATGCCGCCGTTCCTTCATGCCCAGCCTCGACATTGAGCGCGCTGGCGATCAGCGCCCGTTCGCTGATCTCATCGCCTTCGAGCTCGCGGACGATGCGCCCGTCATAGAGAACCAGGACCCGGTCGCAGCAGCCGATCAGTTCGTCATAGTCGGTCGAATAGAAGACGATCGCAGCGCCCGTCTCCGCCAGTTGCCGAAGCAGGCGATAGAGCTCCTGCTTGGTCCCGACGTCGATACCGCGTGTCGGATCGTTGAGCAGGATGATCCGCGGCTTGCGCATCAGCCATTTGGCGATGACGACCTTCTGCTGGTTGCCGCCGGAAAGCGCGCCGACGGGCACGTCGAGGCCCGCGGTCTTGATTTCCAAGAGCCGCAGCATCTCATCGATCAGTTGCTCCTCCTTCGCCCGGTCTATGACGCCGCCGCGTGAAACGCGGTCGAGGGCGGCAAAGGAGAGATTTTCCCGGACGGTCATCGGCAGCATCAGCCCCTCGGTCTTGCGGTCCTCCGGGATCAGCGCCATGCAATGCGGTGGTTTTCGCGCCGCCGCCGGATCGCTGATTGCCACCGGCGCACCGTCGATGAGCACCGAACCGGTCATCCCCCGCAGCACGCCGAAGAGGGCGAGAAGCAAGAGCCGCTGGCCCTGGCCTTCGAGCCCGCCGAGCCCGACGACCTCCCCCTCGCCGACCGAGAAGGAAATATCGCGCAGCCGGTCGCTCCAGCCGAGACTACGGCATTCGAGCACCGGGGCCCTGCCCTGTTCGATCGCGCGCTTCTGCCGCGGCGGGAAGATGTTGCTGTATTCGCGCCCGATCATCATTTCGACGACCTCGCTGTTGGTCCGGCTACCGGCAGAAAAGCTCGCCACGTTGCGGCCGTTGCGGAACACGGTGCATGTGTCGGCGAGTTCGGCGATCTCATGCATGCGATGCGAGATATAGAGCAGCGCCAGACCTTCGGAACGCAGGCCCTTGAGCACGGCAAACACCTTGGCGACGTCGCCGGCCGTCAGCGCCGAGGTTGCTTCGTCGAGGATCAGGATGCGCGGCCCGGAAGCCAGCGCCTTGGCGATCTCGACCATTTGGCGGCGCGACAAGGGCAGGTCCTTGACCAGGGTTCGCGGGTGTATGTCTTCGGCGCCGGCCCGGGCGAGCGCCTCCTCGGCGATCGCCCGCTGGGCCCGCCGGTCGATCAGGCCGAAGCGGCGTGGCGGATTGGCGATGGCGATATTGTCGGCGACGCTGAGATCCGGGATCAGCGACAGTTCCTGAAAGACGCAGGCAATGCCGGCGGCAGAAGCCCCAGCCGGCGAGCGGAAGGTGGCGTCCTGACCGTCGAGCAGCATGCGGCCCTCGTCCGGCGCCACCACCCCGGCCATGATCTTGATCAGCGTCGACTTGCCTGCGCCGTTCTCTCCGAGAATCGCATGAATACGGCCCGCCTCCACGGCGAGATGGGCATTTTCCAGGGCACGAACCCCGCCATAACGCTTCGACACGCCTTCCATCCGGAAGAGCGGGGACGTCGCCTGTATCTCTGACATCGCCATCCGTCGCCTCGGCTCCCGATTCTCTTACGCATGCCGCGTGCGCACGCACGCGGCATAGTGCTCAGGAAAGCCCAGAGACCTACTGGTTTTCCTTCGTCTGACCCATGATCTCCTGCGCCGTGAAGTTGATGCCGCAGGTCGGGAAGGCGTTGCCGACGAAGAAGTTGTCCGACTGGTCTGGATAGAAGTCCTGGCCTTCCTTGAAGTTCGGGTCCTCGACGATCGCCAGCGGCAGCTTGATCGATTGCGGCACCACCTGTCCCTCGAGGGCTGCGATCGCCGTCTTGACCGCGACGGCGACTTGCGCCGGGCCGGTGCCCGCCGACGAGCACTTCAGGCCCTCGCCGGCATGCTTGGCGCAGAACTTGCGAAAGCCGTTCTCCGTCTCGCCGCCGAACGGCACGAAGGGATGGCCGGCATCGATCATCGCCTGCACGACGCCGGTATCGCCGCCCTGCGCGGTGATGCCGTCAAACTTCTTGTGCACGGCAATCGCATCGGCCGTCGCCTTCTGCGCGGTCGGGTCGTCCCACTTGCCGATCACCTCGACGACGTCCCACTTCTTGCCAGTCGCCGCGAAGGTTTCATGAATGCCGTTGTGGCGGTCGGTATCGACCGATGTGCCGGCGACGCCGCGCACTTCGAGGATCTTGCCACCTTCCGGAAGATGCTTGGCCAGCCAGTTCGCCCAGAGCACGCCGAGGCCCTTCTGGTCGACGTTGACATTGATGGCATCCTCGGTGTCGAGAATGTTGTCGAAGGCGACGAGGACGATTCCGGCTTCCTTGGCGCGCTTGATGACCGGACCGAAGGCGGTCGGGTTCTGCGCATTGACGATGATCGCGTCATAGCCGGAATCGATGAAGTTGTTGATCGCCGAGATCTGCGCCGGCACATCCTCGCCGGTGGAAACGACCTTGAACTCCTTGAGCTTGGCGGCAATGTCCGGCTGCGCGGCATAGGCCTTGGCCGTCTGGATCATCTGGATGCGCCATGTATTGGCAATAAAGCCGTTGGCCAGTGCGACCCGATAGGGGCCATCTTTTTTCGGGAACTTGAAGAATTTGGTTTCGGCCGCCCACGGTGCGAAGCAATCCGGCTCGGCCGCGGGACCGCTGACGATTTCAGGTTCCGCGTAGGCGGTGGTGGATAGAAGTGCGAGCGCAGCGGCCGTGAGAATGCCGCTGACGAAGGTTCTGGTCATCGAATTCCCTCCCGTTAGCATGCGGGACAGGGCATCGAACGGGCCGCCATCGAGTTCGCCGCAGACATGTCCGCGGGTTGGAGCACTGACCGTCTAATGAATGCAGTCGAATTGCTCCGGACCACTGGGAAGCCCTTCTCGGTCATACGCGACCTAGTGCTTCAGTGGCCGATCCGGCACGACTATCGATACGCGAGTCCAGTGACGCCAGACAGGCTCCTCCCGGGGGCGTCCGGTGGAAATGGTAGCGCTACCAATAAGTTATGTAAAGCGACGACCCATGCATGTCGTGCCCGAAACCGCAACGCGCTTTCGAGCAACAACGCAGCATCGTGTTACAGCGACATTTGCGCGTCTGAACCCTGCACACGATAGTAGCGTAATCGGGCTTGGCGGATGCATTTTCTGCCCTCCTGTACCGCAACCGGTGAGGCGCAGCAGGCGGTTGCGGTCTACTGTTCAGAGCACGTGCTTCAAGTGCAAGGCAGCGCAGCCAAACGCTGCGCTGCCTTGCGAAAAATACGGCTCAGCCTGGCTGTCCCGGGCGCATCGGCTGGTTGAAGCGCTCGGCGAAGGCCTCGATCGAACCGCGGCCGAAGCGCCTGAGGCGCCGTCGCACCAGCACGGACATGACGCGTGCGGCGGTGGAGACGGTCATCTCGTCGAGCGGACCGGTGCCGCTCCAGGGCTTCGTCAGGCGGTCGGTGACGATGCCGAGCATATTGGCCGGCATGATGTCGGTGCAGGGCCGCATCCAATCGAAAACGGCGCTGATCGGCACCACTTTTCCTTCGAAGGAAACGATCGGTTCGGGCATGTCTTCGTCCCAATCGTCATAGGCTTCGAGCGCATCTCTGAAGAGATTCTGCAGCGTGATCGGGGCATGCCCTTCATAAAGGGCGGGCAGGAAATTCGTCATTAGGGTCTCCTCCGAGTGGGTAGGCCGGAAACGCGAAATGGCCAATTCTGTCAGCGGTAACGGATTGTGATGCTCCTTCATAAAACGTGCAGCGGCAGTATGGTTCAAAGCACGGGAGCGCGCAAACACAATCGATTGAAACGGTGGATTTTCTGCCGCGGGGCAGAAAAGCGGCGAACCCAAGCTGACACAAGCTGCTGAAATCTTGGACTGATTTCCGCCCTGTGGAAAAACAGCTAGACCGTCAGATGACGGCGCGCTTCCGGGGTGTCCAGCGTCTCCGCCGGTCCCGCGTGGACAAATGCGCCGCGATCCATGATGTAGACCTGATCGGCGAGCTCGCGGCAGAAATCGAGATACTGCTCGACGAGCAGGATCGCCATGCCGGTCGAGTCCCTCAAATATCTGATGGCCCGGCCGATGTCCTTGATGATCGACGGCTGGATGCCCTCGGTAGGCTCGTCGAGCACGAGGATCTTCGGGCGGGTGACGAGCGCGCGGGCGATGGCGAGCTGCTGCTGCTGGCCACCCGACAGATCGCCGCCGCGACGGCCGAACATGGTCTGAAGCACGGGAAACAGGCTGAAGATGTCGTCTGGGATCGAGCGCTCGGCCCGCTTCAGCGGCGCATAGCCGGTCTCGAGGTTCTCCCTGACCGTCAACAAGGGAAATATCTCGCGCCCCTGGGGCACGTAGCCGACCCCGTGCTTGGCGCGCCGGAACGGCGCCAGCCCGTCGAGCGGCATGCCGTTGAAGGAGATTGCGCCGGAACTCACCGGATGCTGGCCTGTGATCGCCCTAAGCAGGCTCGACTTGCCGACGCCGTTGCGCCCCAGCACGCAGGTGATCTTGCCCATCTCGGCCTTGAACGAGACGTTGCGTAGCGCCTGGGCGGCGCCGTAATGCAGGCTGACGTTTTCGACGCTCAACATAGGTTCAACTCCTACCGCTCATCGGCCGAGATAATTCTCGATCACCTTCGGATCGTTGCTGACGAAATCGATCGAGCCTTCCGCCAGCACCGAGCCTTCGGCGAGGCAGGTGACCTTGACGCCGAGATCGCGGATGAAGCCCATATCGTGCTCGACGACGACGACGGAGCGGGTCCTGGCGATTTCCTTGAGTAGGACCGCCGTTTCGGCCGTCTCCGCATCCGTCATGCCGGCGACAGGCTCGTCGACGAGCAGCAGCTCCGGCTCCTGGGCCAGCAGCATGCCGATCTCCAGCCATTGCTTCTGGCCGTGCGACAGGTTGGCGGCAAGATCGTCGCGGCGGCCCGTCAGCCGGACCGTCGAAAGGATCTCCTCGATGCGGGCCTTGTCCTCGCCGGTCAGGCGATAGAACAGCGTCGCGAAGACGCCGCGGCGGCGGTTCAGCGCCAATTCCAGATTGTCCCAGACCGTATGGCTCTCGAAGACGGTCGGCTTCTGGAATTTGCGGCCGATGCCGAGCTGGGCGATCTCCGCCTCGTCCTTCCGGGTCAGGTCGATGTCGCCCTTGAAGAAGACCGCGCCCTCGTCCGGCCGCGTCTTGCCGGTGATGATGTCCATCATCGTCGTCTTGCCGGCGCCGTTCGGCCCGATGATGGCGCGCAATTCCCCCGGCTCGACGATGAA
Organism: Sinorhizobium fredii USDA 205; assembly: GCF_001461695.1. Classification (GTDB taxonomy): domain Bacteria; phylum Pseudomonadota; class Alphaproteobacteria; order Rhizobiales; family Rhizobiaceae; genus Sinorhizobium; species Sinorhizobium fredii. Next base: position 44,671 of record NZ_AUTC01000140.1, on the reverse strand, counting down.
GGAGAGCGAATTCAGCGCCTTGAAGCCGTCGAAGGAGACGGAGACGCCGTCGAGATAGAGCAGGTTTTTCGGCCTCTTCTCGGTCATGACTTTCACTCCGCAGCCAAGGGTTCGGCCGCCGGGAGGCCGGCGTCCTTGTGATTTCGCGCCTCCCGATAGGCTCTGCGCCGACTGACATATTGCAGCGCAGTGCCGACCACGCCCTTCGGCAGGAACAGCGTCACCAGCACGAAGAGGCCGCCGAGCGCGAAGAGCCAGAATTCCGGGAAGGCAGCGGTGAAGATGCTTTTGCCGCCGTTGACGAGGATCGCGCCGATGATCGGGCCGACCAGCGTGCCGCGCCCGCCGACCGCCGTCCAGATGACCACCTCGATCGAATTGCCGGGCTCGAACTCTCCCGGATTGATGATGCCGACCTGCGGAACGTAGAGCGCGCCTGCGACGCCCGCCATCATCGCCGAGACGGTGAAGGCGAAGAGCTTCATGTGCTCGACGCGGTAGCCGAGGAAGCGGGTGCGGCTTTCGGCGTCACGCAGCGCCACCAGCACCTTGCCGAATTTCGAGCGCACGATCCCCGATGTGATGACGAGCGAGGCGGCAAGCGCCAGCGCCGAGGCCGCAAAGAGCGCGCCGCGGGTGCCGTCGGCCTGGATGTTGAAGCCGAGGATATCCTTGAAGTCGGTCAGCCCGTTATTGCCACCGAAGCCCATGTCGTTGCGGAAGAAGGCGAGCAGCAGCGCATAGGTCATCGCCTGGGTGATGATCGACAGATAGACGCCGTTGACGCGCGAGCGGAAGGCGAACCAGCCGAAGACGAAGGCGATGAGCCCGGGCACGACGATGACCATCAGCGCTGCGAACCAGAACATGTCGAAGCCGTACCAGAACCAGGGCAGTTCCTTCCAGTTGAGGAACACCATGAAGTCCGGCAGCAGCGGGTTGCCATACGAACCCCGTGCGCCGATCTGGCGCATCAGATACATGCCCATCGCATAGCCGCCGAGCGCGAAGAAGGCGGCGTGCCCGAGCGAGAGGATGCCACAGAAGCCCCAGACGAGGTCGAGCGCCAGAGCGAGCAGCGCATAGGTCAGGTACTTGCCGAACAGCGAGACCAGATAGGTCGGCACATGCAGCGGATGGTCCGCTGATGTCAGGAGATTGAGGGCGGGAACGAGGACGGCAAGGGCCAGCAGGATCGCCACGGCGATGACGATGGTGCGGTCCAGCGATCTGATGAGGAAAGAGGTGATCATGCTTCCACCGCCCGGCCCTTGAGTGCGAAAAGCCCGCGCGGCCGCTTCTGGATGAAGAGGATGATCAGCACGAGCACGAGGATCTTGCCGAGCACGGCACCAGCATAGGGCTCCAGGAACTTGTTGAGGATGCCGAGTGAGAAGGCGCCGACAAGTGTGCCCCAGAGATTGCCGACGCCGCCGAAGACCACCACCATGAAGCTGTCGATGATGTAGCCCTGGCCGAGGTTCGGCGAGACGTTGTCGATCTGTGAGAGCGCGACGCCGGCCATGCCGGCAATGCCGGAGCCGAGCGCGAAGGTGAGCGCATCGACCCAGGGCGTGCGGATGCCCATGGAGGAGGCCATGCGCCGGTTCTGGGTCACCGCCCGCATCTGCAGGCCCATCGGCGTCTTCTTCAACAGGAACAGAAGGGCCGCGAAGACGGCGAGCGCGAAAAGGATGATCCAGAGGCGGTTCCAGGTGATCGTCAAGCCGCCGAGCTCGAACGCGCCCGACATCCAGGACGGATTGCCGACCTCGCGATTGGTGGGCCCGAAGATCGACCGCACCGATTGCTGCAGGATCAGTGATATGCCCCAGGTGGCCAGCAGCGTCTCGAGCGGCCGGCCATAGAGGAAGCGGATGACGCCGCGCTCCATCGCCATTCCCACCGCCCCGGTGACGAGAAAGGCGAGCGGCAGGGCGATCGCCAGCGACCAGTCGAAGAGACCCGGGAACGAATTGCGCAGGATCTCCTGCACCATGAATGTCGTGTAGGCGCCGAGCATGACCATTTCACCATGCGCCATGTTGATGATGCCCATGACACCGAAGGTGATCGCCAGGCCGATCGCCGCAAGCAGCAGCACCGAGCCGAGCGACAGGCCGTACCAGACATTTTGTCCGGCGGCCCAGAGCGCCTGGGTCTGTTCGATGCCGGCGAGCGCCGCCTCGATGTCGGGCCTCAGGGTTTCGTCGGCCGAGTTCAGCGCCGTCGAGAGGATGGAGAGGGCCTCGCGGCCACCGCTTTGCTTGAGGACCTGAACCGCCTCCTTCTTTTCGTCGACGGGCCGGTCGGAAATCAACAGCGTCGTGGCGCGCGCCCGCTCGAGCAGTGCACGAACCTCAGCGTCCTTCTCGGCGGCGAGCGCATTCTCGATGGCGCCGAGCGCATCGGCGTTGGGGGATTGAAGCACGGATTGCGCTGCCTTCAGGCGCTGATTGCGGTCGGGGCTGAGCAGCGTCAGGCTGCCGAGCGCGGTGCGCACGGCGCGGCGCACGCCATTGTTAACTTTTATCTTCGAGAACGCTGCCTTCGGCGCTTCGCCAGCGCTTTCGCCGGTCACCGGATCGGTGAGCGTGAGGTTCGAACCGCTTTCCTTTGTCAGGAACACCTGGTTATCGGCCTTGCGCGCATAGAGCATGCCTTCTCCGAGTGCCTCGAGCACCGGCACGACCTTGGCGTCGCCGGTCTTCGCCAGCGCGGCGATATGCTCGTCCATGTTAGAGAGTTTCGCCTCGCCGAGCGCGTTCACCAGATCGCGCAACCCCTCTTCCGCACGAAGCCCGCCGGGGATCGCGGTGAAGAGGCACAGGGCAATCAGCAGGGTTTGAAAGATCCGGTACATTCGCTTCTCGCTTGGCATCTGCGGCAAGTCCCCCGTCCGAATGGAGGCCGTCGGACGGAGGGTATTTCATGCTATCGGTTCGTCATGAAACTCGATGCCGGGGGCGGACCGCATCCGGCCCGTCCGCGAACAATTGCTTCGTCATGAAATCATGAACCCTTGCCGCCGCACTTGCCGGTGGCGACGTTGAAGTTGCCGCAGGACATCGGCGCCCGCCAATCGGAGATCAGGTCCTTGGAGTCCGGCAGGTAGTCCGACCACTCGTCGCCGACGACAAGGCCGGGCGTTTCCCAGACGGTCTCGAACTGGCCGTCGCCCTGGATTTCGCCGATCAGCACCGGCTTGGTGATGTGGTGGTTCGGCATCATCGTCGAGTAGCCGCCCGAGAGGTTCGGCACCGAGACGCCGATCATCGCGTCGAGCACCGCGTCTGTGTCGGTGGTGCCGGCCTTCTCGACCGCCTTCAACCACATGTTGAAGCCGATATAGTGGGCTTCCATCGGATCGTTGGTGACCCGCTTGTCGTTCTTCGTATAGGCCTTCCAGGTCTTGATGAACTCGGCATTGGCCGGGTTGTCGACCGATTGGAAATAGTTCCAGGCGGCGAGGTGGCCGACCAGCGGACCGGTATCGAGGCCGGCGAGCTCTTCTTCGCCCACCGAGAAGGCGACGACCGGAATGTCCTCGGCCTTGATGCCCTGGTTGCCGAGTTCCTTGTAGAACGGCACGTTGGCGTCGCCATTGATCGTCGAGACGACGGCCGTCTTCTTGCCGGCCGAGCCGAACTTCTTGATGTCGGAGACGATCGTCTGCCAGTCGGAATGACCGAAGGGCGTGTAGTTGATCATGATGTCCTCGGGCTTGACGCCCTTGGCGATGAGATAGGCTTCGAGGATCTTGTTGGTCGTGCGCGGATAGACGTAGTCGGTGCCGGCAAGCACCCAGCGCTCGACCTCTTCGTTCTCCATCAGATAGTCGACGGCAGGGATCGCCTGCTGGTTCGGCGCGGCACCGGTGTAGAAGACGTTGCGCTGGCTTTCCTCACCCTCGTACTGGACCGGGTAGAAGAGGATCGAGTTCAGTTCCTCGAAGACCGGCAGCACGGATTTGCGCGACACGGAGGTCCAGCAGCCGAAGACGGCCGAGACCTTGTCGACGGAGACCAGCTCGCGAGCCTTTTCGGCAAAGAGCGGCCAATCCGAGGCCGGGTCGACGACGACCGCCTCGAGCTTCTTGCCGAGCAGGCCGCCCTTCTTGTTCTGCTCGTCGATCAGCATCAGCATGGCGTCTTTCAACGTCGTCTCGGAGATCGCCATGGTTCCGGAAAGCGAATGAAGAATGCCGACCTTGATCGTGTCGTCGGCGGCAAAGGCGCCGTTGAACGCCGTCGTCGAAAGGACGGCAGCGAGGAATGCGCCGGTGACGCGTGCCCTGTAAGTCATCTGATTGAACCCCTCTAGCTCTGGTCGCCGCAACGGAGCGTTTGTTCTCCTTGGCCGTTGCTTGAGGGATCATTGAATAAGCCCGCTGCACTGCACATACGTCATTCTACGTAGATGGCGGGGGGAAGAAGGAAGCAGCGCGCAAGAAAGGCTGCCAGCTAGGCGCTACCTTTGCCGCATCGCAAAGGTAGCGCCTCCAGGCAAGCCTTTCAGACGATGCGCTTGCCCGACGCATCCAGCACCCTCTCGCCATCTTCCTTGGTGAACGGCCCCTTGTGCGTGTCGGGTAGAATATCGAGCACGACCTCGGACGGGCGGCACAGCCGGGTGCCGAGCGGCGTCACCACGAAGGGCCGATTGATCAGGATCGGGTTCTTCACCATCGCATCGATGAGTTGCTCGTCGGTCGTTCCTGGATCGTCAAGACCGAGTTCCGCGTAGGGCGTGCCTTTCTCGCGGATCGCCTGCCGGACGGTGAGGCCGGCGTCGCCGATCATCCGGGCGAGTTCGTCGCGCGACGGCGCCTGATCGAGATATTCGATGACGGTGGGCTCGATACCGGCATTGCGGATCATTGCCAGCGTGTTGCGCGACGTGCCGCAGCCGGGATTGTGGTAGATTGTGACATTCATGATTTTATCCTCATCGGGTTTGCAGGCCGCAGCAGCCACGTCATCAGAAAGAGCGCGGAAACCGCACCGACCAGCTCTGCGGAGATGAAGCCGGGCAGATCCGCCGGGCGGATGCCGGAGAACGTGTCGGTCAGCGACCGGGCGACCGCCACGGCCGGGTTGGCAAACGAGGTGGAGGCCGTGAACCAGTAGGCAGCCGTGATATAGAGGCCGACCAGCCAGGGCACGGATTTCTGCTCGAAGCGGAGCCCGGCGAGTATGGTGGCGACGAGCCCGAAAGTGGCGACCCATTCGGCGAACCACTGTCCTCCCCCGGTGCGCACCTTCGTCGACCATTCCAGGACCGTGTGATCGAACATCAGATGCGCCGCGATCGTCCCGAGGATGCCGCCGGCGACTTGCGCCGCCACATAGCCGATGAGATCGCGTCGCGACAGGGAGCGCGACAGCGCGAAAATCAGCGATACGGCCGGATTGAAATGGGCCCCGGCTATCGGACCGAGAATGGTGATCAGCACGACCAGGATCGCGCCCGTGGCAAGCGTGTTTCCGAGCAAAGCGAGCGCCGTGTCCTCAGTCAGCGACGCGGCCATGATGCCGGAACCGACGACGGTCGCGACGAGCAGCGCCGTGCCCAGGCCTTCCGCGGCAAGACGTCGGGAGAGATCGAATGACGACATCAGCGCGCCTCGGACGGACGGGACGTCGCGCCTTCGAGCCGGCCGATCTCATGCAGCTTCGTCTCGAGCGCGAGCTTGTCGAGCGAGGCGATCGGCAGGGCTGCGAACACCGATATGCGGTTCTTCAAGTACTTCGCCGCAAGGGCGAAAGCGCGGCCCTTCTCGACATCCGAACCCTCGACCGCAGCGGGGTCCTCGATGCCCCAATGGGCGGTTGCCGGATGTCCGATCCAGACCGGACAGGCCTCGCCGGCGGCATCGTCGCAGACCGTGAAGATGAAATCCATTTGCGGAGTACCGGGCTCGACGAAGACATCCCAGCTCTTCGACGAGAATCCCGTCGTGCGGTAGCCGAGCGCTTCGAGCGTCTTCAGCGCCCAGGGATTAACCTCACCCTTGGGCTGGCTTCCGGCCGAAAAGGCGCGGAAGCGGCCCTTCCCTTCCGCCTCGAGTATGGCTTCCGCCATGATCGAGCGGGCGGAATTGCCGGTACAAAGAAAGAGCACGCTGTAGACCCGATCGTCACTCATTGGCATTTCCCCTCCGCGGTTGGCGCGCAGCAGGCCGCGACCTCGGCGACCGGTGCGCAGATTTCGGGATGGCCGGCGCAGCAATCTTCCATCAGGAAACGGACGAGACTGCCGAGCGCCTCGTAATTGGCCGAATAGATGATCGATCTCGACTCACGCTGCTGGGTAATCAATCCTGCCCGCTCCAGTTCCTTCAAGTGAAACGAGACATTGGAGGGCGATACGTCCATCTTCTCCGCTATCGCCCCCGCGGATATGCCGCTTGGGCCGGCGACCACCAGCATTCGGATGACCTGCAGGCGGGTCTCCTGCGAGAGCGCACCGAAGGCGACAAGCGCTTGACGTTCGTCCATATTTCAACAATCCTTGAATAATTGAAACGAGGAATAACGCAGATGGACGCGCTCGACAACACCAAAATCCGGAATGACGACATCTCGCTCGGGCTTCTGCTTGAAACCCTGGCTGGGGCTAGCGAGCTTCCCCTCGTGTTTCACTATGACGGGCGGCCGGTCAAAGCCGGCTACCATGTGACCGAGGTCAAGGCCGGGCAGTTCGCAGCGCTCGATTGCGGTGCCAATGAGGAGGCATGGACCGAGATTTTCGTGCAGCTTTGGGATGTCGAGGGCGAAAGCAGGGCGCACATGCCGGCCGGCAAGTTCTCGGCGATCATCCGCAAGGTTTCGGATCACTTGCACCTTGCGCAATCGGCAAAGCTCACCTTCGAAGTCAGCGACGGCGTGCGTCCGATGCAGCTCTATTGCGCATCGCTGCCGAGCCTGCGCGGCAACGCCGTGCATGTGGAACTCGCGCCGAGGCCCGCGAGCTGCAAGCCGCGTGATCGCTGGCTTGCCGAGGAGAGAAGCAAAGCGGCTGGCTGCTGCGGGCCTGCGCTGGAGACGAGCGCGTGCTGCCGGTGATCGGCATGGAAATCTCTGACTTCGATCACTGTCCAGATGATTTCGCAATGCAGCAATTTCGCGCGCCGCGCGTCTGTGTTACGAAGGCAAGGCCGGGATTGCCGGGGGGCAAGGCACAGACGACGAGGGACCATGGCGGCACGCCAGCGCATCATTCCCGTTCGACGAGAATATAATCGCTGGGTCGCCAACCAGACGCTGGAAGACTATGCGCTGCGCTTCACCGCCAAGAGCGCGCGGCGGTTTTCCTCCGAGCGCATCTCGCAGACGGCGATCGGCGCCATCTCTTTCCTGGCGCTGGAGGCAATCGGCGGCGCCATCACCATGTCCTACGGCACCACCAATGCGATCGTCGCGATCCTCGTCGCCAGCGTGATGATCCTGCTGGTCGGGCTGCCGATCAGCCGCTATGCGATCCGCCACGGCGTCGACATCGACCTTCTGACGCGCGGCGCGAGCTTCGGCTATATCGGCTCGACGATCACCTCGCTGATCTATGCGAGCTTCACCTTCATCCTCTTCGCCATCGAAGCGTCGATCATGTCCGGGGCGCTGGAGCTCGCCCTCGGCATCCCGCTCTGGATCGGCTACATCGTCAGCGCCGTCATGGTCATCCCCCTGGTCACCCACGGCGTCAGGCTGATCAGCAAGTTCCAACTCGTCACCCAGCCCTTCTGGATCGTGCTCAACATCCTGCCGTTTGCCTTCATTGCGCTTGCCGACTGGGAGAAGGTGGGCCTGTGGCTCGCCTATGCCGGCATTCACCACGCCTCCGGACCGGCCGGCACCGTCGCGCCCTTCGATCTCGTCGAATTCGGTGCGGCTTCCGCCGTCATTTTCGCGCTGATGGCGCAGATCGGCGAACAGGTCGACTTCCTGCGCTTCCTGCCGCCGGACGGCCAGAGGAAGCTGCATCACCGCATCGCCGTGTTTCTTGCCGGCTCCGGCTGGGTGATCGTCGGCGCGCCGAAGCTCTTGGCCGGTTCCTTTCTGGTGGTGCTGGCGCTGAGTGCCGGCGTGCCATCGACCAGGGCCGCCGATCCGGCGCAGATGTACTACACTGCCTTCGGCTACATCCTCCCGTCGGAGACGGCGGCACTCCTCTTGATGGTCGCCTTCGTCGTCGTCTCGCAGCTGAAGATCAACGTGATGAATGCCTATGCCGGGTCGCTTGCCTGGTCGAACTTCTTCTCGCGGCTCACCCATAGTCACCCGGGCCGCGTCATCTGGCTGGTCTTCAACGTGGCGATCGCGCTGCTCCTGATGGAGCTCGGCATCTACCGCCTGCTCGAGGAGACGCTCGGCATCTTCTCGATCATCGCCATGGCCTGGCTCTGCACGATCTCCGCCGACCTCTTCGTCAACAAGCCAATGGACTTGTCACCCCCCGGTATCGAGTTCAAGCGCGCCCATCTCTACGACATCAATCCCGTCGGCCTCGGCACCATGGCCGTCTCGGCGCTGCTGGCGCTCGCCGCGCATTTCGGCGCCATGGGCGAGATCGCCGCCTCGCTCGCCCCCTATATCGCGCTGGTCACCGCCTTCGTCGTCTCGCCGCTGATCGCCTGGTGGACGAAGGGAAAATTCTACCTCGCCCGCAAGCCGCGCAAGAGCTGGCTGCGCGAGAGCGAAATTACCTGCTCGATCTGCGAGCATCCGTTCGAACCGGAGGACATGGCCTGGTGCCCGGCCTATGCGGCGCCGATCTGTTCGCTCTGCTGCTCGCTCGACAGCCGCTGCCACGACATGTGCAAGCCGAAGGCGCGGCTGAACACGCAGATCGCCACCGTCGCCAAGACGGTCTTTCCGGAGACTGTCGTCGCAAAGCTCGCCACAAGGCTGGGGCGCTATGCGATTTCGGCGGTGATCTCGATCACCGGCATCGGCATCATCCTGGCGATGATCGCCCACCAGACGACCGCCGCCTCGCCCGAGACCGCCGCCGTCGTCGAGCGGACGGTCGCCGTCGTCTTCTTCGTCTTCGCCATCCTGGCCGGGGTCGTCTCCTGGTTCTATGTGCTTGCCCATGACAGCCGCGTGGTGGCGGAGGAAGAGTCCTCCCGCCAGAACACGCTGCTCCTCAAAGAGATCGCCGCCCACAAGAAGACCGACGCGGCGCTGCAGAACGCCAAGGAAGCGGCCGAATCCGCCAACCGGGCGAAGAGCCGCTACGTGGTCGGCTTGAGCCATGAATTGCGCACGCCGCTCAACGCCGTGCTCGGCTATGCACAGATCCTCGAACGCGACGAGACGATCCCATCGTCGCGGCAGGGCGCGATCAAGGTGATCAAACGCAGCGCCGATCACCTTTCGGGACTGATCGACGGCCTGCTCGACATCTCGAAGATCGAGGCCGGCAAGCTGCAGGTCTATTCGAACGAGATCAACATCCACGATTTCCTCGACCAGATCGTCGACATGTTCCGCCCGCAGGCGCAGGCCAAAGGCATCGGCTTCGAGCACAATCGCGGCCCAACGCTGCCGCAATATGTGAAGACCGACGAAAAGCGGCTCCGGCAGATCCTCGTCAACCTGCTGTCAAACGCGCTGAAGTTCACCGATCAGGGCCACATCCGCTTCGACATCGCCTATCGCAGCCAGGTGGCGACCTTCACCATCGAGGACAGCGGCCGCGGCATCAGCGACAAGGACCTGCCGAAGATCTTCGACCCGTTCCAGCGCGGCTCCGCGGAGCACCGCATGCCGGGTCTCGGTCTGGGGCTGACGATTACGCGCCTGCTGACCCAGACGCTCGGCGGCGAAATCTCGGTCATCAGCGAGAAGGACAAGGGCACTGCCTTCAAGGTGCGGCTGATGCTTTCCGCCGTCGACCGGCCGGCGGCCCTCAAGGACCCGGTGCGCAAGATCAGGTCCTATGAAGGAGCGCACCGCACCATCCTCGTGGTCGACGACAATGCCGACCACCGCGACCTGATGCGCGAGGTGCTCGCGCCGCTCGACTTCACCGTGCTGACGGCGGCGAACGGCGCCGACTGCCTGGCCCTCCTCGAAGCGACGCGGCCGGACCTCTTCCTGATCGACATTTCCATGCCCGGCATGAATGGCTGGGAACTGGTGACGAAGCTCCGGGAGGCCGGCCAGACCGCGCCGGTGATCATGCTGTCGGCCAATATCGGCGACGGCTCGGCGGCCCGCGTGATCGGCCACAACGACACGCTCGCCAAGCCTTTCGGCGTGCGCCAGCTCACCGACAAGCTGGCGATCCATCTCGGGCTCGAATGGATCCACGCGGGCGACGTCAAGGAGTCGTCTCCCAGTGGCAAGACCGGAACCGTGGCGAGCCCCGGCGACCATCACGTCAAGGAATTGATCCAGCTCGGCGAAATCGGCTACGTGAGGGGTATCGAGGCGAAATTGACGGAGATTGCCCTGAACCCCGAGCACCAGCCCTTTGCCGAGGCAGTCCGCGCCTACGTCCAGGCCTTCGACCTCTCAGGCTACGACGCCTTCCTGAAGCGGCTGCTTCCCGAGGAGACGAACGCCCGTGCCTGAGGCCGCCAACCCGCGCGACATCGTGCTTCTCGTCGACGATTCTCCGGAGGCGCTCGGCTTCCTGACCGAGGCGCTGGAGCAGTCCGGCTTTTCCGTGCTGATCGCTACCTCCGGCAATGCGGCGCTCAACATCGCCGATCGCATCACGCCCGACCTCATCCTGCTCGATGCGGTGATGCCCGGCATGGATGGGTTCGACACCTGCGCCCGGCTGAAGGCGAATGCCTCGGTCGCCCAGGTGCCGGTGGTCTTCATGACTGGGCTCACCGAGACTGAACATGTGGTGCGCGCCCTTGAAGCCGGTGGCGTCGACTACCTCACCAAGCCGATCAACATCGACGAGCTCCGCGCCCGCATCCGCGTCCACCTTTCGAATGCGCGCTCGGCGCAGAGCGCCCGCGTCGCGCTCGATGCCGCCGGCCGGCACCTGCTTGCTGTGCGCGGCGACGGCACGGTGCGCTGGTCGACGCCGCAGGCGACCCGGCTTGTCAACGCCGCCACCGGCAGCGACGACGGCCTAGCGGTGGTGGCCGCCCGCATCGCCGCGTGGATGCAGGAACGCCAAGGCGGCGACAAGCAAGGCAGTTTGACGCTCCATCAGGCCGGCCAGACGGGCCTGCAGATTTCCTATCTCGGCGCCATCGGCGCCAACGAGTATCTCTTCCGCCTGACCGCCGAGAACGGGATCAGCGACGACGAGATGCTGCGCCAGCACTTCCACCTCACCCAGCGCGAGTCAGAGGTGCTCTTATGGATCGCCAAGGGGAAATCCAACCGCGACATCGGCGAGATCTTGGGCTTGAGTGCCCGCACCGTCACCAAGCATCTGGAACAGATCTATGTGAAGCTCGGCGTCGAGAACCGCGCCTCGGCGGCGGTCAAGGCGACGCAGGTGCTGCACGGGATTTAATCGGGTCGGGCGTGGGCCGCAGGGACCTCTCAAGAAGTACGCTCAGGGGTCGGCTTACCCCCCTCTGGCCTGCCGGCCATCTCCCCCACAAGGGGGGAGATCGACCCGCGGCGAGCTAACCGCCCCAATCAAAAACCCTGGCAATGCAGAGCCTTCTAGCGGGCACCGGGCGTGCGACATCCGTTCTCCCCCCTTGTGGGGGAGATGGCCGGCAGGCCAGAGGGGGGTGAGGCGCCGGCATCCATCCCGCCTGCGTTGCCTAAGGTTAAGCTTCTGCTGCAAAAAAGCGCGACCTGGAAAACCAGGCCGCGCCAGATCGCACTCATCGTGCGTTGCCCTGGGAGGCAACTTATTCGGCGGGCTGAACCGCGATTGCCGGAATGGTCTCGATAGGCGGATCGCCGGCAAGCGCGACCGAGAGCGCGCCTGGTCCAATTCGCCTTCCCATTTTGCCACGACCAGCGTCGCAACCGCGTTGCCGACGAAGTTGGTGAGTGCCCGGCACTCCGACATGAAGCGGTCGATGCCGAGGATCAGCGCCATGCCGGCAACCGGCACGGAGGGAACGACGGAGAGCGTCGCGGCGAGCGTGATGAAGCCGGCGCCGGTGATGCCGGCCGCGCCCTTCGAGCTCAGCATGGCGACGAGCAGGAGCAGGATCTGATCGCCATAGGAGAGCGGCGTGTCGGTCGCCTGGGCGATGAAGAGCGCCGCCAGCGTCATGTAGATGTTGGTGCCGTCGAGGTTGAAGGAATAGCCTGTCGGAATGACGAGGCCGACGACCGAGCGCTTGCAGCCGGCCTTCTCCATCTTGTTCATGAGGCCCGGGAGCGCCGCTTCCGAGGACGAGGTGCCGAGGACCAGCAGAAGCTCTTCCTTGATGTAGCGGATGAGCGCCACGATCGAGAAGCCGTTATAGCGCGCCACGGCGCCGAGCACCACGAAGACGAACAGGAACGAGGTGAGATAGAAGGTGCCGATCAGCATGGCGAGGTTGGCGATCGAGGCGACGCCGTATTTGCCGATGGTGAAGGCCATGGCGCCGAAGGCGCCGATCGGGGCGGCCTTCATCAGGATCGCCACCAGCCGGAAGATCGGCAGCGTCAGCGCCTGCAGGAAATCGACGACCGGCTCGGCCTTCTTGCCGACGATGGCGAGCGAGATGCCGAACAGCACCGAGATGAACAGCACCTGCAGGATGTCGCCTTCGGCAAAGGCGCCGACAAGCGTCGTCGGAATGATGTTCATCAGGAAGCCGGTGATCGACTGCTCATGCGCCTTCGCCGCATAGGAGGCGACCGCCTTCGCATCGAGCGAGGCCGGATCGATATGCATGCCGGCACCCGGCTGCACGACATTGGCGACGATGAGGCCGACGACGAGCGCAAGAGTGGAGAAGGTCAGGAAGTAGAGCATCGCCTTGCCGGCGACGCGGCCGACCTTGGCGAGATCGGTCATGCCGGCAATGCCGGTCGCGACCGTCAGGAAGATCACCGGTGCGATGATCATCTTGACGAGCTTGATGAAGGCGTCGCCGAGCGGCTTCAGCTCAGTGCCGAGCTCGGGATAGAAATGCCCGAGCAGAATGCCCGCGGCGATTGCCGCCAGGACCTGGACATAGAGATGGCGGTAAAAGGGTGTCTTGCCGCGGGGCTCCGCGGAATGCTCGATGATCATGTGATATCCTCCACTTAGGGTGCGCCCAGTCCGGCAACGCGCCGGGCCTCCCGGGCCACTTTTCCGAAGATCGACAGCCGCGGCCGCCTTGTGGATTTTGTCTGCAACGGACGTGCCAGTTTGCCGACGACGTTGCACGCCATTGAAAATATTAGATTTTGAGTGATCGCCCCTAACGCTGCCTTATCAGTATGTGCGGAAATCCGCACAACTCGGCTGGCACTCTGGGCGAAAACATGCACAATGCCGCCATGACCAAATACGCTTCAGGCACGGAGGATCTGGGCACGCTGCGCCGCCGGGCGCGGCGATCATGGCTCGTTTTCGGCGCCGTGGCGCTCGCGCTGCTGGTCGCCGGTTTCTTGCTTGCCGGGGCCTATGGCCGATCGCAGGCTCTGGTCGACCTCGCCGAGCAAAGCCGCCTCGACGCCAGCTTGAAGGCCTCGCTGTTAAGGGCGGTTGTCGAACGGCAGCGGGCCCTACCGCTGGTCCTTTCCGACGATACCGCCATTCGCCAAGCGCTGGTCTCGCCGAGCCCTCAGTCGCTGGAGCCGATCAATCGCAAGCTCGAAAGTCTTGCAGCAAGTGCCGAAGCGGCCGTCGTCTATCTGATCGGTCGCGACGGCGTTGCCGTCGCCGCCAGCAACTGGCGGGAGCCGACGAGCTTCGTCGGCAACGACTACGCCTTCCGCGACTATTTCCGCCTGGCGATGCGCGACGGCAAGGGCGAGCATTTCGCCATGGGAACGGTGAGCCGGCGGCCCGGCCTCTACATCTCGCACCGCATCGACGGGCCGGGCGGCCCGCTCGGCGTAGTCGTCGCCAAGCTCGAATTCGACGGCGTGGAGGCCGACTGGCGGGTCACGGACAAGCCGACCTATGTCACCGACCGCCGCGGTATCGTGCTGATCACCAGCCTGCCTTCCTGGCGCTTCATGACGACGAAGCCGATCCAAGACGACCGTCTGGCCGACATTCGCGAGAGCCTGCAGTTCGGCGATGCGCCGCTGCTGCCGCTGCCTTTCCATCGAATCGAGGCCCAGCCGGATGGTTCCTCCACGCTGGAGGCGCTGCTGCCGGGCAAAGGGACCGAGCCCTTTCTGCGCGTCGAGACGCTGGTGCCGTCGACGAATTGGCGGCTCGAGCAACTGTCGCCGCTCAAGGCGACGCTGGCTGCCGGGGCGCGCGAGATGCGGCTCATCATGCTTGCCGCGCTGGTGCCCCTCTTGGCATTTGGCGCGTTTCTGTTGCGGCGGCGGCAGGCGATCGTAATCCGATCGGCGAGGGAGCGGCTGGCGCGCAACGAACTGGAAGAGAAGGTCGAGGAGCGGACGCGTGACCTCAGCATGGCCCGCGACCGCCTCGAAACCGAGATCGCCGATCACCGGCAGACCGCCGAGAAGTTGCAGTCCGTCCAGCAGGATCTCGTCCAGGCGAACCGGCTGGCGATCCTTGGCCAGGTCGCCGCCGGCGTCGCCCATGAGATCAACCAGCCGGTCGCAACGATCCGCGCCTATGCAGATAACGCCCGCGTCTTTCTCGACCGCGGCCAGAGCGCCACGGCCGTCGAGAACATGACAAGCATCGCCGAACTCACCGAGCGGGTCGGCGCCATCACCGACGAGCTGCGCCGCTTTGCCCGCAAGGGCCACTTCGCCACGGGGCCGACACCGATGAAGGATGTCGTCGAGGGAGCGCTTCTGCTGCTGCGCAGCCGCTTTGCCGGCCGCATGGACGCGATCCACATCGAACTGCCGGCGGACGGCCTCGAGGCCATCGGCAATCGCATCCGGCTGGAACAGGTGCTGATCAACCTGTTGCAGAACGCGCTGGAAGCGATCGGCGATCGCGACGACGCCGCGATCCGGGTGCGCTGCGAGGAGATGGCGGGCGGCATCACGCTCACCGTCACCGACAACGGACCGGGCATTCCGGCCGCCATCCGCGACGAGCTGTTCACACCCTTCAACACCTCGAAGGAAGAGGGCCTCGGTCTCGGATTGGCCATCTCGAAGGAAATCATCTCCGACTACGGCGGCACGATCGAGGTCGAGAGCGGCCCGTCCGGAACGACATTCACCGTGCATCTGAAGAAGGCTGACGCGCAATGAGCGGCGCCCCATCCGTATTCCTGGTCGATGACGACCGCGACCTGCGCAAGGCGATGCAGCAGACCCTGGAACTTGCCGGCTTCACGGTCTCGCCCTTCGCGGGCGCGACCGAGGCGCTGGCGGAACTCAGTGCCGGCTTCGAGGGTGTCGTCATCAGCGATATCCGCATGCCGGGCATGGATGGGCTTGCCCTGTTCCGCAAGATCGCTGAACTGGACGCGGACCTTCCCGTCATCCTCGTCACCGGGCATGGCGACATACCGATGGCCGTCCAGGCCATCCAGGACGGCGTCTACGACTTCATCGCCAAGCCTTTTGCCGCCGACCGGCTCGTCCAGAGCGCCCGGCGTGCCCAAGAGAAGCGCCGCCTGGTGATGGAGAACCGCGCGCTGCGCCAGGCGGCCGAGGCCGCCTCCGAAAGCCTGCCGCTGATCGGCCAGACGCCGGTGATGGAGCGGCTGCGGCAGACGCTCAGGCACATCGCCGACACGGACGTCGACGTGCTGGTCGCCGGCGAGACCGGCAGCGGCAAGGAGGTGGTCGCAACGCTTCTGCACCAATGGAGCCGGCGAAGAAACGGCAATTTCGTAGCGCTCAATTGCGGCGCACTGCCCGAAACGGTGATCGAGAGCGAGCTCTTCGGCCACGAGGCCGGCGCCTTCACAGGTGCTGTCAAGAAGCGGATCGGCCGGATCGAGCATGCGAGCGGCGGCACGCTCTTCCTCGACGAGATCGAGGCGATGCCGCCGGCAACGCAGGTCAAGATGCTGCGGGTGCTCGAGGCGCGCGAGATCACGCCGCTCGGCACCAATACCATCCGTCCGGTCGACATCCGCGTCGTGGCGGCCGCCAAGATCGACCTCGGCGACCCGGCCGAGCGCGGCGATTTCCGCGAGGACCTCTATTACCGGCTGAACGTCGTCACCCTGTCGATCCCGCCGCTCCGCGAGCGCCGCGAGGATGTCCCGCTGCTCTTCTCGCATTTCCTGAAACGCGCCTCGGAACGCTTCGGGCGGGAGGTGCCGGAGATCTCCGCGGCCACCCGCGACTATCTGATGTCGCACCCTTGGCCCGGCAATGTGCGCGAACTCTCGCACTTTGCCGAGCGGGTGGCGCTCGGAGTAGAGGCAAACCCCGCCAAATCCGCCGCCCCGGCAGCGGCGACGAACAGCGGCACCCTGCCGGAGCGGCTGGAGCGCTACGAGGCCGATATCCTGAAAGAGGCGCTGACCGCCCATCGCGGCGACGTCAAGGAAACCCTGACGGCGCTCGGCATTCCCCGCAAGACCTTCTACGACAAGCTGCAGCGCCACGGGATCAACCGGGCTGACTATGCCGGGCGCACCGCCGCGGGGGAGTCTTGAGATTGTCGCCCGTTGTGGGCGAGACGCGGCGGCCGCAACCGCTTGACCGCGAACTTCCTGAGCCTATCTCCAGCGCATGGACACGACCGACCGCAGGCGATCCGCCCCCGCTACTCTCCGATCGCTGCGGATTGCCCTGCAGCGCCTCGAACGCGGCCGCGATTCCTGGGCACTGCGCTGGCAGGCGCTGCTCGCTTTCATCGATCTCAGCATCCTCGCCTTTTTCATATTGGGTCCCTATCTCCGGGCTGGCCCGTCCTATCTGATCATCGACTACACGATCGCCGCCTGGATCGGCGCCGAGCTGATCGCACGCGCTGTCGCGGCTCCTTCGCCCCAGGCCTTCCTCAAAAGACCTATGACATGGGTCGACGTGATCATCCTCGCTACGCTTTTGTTTCCGGACCTGTTGTTCAATTTCGCCTTCCTGAGAGCCATGCGGATCTGGGCGATCGGGCGAAGCCCGCTCTTTCGCGCAGGCTTGCGGCGGATTGGCGGGGCGCATCTTCAGGACGTGGTGCGCGCCTGCCTGAACTTCCTCGTCTTCCTGTTCATGATGACGGGCTTCGTCTACACCACCTTCTTCTATGCGCAGGAAGGCGGCGAAGGGTTCGTCGACGCCCTTTACTTTACCGTGGCGACGGTCACCACGACCGGTTTTGGCGACATCACGCTGCCCGGCACATTGGGCAAGCTCACCTCCGTCGTGACGATGATCATCGGCATCTCGCTCTTCGTCAGGCTCGCCCAGGCGGTGGTTCGTCCCCACAAGGTGAACTTCCCCTGCCCGCAATGCGGGCTGCAGCGGCACGACCTCGATGCCGTCCATTGCAAGGCCTGCGGCCACCTCCTCAATATTCCCGACGAAGGCGATTGAGGACCTGTCCTTCGGAACAACCCCGTTACGCGGCCGGCCGGCCGTCGCGGATCATCGAGAAATAGTCGTCCAGGCCGACCTGACCGCCCTTCAGTGCCACCTCAATGCCGTCGATCGACGGGTCGGCGCCATGGGCGGTGCAGAGCGGCGATCCCGGCGATTGCGGCAGCGGCAGGCGCAATGTCAGGGCGTCCACCGAAAGCTCGCTCAAGGCGTGGCTCGACGTATCGCCGCCGGCGATCACGGCACGACGAAGGCCGGCCCTCTCCACCAACGCCTTCAGAAGCAAGCCGAGCCGCTCGCCGATCCGGTGGCGCGACCCGTCCTCCAGGCCGATCGCATTGCCGCGGTCGCTCGAGGGGCCGAGCGCCGTGTAGAGAAGGACGCTCCGCCCCTCCTCAAGAACCGCAAGGCCGCGCGCAACAACATCCTCGAGCGCGGCCCCGCTGTCGGGCGCAGCAAGGGCGACCGGGTCGACGCCGATCCCCACAAAGCCGTTCTGGAGGGCGTGGCGGATTTGCCGTTCCGTCGTTGGCGAGACGCTACCGGAGACGACGGCGATCCGGTCGACCGGGCCCGGCGCCGTGAAGGCGGGCGCTGCGTCGAGCAGCCCGAGCCGGCGCCACTCGCGGACGAGCGCATATTCCAGGCCGGAGGAACCGCAGGCGAACTGGCCGCCGGAACTACGCTTGCGCCAGAGCTGCTGCCCGACGGCCGCCTGGCTTTCGACGCCCGCGACGTCGAGAAGGACGATGTCGTTTCCTTCGGCGAAGACGAAATCCGTGGCCGCGTTTGCATCCGCCGAGGCGAGCTGGGCGATATCGACCAGCCCCGTCTTCAGCGATGTCTGACGGGACAGGTGCTGGCGGATGTCTGCCTCATCCATCGGCGTCACCGGATGGCGGCTCATCACCGGATGGCGGTCGATGCGGTAGGTCTCGCCCCGAAAGGCGGCGAAGAGATTGCCGAAGCTCGTGTAGCGGCGGATTTGGGGAGCACCGAGCACAAGCGGCACCGGCGCCTTGCCGAACACCTCGCGGCCAATCTCGATCGCCTTGCCGATATTGCCGACCGCCGGACTGGAATCGAAGGTCGAGCAGACCTTGTAATGGGCGATCTCGGCCCCCAGCGACTTCAGCCAGACGAAGACGGAGGGGAGATGTTCCATCATCCAGCCGGGCGTCTGGCTGCGGCTCGTGCCGGCAAGGCCGAAGGCACGGCAATGGGCGAAACGCTCGAGCAGCTCAGGCTGCGGGATCTTGAGGAACAGCGCAGTCTCGACTCCGTGCGAGGAGAGCGCCTCCATGACGTCGGTGGAGCCGGTCAGGTCGTCGCCGTAGTAGCTCAGCAATGGTGTGTGCATGCGCTCCGTAGCTCAACTGGAGTGGGTCAGGCGCCCTTGCCGTCGGCGAATTTTGCGAGCGACTGGGCGAGTTCCGGATGATCCTTGGCATAGTCGGCAAGCGGGATGCCGGCGACCGCCGCCTCCCAGGCCTGGCGAACTGCCCTGACGCCGGCGCCGGCGCCGCCCGGGTGGCTGACAATGCCGCCGCCGCACAGGTAGAGAAGATCGGTCGAGCCGCCGGTCCGGGCATAGGTCTCGGGTGCCTGCCCGCCCCACTGTCCGGAGCCGACGACCGGCAACGGACGGTCGCGTTCGGAAAAGAGCGGCGTGCTGACCGCCTTGAAGGATTTCACGAAGCTCTCGTCCGGCTCCCAATATTTGACGCGGATGCCGTTGATCTGGAACTGGTCCACGCCGATCAGGCGCCAGAACTGCTGCCAGACGGAGAATTCCATTCCGAGGCCGCCGTGGCGGGTGAGGATATCCCAGCCGTTCCGATGCGCATGAAGCACGATCCCGGAGCGCTTGCGCAGGAAGGCAACGCCCCCCATGCCGATCGAATTGATGTTTATGACCCCGGCATTGCCGCCCGCCTGAACGACGAGATCGTGGTTGCGCATCATCTCGTCCGGGTCGGTGTGGGAGATGCCGAAGGCGTACATCACCTTCTTGCCGGTCTTCTGCTCGTGGTCGAGAATCCTCGGCATGATCGCGGCAATCCGCGCCTTCAGCGGCGAATAGGCCGGGCTCATCAGCTTCTCGTCGTCCTTGATGAAATCGACGCCGGAGGAGAGCAGTTCACCCACCAGTTCAGCTGTCTCCTCCGGCCTCAAGCCCAAAGCGGGCTTGACGATGGTGCCGATGATCGGGCGACCTTGGACGCCGGTCAGCCGGCGGCTCCCCGCAACGCCGAACTGCGGCCCGGGATGGGCGGCGGCGAATTCCGGCGGCAATTGCATGTCGACGATGCGGACGCCGGTCATCCCCTTGATCGAATAGACCCCGCCGATCGCGACGGTCATCAGCGCCGAGAGGTCCGTGCCGAGCGCATCGAGCGGGAAGTCGATATCCGCCTCGCCCCGGTTGAAGCGCTTCGCCTCGCCCGCCTCCTCCGGCCAGCAGGGGCGGTCGGTCGGCTCCAGATGCCTGATGGCGACAACCCGGGCCGCAACGCGGGCCTTCAGCTCATCGGTTTCGCCCGGCACCGGCACGAAGGTTCCGGTCGACTGGTCGCTGGCGATCCTGGCCGCCAGGGCCTCGACGTCGCCGGGGGTCTCGATGCGATAGGTGATGCGGATCACGGCACTTCGCTCTCGTGAAATAAGTGGCCTCATTCGCCTTGACTGGTATAATGAGTATCTGAGTTACGCAAGAGAAATCGCGTGAGTCGGCCGACAGGGGTGAGATTTCCTCGCCACGGAAAACGTGCATATAGAGGGACAAGCGACAATAGCGGTGGAGTTCACATGGCGATTCAATCCGAACCGATCGTTCGTAGGAAGCTTTCCGACGAGGTCTTCGCCCGGCTGAAGGCGCTGATCGAGACCGGCGAATTGCAGCCCGGCGACGAGATGCCGTCGGAACGGATGCTGATGGAGCGTTTTCAGGTCGGCCGCCCGGCCATTCGCGAAGCGATGCAGACGCTTGCCAATATGGGTCTGATCGAGATTTCGCACGGCGAGCGCGCCAAGGTGCTGCAGCCGACGGCGCAATCGCTTTTGAGACAGATGGACGTCGCCGCCAAGATCATGCTTTCGGCCTCATCGGATTCGCTCGAACACCTGAAAAACGCCCGCATCTTCTTCGAGCGCGGCATGGTGCGCGAGGCCGCAAGCCGCGCCACCGCCGCCGATGTCGCTGCGCTCGAGGAGACCTTGAAGCGGCAGCGCGCCGCGCTCGGCGATTCCGACGCCTTCATCGCCGCCGACATGGCCTTTCACAGCCGCATCGCGCAGATTTCCGGCAACCCGATCTTCAGTGCCGTGAGCGAAGCGATGCTCGGCTGGCTGAAGGAATATCACACCGAAATGCTGATCTGGACCGGCAAGGAAAACGTGACGCTCTCCGAGCATGCGGAAATCATCGACTGCATCCGCCGGGGCAAGCCTGATGAGGCCGAGCAGGCGATGATCAAGCATCTTGAGCGCTCGCGAGCGCTTTATGCGCCTAGGGGAAGGGCGGAGAGCTAGGGCGAGTAGGTCGTGCGCTTGTTCACCCCCTCTGGCCTGCCGGCCATCTCAGAATTCGATGCGGGCGACCGCATAGACGGGGAGCACGATGCTTTCCCCTTCCTGCGCCCTGACCTCGGGCTCCCTTGCCCCTTCCCGCAACCAGTTCTCGTCGAGAAGCGTGAGCCTTCGCATAGCCGGCTCGGCAAGCCTCACCGTCTGCAGATCGGGCGTGAGGTTGGCAAACAGCAACGTTGAGGTTTCTCCAAGGGCCGCGCCGAGCCCGACAACCCGATCGGGCGCGGCTGTCTCGACGGCGATGCGCCGGCCGCCCGACAGCTCGGCAAGCCAGCGCAAGACGTGGAACAATGGCCTCGGATGGCCCTCCTTGACGGGCTCGCCGGGTCCGGCCACCAGGCCGAATGGGCCGGCAAGTGTCGAAAGCGTCAGCACCTCGAGATCCGCGTCCGCCACGGTCGCCGCATAGGCGAGCGTCCACGCGGCACCGAAGAGCGCATTGTGCCGCGGATCGCGGTTTGCCATGGCGATACGCTTGCCCGACGGATTGTCCTTGGTCTGGCTACCATAGGGGTTCTGGCGCATGGCGATGGTCGAGGGACCGATGCGATAGGGCCTGTCGCCATAGATCGCCCGGACGGAGCGGGCGACATCGCGCAGCGCCTCGAAGGTCTGCATGACGCTCAGGTCGTCGGCGGCGTGGACGATCGGATTGGTGCAATGCGTCACATAGGAGAGCCGATCGGCCGGCACGCGCTTGCGGTTGAGCTCGGTGAAATAGCTGAACATCCCGCCGCCGAGCGGCACGCCCGGGAAATCCCTTTGTGCGGCGGCATAGACATCTTCGAGTGGCGGGCATTCCGGCCAGACGCTGCCGGGTGGCGTCGATTGGCGATCGACCGATGGGGACACGGCTAGACTTGCGAGCTTCAGCCCGCTGTCGCGCACCATCCGGGCGACCTCGCCCAATTCGACATCCAACGGGCGCCGGCAAGGCACGAAGCATTCGAGCGTCACCGCTGCGCCCGAACTATCCGCCATTTGTCGGAAGTGCCGCAGCGCCTCTGCGCCATGGCCGGCATCCGGGTCGAAGTGGCAGACCAGATGCCGAGCACCGAGCGCGCGGATCAGGCCGGCATCAAGGAGTTGATCGCTCACCTCGTCGGGCCTGAGGCCAATGCCGATTGCCGGCAGTGTTCCTTGATCTCGCTTCAGTGAAACCGCGATCGGGCCAGACTCCTGGTCGACCTTCGGGATGGCCGCGCCGGCCTGCCGGATCGACAGACGGATCGCTTGATGAACCGTCTCGCCGGCCTTCAGCACATAGGGCCAGGGCAGTGCCAGCGGCCGCACATAGGTCTTGTAGGAGCCGTCGGTCCAGTTCCGCTGGTCCTCCATCTCGAAGACGTCGCCCGCCATGCGGCACTCGGCCGCGACCCCCGGCATCACCTCATGGGTGATTGCGGCGATATCCTTGAACGGCTGCCAGGGCTCGATCAGGTCGGGGAAAACCGATCGCTCGATCGAACCGTCGCCATGCTCGACCGCGACTGGCCGGCCTGCCACGCCGACGATAGGATGCAGGATCGCAAAGCCGGCACGCGCCGTTTCGAAATCGCGATCCGGCGTGAAGCGCGAATCGAAGATGACAGCGTCGGGGAACACCTCGACCGTCGACCGACACTCGAGGACCGCCCCGTCCGGTGCCCGAAACCGCGCATTATATCGGACGATCGTCGCCGCCTCTTCCTGTTCGACGGTCAGTTCGGTGATTGCGGCCTCGCATGTGCCCCAATCCCGGTCGCGCACCAGAAAGGAAATCGTCCGCAACACTTCCCTACCGAAAAAGCGGATCGTCCGCAGATTGCCGCCGACGAGTTCGGCGCTGAGGCGACCGGCTTCGAGGCGGCGCGATTCCGGCTGCCTCTCTTCGGTGCCGAAGAGAAGAAAGGCATTCGAAGACGTCATAGCAGCAAGTCCTCGACCGGCACGGTCTTGCCCCTGGCGGCGCTGCGGTAGGAGGCCTCGACAAGGGCGAAGGTCTTGAGATTGTCCCTGCCCGACGTATCCGGCTCGCGGCCGGTGCGCAGACAGTCGACCCAGTGCTGCTGGATGAGGCTGACGCTCTCCTGGATGTTGTGCCAGGGCGGCGATGCCCAGGGGAGAAGGCGCGGCGCGACATCGGTCATCTCAGTGCCGTCGCGCGAGTGAACGTGGAGGCGGTAGCCCTGCAAGAGCCGAAGCGTGCCCTTGCTGCCATCGACTTCCAGCAAGGTTTCGGGGAAGGCCTCGACCGGCAATCGGGTGGCATAGCTGCAATCGACAACCGACGTGATCCCGAGCCGATGGTCGAGCATCATGGTCGCGACGTCCTCGCCGACGATCCTCGGATTGACCCGACGGGTACGAGCGGTGACCGACGTCGCGTCGCCGAAGAGATAGCGCGCAATGTCCAGCGCGTGGATCCCGAGGTCCTCGATGATGAAGCGCTTGCCCGTCGCCAGATAAGGCTGGCCGGAATAGACGTCATAGGCCGACCGGAAGCTTACCCGACCCCAGAACACTTCGCCGATCGCGCCGCTGTCGATAACCGCCTTTGCGGTCCGGATCGGCGACTGCCAGCGGAAATTCTCGTGCACCATCAGCGGTACGCCCACCTCGGCACAGGCGGCGACCATCGCCTTGGCGTCCTCCATCGTCGGCGCGATCGGCTTTTGACAGATCGTCGGAATGCCATTGCGCGCGGCGAGTTCCACGAGCGAGCGATGGCTTTTGACGGTCGTCGCGATATCGACGAAATCAAAACCGCCATCGGCAAACAGGTCCTCGGCCGAGGTGTAACGGCGCGTGATGCCGAACGCGTCGCCAACCGCCCGGAGCCTTGCCGGATCGCGATCGCAGATGGCGACGATGCGCGCCCCCTCGGCGTCGCGCCAGCCATGCATCTGGTTGACCGCAAAGAAACCACAGCCGATCAGGGCGCCTTTCAGAACTGCCATGCTGTCTTTTCCTTCCAACTCAAGGGGCCCTCCCCCAACCCTGCCAACTTAAAGACCCCCCAACTCTTGCAACTCAAGGCCCCCTCCCCAATCCCTCCACACGAGGGAGAGGGGCTTTGCTGTCGCACCTCCTCCTGTGACCTGGAGCGCTGCCACTCGCGAAAGCGCCGGGGTTGGGCAAGACGGCGCCGCCGCGAAGCCCCTTCCCCTTGTGGGGAGGGGTTGGGGAGAGGAATTCCTCGCTAACCCTTCTTTGCAAGCTGCATCAGCGTCACCTGCTGCTGCAACCGGCGCTGTGCCTGGTCCACCACGACCGCAACGATGATCACGATGCCCTTGATGACCATCTGCCAGAAGGACGAGATCCCCATCATGACGAGACCGTCGGAAAGTATGCCGATGACGAAGGCGCCGATGATGGTGCCGCCGATCGTACCCCGACCGCCGGACATTGACGTGCCCCCGAGGACTGCGGCGGCGATGGCGTTCAGCTCAAAGGAATTGCCCGTCGCCGGGTGCGAGGCCATCAGTTCCGAGGAGATGACCAGACCGACGATCGCCGCGCAGAAGCCGGAGAACATGTAGACGAACATCTTCACCCGATCGACGCGGATGCCGGACATCCGCGCCGCCCGCTCGTTGCCGCCGACCGCGAAGATATGACGGCCGATCGGCGTGCACTTGGCGACATAGGCGGCGGCAAGCGCCACGACGATCAGCATCCAGATCGACACCGGCAGGCCGAGAAGCCGGCCGGAGCCGAGGAAGGCGAAGCCGGTCGTCGACAGTTCCGGCTTGCCGACGAGGTTCGGGAAGGTCTGGCCGTCCGACGACAGCAGCGCGAAGCCGCGGGCGACATAGAGAGTGCCGAGCGTCGCGATGAACGGCGCCACGTTCAGCTTGGTGATCAGCAAGCCGTTGATCGCACCGATCACGATCCCGACCGCCAGAGTGATGAGGCAGACCTCGAAGACGTTGAAATAGATCGTGTAGCCGAACTGCAGGTCGATGCCGTTCAAAATCAGGCCGCCGGCCACCATGCCGCAGAGCCCGACGATCGAGCCGACGGAGAGGTCGATGCCGCCGGTGATGATCACGAAGGTCATGCCCATGGCGAGGAAGGCGTTGAGCGCCACGTGCTTCGACATCAGGATGAGGTTGGCGGTCGACAGGAAGTTCGGCGCGAAGACCGAGAAGAAGGCGATCACCGCGAAGAGCGCGATGAAGGTCCTGAGCTTCATCAAGGTCAGCAGCAGAGAGCCGTTCGAGGCTTCCGCCGTGGTGCTGGTCGTCGTTGCCGTGGTCATCAGGCGTGTTCCCTTGTCGTTTTGTGGCCTTCGGCCGAGGCCTTCACGATCATCTCTTCCGTCGCATCAGTGCGGTCGATGACGGTGACCAGCCGTCCATTGCTCATGACGGCGATGCGGTCAGAGAGCGCCATCACCTCTTCGAGGTCAGAGGTGGAAAAAAGGATCGCCAGCCCCTCGCCCGCCAGCCGCCGCATGGTGCGGAAGACGTCGGCCTTGGCGCCGACGTCGATGCCGCGGCTCGGCTCGTCCATCAGGAGCACCTTCGGCCTGGTCATCAGCGCCTTGCCGATGACGACCTTCTGCTGGTTGCCGCCCGACATCGACGTCACCTCGAAATCCGGGTTCGGCGCCTTGATCGAGAGATCGCGAATGGCCGCCTTGATAGCCGCCCGTTCCTTCTCGCCGACGATATGAAAACGCAAGCGAAGGAAGCGTTCGAGGCTTGCCAGCGTCAGGTTGCTGGCGATCGACAGCGCTTGCACCAGCCCTTCGCGCTGGCGATCCTCCGGGATCAACGCCAGGCCCTCCTGGATCCGGTCGGAGGTGTCGCATGCGGAAACGTCGACGCCGCCGACATGGACGCGCCCGGTCGAATGGGGATGCTGGCCGATGACGCATTCGAAGAACTCGCTTCGCCCGGCCCCCATCAGCCCGTAGATGCCGAGCACTTCGCCGGCGCGCACCGAGATCCCCATGTGGTCGACGGCAAGTCCGCCGATGCGCCGCGGCAGGCAGATGTCCTCGGCGCGGAAAACCTCTTTACCAAGGCGATGATCGACGGACTTGGCGAAATCCTTGGCGTCCGAACCGATCATCGAGCGGACGATCCATTTCGTGTCGATGTCTCTGATCATGGCGTGGCCGGTGATCTGGCCGTCGCGCAGCACCGTGATGTAGTCGCCGATCCGCATCAGCTCTTCGAGGCGGTGGGAGATGTAGACGATCGCCACCCCTTGCGCCTTCAGTTCCCGAATGACCTTGAAGAGCACATCGACCTCAGCCGCCGACAGTGCCGAAGTCGGTTCGTCGAGAATGAGGATGCGGGTATCGAGCGAGATCGCCTTGGCGATTTCCACCAGCTGCTGCTGGCCGATCGGCAGGTCCTCGACGAGCGTCTCGGCGTCGATGCCGGCATCGAGCCTGTCGAGGAAATGGTTGGCCTTGTCGATCTGGGCGCGATGGTCGATGCCGCGCAGGCCGCGGGTCACTTCGCGGGTCGCGAAGATGTTCTCGGCGACGGAGAGGTTGCCGAAGAGATTGAGCTCCTGGAAGACCATGCCGATGCCGTGGCGCTGGGCGTCGGCGGGCGAATGGAATTCGACCTCCTTGCCGTCGAGCAGGATGCGGCCGAGCGAGGGCTTCTCGACGCCGGCGATGATCCGCATCAGCGTCGACTTGCCGGCGCCGTTCTCGCCGACGAGCACGTTCACGGCCCCGCGCCTGAGCGCCAGGTTGGCGTGGCGCACGGCGACGATGCCGGAATAGACCTTGGTGACGTCCTCGAGACGCAGCACGCAATCTTCGTCCTGAACCGGCTGCATAGTCATCCACCCACCGTCAGCTCAACCGGCACGAAGAGCGGCAACTGCCCCTTGGCGGGATCGGGATAGGCGCCAACCGCATCGAGCTTCTTGCCGACAAGCTGGTCGCGCGACAGCTTGTCGAGCACCAGGCCGTTCACATGGGTATTGAAGGCCTTGCCGTATTGGGCCCACTCGATCTGGTTCTTGAATTCGTTGAAGTTCGCGAAGTCGAGGCTGTCGCGGATCGCCGTGCCGCGGATCGCCGGGCCGATCTGGACGCGGGCATCCGCCTTGGCGTCGCCATCGGCATCGACCTCCACATAGGCCGAGCGCGACTTCGTCTCGGCCTTGACTATGGTGCCGGAAAGGCGCGCGGCAAAGGTCCAGGGCGCGCTGCCCTGCTTCTCCTTGTGGCCGTATTTGGCGCCGGCCGCTTCCGGATCGCTTGCCGCAAGCGCGGCGACCTCGGTGAACGGCCCCGCCTTCTTGTCGAGATAGGGCACGACCTTGCTGTCCCAGATCTCGCCGACCATGCGATCCGGATCGAAACCGCCCGTGGCGGATTGCGCCGCCTCCTCCGCCGTCGGCGTCTTGATGATCTTGCAGCCCGCAAGCGCCATCATCGCCACGAGGACAATGACGGACGCGCCCCTCATACCTGGCATCGAAACCTTCTCCACAGGGAATGCTGGCGCGCGAGGCTGTCGCCGTCGCGCGCCAAGAGACGATCAGTTGGTGAGCGCGAAGGTCTCGAGCTGGTCGGCGTTTTCGCTGTTGATCAGCACGCAATCCATGAGCTGCTTTTCTTCCGCCGGCTTCTTGCCGGTGGTGATGAAGTCATGCGCCTGCTGGACGGCCATCTGAGCTTGCGCATAGGCAGGCTGCAGCACCGTCGCCTTGATGCCGCCGGACTTGATCGAGTCGCGCACGTCGTTGGAACCGTCGAAGCCGACGACGATGACGTCCTTGCGGCCTGCGGCCTGCAGCGCGGCGATCGCGCCCATGGCCATCGTGTCGTTGCCTGAGATGACCCCCTTGATGTCGGGATTGGCCTGCAGGATCGTTTCCATCTTGCTGTAGGCCTCGGTCTGGCTCCAGTTGGCCGATTGCTGTGCCACCATCTTCAGCTCGGGATATTCGTCGATGACGTCGTGATAGCCCTTCGAGCGGATGCCGGCATTGAGATCGGACTCGCGGCCGAGCAGTTCGACATAGTTGCCGGCTTCGCCCATCAGCTTGACGAATTCCTCGGCGCCGAGCTGGGCACCCTGGTAGTTGTTGGAGACGATCTGCGACACGGCAACGCCGGTGGCGTTGATTTCCCGGTCGATCAGGAAGGACGGCACGCCGGCGTCCTTGGCCTTCTGCACGGCGGCGATCGAGGCTTCCGAGCCGGCATTGTCGAGGATGATCGCCTTGGCGCCGCGGCCGATCGCCGTGTCGATCAGTTGCGACTGCTTGTTGGCGTCGTCGTCATGCACCAGCACGAGCGTCTCGTAGCCGAGTTCCTTGGCCTTCGCCTCAGCACCGACCGCCTCGGCCTTGAAGAACGGGTTGTCGTGCGACGGCGTGATGATCGCGATGAGATCGGCCGCGTAGGCCGGAATAGCCGAGCCGGCCGCCAGGAAGGCCGCGAAGGCGGCCACGGTCATTCTGCGTGTCAGTTTCATCTGTTCTCTCCTCCCAGGTTGAGAAACGACCGGAGTTGCCCCATGCCCTCCGGTTTTCGTGGATCAGGTGATGCGGCGGATGCTGTCGGCGATTTCCTGCGGCTCGAAGACGCGCTTCCAGTCGTCGCGCATCAGCATCGGCTTGCCGAACTCGATCGCCTTGTTGCAGGCATCCGAAAAGACACCCTCGACCTCTTCGAAGATCACCGCGCCGAGCACGTTCATGTGGCCGAGCAGAAAGTCGCGCGCCGCTTCCTTCGGCACGCCGCGGGCGACGCATTCGTCCATCGCCTCGCGCATGACGACGAGCAGCGAGGCGCAGACCGTCTCCGACAGACCGGGCTCGAGCAGCGCCATCTGCTCGACCGTCACCCGGTGCGAGCGCATGACCGGCGCCCAGATGAGCTTGGCGATCTCCTCGCCCTTGGCGTAGTCCGCCTCCGGTCCCTGCATCAGCGCCGAGACGATATGCTGCTTGGCGGCGATACCGCCGAAGTGGTCCTTGCGCGCGGCAAGCTCGGTCTCGTCGTTGAAGATCGGCGGGTGGCAGGGATGGGTGACGAAATAGGTGAGGTCGCCGCGCTGCGGCAGGTGTCCGGCAAAGGGTGCGGCCGCATCGAGGACGATGAGCATCGTGCCGGGCTTCAGCCTGTCGACAATGCCGGTTGCCACCTTGCCGATCGCCGTGTCCGGCACCGCAAGGATCACGACCTCGGCACCGTCGAGCGCGGTGTCGAGAGAGACCGCCTCGAGCCCGAGCTCCTTTGCCAGTCTCGCTTTGCCGATCTCGCTCACCTCGACGTGACGCACGTCGAAGCGCGAGCCCTTGAGGTTCTTGGCCAACCGGCAGCCCATCTTGCCGCCGGCGCCCAACAAGGCAATCGAAGTCATCTGTATCTCCCGCATGTCGTTGACGGAAGCGATAGACCAACTGGTATGATGAGTCAATGAGTATATCAGCGTCCGCCGACCGGCGTTCGGCGACGCCGCGGCAATTTCTTGCCTAATCCTGCAAGTTTCAAAAGAATGTGATAAACAAATGATTTGACGTCGAACGGAAGAGTGGGGAGCTATGTCCATGAGCGAAGCCATCATTGAGCGGCAGCGCCTGCGCGAGGAGACCGCGCCGCTGCGTGCGCGCATCCTCGACGAGCTGGCGCAACTGCCATGGGACGGCCTGCGCTACAGCCACAGCATCCCCGGGCTTTCGCTCTATCGCGTCGTCGAGCCGGCCGGCCCTTTTTCCGCCGTCTATGAACCGAGCCTGTCCCTGATCGTCCAGGGGAGCAAGCGCGTCCATGTCGGCAACCAGACGCTCGTCTACGATGAGTCCTGCTTCTTCCTGACGGCCCTCGGGCTGCCGGCGACCGGCCAGATCTGCGAGGCGAGCCTCGACGAGCCCTATGTGGCGGCGTCGCTCCGGCTCGATCTCGAGAAGCTGCGGCGGATCATCGCCGACAACGACCTGCAACCCGCGGACGCCCCCGAACGCGATCTCGTCGGCGTCGCCGTCGGCGCTGCAACGCCTCTGCTGTTCGACGCCTTTCTGCGACTGATTTCGCTGGCGAATGCGCCGGGCGACATCCCGTTTCTGGCAAACCATATCCACAACGAGATCCTCTACCGGCTGCTCACCGGCGAGCAGGGCGCACGGCTCAGACGCTTCGCGCTTGCCGGCACCAACAGCAATCGCGTCGCCAGGGCGATCGCCTGGCTGAAAGAGAACTACACCCGGCCGCTGCGGGTCGAGGAACTGGCGGAGATCGCCAATATGGGGGTCTCGACGCTGCACCATCATTTCCGCGCCATGACCGCCATGAGCCCGCTGCAGTTCCAGAAGCATCTGCGCCTGCACCACGCGCGGGAACTGATGCTGTCGCAATCGCTCGACGCGGCGACGGCGGCGCTGCGCGTCGGCTACGAGAGCCCGACCCAGTTCAGCCGCGAATATCGGCGCGCCTTCGGCCATCCGCCGCTGCGCGACATCAAGACGATCCTGAACTCGAACGATGCGGCCAAAGGCGATTCCGTCGGCTAGCGGCGCGGCAGACTACCGATGATCACAATCCCGTCAGATCGACAGGAATAGGCAACAATCCGACAGGATCGACTCTACCGGACGGAAAGCCGGTCTTCTAAGTTGCGACCGCAGCCTGGCGAATGGCTGCGGCGCGTGGGGGTGCATCTGCCTGGTCCCGCGCCTCAACGCGAGGAGAACACCATGGCAATTGTGACGATCAACGGCGTCGAGCATTCGGTCGATGCCGAGGCGGATATGCCGCTTCTTTGGGTGATCCGCGATCTTGTAGGGCTGACGGGTACGAAATTCGGCTGCGGCATGGCGCAATGCGGCGCCTGCACCGTCTATGTCGACGGTTCGCCCGTTCGCTCCTGTCAGACGTTCATCGGCGACATCGAAGGCGCAAAGGTCACCACCATCGAGGGCCTGAAGGGCAAGGTAGCGGAAGCTGTGCAGGCCGTCTGGGCCGATCTCGACGTGCCCCAATGCGGCTACTGCCAGTCGGGGCAGATCATGTCGGCGACAGACCTCTTGGCAAACAACCCGAAGCCCAGCGACGAGGACATCGACGCCGCCATGTCCGGCAATCTCTGTCGTTGCGCCACCTATCATCGAATCCGTGCCGGCATTCACGAAGCCGCAAAGCGCCTGGAGGGCTGAGCCATGCTACCGAAACTGATGCAATCGCTTACCCTCCCCGCCGCACGCGTCGAAGCGTCGCGGCGGCAATTCCTGATCGGCGCGCTGGCGACCGGCACCGGCCTTGCCATCGGCTTTCACCTTCTCTCTGCGTCGCCAGCAGCAGCGAGCGAAACGGCGACGCCGAGTGGCGCACATGCGTTTTCCCCCTATGTCACGATCGACGGAGATGGGAAGGTGACCGTCCTTTCCTCCCAATTCGAGATGGGTCAAGGCTCTTACAACGGCATTGCCACGCTTGTCGCCGAGGAACTCGATGCCGACTGGTCGACCATCGACGTGAAGGGCGCCGCCGGCAGCATCCAGGCCTATGGCAATGTCGCCTTTGGCGGCGCCATGCAGGGAACCGGAGGCTCGACCTCTATGGTGACCTCATGGGAACGCTACCGCAAGGCGGGCGCTGCGGCCCGCGCCATGCTGGTCGCCGCTGCGGCCTCCGAATGGGGCGTCGAGGCGGCGGAGATCACGGTGGAAAACGGACTTCTCTCCCATCCCTCCGGCAACAGCGGCGGTTTCGGCGTCTTTGCCGCCAAGGCGGCGACGCTGCCGGTGCCGGTCGAGGTGAAGCTGAAGCAGCCAAGCGACTGGAAGCTGATCGGCAATTCCGAACTGAAGCGCTTCGACAGCGCCCGCAAGGCAAACGGCACGGAGCAATATACGATCGACGTCAAGCTGCCCGGCATGCTGACCGCCGTGATGATCCACCCGCCGCTGTTCGGCGCAAAGGTGAAGTCCTTCGATGCCTCTGCCGCGCGCGCCGTCAAGGGCGTGGTGGACGTGGTCGAAACGCCGCGCGGCATCGCGGTGGTCGGCGAGCACATGTGGGCGGCGATCAAGGGACGCGAAGCGGTCACCGTCGAGTGGGACGAGGCAGGTGCGGAAAAGCGTGGAACGCAGCAGATCATGTCCATGTATCGCGACCTCGTGAAGAAGCCGGCGGCGGCAGTCGCGCGCAAGGACGGTGACACCGAGGCTGAATTTGCCAAGGCCGCCAGGGTGATCGAGGCGAGCTTCGAGTTCCCCTACCTGGCGCATGCGGCGATGGAACCGCTGAACGCGGTCGCGCGCATGAACGACGACGGCACGCTGGAGATCTGGGGCGGGCACCAGTTCACGGACGTCTACCAGAAACTCGCCGGAGATGTGGCCGGGATCGCTGCGGAGAAGGTCCGCCTCCACGTGATGAAGACCGGCGGCAGCTTTGGCCGGCGGGCCGTGTTCGACGGTGACGTTGTCGTCGAGGCAGTATATGTGGCCAAGGCCATCGGTTTCCGCGCGCCGGTAAAGCTGCAATGGACGCGTGAGGCCGACATGCGGGGAGGCCGCTATCGTCCCGCCTATGTCCACAGCCTCAAGGCCGGCATCGACGACGGCGGAAAACTCGTGGCCTGGACCGATCACATCGTCGGTCAATCCATCGTGGCAAAGACGGCCTTCGAGGGCATGGTCAAGAACGGGGTCGACCCGACCTCGGTCGAGGGCGCGAACAACCTGCCCTACGCCATTCCGAACCAGACGGTCGGCCTGACGAGCACGGAGGTCGGCGTTCCGGTTCTATGGTGGCGCTCGGTCGGTTCGACGCACACCGCCTTCGCCGCGGAAACCTTCCTCGATGAAGTCGCCGAGGCGGCAGGACGCGATCCGGTCGAATTCCGTCTCTCCATGCTCGAGCCGGATTCGCGCCATGCGACCGTCCTCAAGCTCGCGGCGGAAAAAGCAGGATGGCAGAAACCCTTGCCGGAAGGGCGCTTCCGCGGTGTTGCCATCGCTGAGAGCTTCGGCTCGGTGGTCGCCGAGATCGCTGAGGTCTCGACCGACGGCAACGGCCAGATCAAGGTCGAACGGGTGGTCGCCGCCGTCGATTGCGGCCTGGCGGTCAATCCGGACCAGGTCCGCGCCCAGGTCGAGGGGGGCATCGGCTTCGGGCTGAGCGCCATTCTCGGCGAGGAAATCTCGCTGACCGACGGCCAGGTCGACCAGGGCAATTTCGACCTCTACACGCCGCTGAGGATCGATGCGATGCCGGCGGTCGAGGTCCACATCGTCGCCTCCGCCAACCCGCCCTCGGGCATCGGCGAGCCCGGCGTTCCGCCGATCGGCCCTGCCGTTGCCAATGCCGCCTACAAGGCGCTCGGCAAGCGGATTCGCGTCATGCCATTCGCAAAATCGCTGAACGCGTGACCCTGCCTGCCCGGTTGGCCAGAAGGCCGGCCGGGCACTGCCGCCTGGGGATGGGTGCCTAAATTAGATCACCGCGATGACCCTGCCGGACGAATCGAGGCGACACCTGATTCGCGCCTGACGGACCTGGATGCCGTCTTGACCGGCATAGTCTATGCTGACGGCGAGCGGCGCCGTGAGCGCCCCATTGCGGTGCCGGAGCAGGGAACCGGCGCTTGCCGCACGCACGCGCACGGCGCCAAGCGGTGACGCAGCCGACGCAATCGCCCGTTGGCAGGCGCGCACGACGGTGTTTGGAGTGCCAGGAACCGCTGCAATCGTCAATGGCAGGCGTATGGGGTAGCCCCATTCGCCTCGCTCGTGCCCGGCGCGCTTCTTCAACGGCCAAAGGATGCGTGGCAGAACGATGGATGCTCGCGCGCTCGTTGCCGGGGCAATGCGGGTGATCGTGTTGGCACCGCCAGCCCCTGGTGACTGAGACCCCGCGGTCGCGCCACCGCTGGACGGCCGGGTCCCAGAGCCCGCGGCCGAACCGCCCGAAGCAGCCCCGGAACCGGTCGCTGTGCCGCCGCCGCCCGATGACCCGGCCTTCGAACCGGATCCCACCGACATGCCGCCACTCGTACGGCCGAGATTGCCGCCGACCCCAAGGCTGGATCCTCCCTTGCCGAGCGAGGTTCCGCCTTTTACTCCACCTACTCCGTCGGCCTCCGCGCCGATCCCCGCCGAGACGCCGCTTTTGTTGATCCCCACTTGAGCGCCGACGCCGACCGGACCGACCTTGACGCCAAGGCCTAAGGCAAGAGCCGATGCGGGCCCGATCGCGACTGCGATCAAAAATGTGGCAACTAAGTGCTTACGCATCACCGGGTTCCTCTTCTTTAGGCCAAGCTATCCTCAAAAATGCATTCCACCTACCAGCGGCCAAGCATCGGCGGTCGTCTGGGAAGCAGCGCGTCCGGGAGCAGAACCGTCGCCGATCGAACGGAGGGTGCTGGCTTGCCGAGCTCCACCTTGCGGATTTCCAGCGACCCGCCTCCCCCGGCCGATCCGGCGCGCTTCCGCGCTACTGGCTTGGCACGTTCATTGGCGTGATTGCCGTCGCGCACGTTCCGTCTACGCTCGATGCTTGCGGTGGGGCGCTCAGCCTTCCCCTTGGGGAGGTCGACTTCCTTGCGCTCCACCGCAAGGCCGCGGCCATTCGACCGTTCGCGCTCGTCTCCGAACGCCTCGCTCCGCGCCGCCGAGCTCCGAACCAATTCCTCCCTTGCCGCGTCGCGTTCTTGGCGAGCAGCGTCGAGATCGCGCGCGAGCGATCTTCCCTTCTCGCGTTCCAACGCAAGCGCTTCCCTGGTCCGCATTGCGACGGCCTCGGCAGCCTTTCGAGCCTGCACCGCGGCGGCCTGCTCCTCTGCCGCCAGGTCGGCGCGGGCCTCCAGGGCTGCGGCCGATTGGCGGGCCACGGCGAGATCGCGTTCGTAGGCTCCAAGCTTGCGCCGCTCTTCATTAAGTGCCCGCCTGGCATCGACCAGCGACGCCTCCGCAGCACTGCGCGCTCTGAGCGCAGCAGTGTCGAGACCACGCGCAAGCGATCTTCCTTTCTCGCGTTCCAATGCGAGCGCTTCCCCGGTCCGCATTGCGGCGGCCTCGGCAGCCGTTCGAGCCTGCACGGCGGCGGCCTGCTCCTCCGCCGCCAGCTTGGCGCGGGCCACCAGGGCCGCGGCCGATTGGCGGGCCACGGCGAGATCGCGTTCGTAGGCTCCAAGCTTGCGCCGCTCTTCATCAAGTGCTCGTTTGGCATCAGTCAGCGACGCCACCGCAGCATTGCGCGCTCTGAGCGCAGCAGCCTTTGACCGGATTGCTCCAGCCGACTTGGTCTCCAGACGTTCGATTTCGCGCCGCATGATGGTCAGGTCGCGCGCGAAGCCTTCGGCTCTCCGGCGCTCATTTATAAGAGCCCGTCCTTGTTCAGCCACCATAGCGGCAAGCTTTCGCGCCTGCGCGCCAGCATCGTCGGCGGCGCGCCGCGTGGCGTCAAGGTCGCGTCTGGCCGCAGCCAAATCGCGGCGGAGAATGTCCTCACGCTGACGGCCAGCCGATAGCGCGCCGGTCTTGATCGCGTCGACTTCCTTGCGCGCGGTGAGGAGATTTTCCTCCAGCTCGGCGCGTTTGGCGCGGTCGCGGGCGACCAACTCACGAGCCTCCGTGACCGTGGCTACCGCGGTTTCCCAGTCTCGCGCCGCATTCGCTTCGTGCTCCAGCCGAACCTTCATGGCTTCGAGATCGGCCCGCGCAGCATTGAGTTCCTGCGTCACGGTGGCAGCGCGTTGGCGCTCGGCAGCAAGGCTGCGATTGTGCCGTATCGAGGCGTCGCGAGCAGCCTGACGCGCTGCACGCGCTTCTCCGCGAGCCTTTTCAAGCTCCATACGAGCGGCCGCCAGGTCACTAAGCAAGACTTGCACCCTGGACTGTTCGGATTCCAGAGTTTGTAGTTGCTTCGTCGCTGCGGGCTCCGCGATGCGCAGCTGCGCTGCAGGCGGAGGCCGCTCGGCAGGGGTGGTCACCCGCGATGATGGCACTCGGGGCGCCGGTGTTCGTCGTTGGACGGTTGTGGCCGGACGTTGGTCGCTGCCGCTTCTGGCCTGCAAGCGATCGGCTATCAGCTTCGCCAGTTCACTCTCGCGTAAACCTGCCGCGGGCAGGCGTCCGATTTCCGGAAGTTCGAGCGTCCCACCTGTCCCGATCGTAAAAGTGTCGTTAAGCAGCGCCGCCTCGACTACGCCGCCAAGCAAGGTATGCCATCCAGAAACACTTATCTCGACCGTATCTTGCGGGGCTAGCCTGTCGTCAGTGGGTGGCCCACCTTTCGCGGGAGACCCAAGCAGCATCATGAGGCAGAACGGAACGACCCTGAGCGTGGCGCTCAATGGGGCCTGGCGAGCGCGATGACATGGAGCTGCCGCGGCGCATTGATCCCCACAGGGAAATGCAGGGCTGTCGCACGTTGCCTCGGACCTGTTTACATGATCCATGACTGATCCTTCCGGACATGCGCGACTGGCAAACAAGCCATGCGCGCACAGCGCTGACGATCTGCAAACATAACGTTCAAGGGTAGCAAAGCTGGGTCGCAGCGGTGAGGTTCAAATAGGATTAGTGGTATCCACTAATGTTCTTAGTCCGTCCTCATAACCCAATCGCATTACCTCCTTGGGATGAGCCGACCCACTTTCGCCGCGGCAGTGAGAGTGGTTCGAAGCCCCAAAGGCTCGGACCCGTGTGCTGGATCACGGTGGCGACGGCCGGTTTCGCTCGCGCCAGGAAGCCGGGCTGAGGGAGGTCACGCGTCGGAATTCCCGGTTGAAGTTCGATTTCGTCTGAAAGCCGGATTCGAGCATCGCTGCGGTCACCGGCATATCGGTCTCCCGCAGCAGCCGGCAGGCTTCGGCAATGCGGAAGTCGTTGATATATTGGGAGACGTTCTTGCGCGCCAAGCGATTGACGGCGCCGGAGATCAGCCGGGCCGGCACGCCCGCGCGCCGCGCCAGCCGCGACAAGGTCAGGTTTTCGTCTCGGGACAAGCGCTGCTCGGCCAGCAAATGATCGATTCGATCGAGGACTTCACGATCCTTCGCCGCCAGCGATGCAGCTTGTTCAATGTTTGAAGCGACTACCGGCAGCGGCCGCGCGCGGGCAGCGACGATGGCGGTAGGGCCGAGAAAGAGCAAGGCCAGAAGATTTGCATTGCTCACGATCAGAGCGGCATTGGCTCCCTTGCTCCACCGGAAATCGAGGAAAATCGCGAGGTCGAACAGGGCGGAAATACAAAGCGCCGCGGCGGCGATGAGAAGGGCGCGATGTGCCGCGTGGACGCCGTCGAAACGCGCTTCGTCCAGGGCATCGGGGCCTGTGCGGCCGAGATTCAGGAGAGCCAGCGCGTAGCCGACGAACAGCACGATCAGCGCACCGTCGATCAGCGCCGGAGACAGCACCAGCAGCGCAATTATTCCAAGCGGCGGCGCGGCGTGAAGCCAACGGGCACGACTTGCCCCCGCCTCCCGGTGGATCAGACTGCGGAAACTTGCCAGCACCAGCGGTGGCAGACAACTCGCCAACACGGGCAGCACATATCTGAGAGCTGCGACATCGTAACCCCATCGCAAGCCCATGATGATCGATTGCACGGCGCAAAGGCAGATCAACGCAAGGAACGGCCGAAGACCCTTGCGCGGCTCGTCGCTGCGCAGCGTCGCAACGAGAAGGATGACAAGCAGCGAGGCGACGACGAACGGCAGCGGGAGGAAGATCAAGCTATGTCCTTCGGGTGGCGATCAGTGGCCGGATGTTGACCTAAATCGCGATTCGGGACGACCTCAATCATGATCTAGGAAGCGGAGGAACCCGGCATGCGCGATCATTTGCAGGTCACTTCAACCTTGGAGGTTCCCGATGATTCCTTCGCATGTTCTTGCCGCCCTTGCCCTCGCCGCCGCATTCGCGGCACCCTGCCATGCATTCGAAGCCGGTGTGGGTGAAATACGCATCGCCGCGCCCGAAAGCGGGCGAAACCTTCAGGTCACCGTCTGGTATCCCGCCCGTCCTGGCGGCGAAGCCGTTTTGGTGGGTGAAAACCGGGTGTTCGACGGCGCGCCGGCGCTATCAAACGCACCGCTCCTCGAAGGCCGCTATCCGTTGGTGGTGATGTCGCATGGATCGGGCGGCCGCATCCAGGGGATGAGCTGGCTCGCCGCGGAACTGGCGAAGGCCGGATTTGTCGTCGCCGGTCCCAATCATCCCGGTACGACCAGCGGCAACTCGACCCCCGCCGACACGCCGAAGCTGTGGGAGCGCACGCAGGATCTGTCCTCCGTGATCGACAGGCTCGCGACCGACCCGCAATTCAGCAGCGTCATCGACAGGGATCACATCGGCGTCGTCGGCTTCTCGCTCGGTGGCGCGGCCGCCATGGAGATCGCCGGCGCCCGGGCCAATCTCGAAGCCTATGCCCGCTACTGCGATACCTACAAGAAATGGGATTGCGCCTGGTATGCGGGCGGCAGAGCCTATGTCGACGACAGACCAATCGAGTTCGACAAAGTCGACCTGCGCAAGATCGACCGGGCGCGCTTCGAACAATCGAATCTCGACCGGCGCGTCAAATCGGCCGTGCTGATCGACCCGGGTCTCGCGCAGGCCTATGACGCGCAGAGCCTGAAGGAGATCGCCATCCCGATGGCCTTCATCAATCTCGGCAGCCCGGGGACGATTCCTGCGGCGGTGATCGCCTCTGGGCTGGCGGCGCTGGCACCCCATGCATCCTATGCCACCGTTGCCGGCGCCGATCACTTCAGCTTCCTGCCCGAGTGCAAGGAAGGCGGGGCGGAACTCTTGAAGTCGTTCGGCGAGGTCGATCCGATCTGCGACGATGGCGATGGCCGATCGCGCGGGGATATCCATTCCGAGTTGATCGATCTCGTACGGGGAGCCTTGCAGCGAACCCTCAAAGAGCCTTCGTAAGATCAAACGTCAGAGCCGGCGATCATCGAAGCGATGGACGACGGCTCCCGCCACCGGGCTGCGGGCGACGAAAATGCCACCGGCCCGGCTTTCCTTTGCACTGTCGGCCGGGCGCAGCGAGGTGACGAACAGCGTCTTGCGATCCGGCCCGGCAAAGCAGGGCATGGTGGGTGCGGGCATCGGGAACGGATGCGCCTTGATCAGCCGGCCCTCAGGCGAGAAGCGATTGAGGACGCCGGCCGAAACGCCGGCGCTCCAGTAGTTGCCGTCGACATCGGTCGCCGCGCCGTCCGGGCGCCCGGTTGCCTCGTCAAGATCCACCAGCCGCCGGCGGCCCGAGAGTTCGCCCGTCGCCGGGTCGAACTGCCATCGGTCGATCCAGGGCCCGCGCGAATCCGAGTGGAACAGGACGGCGCCGTCGGCGCTCCAGGCAAGTCCGTTCGAGCAGACGATATTCTCTACGTTGCGCTCGACGGCGCCTGTTTGCGTCAAGCGATAGAGCGAGGCGATCGGCCGCCGGTCGGCGGCGACCTCGTGCATGGTGCCGACCCAGAAGGCGCCGTCCGGCCCCACCTTGCCGTCGTTCAGGCGCGTATCCGGCCTTTCCGGCTCGATCGCGGCGATCTGCCGGGCGATCGCGCCGCTCTCCGGATCGAACAGCACGACGCCGTCGCGCTGGGCCAGGACGAGACGGCCGGACCGCGCGAGCCCGAGGCTGCAGGCGCCGCCCTCCAAGCGCCATTCGACGTGGTTGGCCCCGGAAAGATCGGCGCGGTGAAGCGTGCTCCGACCGATATCGACGAAGAACAGGCAGTTGCGGCGCTCGTCGTAGACGGGGCTCTCGGCCACCTCGCAGCGCAGGTCCAGCACGCATTCAAATGTCAAGTCGAAAGACATGTTTTACACCATGATCTGACAGGCAGCTTTTCGCACTCCACGACAATGCGCAGAATTTTCAATGTTTCGCATCCTCGTTTTTCCTTAACATTCCTCTTGCCTCCACTCAACTTGTAAAATAAAAATACAAGAAACTTGCCAAGGAGATTTCCATGAAAACGACATCCGTCAGCGCGGCCGACCTCAGCGCCTCCGTCCTTTCAGTTCCACCGCTGGCGCGTGACGCACAAGGCTCACCAAGCAAGGCGGAGAATCGTCGACAGGTGGACTGGCTGCGCTCGGGCGACGTGACGACCTATCTCTATGGCGGCAACGCCAATCTCTATAATTTCGGCGTCGTGGACTTCGGCCGACTGCTCGACCTGCTCGAGGAGATCGCGCCGGCCGACGGCTGGATGATCCCGTCGATCGGCGCCGATTTCGGCAAGGCAGCCGATCAGGCCGCCATTCTGCGGGAGCGGGCCTTCCCGACCGCCATGGTTCTGCCGCTCTCCTTTCCGGCAACCCCGGCCGGCCTGGCGTCCGGCTTCTCCAAGCTTGCCGACATCAGCGGCCGTCCGCTGATCGCCTATATCAAGAATGACGGATTCATGGAGGCGGCCGACGTTGCCCGCCTGTTCCGCGACGGCGCGATCTCGGCGGTGAAATATGCGGTCGTCCGTCCGGATCCGAAGAACGATCCCTATCTCGCCGAAATCCTCGCCGCCGTCGGCTCCGGCGAGCGCATCGTCAGCGGCATCGGCGAGCGCCCGGCGATCGACCACATGGAAATGGGCCTGACAGCCTTCACCTCCGGCTCGGTCTGTGTCGCCCCGCATCTCTCGACGGCGATCCTGAAGGCCGGCCGCGAAGGTCGTTTCGCCGATGCCAGAGCCATTCGCGAAAGCTTCCTGCCGCTCGAGGACCTGCGCGACGCCCATTCGCCGATCCGCGTCCTGCACGAGGCGGTGCGGCTGGCCGGTATTTGCGAGACCGGACCGATCGGCGACTTCCTCACCAATCTCGACGGCGCCGAACGGCTCGAGGCGATCGCCAAGGCGGCGCAGGAATTGAAGGCAAAGAGCGAGGCCGCGACCGCAGGCGCGCTACGGCAGTCGGCGCGCGCCTGACGAGCAACTGGCGATGGCAGTTGTCCGACCCCCCTATGGCCTGCCGGCCATCTCCCCCGCAAGGGGGGAGAATGCATGTGGCGCGCGCAGTGCCCATCAACAGGCGCTGTCTACTCGCACGCAGCGTGCTCGGGGCGCTTGGCTTGCGGCGCGTCGATCTCCCTTGTCGGGGAGATTGCCGGCAGGCCAGAGGGGGGTGGGACCTGCCGCCACGCTTCGATTCAGGAAGGACACCTGCCTAGAGCTCGCCGTAAGATCCGGTGACGCGGGCGCGGGACTCGGTCAGGTGATAGCGCATGTGAAGACGCGCCAGATCGGCGTTCTGGCTGGAGATCGCCACGAAGATCTTGCGATGCTCTTCAAGGACCCGGCGCCGCCGGTCTTCCGAACCCTGTTGCGTAAGGCTCAACGCCATACGCATCGAGCCGCTCATTATATCGCGCAGGTCTTGCAGGAGGCGCGGGAAAAGCTCGTTTCCCGCGGCCGCCGCGACGGCAAGGTGGAAGGCAAAGTCCTCCTCCCAACCATTCTCGCCGCGCTGGAAGGCGCTCTCCAGCGCCGCAAGTGCCTCGCCGATCTGGTTCAACTGCGCCTTGGTGCGCCGCATGGCGGCAAGCCCGGCGCATTCGGTCTCGAGCGCCAACCGCGGCTCGAAGGCCCTCAGATAGCTGGCGATCTCCGCCGAAGCGGCGAAATCGGTGAGCTTGTTGGAGGGCCGCGACTTCACGAAAGTGCCTATCCCCTGGCGCGAGACCACCAGCCCATCCGCCTGCAGCCGCATCAAGGCTTCGCGCACCACCGGCCGGGAAACCTGGAAGTCGCTGCAGATGCGCGCCTCGGACGGCAGCTTCGCGCCTTCGACAAGTTGCCCGCTGGTGATCTGCTCGAGGATCTGGCCGTAAAGTACGTCGGCAAGGCGTTCGCGCCGCGCCGGCTTCAGTTTCAAGGATACGTCGTTCAAGAGCTTGGTCTCGCCTGTCATTTTTCTGAACAGGTCTAATTTAGCCGAGCCGATCGGGAATGCAAAGGAGGTCGCCGATGACCAAACGCAAGAGTCCAGATGATCTTAGGAGCTTCCGCTGGTTCGGCGCCAAGGACCTGCGCTCCTTCGGGCATCGCTCCCGTCTCTACCAGATGGGCTACGACCAGCAGGAAATCGCCGCCAAGCCTGTCATCGCGATTATCAATACCTGGAGCGACATCAACCCGTGCCACGCGCATCTGCGCGCTCGCGCCGAGGAGGTCAAGCGCGGCGTCTGGCAGGCGGGCGGCTTTCCGGTCGAGCTGCCGGCCATGTCGCTCGCCGAAACCTATGTGAAGCCGACGACGATGCTCTACCGCAACTTCCTCGCCATGGAGGTCGAGGAACTCATCCGCTCGCATCCGGTCGACGGCGTCGTGCTGCTCGCCGGCTGCGACAAGACCACGCCGGCAACCATCATGGGGGCGATCCAGGTCGACCTGCCGACGATCTTCGTGCCGGCCGGGCCGATGCTGCGCGGCAATTATCGCGGCCAGCCGCTCGGCTCGGGCTCGGACGTCTGGAAATACTGGGCCGAAAAGGAGGCCGGGAAGATCACCGAGCTGCAATGGAGCGAAATGGAGCGCGGCATCGCCCGCTCCTACGGCACCTGCATGACGATGGGAACCGCCTCGACGATGACGGCGCTCGCCGATACGCTCGGCCTGTGTCTTCCCGGCGCTTCGGCCATCCCCGCCTCGGACGCCGGCCATTCGCGCATGGCAGCACTTTCCGGCGCCCGCATCGTCGAGATGGTCTTCGAGGACCTGAAGCCCTCCGACCTGCTCACGGCCAAGGCTTTCGAGAATGCGCTGGCGGTGCACATGGCCATGGCCGGGTCGACCAATGCGATGATCCACCTGATCGCCATGGCGCGAAGATGCGGCGTCCGGTTGAGCCTGGAGGATTTCGACCGCATGTCGGAGAAGGTGCCGGTGCTTTGCAACATCCGCCCGACCGGCGCCTTCCTGATGGAGGATTTCTTCTATGCCGGCGGCCTCCTGGCCCTCTGGAAGCGACTTGCGCCGCTGCTCCATCTCGAGGAACGCAACGTCGTCGGCACGATCGGCGGGGCGATCGAACATGCCGAAGTGCACCTGCCGGACGTGATCCGGCCGCTCGACAACCCGGTGGCCGGCCGCGGCGGCACGGCGATCCTCAAGGGCAACCTGGCGCCCGACGGCTGCGTGATGAAACCGGCGGCCGCCGACCCGGCACTGCTCAAACACCGCGGTCCGGCGCTGGTCTTCGACGATTACGACGCGATGATGCGGGCGGTGAACGACGAGGACCTCGACGTCACCGCCGAGACGGTGATGATCCTGCGCAATGCCGGGCCGGTCGGCGGACCGGGCATGCCCGAATGGGGCATGCTGCCGATCCCGAAGAAGCTTCTGAAGCAGGGCGTGCGCGACATGGTGCGGATTTCCGATGCGCGCATGAGCGGCACCAGCTACGGCGCCTGCATCCTGCACGTCGCGCCGGAATCCTATGTCGGCGGTCCGCTGGCTGCGGTCCGCAACGGCGACATGATCGCCCTCGACGTCGCCAGCCGGACGATCACCCTGGAGGTCGACGCGGCGGAGATCGAGCGCCGGCTCACGGAATGGCGGCCGCCCGAGCGCGACTATTCGCGCGGCTATCTGAAGATGCATGCCGAACATATCCAGCAGGCGCCGGAGGGCTGCGACTTCACCTTCCTGCAGTCGCCGCACAAGCTGCCCGAGCCCGAAATCCACTGAGGTATTCCGATGATCAAGCGACTTCTGGTAACAGGCGCCGGCGGCGGCCTCGGACGCTATGGGCGTGAAAGGCTGAAAGGGTCTGCGGAGATCCTGCGCCTCTCGGACATCGTCGACATCTCTCCTGCCGGGCCCGGCGAGGAAGTGGTGCGCTGCGATCTCGCCGACCGGGAGGCGGTCGCCGAACTGGTGCGTGGCTGCGGCGCGATCCTGCATCTCGGCGCGATCTCGGTCGAAGCGAATTTCGATGCGTTGCTCCAGGCGAATTTCCTCGGCACCTACAATCTCTACGAAGCGGCACGACAGGCAGGCGTCCCACGCATTATCTTCGCGAGTTCCAATCATGTGATCGGCTTCCATCCGGTCGGCGAACAGCTCGACGCCCAGGCGGAGCGCCGGCCCGACAGTCTCTACGGCGTCAGCAAATGTTTCGGCGAGGATCTGGCGCGGCTCTATTTCGACAAGTTCGGCCTTGAGACGGCGTGTCTGAGGATCGGCAGCTGCTTCGACGAACCGAAGGACCGCCGCATG
Organism: Sinorhizobium fredii USDA 205; assembly: GCF_001461695.1. Taxonomy (GTDB): domain Bacteria; phylum Pseudomonadota; class Alphaproteobacteria; order Rhizobiales; family Rhizobiaceae; genus Sinorhizobium; species Sinorhizobium fredii. The sequence goes on along the minus strand of NZ_AUTC01000140.1, from coordinate 402 downwards.
CTCTCCACCTGGCTGAGCCCCCGCGACTTCATCTCGCTCGTCGACAAGCTCATCGCGGCGCCGGCGATCGGCCATCTGGTGCTCTACGGCGTCTCGGCGAACCGCGATGCCTGGTGGTCGAACGGCCATGCCGACTTCCTCGGCTGGAAACCGCAGGATACGAGCGAGCCCTATCGCGAAGCGATCGAGCGCGATCAAGAGACCGCCGCAGGCAGCGAGTACCAGGGCGGCCGTTTCGCGGCGGGCGGTATACTCGGCTAGCGGTGAAAACCGAGCGTTTGGCACCGGGACCTAAATATCGGTTTCGAGGCTATGCCGTCATCGTCCTGCGACGGCACCATGAATGGCACAGTTCGGCCGATACCGTTGAAAAACTCGCCATTGCAGGTGCTTGGGACGCAT